>CAIYNU010000045.1 GCA_903927615.1 uncultured Rhodospirillales bacterium | reverse complement strand
GGCGGAGGGGGCGGCGGCGGCGGCGGCGGGGGCGGCGGTTCGGGAACCTCAACCGGGCGCGGCGGGGTCTCGCCATCCTCGGAAATGATCCGCCGAATGGAGGCAAGAATCTCCTCCATCGACGGTTCTTGCTGGGTCCTGCTATCGCTCATCGCTGCCTGTTCCGACGCTTCCGGTCGATGACCAGCCTAATTCGCCTCTCGGTGAAACGCCACCCCCGATCGAAAGCCACAGCAACACCGCAGAGACCGGGGGTCCCTGCCGTCCGCCGCCATCGATCGGATTACGGCTGGTCAATACCGATACCGAACCACTTGTCGTGCACGGCATCGTAATACGCCTTATAGTCATAATACTGGGTCGGCAGTTGAAGCGACTGAGCAGTCAGTTGGCCAACCGCCGAAAGCACCGCGAACACCGCAACACTCTCGTCATGATGAGCCTTAACCAGATTGACCCGGGAGTTCAAAAGGGTTTGTTCCGTGTTCAACAGGTCAATGACGGTGCTGGCGCCCACCGACACCTGCTGGCGCATACCCTCCGCCGCCAGTTCGTTGGCTTTGACTGCGGCATCGAAGGACGCGATGCTGGCCCGGGCCGTCACCAGATTTTGCCAGGCGGTGACCGCCGTTTCCTCGGTGGCCCGCAGCGTCTGGTCGATGGTGATGCGGGCCGAACTGGCCTGCTGCCGCGCCGCCCGCGCCTTCGCCGCCGCCCCGCCATTGTCCAGCGGAATGGTCAGATTGGCAATCACACTGCCGCTGTTGGTGAAATCGTTGGGAATCTGCCGGTCGAGGGCATGCGACACGCTAGCCGTGACGCTCACCGTCGGCAACAAGGCCCCGTCCGCCACATCCACCGCGTCCCGCGCCGCGGTTTCGGTATAAACCGCGTTGGTCACGGCAGGATTATGGGCCCGCGCCAGGGTCACCGTCTCTTCGAGACTGGCCGGCAACGGGTACTTGAGCTTCGGCAGCACCGGCTTGCCCGGCGGCGAACCGATCAACTTGGTGTAGGTGGCGCGAACCGCACTCAGAACGCCTTCGGCCGCGATGCGGGCGGCGGTGGCGCTGGCCAGCTGGGCTTCCTGGAGGCTCACATCGGTCTGGGTCACCTCCCCCACCCGAAAGCGATCCCGAATCGCTTCCAGATCACGCTTCTGGAACGCCTCGTAATTGACCTGAAGGTCAAGCAGCGCCTGATCCTGAACCACATCGAGATAGGCGCCGGTGGCCTGGAGCAGCACCGTCTGCTCGGCAGTGAGCAACGCCGCTCGTTGGGCCAGAACCGCATTTTCCGCCTGGTTGATGCGCGCTTCGATCTGGCCGCCCTGATAGATCGGTTGGGTCACAGAGAGGCCGACCGAACTGGGCGTGGTCCGCGTCACCTGGCTGCTGGGAATGGCCGGGGCAAACAGGCTCGACTGGGCCCAGGCCGAACCGGTGCTGCCGACCACCGACGGCGACGGACGCTCCCCGGCCCGGGCCGCCGGAACACCTTCGTCCACCGATCGCAAGGTCGCCCGTGCCGCGCCCAAGGTCGGATTGCCGTCGTAAGCCTGAACCAGCGCCTCTTCCAGCGTCTGCGCCGCCGGCAGTCCGGGCGCCATCACCAACCCCGCCGCCAACACCCCCCACGCCACCAGCGCCCTGCCCTGTCTGCCCATGATTCCCCTGCCTCTGATCCCAAGGATCGACATTCGGATAACGTTCCCTTCGTTCCGGTCGTTTCGTGCGCCGATCCCCGGATCTGGCACCTAGAACACGAACCGGGGCTTGGCCTCAAAACCGGGGAGAACCGCGGTCGTCGTCTCGAACAACGGCACGCTGGGGAAAGACGATCCGATGCGACGATAGAGACGCGCCTGCCCCAACCGCACAAAGGCGTGATGACCCGCCACCACCGTGACCAACCGGCCCCCGTCGGCCAACTGCCCGAGGATCGCCGGAGGCACTTCGGCCACCGCGCCGCTGATCACGATCACGTCATAGGGCGCCCGCTGCGGATAACCATCCACCAAAGAGCCTTCAACCACGTGCGCCTGGGTGCCGGTCGCGGCCAGGGCCTTGACCGCCTGGGCCACCAGTTCCGGCTGCGACTCGACAGCAACCACGGCTTTGGCCATCCGGGCCAGGATCGCCGTGGAATAACCGGTGGCGCAACCGATATCGAGCACGGTATCCCCGGGACCGATATCAGCCGACTGGAGCAAACGCGCGAGGACCATCGGTTCCAGCAATGACCGGCCATGACCCAGACGGATTTCCTCGTCCACATACGCGAACCCCTCCGCTCCCTGGGGAACGAACAGCTCGCGGGCAACACTCTCTAAAGCGACGATCAGGGCCGGGTCAGTGACATGGTTCGGGCGAATTTGCCCTTCCACCATGTTGACCCGAGCGGGAGCGAAATTGGACATGGCGACCGCATTGCTTCGTTGAACCGGTGGGGTCGGCAGCCGGGGCAAGCCTGTTTCGGCCCCATGTCGCGAACCCTGGCGGACTTATAGCCATCGCGACTAGGGAAGACAATGCCATAAGCACAGATCCGGCTTGAACGAACCGCCCCACTTTCCTGATGCGAAGCCACACCGACGCCATTGACCGGACGGCGCTTCCCCGCTATAAGGGCGCCTCCGGTCCCCACCACATGCTTGGACCGGGCGCGGAGCGGCGTTCAGCCCCTTCCCGGACGGCGCGGTGGCAGAGTGGTGATGCAGCGGACTGCAAATCCGCGTACGGCGGTTCGATTCCGCCCCGTGCCTCCAAATAACCCAAGTCTTCGCCCCTCTCCCGACCCGTTCCGCCCCCGTCCGGGCAACCCGGTCCTGGGACGGATGAAGTCGGGAGCGCCTCAATGCAGCCGCATCTGCGGTTTTAAGGCTTCCGCGTGGGCGCGCCAATAACGGTGGATTGCGGCGACGGTGTCGGGAATCAGGTCTGGGCCTTCGGCCTCGATCCGCTCCCGGACATCGTCGTCCACTTCAATGATAGGCTGCTCGTCATCATCCAGCCAGAACACCGCCAGCGGAATCAAAATCGCGTTGTCGTCCGAGGCAATCAGGCGGGACCAATCGGCCAGCCGCAGCTTGATGCCGTCCAGGAAGCCCTCGGCCCAATCCGAAACGATGGGCTCGCCGTTTTCCAGCCAGAACACCGGCGTCACCACCGGCGGATCCCGTTCCAGTCCCGACGCAATCTCGTCGTACCGGGCCTTGATGGTGACGATGACGGTCTTGGCTTCTTTGGCGTTGCGGAATTTCGGCTCTTCGCCGCCCCAAATCACCGGCCACCATTCCTCCGGGGGAATCGGCTCCGGGCCAACCGCAACCGCGGTCAGAAAACCGTCCAGATCGGCAAGCTGCATGCAGTTCTCGGGAGACCGATCCGACGACAGGAACGCGTCAAGGTCATAAAAGTCCAACGGTTCTTTCAACATGGCGGTTCCCGTATCGAAGAAGCAAAACAACGACGCGCCATGATATCCCGACCGGGACCATCCGCATAGCGCCTCCGGACTCCGGCGGTCCATCGCGCCCGAACCCTCGTATAGAACTGCGACGACGCCCCCCAGGCAAAGGCTATCGAAACAATGTCCTCTCACACGCATATCGAACGACATTTTCTCGCTTCCGCTACCGTCCGCGACGTGGTGATCGGCATGGCCGACGGCCTGACCGTCCCGTTCGCGCTGGCTGCCGGGCTGTCCGGGGCGGTGGCCTCGTCGGGGGTGATCGTCACCGCCGGCCTCGCCGAGATCGCCGCGGGGTCGCTGGCCATGGGCCTGGGCGGCTATCTGGCGGCGCGAACCGATCAGGAGCACTACGACTCGGAGCACCGCCGGGAGAGCCGCGAGACCCGCGAGCTGCCGGACGAAGAACGCCGGGAAGTCGCCGAAATCCTGTGTGGTTTCGGTCTGACCGGCGACGCCCTGCGACAGGTGGTGACGGCCATCGCCAGCGACCGCGACCGCTGGGTGGACTTCATGATGCGGTTCGAACTGGGTCTCGAACGTCCCGACCCACGCCGGGCCCCGATCAGCGCCGCCACCATCGCCGTCGCCTACCTGACCGGCGGCCTGATTCCGCTGCTGCCTTACATGCTGACCCAAGCGATCCAACCGGCCCTGGTCATCTCGGTGGTGATCACGCTGGCGGCGCTGGCCCTTTTTGGCGCGGTCAAGGGTAGCCTGACCGGCGTCCCGCCGCTGAAGGCCGGACTTCAGACCGCGGCCATCGGTGCGCTGGCGGCCGCTGCGGCTTATGGCGTTGCCGGTCTGGTCAGCCCCTCGTAGAAGGCGTAATCATCCGGGGCCGAAACCGCCACAAGGATACCCGGACTCATGACGCCCAGACTGTTCGCCATTGCCGTCGCCAGCGGTCTCGCTCTGGCTGTCATCCCGGCCACCCGTGCCGAAGCCGATCCCTTGGAATCGTTCAACCGGGTGATGTTCGATTTCAACACACTGGCGACGGATACCGTGATCGGGCCAGTCGCGGGCGCGCTCGCGGCCTGGGTACCGCAGCCGGTCCGACAGGCGGGCAATAATGTCTACGCCAATCTGACCGAGCCGGAATTCATCGTCACCAACCTGTTTTCGGGGCGCAACGCCGACGCCGGTCTGTCGGCCAGCCGCTTCGTGGTCAACTCCACGCTGGGCATCGGCGGCCTGTTCGACCCTGCCACCGGACTCGGACTGGTCCGGCGCGAAACCGAGTTCGGCGAATCCCTGTGCGCCGCCGGGGTGCCCACCGGACCCTATCTGGTCCTGCCGCTGATCGGCCCGACCAACGTCGCCTCGGCCGGGCTGCTCACCGGTTTCTTTGCGGTCGAGTGGTATGCCCTAAGCCTGATTTCGACCTTGCTGGCCACCGCCGATCTGGTGGTCGATATCAGCGCCTCGGCCGCCAGCCTGCGCCATGTCGCCGACCAGCCGGACCGGACGCAACTGGACCCGTACCAGCTCCAGCGGGCCGACTATCTCCAATACCTGAAAAAGGGTTGCGGCGACGACGGTTCTCGGAGTACCCCACCCACGGTCGCAACCGCCCGGACGGGGACCAACTGAACGGGATAGGTCCACTGAACGGGGTGTTCCCATGGCCAGACTTGAAATCATCACCCGCCACCCGGAAGGCCTGAGCCGGCCGCTCTCACTCCTGTTCGTGCATGGCTCCTTTTCCCACGCCGGCATTTGGGATGTCAATTTTCTGCCTTACTTCGCCGCGCTGGGATACACCGCCCATGCGGTCAGTCTGCGCGGTCACGGCCAGAGCGGCGACCGTCACCTGCTGCCCTGGTACAGCCTCAACGACTATGTGGCCGACCTGTCGGACACCATCGACAGCCTCCAGGTTGAGCTGGGCCGGCCTCTGGTGCTGGTCGGTCACTCCATGGGCGGCATGGTGCTCCAACGCTATCTGCGGTCCGGCACCGCCCGGGCGGCGGTACTGATGGCCTCGGTGCCCCCCTACGGCATGTGGGATTCCACCATCGGGATGCTGTTTCGCGACCCGCTGCTGGTCCATCAACTGGGGCTATTGCTGACCTTCGGGCCGGGCATCGTCAATATCGGCGCCATCCGTCGGGCGATGCTCTCGGACCGGGTCCCGGACTCCGAGCTTTTGCGCTACGAGCCCCTGTTCCAGAGCGAGTCCCAGCGGGTGGTGATCGACATGCTCGCCTTCGACCCGTTCCTGTGGCGCCCCGACCCGTCGTTGCCGGTGCTGGTGCTGGGCGCCGCGGACGACGCCTTCCTCACGCCGTCCCAGATCGAAGCCACCGCCCGCGCGTTCGGCACCACCGCCACCATCTTCCCGGACATGGCCCACGGCATGATGATCGAGCCCGACTGGCGACAGGTCGCCGACACCATCGCGGGCTGGCTGGAAACGCTGTAATCCTGGTCCTGGTAAGGGTGTGGGAACCAGGAATGACGGGACGGGCATAAATAGCACGTAGTTAGCACGTCAAGAGGACTGCGCAACGCCGTTATCCTTCTGGTCCCGAAGCCCGTCGCCGGTCTTGAGCAAGCTGCGCATCAGAATGTCCGAGATGGCCACATGCAGTTCGGCGGGATGAATCGGCTTGTGCAGCAGGATCAGGCCATGGGTGGCGGCCTCTTTGATCCGTTCGGGCGCGGTGTCGCCGGTGATCAGAATGCCCGGGATCGACCGCTTGAACACCTCCCGGATGTGCTGGATGACATCGGCGCCGGTGCAAATGCCGCGCAACCGGTAATCGGCGATCACGATATCCGGAGCATGACCGCATCCCGATAGAATATCGATCGCCTCCAGTTCGGTCCGTGCCGTTTGGACCGTATAGCCCCAGTCCTGGATGACCAGTTGCAGGCCCTTCAGCACCGCGGCTTCGTCGTCAATCACAAAGACGACGCCTTTTTCGCGAATGATCTCGCGCGGATAGTCAGGTTTCAGATAGACGACGTTCGTGGCCTTGTTGTAACAGACCAGCGGCACGTCCACCGAAAAGACCGAGCCCCGTCCCTCCTTCGACCGAACCGTGACCGGGCACCGGAGTAACCGCGACAACCGGTCGACGATGGCCAGACCTAGGCCAAGACCTTTGTCGCGATCCCGCTCGCTGTTGCCGATCTGGTAAAATTCCTTGAAGATTTCTCTCTGTAGATGAGCCGGAATGCCGATTCCGGTGTCCAGCACCTGGATGCGAAGCCTCCGGCGGCCCCGGCGACACCCCAGCAGAATCTTGCCCTGGCTGGTATAGCGGACCGCATTGGAGAGAAAATTGCCGATAATCCGACACAGCAGGGTGGGATCGGTTCGCACCACCGCGGAACTGTGGATGACCTTAAGCGCAATATTCTTATCACCGGCAACGGGACCGAATTCGGCCATCAGCCGTTCGGTCAGGGTGGACAAGGCGAAATTGGTTTCGCGCGGAGCAATCGTGCCGGCGTCCAACCGGGAAACGTCCAACAGCGCGTCGAGCAGCATGTTGAGGGCATCCAGCGACCCCTTCATGTCCCCCAATAACGAGGCTGCGGGCGAGCCGAAGATTTTGGTTTCCAGGGCCGAAGCAAACAGCACCAGCGCCTGAACCGGTTGCCGGAGATCATGACTGGCCGCCGCCAGGAACTTGGACTGAGACAGATTGGCCCGTTCGGCCGCCTCCTTGGCGGTGCGCAAGGCTTCGTCCATCCGCTTGCGCTCGGTGATGTCCCGAACGATGCCCGCGAACATCCGTCGCCCGCCCATGCGGCTTTCGCCCACCGCCAAGTCCATGGGAAACGTCGAACCATCCTTGCGCCGGCCGACCACCTCGCGGCCGGTCCCGATGATTCGGGGCTGGTGGGTGGTGTTATAATTGATCAGATATTTGTCATGCTCGGAATGATAGGGCTCCGGCATCAGCACTTTAACGTTCCGGCCGATCACCTCGTCAGCCTGGTAGCCGAAGATGCGCTCTGCCGCACGATTAAAGCTTTCGATTACACCGCGCTCATCAATGGTCACAATACCATCAACGGCGGCATCGAGAATGGCGGTCGTCTTGCCGTTGCTGTTCCTCAACGCCTGCTGCAACAGCCTGACCCGCACTGTAAAATACGCGGAAACAGCCACAAGACCGATGGCACCCGCCATCACGGAAACGATTACCAGCCATTCCATCGCCCGAACCCCCGGCTATTCTACCGCTAAGGGTGGTTCGCGGCGTTCCCGCGGAAAGCTAGACCAATGGTGTAACCATCATTGAGGGCGTAACCGTCATTGAGGACGGTCGAGACTGCTGAGCCGCAGATCACCTTCGGGCGCCTTGGTCGGGACCGGCAGGCGGCTCGGTTCCACCACGGTTTTGTCCCCGACAGCGATATCGCGAGCCACGACGGCAACCATGCAAACAATCAACCCCGCATCACTCCCGGCAGTGGCGGTGTTCGGCGTGGCGACCGCAACCAAGGCCGCGATGACGCCAATGGCGCCAACCAGACCAAGACCGCCAGACGATTTTACGCCTTTCTGAATCGGTTGTTCCGTGACGTTAGCCATGACAGTTCCTCCTCGCGGACTTCTTCGCGTTCTTGTCCAAAGGAACTTACAGGTCCTTCGGATTTAAGCCCGGAAAAAGAGTCTAAAGCAGGCCTCTGAATTCGGTACTGGTAACGCCATGCTTTTTAAGCTTGTCTTCCCGGCGGTAAACCAGCATTGGTCGACAGTGGCAAAATAGCCCGACAATCCTACCCAACGACCCTTTCTGTGGCCCCCGCCCTTGACCCCGCGCGGCGCCCAGAGTAATGCTCAGTCACGACCATTCGCGAGGAGCAGCAGGCCATGGAAACCGAAGATCAATTGCCGAGCACCGTGTTTGTCGATGTCGGCGCCCTTGGCCAAGAAGACAGCGACCTGATCGCCGCCATTGACCGCTTTCAGATCGACGTCATCAAAGATGAGACCCTCATCAATAGCCACACGGCTGACTTGATCACCACGGTTTATCAGTTATTCCAACATGAAGAATATCTGATGGAGACGTCAAGGTACCCATTGGCTGACATTCACACGATGGAACATAACAGACTGGTGTCTGATATGGTTCACGCCGTGGCCAAGCTTGACGATCACGACCTGACGGCGGGCCAAATCGCCGATAAACTGCGCAAGAAATTTCGTTTTCATGCCGATAATTTCGACAAGGTGCTGTTCGAATATTTGCGCAAGAAGCACGCTTCATAATCACTGATTCGTCAATATCCCCGGACCTCCCCCCTGGGGACGCCCTGATTTGACACTGTATGACCACCCTGCCGTAAATTTGACCGATCGGCGAGGTCGGGCTGCGACCGCCCTGAGCGATCAGGACTTCAACAAGACGATATCAACAGGTTGGCGCCGGTCCTGCCCCAGGGCGTCGTCGTGAACGACGGGACCGGCACCGCCCGTTCGGTCTTGTTGTGTGCGTCCGTCTTAACAGGTGTGCTCAGGGCTCGAAGGCGTTGCTCAAGTCATGGACCTGGGCATCGCGTTCGCCAAGCGGCTTGAGGTCGAAGCGGTGCTCGAGGGTGGCCAGGATCGAGGTGGTATCGTACTCGGTATGATCAACAAAACCCTTCCTGGCGTGGGGCGAGACGATGATGGTGGGAATGCGGGTTCCGGGGCCCCAGCGATCCCCCTTGGGCGGCGCCACATGGTCCCATGAACCGCCATTTTCATCGGGGGTGATGATCACCGCGGTGCTCGCCCATTGGGGACTCTGCTCCAGTTGGGCCATCAGCTTTCCCAAGTGCTCGTCCGCGTCGGCAATCTCGGAATAGCCGGGATGCTCGTTCAGTTCACCGATGGGCTTGTAGAACACCACCGCCGGCAAGGCACCGTCGGCAATCGCCCGCTCCAGATCGGCATAGTCCTTCAGATGCTCGGCCCGCGCCGGGGTGCCGTCGCCGAATTGCTGGAAGTAGGCCAGCGGTTGGTGGTGGAACTGGAACAGCGGGTCGGCTTTGCCGGCCACCGCGTCGTTCCAGCCGCCCGAATACCAGGCCCAGGAAATACCCTTTTCGCTCAGCCGGTCACCGATGGTCGGCATGGTCTGGGGCGGCAACAGCGAGGTCGGGTCGGTGATCTTGGGGTCGTGGGGCTGAAAGCTGGACTGAATGGTGTTGACGGCGAAGCCGTCGGGCGTCACCGCGCCATCCTTGGTCAGCCCCCCCTGGCTGTCGAAGGTCGCGATCAGCCGCGCCGGGGCATTGGCGTAACGGGGCGTGCAGGCGCAAACCAGCCAAAAGTGGTTCAGGAACGAACCGCCAAAGGCCCCCTGAAAGAAATTGTCGGCCAGCGTATAGGCCTTGGCCAACTTTCCCTGTTCGGTGTTCGACGCATCGTAATAGCCCATGGTCAGGGCCTTGGCGTCGGACCAGGCGACGAACAAGTCGTTCTTGCCGCCGTCGATCTGAATCTGATTGGTGTAGAACCGGTGGATCAAGTCACCGGTCTTCTGGGTCAGGGGAACATACTGGCCGATATCGAAGGGCCGGTTGGGCAAGTTCTCGGGGAAACGCGGGTCCGGCGCCGGCGGCGTCAGGGTGGTGTCGATCACCCGGGGCAGTACCTCGTAAGGCTTGCCGTCGCGATCCACCTGGATCGCCGCGCTGCCGGCGTTGGCCAAACCGTTGGCTCCGGGAAACAAGCCATACAGGGAATCGAAGCTGCGGTTTTCCATGTAGATGATCACGAAGTGGTCGATCCCGGCCAGGGCCGGAGTCCCCGCCCACGCCGGCGGCGCGGCCATCGCCGCCGCTACCGCGCCCCCAAGCGCGAGTCCCTTCAACAGTCGAACGGATTTCATCTTCCCACCCTTCTTTGGCATGACACCGGATACCCGTTGAACATAACGATGCGGTTACCAGCCTTACAGAATTATGACATTCTTTTGAAGACTGCCGGCCCCCCTTAGGAATACCCTTTGCCGGCCCGGCGTTTTCGCGAGGGACCGCTTGACAGCCGACCCACCACCCCCCTTATGGCGGACATCACCGGTTCGCTTCGCGGCCCCCGCCGACCATGAACCCAACTGAGTCCAGGCCCGACACAAGTCCAGGAAGGTCGCCACCCATGCTCATCGCCTTTGCCGAACCCAGCCTGCCCCATGGCGGGACGCTGATTGTGACCGTCGGCCAGGACCGCGCCCTGGGTCCGTCCGTTATCGCGATCGACCGGATCACCGGCGGCGCGGTCGGCCGGGCACTGGCCGCAAGCCGCTTTACCGGCAAGAAAGACGAGGTGCTGGAGATGCTGGCGCCGACCGGCCTCGAGGTGGCGCGTTTGCTGCTGGTCGGCCAAGGCAAACTCGAGACGCTGACCGAAACCGCGTTCGAGACGCTGGGTGGAACCGCCGTAGCCTTTCTCAACAAGGCCGGCGAAACCGAAGCCTGGCTGCGCCTGGAGCTGCCCGCCGGCTCGACGCTGTCCCCGGGCCAGGCCGCGGCGGCGGCGGGCCTGGGCGCGCAGTTGCGCAGCTACCGCTTTGACCGCTACCGCACCACCGAAAAGCCGGACCAAAAGCCGAGCCTGGCCCGACTGACCGTCCAGGTCGCCGCCCCCGCAGAGGCCGAAACGGCCTTCGCCCGGGTGCAGCCGGTGGTGGCCGGCGTGACCCTGGCCCGGGACCTGATTTCGGAACCGGCCAACCGGCTGACGCCCGTGACCTTCGCCGACCGCTGCACCGCACTGACCGAGGTCGGCCTCGAGGTCGCCGTGCTCGACCAGGCCCGGATGGCGGAACTGGGCATGGGCGCCCTGCTGGGTGTGGCCCAGGGCAGCGCCCAGCCGCCCCGGCTGGTCACCCTGTCGTGGCACGGCGACCCGACCCCCGCCGCCGGCCGCGATGGCCGCCCGGTGGTGCTGGTGGGCAAGGGCGTGACCTTCGACAGCGGCGGCATTTCCATCAAACCGGCCGGCGGCATGGAAGACATGAAGTGGGACATGGCCGGCGCCGCGGTGGTGACCGGCGTGATGCGGACTCTGGCCGGCCGCCAGGCCCGGGTCAATGTGGTGGGGGTGCTGGGACTGGTCGAAAACATGCCGTCGGGGACCGCCCAGCGGCCCGGCGACGTGGTGGTTTCGGCCTCGGGCAAGTCCATTGAGGTGATCAACACCGACGCCGAGGGCCGGTTGGTGCTCGCCGACGCTCTGTGGTACGCTCAGGAAACCTTCAAACCCCGGTTGCTGATCGATCTGGCGACCCTGACCGGTGCGGTGATCATCGCGCTCGGTCACGAGCATGCCGGCCTGTTCGCCACCGAGGACGGTCTGGCCGACCAGTTGCTGGCCGCCGGCCGGGCGGTCGGCGAGCCCCTGTGGCGCCTGCCCATGGGCGAAAACTATGACAAGGACCTGAACTCGGATATTGCCGACATGAAGAATGTCGGCTCCGGCCGGGCGGGCGGCAGTATCCTCGGCGCCCAATTCCTCAAGCGTTTCGTGGGCGACCTGCCCTGGGCGCACCTGGACATTGCCGGCGTCGCCTGGTCTAAAAAAGACACCGCCACCGTCCCCAAAGGCGGCACCGGATTCGGTGTCCGCCTGCTGGACCGGTTCCTTGCCGACATCGCCGAAGGCTAAGGGCCGACATCGCCGAAGGCTGACGTCACGGGTTCCCTGCCCGCCCTTGGAGGACGTCCGGTCAGGCCCCTTGCCCCCCCGGATTTCCTCCCCCCCTGGACCCGCGACCGTCACGGCCCCACTATCAGGGATCGGCGACCTTCTGCGGGGGTGATGACGGCATGAGCGTGATTCGGCGTGCGCGTCCGACCGACGCTGCGGCGATGGGTCGGGTCTATGTGGAGAGCTGGCGGTCCACCTATCCCGGGCTGATCCCGGACCATTATCTGGTCGGCCTGTCCGAAGAGGCCTTGACCGCGCGCTGGCGCGGCCAGCTGGCCTGGGGCCGGGATGGCGACGGGGTGTTCGTGGCGGTGGAGCGGCCTCACGGCGTCGTCGGGTTCGTGACCTGCGGCGTTCAGCGCGGCCAACTGGCCGGTTATGGCGGCGAGGTCTATACCCTCTACCTGCTGGACCAGGCGCAGGGGCATGGATTGGGCCGGCGGTTGATGGCGGCGGCCGCAACCGAGTTGCTGGCGCGGGGCTATCCCTCGGGGCTGGTGTGGGTGCTGCGCGACAATCCCGCCCGCTGGTTCTACGAGCGCCTGGGCGGCCGGCGGCTGGGCGAGCAGACCATTTGCCTGGCCCGGGAGCTGTTGCCCGAGGTCGCCTATGGCTGGGGCGACCTTTCCGAACTGGCGCGCTTGCCGGTCAACCCGCCCCTGGAGTAGGTCTTAACCGCGTCCTCCCGCCCCCGAAACGTCCTCCCGCCCCCGAGACAAGGCAAACCCATGACCGTCGATCGCGTGTTGATTCTGGATTTCGGGTCTCAGGTGACCCAACTGATTGCGCGGCGGGTGCGCGAGAGCGGCGTCTATTGCGAAATCCATCCCTTCACCCTGACCGGGGAACGCATCCGCGGCTTCGCGCCGAAGGCGGTGATCCTGTCGGGCAGCCCCGCGTCGGTCAGCGACCCCGATGGGCCCCGAGCGCCGGCGGTGGTGTTCGAGCTGGGGGTGCCGGTGCTTGGCATCTGCTACGGCCAGCAGACCCTGTGCGCCCAACTCGGCGGCCGGGTCGAAGGCAGCGACCATCGCGAATTCGGGCGGGCCTGGCTGGAGATCAAACAGAGCTGCGCCCTGTTCGAGGGCGTCTGGGCCGAGGGCGCCCGGGAGCAGGTCTGGATGAGCCACGGCGACCGCGTCACCGCGGTGCCCGAGGGCTTTCGGGTGGTGGCCACCAGCGAGGGCGCACCGTTTGCCGTCATCGCCGACGACACCCGCCGGTTCTACGGCGTTCAATTTCATCCCGAAGTGGTTCACACCCCGCACGGCGCTCAATTGCTGGCGAACTTTATTCACAAGGTCGCCGGATGCGTTAGCACCTGGACCATGGCGGCATTCCGTGACCATGCGATCGCCAAAATCCGCGCCCAGGTAGGAGATGGTCGGGTGATTTGCGGCCTGTCCGGCGGTGTCGATAGCGCGGTGGCGGCGGTGCTGATCCATCAGGCCATCGGCGAACAATTGACCTGCATCTTCGTCGATACCGGCATGATGCGGATGGGCGAGGCCGAAGAAGTGGTCGGGCTGTTCCGCGACCACTACAATATACCGCTGGTTCACCGGGACGCCGCCACGCTGTTCCTGACCAAGCTGGCCGGCGTCACCGATCCCGAGGCCAAGCGTAAGGTCATCGGGGCGACCTTCATCGACGTTTTCGACCAGGAGGCCCACCGGATCGGCGGGGCCGGGTTCCTGGCCCAGGGCACCCTTTATCCCGACGTGATCGAAAGCGTCTCGGTGACGGGCGGCCCCAGCGTCACCATCAAGTCCCACCACAATGTCGGCGGCTTGCCCGAGCGGATGAAGCTGAAGCTGGTCGAGCCGTTGCGCGAATTGTTCAAGGACGAGGTCCGCAAGCTGGGCCGGGAATTGGGCCTGCCCGAGGCCTTCGTCGGCCGCCACCCGTTCCCCGGACCCGGTCTGGCCATCCGCATTCCGGGCGAGGTCACACCGGAACGGCTGGACCTGCTGCGCCGGGCCGATCGGATTTATTTGGAGGAAATCCGCGCCGCCGGCCTCTATGACGCCATCTGGCAGGCCTTCGCGGTCCTGCTGCCGGTTCGCTCGGTGGGCGTGATGGGCGACGGCCGGTCCTACGATCATGTGCTGGCCTTGCGCGCCGTCACCTCCACCGACGGCATGACCGCCGACTATTACCGCTTCGACCACGATTTCCTGGCCGCAACCGCCACCCGCATCATCAACGAGGTCCGCGGCATCAACCGCGTGACCTACGACATCACGTCGAAGCCGCCGGGGACCATTGAGTGGGAGTGAGGGGACTCGAGACCGTCTCAGGACCGATCGGATCGTATGGCGTAGTCGGTTGCATCAACGGATCGGTGCCGCCAGCACACGGTATGCTTGACGGTACTGGGGTTTTTGTAAACGATTGAACCTCGGCGCCCGTGGCTGGACAGACCGCGGCGAAGATAGAGGCGGAGGAAAAACGCCTCATCCGGGGGGACGTCTCAGACCCGTGTGCTGCCGTGCTGCTCTCAGGCCGCCCGTAGATCGTCGAGGAAACGGCCCACGCCGGTGCGCAGAGCATCGACCTCGTCGCGCGTGAGAGAGACGGCCGAGCCCACTTCGGCCGCGATTCCCCGCGACTGGGTGACGGTCTCGGCGAGAGAGCCGATGCCGTCGGTGATGATCCGGGTGGCGTTCGAGATCTCCTGGACATTGCGTGCGATCTCGGAGGTGGCGGCGCCCTGCTCCTCGACCGCCGCGGCTATGCTGGTGCTGATCTCGCTGATTGACCGAATCACCGTCGCGATATCGCCCACACCGGCAACGGCCTCCCCCGTGATCGACTGCATCGTGGTGACTTGCTGCGCAATCTCCTCGGTCGCCTGCGCGGTTTGGGTAGCCAGGGCCTTGACCTCGGTCGCGACCACGGCGAAGCCCTTGCCGGCCACGCCCGCACGTGCCGCCTCGATGGTGGCGTTGAGGGCGAGCAGATTGGTCTGGGTCGCGATGTTGTTGATCAGCGTCACGACCTCGCCGATCTTGTGGCTCGCGGCGGCGAGGCCGGCGATAATCCGGTTGGTTTCGTCGGCCTTGAGAACGGCATCGGTGGCGATCGCGGTCGACTGTCCGGTCTGCCGGCCGATCTCCCGAATCGAGGCGGAAAGCTGGTCGGCGGCGGCGGCGGTCGTGCCCACACCCGCCGCGACCTTGGCGGTTGCCGCGGAAACCGTGTCGCTACGCTGGCAGGCCTGGCCCGACGCGTTGCCGAGCGCGACGGCGGCCCCACCAAGGCGGTCTGTGGCCGCGGCCACGGTGGTCAGGCTGCTGCGCACCGAGTCGTCGAAACCCTGACAGAGCTGCGCCACCCGCCCGGCGCGCCCCAAGGCGGCCTGCTGTTCCTGGTGGCGCTGGCGCGCCGCTTCGGCCGCCGCGCGCCCGTTGTCCCGCAGGACCTCAAGGGCGTCGCGCATCCGCCCGAGTTCGTCCTGCTGGCGCAACTCGGGAATCTCGACATCGTAATCCTGGTGGGAGAGCCGGTCGATCGCGCTCGTGAGGGCGACGATCGGATTGACGATCCGACACGTGACGATAACCAGCCCGATCGCCACCGCCGCCGATGCCATCAGAAACAGCGCCAGATTGAACACGAGCACGCGCAGGGCCCCGGCCTGGTGCCGCTGGGTGTTCTCCACCGCTGTCGTCATCGCCTGGTCGGCCACCGCGTTAAGGTAACCCAATTCCCTGACGCCCTGTTGAAGCCAGTCGTCCCCCGAAACCTCCGGCCGCTGACCCGCGGCCATGATCGCCATGACCCGGCTTCTGCGCTCCGCGCCCGAGCCGAAATAGTTCCGCTCGCCGGCTTCGATCGCGGCAGCGAGGGCCGGGGCCGTTGCGAAGCCATCGCTGAGGGAATGGACCGTAGCCCAGGCCGCCGCGGTCCGGCCGCGCAGGCCAGCCGCCTCCAACTGCTGTTCGGCCGTGATGATCCGGCCGGCGTTGAGGGTAGCCCCGACCAACAGCACCTCCGACCCCGCCGCCGCCCGCGCCACGGTCGCGGCCTGCTTGATCGTCACCGCCTTGTCGATCGCCGCATCAACCCCCGCTATTCCGGCCTCGAGCCGTGCCGAAACCGCCAGGATCGCGTCGATCAGCTTTTGGCCGGCCGCCCCCCACTGGGGCGCCAGGTCCGCGGGGCGATCGGGTTTGGCGACCCTGGCGGCGGCATCAACCCGCGACCGCAAGGCCTGGAATGCGCCGTAGGCCTCGCTCAGGGTGGCGAGCGCCGCGGGCAGACCCGGGACCTCCAGCTCCGCAAGCACGGGAAGGGACGCAGCAAGCTTGGTGTCGACGATCTTGCGGTTGGCGGCCGTGATTTCGGTCATGTTCGCCGCCATCGCACCGGCGGCACCGAGGGCCGAAAGGAAATTACCGCGTTCGTAACGCGCCGCGCTGAAGCCCAGGAATAGCTGCTGATCAACGCCGATGATGGTCGAAATCCGTGCAGCCGTTCGGGTTTCCCCGACGGCCGTGATCATGCTCATCGCGCATACAAACGCAAGTATACACCCAATTCCCCCGAGAATCGCGCTGAGCACGAAACGAAGGGAAAACCGACGCGACATTCGAGAAAGCATGATGGTCTTGACCTTTCAATTTGACCTTAGTTTCCGGTGCCACAAAATGACGTGATTAGACCCAAAAGAGGCATTGATTCGTTCGCTATCGAGTTGGTGGCGTCAAGTCTTACTCATTGGGTCATAAGGTCCGGAATTTAACGTCATTTGGTACCCACTCGGACAGGGCAGGCCACAATAGTCTGATTTCCGCGAGGGCACCGGTACGAATGTTGAGAGTGTGGGCGCGGTGTCCTGAAAAAACCAAGGATGGCCGTGAGCCGCGGACCAAACTGGTGACGGCGCGTGGCCAAGAATGCCGCCTTGGGACGGCTGGCGCGCTCGGCTTTTTTTAGGCGGGGGGAAGATCGTTGAACGTTCATCACATAGCCCCTAACTGAACTTTTCGTCCGGTGTCCGGGTCGCTTCAGGCGCCGGGGGTCGCTGCGGCTGTCGCGTTGCCCACAGAGCCAGTCGCAACGGCGGCATCGGCTTGTCTCATTGCCTCTGATGTTGAGATTGTCCCTTATAACGTAAGATAACTCGTGAATCTCGCGAAGGCATTACAGTACCGCTGTACTCTGTACCTCAGCTTTAATTAAAGCTGAAATAATAAATGTCGCATCTGTCGAAATCAATATCGTGTTCAGTACCACACAATGGCTGGTGTTTCAATCAAAAAATTACACAAAGCGGTATTAACTATATTGATAACTGCGTCAATTAACAGCTATGGCAGTGTTCGCAACCCGTATGGGTCTCAGGTGCCCATTACGGCCGGTAGGCAATAACAAGGCGTTAGTTAAAGATGCATAACGATAAAATGGAACCGGCCTAGATAGTTTATGAGGTACTCTGGTGCGACACCGCGTCGGTTACGGAGAAACGCCTTCAGTGGGGCGTGTCGGCTATTGACGTCTGGATCTGCAGTTCGCCTCGGACCCGCTCCCCGGCCAACGGACCAAGCACGTCATGCGAAACACCAAGGGCGGCGGCATAGCGCGGAACACGGGTGCGGCCGTCTGTAACCAACAGCGTATCGTTGTCACGCACGGACGCCAGGATGGCTTGCAGATGATCAGCCGTCACACACATCAGCCGATAGAACCACACCACCGAATGGTCCGTTGGTGAACCGGCGCGAGGAGCAGTCACCGTCCCGGGAGCGCGGGCATCATGCCCGCGCTTTACGTGTTGGTGCGTGATCAGGACGCTTGGGGACGACGAAGCGGCACCAAAAGCGGATCAGACGCCCGCGCCCCCTGGAACGCCCCCCATGGGACGGTGATTCCGGTTTATCCCCGGGAATCACCTGAGGTCAGGCTTTTTTCACGAACTCTGATTTCAAATTCATCGCGCCGATGCCGTCAATTTTGCAAGAGATGTTATGTCCGTCGGCGCCGTCAACCAGACGGATGTTTTTGACCTTCGTCCCCCCCTTGACCACCGACGACGAACCCTTGACCTTCAAATCTTTGATCACGGTCACGGCGTCACCGTCGGCGAGCACGTTGCCGTGAGCATCCCGAACGCCCTGCTCCGCTGAAACCTCAGAACCAGACGTACCTGTGGCGGCTTGTGGGTTCCATTCATGTGCGCATTCCGGGCATATCCAGAGATCACCATCTTGGTAAACGTGCTCAGAGCGGCACTTCGGGCACTTCAATCCATTTTCCATTGTTTTCCTCGTCGCTTGGAACGACAGCCTCGTGTCGTACCCTAGACGCTTCGTTTTTAACGTTGATATCAAGAGCACAACGCACCCTATAACCCGCGCGGTGCCCCAAGGCGGCGTCCTGGATAGCACGGATCGGGCCCGCGGGCCTCTCCGCGTGCGACAGCAAGAGCAACCGGCGTTGCACCCGAGCCGCCCCTCCCGGTGCCTGCCCGTCGCCATCCTTGACGCCGCCTGGAGATAACGTTATACTGTTACATCATCACGGCACCAAGGCGTTTCGGGAAGGGGTCATCGTGAGCACACCACCCATTGTGAACCCATCGAAGCCTGCGGCAACGCTGATTGGCGCGGACATCATCAGCCGGCTGCTGGGGGCTGGTGTGGCCTGCCTGGGGCTGTGGCTGGCCGCCGCCCGGGTGTTGGGGTGGTTATGAACGCCATTCTTCGGTTTACCGACGTGACGTTGGGCTACGAGCGCCACCCGGCCGTTCACCATCTGTCGGGCACATTGCGGGCGGGGTCGCTGACCGCCGTGGTCGGACCGAACGGCGCCGGCAAAAGCACCCTGCTCAAGGGCATTGTCGGCATGCTCCGTCCGCTGACCGGCAGCATCCGCCGCGAGGGCCTGACCCGGGCCGACATCGCCTATTTGCCCCAGCAGGCCGAAATCGACCGGAGTTTTCCGATTTCGGTGTTCGATACCGTCCAACTGGGGCACTGGCACAAGGTCGGGCCGTTCCGGGCGATACGCGGCGGGCTGGTGGACCAGGCGCTCCACGCCCTCGACGCCGTCGGCCTGAAGGGCTTTGAACTGCGACCGATCGGCAGCCTGTAGGCCGGACAGTTCCAACGGGTGCTGTTCGCCCGAATGCTGCTCCAGGATGCCCGGCTGGTGCTGCTCGACGAACCGTTCGCCGCCATTGACAGCCGGACCACCGATGACCTGCTCCAGGTGGTCAAACGCTGGCATGGCGAGCACCGCACGGTGGTGGCGGTGCTCCACGATTTCGATCAGGTCCGGGCGCATTTTCCCGAGACCCTGCTGCTGGCGCGGGAACTGGTGGCCTGGGGGCCGACCGCCGACGCTCTCGGCCCGGACAATCTCCGGCGCGCCCGGCTGAAATCCGAAGCCTGGGACGAAGCGGCGCCGCTGTGCGCCCGAGGCGGCGCCCGATGACCGTTTTTCATGCCCTTTACACCGGGCTGATCGCCCCCTTCGTGGCCTATGACTTCATGGCCCGGGCGCTGGTGGCCACCCTGGCGCTGGCCGCCGGCTGTGGGCCGGTGGGAGTGCTGCTGGTGCTGCGCCGGATGAGCCTGGTCGGCGACGCCATGTCCCACGCCATTCTGCCCGGCGCCGCCATCGGCTTTCTGATCGGCGGCCTGTCGCTGCCGGCCATGAGCCTGGGCGGCTTCGGCGCCGGGCTGGCGGTGGCCCTGCTTTCGGGACTGGTCGCCCGCGCCACCGAGCAACGGGAAGACGCCAGCTTTGCTTCCTTCTACCTGATTTCCCTGGCCCTGGGCGTGCTGCTGGTGTCCACCCGCGGCAGCAACGTCGACCTGTTGCATGTCTTGTTCGGCACCGTGTTGGCGGTGGACGATACCGCGCTGATCCTGGTCACCACCATTGCCAGCGTCACCTTGCTGGCGCTGGCGGTGATCTACCGGCCCCTGGTGGTCGAGTGTTTCGATCCCGGTTTCCTGCGGGCGACCGGCGGTGGCGGCGGCGCCACCCACCTCGCCTTTCTGGTCCTGGTGGTGCTCAATCTGGTGGGCTGTTTCCTGGCCCTGGGCACCTTGCTGGCGGTGGGCCTGATGATGCTGCCGGCAACGGCGGCGCGCTTTTGGGCGCGGGAGCTATGG
>CAIYNU010000044.1 GCA_903927615.1 uncultured Rhodospirillales bacterium | reverse complement strand
GGCAATTCTCTTCATTTCCGTCACGCCTTACGCCTCCATAGGTAGCGCCACCTAAAGCGCATACGCCGATAGGACGAATGATACACCTGAGTAGGAAACATTGCCGTAGCCATTACGGAAACTTTTCTCATTGACATGCGGTATCCAATTTGGCAACATCATCCTCACCAGCCGCTCACCACCTGATCGGCGCTATGAGGAGGCAAGGACATGCCCACACACCCCTTCAGCTTTGAATACGAACACCGCGTCATCGTTGACGGGCAGGTGGTCGGACATATCGAAATCGAGGGCCGCGCCGAATATACCGTCATCGGCGGAACACCCGAACAGGGTCCGACCTACGCTTGCGGCGGACAGCCCGCCGAACCGGCCTCCATCGAAATAGCTGAGATTTCCCTGCGCGGAACCCCGCTAGACGGCAGAAATGTCGGCTATCGCAAGCTCACCGATACCGCGCTCTACACCACCATCGAGGCGTGGCTGGTATCGGATTGCACCGACGACATGCTTAACGATGCCGCCACCACCGCCGAAATCTGCGCCGATGATCGGGCCGATTTCCTGGCCGACGCCCTCTCCCGCCGTGATCCCGCTGCCTTCGCCGCCGCCATGCACGCCAAATTGGGAGGTGGGCAATGATCGCCTCCATGAACCTGCACAACATCAAGGGGTTCAAGCTCACCGCCCCCCATACCAGCATCACTGATAGCGGACGGCAGTTTGATTCCGTCACCCTTGAGGTTGAGGCGGAAGATGGGTCGCGATTTGAGGTGACGATGTTCGCTGAGGCTGGGGTGTTCACCATCCCAGTTCTGCCAGAATTTCCCCATGACGAACCCGCTTGCGAAGGGGCCGGGATATGAACGAAGAGAACAACGACCGCGCCGTGATCGGCGGCAACAACCCGCCCGAACCCACACCGACCGAGATCGTGTTTGGGCGCATCAACGATTTGCACGCAACGGCCCAGGATTTTTGCGACGGTGAACCCATCTCCACTCAGGAAATGGATGACACCTTAGCGCGGATTGATGCCGAGATGGCGGCGGCGGTCAAGGAAGCGAACGCCATCCGCGAATCGCGCTACAAGCCGCATAACGACGCTAAGACCGAGATTCAGGGGGAGTTTAACCCCTTCATCGGCGGATCGAAGTGTGACGGAGGTTTGGCCGGTGCTGCTCGTGCCGCCATTAAGGCGCTGCGCACCCCCTGGCTGAATCAAAAACAGGCAGAGAAAGACGCCAAGGCCAAAGCCTTGCGGGAAGAAGCGGCGGAAAAACTCCGCATTGCCCAGGAAGCCCACCGCGCCGCCGACGCCACCAACCTCGCCGCCAAAGCGGAATCTGACCGCCTGCTGGCCGAGGCCGAGAAGGTGCAGCGCATCGCTAAGGCCGCCGACAAGGACGCCACCACCAAGACCGGCCTGCGCACCAGCTACGAGGCCGAGATTACCGACCTCACCGCATTGTTGCGCCACATCTGGGCCAAGGACGAGGATGGATTGCGCGTGTTCGCCCAAGGCTGGGCTGACACCGCCACCCGCAACGCCTCTGGCCAGACTACCATCCCCGGTGTGGTCATCCATACCGTCAAGGAGGCCCGATAGCCATGTACGAAGTCACCATGAAGCACGGATTGCCGGGGCATGGCTGGGTGATCCGGCGCACGGAGACGGGGGTCAACCTGCGCTATCCCGACCTCAACTTGGAGGCCGGGGACCGCGTATCGGCTGATTGCATCCTCCACCTGCTGGAGTCAGTTGACCCCTGCGCCCTCTGCGACGCAATGACGAAGGCCATTGCCGGTGGCAACGCATCAATGGAATACAAGCGATGAGCGAAATAAAGCCATACGTCTCGGGTGAAGATAAAATACCGACTTTGAAGCTATGGGGATCTGTCGATAGAACCGACATCTCTCATACCAAAGAGATTACGGGTAAGTCGTACAAGGGG
>CAIYNU010000043.1 GCA_903927615.1 uncultured Rhodospirillales bacterium | reverse complement strand
CTGAAAGCATCGGCCGCCCACTTGGCGACGATGCGTTCATCGCAAGGCTGGAGGCCCTGACCAACCGCTCGCTCAAACCAGCCAAGCGCGGGCCAAAGCCGGATAAAAAGATGCCTTAATTGTAATTTAGTGCACTGTCACTGTAATCCCAAAATGGAATGAATATTATCGTAATTCATAAGGTGTAATTTTAAAACCAAAATCTGTTTCATCTCGTACCATCTGAGTAAATATTTTACACCCACAATAATCACCAGATAACTTTATAATTAGATCAATATCTTTTTTTGGTGTTTGCAGTCCAAAGCATACTTGTTTCATAAATTCACCACGTATATGACATATTCCAAATTCATTTCTAATAATTCGTGCTTCTTTTTCGTATTTCCATGAAGGACTTTTTGTTTTTAGAAAAATATGTAGCAATTCTATTGCAAATTGTTCTAATGCCATATCTTCAATAGGAGCCTTCTGCAACCACTTAGTTAATTGTCCTGACGTGTAATTAACAGGTCCGCAAACAGTAAGTTTGAATTGAGTATCTAGAAGAAATGACGTCGGAAATTCATATGTAAGACAAACACCTCTATGTTCATCGGCGTAGTGCGACCACAGAAGAGTCTCTTCCATTATAGAAGAGAATGAACACACCCCTATATATTCAAGAAGTGAATAAAATGTTTCAATAAAATTTGGAACTTCCATAACGTGTAGAAGCCATTTTTTTCTATTTTTTGTGGCTGAGATTGCCGCCCGTTGAAATGATTGGCGTAAATTAAGACGACAATCGAATGGATCATTAAGATTGCATGGCTTAGCGAAGAAAATGCTTGGGTTAACTATTGATTCAATTAGATATTTATTTATCGGCCTGAATTTAAACTGTAAGAAGTTTTTCACCATATTGCAACCTTATTTATACAACTATTTTTTGATAAACATCCATCATCAATGGCATGTTTCAGCCATTATACTTACAACAACACCTGTAACGCAACAATACCTGTCTCCCGCGCAAAACTCAAGACTTAGGCAAAAAATCTAGGCCGTTGATCCGAAAGGGATTTTTCTTTGCATAAGTCACAGCCATAATGGCGGGTGATTTTAGCATTAGTTGTGCTGTCACAATCAAGAATTGAGTTGGCGCCAATACGCATAGTCTGTATAATGCGGAGCATTCGTATTATGCGAGGCCGCATGAGCATGATTACCGTTTTCTCTGCTGAGTTTCAGCGGAATTTCGGGCTGTATCAGGACAAGGCCCTGACAGAACCCGTTGCCATCACCCGCAATGGACGCGAGCGCCTTCCTTGTCCCGAAGCTGGCCTTATCATTTCTTATGCTTATCTGTAGGCGCTCGCAATCATGACCTCGGATGATTGCGAGCGCCCACACATAACGTCAGTCCTGGTGAGGGGCCGTTTTTAGGGGTGCCGGGCCGAATCGGCCCGACCGGGCCGCCAGCACGGCAGCACGTCAGGATAAAGCGTCTTGGCGACCTCAAGCAGGGTATGGTCGCCCCAGCGCGGCGCCACGATCTGGAGCCCATAAGGCAGGCCGTTAGGACCCTTGAAGATCGGGACGGTGACGGACGGCACGCCGCACAGGGTCCAAACCAGCGATGAATCGATGGGTTCCTGGGGATGGTCCAGACCCGGGGCTTCGCCGGCCACCGCCAGCGTGATCAGGACGTCGACATCATCAAGCTTGCGCGCCAGCACGTCGCGTAACTCCGACTGACGGTCCAGGGCGGCCCGATAGGCTTCCATGGAAATCGAGCGGCCATCATCGGTCACCTCCCGGATGGACTCGCTACACAACTCGGGATTGTCAAGTTCCCGCTTGAAATAATAGACGAGATTTTTGTGATAGATGGTGGTGTGGACGGCATGGACATCCCCCAGATCGGGGCGCAGGTCCATCACCGAGACATCCATATCCCGGCGGTTGCCGATCTGATGGGCGTAGTGCTCCAGGGCGTCCCGGGCGTAGGGCTGGGCCTGGTCCCAGGACGGCGGAATGGCCATGGCCACGCGCCACGGGCGATGGCCCCGGGCCGCCCGCTTGGCGCGGGCCGCCGACAGCCCGCGTTCGACATTGGGGTGATCGCGGCCCCCAACCCGCAAGGCGTCAAGCGCAAGGCCCAAATCCTCCACCGAACGGGCAAACCAGCCGATGGTATCCAGGGTATCGCAGGTCTTCAAGACGCCGGTCCGGGGGATCAGGCCATAGCTGGGCTTGAACCCCATCACGCCGACATACGAGGCGGGCCGGATGATCGAACCCGCGCTCTGGGTACCAAGCGCCAGCGGCACCATCCCGGTCAGCACCGCCACCGCCGATCCGGTGGACGAGGTGCCGGCGATGCGATCGGGCGCCACCGGATTGATGGTGTCCGGCGCCGAATGGACCGCGAATTCGGCGGTGGCGCTTTTGCCCATCACCACCGCACCGGCCCACTTGGCCCGCTCCACCACCCGGGCGTCGTTGCCCGGCGTGTAGTCCTTCCACAACACGCTGCCCTTCTCGCAGGGCATGTCGACGGTGTTGAAGACATCCTTGACCGCCAGCGGCACCCCGGCCAGGGCCGGTGCGATCTGGGCGGCGGACCAGTCGGTGGCGTCACGCGCCGACGCGGCCCGCATCGCCTGATCGGGATTGAGGTAAGCCCAGGCCTTCAGCCGGGGTTCCAGGCCGGCGGCGATGTCCAGGCATGCGGCCATCCACTCGCTGGGCCGGATGGCTCCCGAGCGCACCCGTTCGGTGCCGTCGGCGATGGTGAGTTGGGACAGGTCGGTCTGAATACGCACGGACGTCCTCTTCCTGGCTTAGCCGCCGAAGCGGGCCTGGTGATCGGCAAGAGCCGCTTCGATTTCCTCGCGGGAAATGACACCGGTCGCTTCGCGCTGCCGATCCATGATCCGATAGAACTCTTCTTCGGTGTATCCCGTGGATTTCAAATAATATTCCAGGATGGCCGGACGTTTGGGATCATGGGCCCGAATATACTCGTTAGCTTCTTCCCGCGTCATCAAGCCGGTGCGGCAATCCTGGGACGCATGATCCGTGGCCCGACCATAACCGCGTTTGAGAAACTTGGTGTAATCATGAACACCCGGCATGATGCACTCAACCGATTTATAACACTTATAGGTCCCTTCGACCACCTCCTCGCGCCAACCATACAGATCGCGCAGTAACTCGACCTGGCGTTCGCCATCCCAGAAAACGTGATCCCCCAGATGAATGCCGACCAGCCCGAGCTTCTCGACCTCTTCCCAGCCGGGCAGGGCAAAGGGGGACAGATCACGCACCGATAAGTAGTCGGTTGCCATTTCCCAGTGTTCGAAGCGAGATGATACATACTTAAAGTATTCGCGGTCGAATTTTATAATAGTGTTGTAATTGGACATGCCCGAATGCTCGGCAACCGACTCGCCCCAAATCAACAACGGGATATTATATTTTACGGCGATTTGAAGCGGGAAGGCACCGATGCCGGCGTGACAGTGCCAGCAGGAATCCCCGATCATTCCAAGCGAATGACGAGCCGCACGGTTGACCAGACTGCGCGAGGGCGTAAACATAATATGGTCGCAATCAAATGTCTCGAGGCACCAACGCAGATTCCTCATCCCGGTTTCAGAATACCAATTATGGCTGAAGGTTACTGCCAATGGCTTCATCTTATAGACTTGTGTAATTAAATAAAGTTGGAATGCACTATCCTTACCACCGCTGATCGGCACGATGCAGTCGTACTCTGTACCCTCGCGACCGCGATATTGATCAAGGATAACTCGCAGCTCCTTTTCGCGCTCGACCCAGGTTATCGCCATCTTTTGTTCAGATGACTGACAGATGTTGCAGATTCCCATGTCGTCAAAGGTCAGATCGCGCTCGGCGCTTGGCATGCCACAGCGCAAACAATACTGTAGCGACGTAAACATCGGCTTCGTCGGTGTCGGATCGTAGGCCATGGCAGGGGTCTCTCGGACGTTCATACGGATGTCAAAGACACGGATCTCGGAGACAGGGATGTCGGGACGCGATGACGTCAGTGTCCGGATCGATCGTCACTGTGTCAACCGCCCGCCGATAGCCGTTCTCACCGGGGGAGCTTAAATCATACTCGGACTCCGGAGCAAAGCCTGATCGGTGCCGGTCATTCCGCGGCGGGGCGGGCACCATGGACGGACCACGCGATCGTTTCGGTCAGGCCGTCAAGAAAGCCGTGGCTGGGCGCATAGCCCAACAACCGGCGCGCCTTGGTGATATCGGCCAAAGAATGGCGAACGTCGCCGGCACGGAAATCACGATGGCGTGGCTGGTAGGTTGCCAGATGGGCATGGTGCGGCGCCAGTGCCCCCCGAATGCAGCCGAACAAATCCATCAGCGACGTTCGTTCGCCGACCGCGACGTTGTAGACCTGATTGGTGGCGTCGCCTGCGGGCACCAGCGCCGCCCGGAGGTTGGCCTGAACGGCATTGGCCACGTAACAAAAATCCCGGCTGGTTTCGCCGTCGCCATTGATCCAGATGTCATCGCCCCGGATCGCCGCCGCGATCCATTTGGGGATTACCGCGGCATAAGCCCCATCGGGATCCTGGCGCGGTCCGAACACGTTGAAATAACGAAGACCGATACTGTCGAAGCCGTAAGCACGGGCAAAGACCTCGGCGTAAAGCTCGTTGACCAGTTTGGTCACGGCGTAAGGGGACAGTGGCTTGCCGATGTGCTCTTCCCGTTTGGGCAAACCGGGGTCGTCGCCGTAGGTGGAACTGGAGGCGGCATAGACGAAGCGGGTGACGCCGGCATCCCGGGCCGCCACCAGCATGTTCAGAAACCCGTCGATATTGGTGGCATTGGCGGCAATCGGGTCTTCAATCGAACGCGGTACGCTGCCGAGGGCCGCCTGGTGCAGGACATAATCAACCCCCCGGGTCGCAACACGGCAGGCGTCCGGATCCCGGATGTCGGCTTCGATGAAACGAAAATGGTCAAACCGTTCGGGTCCCACCAAGGCTCGAACCTGATCGAGGTTATGCTGATGTCCGGTTGCGAAATTGTCGATGCCGACCACAGTCTGGTCAAGGCGGAGTAATGTCTCCAGAAGGTGAGACCCAATAAAGCCGGCAACCCCGGTCACCAGCCAGGTCTTGGTGGGTCGAAGCCGTTCAAAATCTTGATACCACGCGAACATACGCAGAAGCCTTCGTGAAAGATCTCGGGATCTGGCTTCCGGCAACTGGAAGCAAGGCTCCCGGTCCCCGAAGGAAACGTCGTTCCCTGGGCAGGACCAAAGACCGGAAATTTTTGGATGTCAAGCCATTCCCGGTCAGCCGGACACCGGGCTGAAAGGCGTCACAACTTTACGAACCCGATCGGGCCGGGCCAAAAAAGCCTTGGCACCGGCGGGTCGGACGATGGCTGCTCCGTCACAACTTTACGAACGGCGGCATGGAGGCGAAGGTCGGGGATGCGTCTCAAACCAAAACGGTTTGGTGGGAGCGCAAAATCAGACCCGTCGCCGTCCTGATGCCCTTAAGGCGCTTTTACCCGACGGCACGAAGTCGTCTGACCGCGGCGCGCTCGGGAACCGCCGAAGGGCTGGGATGCAAAACGATGCCCACCGGGTTCAGTTCGACTTTGGCGTCGGGGTAAACGCACAAAGCTTCGCGCAGATTTTCATGGAAGCGGGCCCGAAAGGCTCGAATATTGGCGTATTCCGGTCCAAATTGTTGGTGTAACGGCCCCCAGGGAACCGTGGTCGGCTTGTTAAGAGAACGCAGACGGTAAGCCAACCAGACATAAATATCCATGGACAGAGAACTGTTGCACAGCAATTTAATGCCCTGTTCCGATACCGGGACTGGATGACTGACCAAAGATTGATAGAATTCCGGACTTAATCGGACCGTTTCATTCCAAAGCGTTGTCTCGTGGTCGTCGTCACCGGCGGTTGGCACGAACATCATTTTATTGACGATGTTTGCCCGTTCGAACCCTCTGGAACCATCATCGGCGTTCCAACCGATGGTCAGGCGGCAGGCGCTCAGACGGCGGCATTGATCGCGCACGGCCTGGTAACTCAAGCCACCCTTGGAAATGCCCATGCGGCCGAGCCAGTTGGATAGACTGGGGCCAAGATTGACGTCCGGGGTTTGACCGCGAATGGCCTCGGTTTGCAGGTAAAAAAGAATCAGGCGGGCCCGCGAACCATAGGGAATTCCAACCGGAGAGGATTGCCAGTCCGCACTGAAGGCAAATCCAGGTTCGACGATCAGCCGAAAACGACCGTTTTCTTTAACCCAAGGTTGGAATTCTTTGTCGGCACCCGGTCTGCGGTGGGGCAGGGCGGTCATGCACCAACCGGAATACAGAAACCCGACTTCTTCATCGAAGGCTTCGCACGCCAGCATTTCTGCTGCAATGTCGACCAGATGGCGTTCCTTACCGGAAACCATCTGCCGAGCGATTTCCTGTCCATGGGCAAGGATCAGAGCGTGGATATCCATGTGGCTGAGGTTTGCCCGAAACCCTGGCCGGCTGTCAAGCGGAAAAATCGGGGTCCCCCTATTTGAAGGCTATTTGATTCTTACCTATTTGTATGTGTCACAACATTACGAGGGATAACTCGAGTCGCGCCGAGTCGACCGTCACAACATTACGAACAAAGCGTCACAACATTACGAAAAAGCGTCACAACATTACGAGGGATAACTTTGCTGCGTCACAACATTACGAGGGATATGTGGATAACTCTGTGGATAAACGTCACAACATTACGAACCCTCGGCGGCCTGCGGACTCTCGAGTCGTCGTCGTTTGCCGTGTCGGTTCGGGGATCGGGCATATCCGTGTGCGCCGCAATGACGATGAGGCGTTCTCGTTTAGATTGTGCCAAGGAGTGGCGTTCCGGTTCCAAGGGCCACCGGCCTTTGGGGTACTCTTAACCGCGCCGGGATCACTCACCGCCCGCAGCGGCGATGACCTGGCCGGTGATGGTGGCGTTGGCCTCGGAGCCGAACCAGACCAGGGTTTCGGCCATTTCGTCCGGGGTTGCGGCGCGCTGGCGGGGGATCAGCCGGACCCGCTCGGCCATGCTTTTGCCGGGAAAGCGAAGATGCGCCCGGGTGTCGGTCACGCCGACCCGGATCACATTGACCAGCACATTGGCGGCGGCCGATCGGCGGGTGGCACTGGGGATGAACTCTTGCGCGTGCTTGGACAGGGAATAACAAAAGCTGTCGGAGCCGCCGCCGAACTTAACGCCGATGCTGGAGGCATGAACGATCCGCCCGAAACCGCGCGCCGCCATGGCCGGTTCCATGACCCGCATCAGCAGCAGGCCCGGAACCAGATTGATGGCGAGCATGCGCAAAAGGACGGCGGCCGAAACCTCCTCGAAGCGAACCGGGGTCATGTCGGCGGCCAGATTGACCAGAGCGTCGGCCCGGGTGAAAAAGCCGGGATCGGCGGCCAGCGTCGCTTCCAGCGCGGCGGTGTCGGCGAAATCGGCGCACCACGGCTCGAACCGCGGCCCGGCCAGAGCTTCTAGCGCGGGCCGGGATGTGCGAAAGTGCCCGATCACCTGCCAGCCCGCATCCAGATAGCGGCGGCATACCGCCAATCCGATATCCGAACTGGCTCCCGTGACAAAAACGGTCCGCATGGCGCTTCTTTCCTGCTCGATTCATCGCTTCGCCGACGCCCGCCTCTGGGCCGAAGCCGCCGCTGACCGGCTGGCGGCCGCCGTGATGCGCGCGCTGGCCGATCAGCCGACCACGGTGCTGATGGTGCCCGGCGGCCGGACCGCACAAGCGGTGCTGCCGGTGCTGGCCGGGTACGATTTGCCCTGGCGGCGGGTGATCATAACCCTGACCGACGAACGATGCATCCCCGCGAGCCATCCCGACAGCAACGAAGGACTGGTTCGCCGGCTGCTGGCCGGCCCGGCCCGGGCGGCAGCGCTGGCCGGGTTGTACCGGCCGGACGAAGCTCCGGGGAAAACCACCCTTCGCCTGGGCACGTTGCCCCGTCCGTTTGCGGCGGTGCTCTTGGGAATGGGCGAGGACGGCCACATTGCCTCGCTGTTTCCCCGTGACCCGGCAAATGCCGACCCCGGCCTGATCGCCCGGGTCGAGCGCCCGGATCACCCGCGTCTGACCTGGACGCCGCGGTTTCTGACCGACGCCAGCGAACTGGTGCTGGCCTTCACCGGCACCGTCAAGGCGATGCTGCTGGAGCGCGCCCTGGCCGACGGCCCGACGGCGGAGTTGCCGGTGCGTCATGTTCTGCGGGCGGGGGCCGGCGTGTGGGTCGGCCCTTAGCCCGCCTTCAGTGAGGAAACAGAACCTGGATGTTCCCTGTCCTGCCCCGTCGATTGCGCATCGCCGCGGCCGATCCGGCGATTCAGGTGATCTCGCTGGATGTGTTCGATACCCTGCTGTTGCGCGATACCGAGCCCGAACTGGCCCGCTTCGACGCTTTGGCCAAAGCGCAGAACCTGGCCCTGAGTCAGGCCGGGTTCGCCGCACCGGGCCGGGAGCGGCTTTACCGTGCCCGGCTATGGGCCCACAAACAGGTTTGTGATGCCGCGGCGCGGGCGGGCGGCGAGGCCCGGCACGACGACATCCTGCGGGAGGTTTGCCGCCGGTGTGATCTGGACGCGGCGGCGGTGCCGACTTTGGCCCGGGCCGAGGTTGCCTGGGAATCCCGTCGCCTGGCACCGAACCGGCCGTTGCTGGCCTGGCTGGAACGGCTGCCGCGGCGGCGCCTGGTGTTGACCAGCGACATGTATCTGGCCACCGGCCATGTCCGCGAGCTTGTGAGCGCGATTGTTCCCGGGCTGGCGGCCGTGCCGCTCTACGTCAGTGCCGAATACCAGCAGACCAAGCGCCACGGCGGTCTGTTTGCCATTCTGGCCGCGGCGGAAGGGGTGGCGCCGGCCGCGATCCTGCACATCGGCGACCACCCGCTGGCCGATGGGGTCCAAGCCATGCGGGCCGGTTGCCGGGCCGTCCATCTGCCGCGCAGCCGGCCCTGGCGCTGGCTCCATCGCCTGCGGGACCGGTGGGTGCGCCGTAAACTCAAGCGATGGGGTTGGCTTTATGGGGGCGTTGCCCCCGAGCCCCCACCAGGGGCGTTGCCCCTGGACCCCACCAAGGGGGGACCCCTTGGAACCCATGACCAAGGCGGGTCACGATTGTAATACTCATTAAGTAAGAGCAAAGATTTCGGGATGACTGACTTTCTGATGATGCGTCATTTCAGGCAAATTGGGCTCGAATTTGAGCGGCGAAATTGGCTTGCCGACTCTGTCACGGTCGACAGTTTCGTCACGACCCGAGCCTATGCCGGCCGGCTGGCCGGCGCCGATGACGGGGATCGGGTCCCGATTTACCGGCTGCTTTGTCCGGCGGTCATTGACCGGGATGCCGGAACGGCGGCGGCTGTGGAAGACGAGGTCCGGCTCCGGACCCCTCCGGTTCACGACAATGAAGCGGCGGCCGAAGCCCTGCTGGCCGAGTGTCTGCCCGGTCTTTGTCCCGATCGACCTTGCCGTGCGCTCGAAGAGGTCCGGAATCAGGCACCGCCGGCCGCGGATTTTTTCACGCGCTACGGCTACCGATGCCTGGGGCCGATTCTGAGCGGGTTCGGGGGGTGGGTCTGGGGACGACGGCAGGTCTTGGGTCGCGGCGTGTTGGTCGGACTGCTGCGGGATGGCCGGTTGTTGGGCCAGGCGGTGGCGGCCGCCTGCCCCGACGCTGGAAACGGGCTGCGTGAGGCGTGGCTCAGCCGCCAGGTCTGTCTGACCGCGGCGATTCGCTCGGCCGATGATCGCGAGGGGTTGCGCACGTTGCTGATCCGGGCGCGGGCGGTTCCGGCCACGGTGGGCCAGGCCCTGGATGAACTCGGCCTGTCGGCCGAGCGGGACCGCTGTCCCCTGGTGGCCGATCAGGTCCTCGATGGGACCCGCTTTGAAGCGTTTTGGGCGTGGCTTGCCGGACGTGCCGCGCTGCGCGCCCACCTGGACCACCATTGCCGGACCTTGCGCCGGGCGGTGATCGATCATCTCGGCGCCGCCAACGCCCTGGACCAGGGCGATATCGGGTTGGTGGATGTCGGCTATGCCGGCAATCTCCAGCGGGCCTTGGCCATCATTCTGGCCGCCGAAGGCCGATCGACGCCGTTGTGGGGCGCTTATCTGATCACCAGCGAGGGCGCCCTGTGGACCGCAGCGACGGCCGGTCCGATTTGGGGCTATCTTGCCGCCTATGGCGCCCCGTCATGGCTGTCGTCCCTGTGGCTCCGGGCGCGGGACCTGTTCGAGGCGGTGCTGGCGCAACCCTATGGCGCTCTCACCGGCTATGGTCCGGGCGGCGTGGCGATTCCTGGCCCGTCGCCCCTGCCGGCGGCTCAGGTGGCGGATGTCGCCCGGATTCAGGAGGGGGCGCTGGCGTTCGTCCGGCGTTGGCGCGCGCAGCGTAGGGACGGCGATAGCGACGGATCGGTGGAACTGGCCCAGGCCCGACTCATCGCCGCCCGCATGGCGTTGCTGCCGTCCCCCGAGGAGGTGCGCCGGCTCGGCGACTGGCTCTGCGACGATGCCCTGGCCGTCGGCCAGCCCCGGCGGTTGACCGCACCGGTGGTCTCGGCCCGGGACGCGTTCCTGGCGCCCCGGGCCCGCCTGCTGTGGCCGGCGGGCTCCGCGGTGGCGGCCGCCGCCACCCCGTCGGAAGTGCTGGCGGCCTGGATGGCCGATCGCGCCGTTATGGGGTCCAGGCCTCAGGCGCTGGGATAGGGTGACGGGTCTGATTTCAATGGGGTGTGTTGTGCCCTCGACACGATCGTCAGGAACGAAGCGTCTCGTTCACAACACTAGCAGGCTGGCCTCCCGGACCTCCTGACGAGAAGGGTTCAAAGGGCCGACCGGCCCTTTGCGGGGGTGGGCAGAGCCCACAAAGTCATTTTGGTTCAACCGCCTTCCCTATCCTGGCGCAACTGCGGCCATGCCCCGCTCATGGCGTTGGCACAGTGCCCGCTTGTAGTCGTTATAACGGCTGTCCTGGTTTTTATTCCGGGTCACGGTCCAGACCAGGGACTGGTCGCCATGGCCGAGGTCGAAACACCGGCTATCCCAGTTTTGGATGCGGAGCCCGGCGGACAGGCTGCGATGGGCCAGAAACAGGGCGATCTGGTCCAGGAACCACAACCCTTTGCGCGCGATCAGGTTCTGGCCCACGAAAAACCCGACCCGGTCCAGGAACGCCAACCCCTGGGGGGTCGCGGCGGCGTAAACGCCCCAGGCCAGGATTTGCTCCCAGGGCGGCGCACCCGGATTTTCGAACAACGCCAGATCCAGGTCGGTCCGGCCCCAACCGGGCAATTGATCGGGGGGCTTTCGGAACAGGCTGTCGGCATCCAGCATCAAGGCGCTTCGGCCGGTGGCGCGGACGAACTGAGCCAGGCGGCAGAAGCGGGCGCAGGAGTAATAGACCGCGGCCGAACCGAAACGCAGGACATCCACGGTTTCGGTGGTGTGGCTGATCCGAACCCGGCGGAGCGCGGCGGCGACCGCCGCCAGCCGTGGCAGGTCGTCGGCCCTGGGATTGAAGAGATGCAGGTGAACGGCGCATTCGCCGGCGGTCTCTTCCAGGGACCACAGCAGCGCCAGAGCATGCTCGATCAGGTAGACGCCGTCACAGGCCACGAAGAGGATCGGTCCCGGTTCGGCACCGGGCCACGAACCGGTCACCGCCGGCAGGCGGGCCAACAGACGTTCCATCGCCGCCGCGGGAATGGTTCCGGACGGCGGCAACAGGAACGGGCTGGTCACCGGCCGATCCTCGAACAGCGTCGAGAACAGCAGCCCGTAGGCCACCAGATGGGCCCCCAATTCGCATCCCAGGGCCAGAGCCCGGCGTGCCGGCGGTTCCACCGCCGCCCACTGACCGTCAAGGGTGAACAGCAATGCCATCGCCGCCCAGGCCGGCCCCAGCGTGGGGTCGAGCCGGACCGCGTCCTGAAAGTGCGCCATCGCCGCCGCGACCGCCCGGCGCCGCAACGCCAGGACGCCGGCCAGATGGTGATATTCGGCACAGTCGGGCGAAGCCGCCAGGGCGCGGGTCAGGGCCGCCGCCGCGCCGGCCGGATTTCCCGCCAGGGTGTGCGCCAGCGCCCCGGTGGCGGCGCATAACCCGGCATCGGCGCCGCCGGCCGCCGCTTCCAGATGGGCCAGCCGTTCCAACGCCATCGGACAGTCGCCGGCCCGGAGGGTCTCGAAGGTCTGACGATACGGGACGGCCAGGGCCGGAGCCAGCCGCTCGCAAAAACGCGCAGGCAGGATGATGGTGTCCATCATCGAGAAATAATAGGGGTCGGCCCCCAGGCAGCGGGCAAACGGGGTGGTCATGGGCGCCGGCATGATCCTCATGGTTGAGGCTTGCGAAAGTGTCGGGACTTGCGTCAACGACAAAACGAACCAGATAGTTTTCTGACGATAGCCTTGACCGGGGCCTTGGCGGGTGTCGGTTCCGGCTCACCGTCGGGCGGGTTCTGCCGATCCCCAGCCCTCTGGGCCGGTCGGTCCTTTGGCCCACTGGGCCGGTCGGCTCCTTGAACCCAAGATGTCATAAGGTCAAGCGAGAGTCGCTTCAGGTTGGCTGTGACGGGGATCACTGAACGACGATTGGCCGCACTGTATCATGATCGTTCCGGGCCAGGATCGTGTCGGGCGCGGGAGACTGGTCTGTTGGCGCCACACCGGCGGCTTTTGACGGGCGCAGGGCGGCGAAGCTGTGCCGGCCTGACGGGAAGTGAGTTATGATTGATCAGCAGCGATGGTAGCGGCCCGTCAAAGCAAGGTTTTGATTATGAGTAATGTCTCCTCTAAATTATTTAATGCCAATAGAGGCTAGGACATGGCAAAAGTAATGTCGTCATATGTCGTGATCTGGAGAAATGCGTCACGATATTTGGCCGGTCCCGTAAAAGGACTGATTACTAAGACATCACCACTTGATAGCTTTAATGAAGATTTGAGGACCGCGGTTACTCGAAGCGGAAGCATTTACCAACTCGGCCAACCTCTCGATACCTTACCGAGGGTCACGTTCGATGGGATCATGGAAATTCCGCTCGAACGTCATGCCTTCTGTTCGGTGATGGGAACCATGCAGATCATCGGCTGGTCGTCCGGTGGACAGGCTTATCAGGCACAGCCGGTTGAAATGGATCTCGGTTCGTCGCTCTGTCGAGCGGTCGATGGACGAATCTTTCGCTGCCTGGGTCGCCCGGAACCGGTCGCGGCGTTTTCGGCCCTGTGCCGTCTGGCCCCTTCAATCCCGATCGGCAATGTGGAATTGTTTGGGGATGTTCCCCCGGGCTTGAGCCAATGCGTCCTGTGGCTGAGAAAAGAGGCCAACGGCGTGATGGGAACCATCGAGCTGCCGCCGTCCAGGGCCTATGGCGCGCCTTCCACCGTGGCCCCCTCCACTGCGGTAGCAAGACGGTGACGATCCTCAGGGCTTGAGGCCGTTCCGTTGAGGGAGCGGGCCAGGACGCGCGTCCTTTTTGTCATTTTCCGGTTGATAGACGGTCTCGGACCCCATACCGTCAAATCGCAAGTAGCGGTAACATGGCCATTCATGACCGGGGCTACGGTCTCCGAGGCGCTGAACGGCGCCGAGGTGTGGATTGAAACACGATGTTCTCTCTCCTGCCCTATCCCCGCCAGACCGACCCCGGGTCCGATGCCCCGAGGGGAGAACAGCGGTTGAAATCCCGGCAGGTCCGGATTTGTCTGGTGGCCGATAGCGGGCTGTCCGGCGATGGGGTGCGCCACCGATGCGCCGATCTGGTCGCCCGGGGGGCATCGGTCACCGTGCTGGATGTGGCGGCGGTTCCCGGGACCGCTCCATCTGGGGTTGAGGTGGTGCCGCTGCGCACGCTGTTCGAGCCCCAACACGACTTTACCCCGTTGCGGTCATTGTGCGTTTATCACTGGCTGGCGCCACCCGGGCTGACGCCCCGGGTGTTCGATTGGGTGTTGTTCACCGACGGTTTCGGCACCGGTTATTACAGCGTCACGGCCAAGCGGTTGGGACTGGCCTTCGGCCAAACCCTGCTGGCGGTTCTGGCCGACACCGGTCATGCCCGGACTTTGGAGCATAATCAGCGTTTCCCCCAAGGCCGGACCGATATCGAGCGGGATTTCCTGGAACGGCGGACCGTCCGGGGCGCCGATGCCCTGATCACCACCGGCCCGGCGTTCGTCGACTGGTGCCGCCGGGCCGGTTGGATGGTGCCGGACCGGTGTTTGCGCTGGCCGGAGCTGGATTTGACCCCGCCCGCGCCGCCGCCGCCGCCGCCGCTGGGTCCGCCCCGACCGCTGGTCTCGGTCTGCCTGGCCACCTACAACCGGCCCGGGCCGGTGCGGAAGGCCCTGGACTCCCTGCGGCGACAAACCTATCCGCGGATCGAGGTGGTGCTGATCGATGACGGCAGCACCGACCCCGGCATGCCGGCCTGTCTTGCCGAACTGGCGCCGGACTTCCAGGCCCGCGGTTGGACCCTGATGCGTCAGGCCAATGCCGGACCGGGCGCCGCCCGCAATGCCGCCGTACGCCGGGCCCGTGGCGACTATGTGTTGTTCATGGATGACGATAACCTGGCCTTGGCTCATGAAATCGAGCGGTTCGTTACGGCGGCGCTGGCGTCCGGTGCCGATGTGCTGACCTGCATTCCCGGCCGTCACCCCGAAACCACGGTGGGTCCGGCCGGGGTTGCGAAACTGCCGACGGCGGATGCCGGCTATCCGGTGTGCGCGGTGGACTGGACGCCGGTGGGGGCCTCGTTGGCCTTGTGCGCCATGATCAATTGCCTGGGAGACGGCAACGCCCTGTACAAACGCAGCGTGTTCGAAGCCTTGGGCGGATTTCCGGAATCCCGGGATTCATTTGAGGACCTGCGGCTGTTGATGCTGGCGGTGGTCCGGGGCTATCGTCTTGAAGTGGTCCCGGAGATTCTCTTTCTTTACTGCCGCCATCAGGGCTCTCGCAGCATGGGCAGCAATTTGTTTCACTGTCATGTCGATGTGCTGCACCCGTTGACCGAACTGATTCCACCAGAGCTTTGGCCGTTATTGTTGACTGCCCATGGCGACTGGTATCGACGGCATCTCTCTTGTTCGCTTCGGTCGTGACGAGGGATCCGGTCATCAATCGCGATAAGGAATGAAATCATGTCAGGAGAGGCCATCAGACTGCGGCGGGCCATCGGCGTCTGGCTGGCCGATCGGGTCATCCGCAATCGAAGATGGATAAACCGCCGTATTTTTTACCGGGAGGCGATCAGTCTTTACAATTATATGTTTGCGCCCCACCAGTTGTCTTTTCTGTGCGGCTGCCTTGATCGGGTTCGGGACATCGACGGGACCTTTTTGGAGGTCGGATGCGCCTATGGCTCGACCACGGCCTTCCTGAACATGCATCTCAAGCACCAGGGCCGCACCGCGGACTATATCGCCATCGATACCTTTCAGGGCTTCGTCGGGGCCCACGCCGATCATGAGGTCTCGGTCCGGGGCAAGCCGTCGTTCCTCCGTCACATCTTTTCCGTCAACAAGAAGGCCTGGGTTCGGGCCGGGTTGGACGACTGCGGCTTTTCCCGGGTGCGGCTGGAACAGGCCGATTGCACGACCTACGACTTTGACGCCGTCAAGCCGATCGCCTTTGCCCTGGTCGATGTGGATCTCTATCTGCCGATCCGGGACATCTTGCCGAAGCTCTACCGGAACCTGGCTCCGGGCGGGATCATCGTGGTCGATGATTGCCAGGAACACAACCTGTGGGATGGCGCCTGGCAAGCCTACCGGGAATTCGTCGATGGCCACGGCCTGCCGGTGACCATTGCCGCCGACAAACTGGGCGTTATCCTGTCTGGTTGAAGGTCTGAGCGGTCAGCCACGAAGCGTTTCGGTGACAACACCACAACCCCGGATTTCGACTTGACGACCGACAAGATAGGGTCGTATCGTTCGTGCTGTACGCAATATTCTATGCTTGATCAAAACGTTCGCCGCGTCATCTCAGTCCTTCGAGGATATTACAATGAACTTTGGCTTCTTAAGCACAATTGATGAGCCGCTGTTGCCATACATGATGACTTCGGCATTATCAAACGGAGTTGACAACATTATTGTTATCTGTGATAAAAAAGTTAACTCAGATAAAGACCGGAGAATCTGGCAAGACCGAACCGGCGGTTCGTTGCGCCGTGGTGACGATCAGGAGATCACAATTTACAATATGGGTGATGCGAATATACCATTTTTATTCGTAGAATCCCATAACAATCAGCAAACCAAAAGAATCATTAATCATTACGGCATATCCTGTCTTTTGAATGCCGGCACTCCGCGAAAGTTATCCGCCGACATCATCGGCTCTGTGCCCAATGGAGTCGTCAATATTCACCCAGGGCTGCTGCCCAACTATCGGGGATGTTCATGCGTCGAGTGGGCAATATATAATGACGATGTGATTGGAAACACCGCTCAATTTATGGATATCGGATACGATACCGGTCCCATCATCATGTCCCGGCCTTGTCAATTTCCCACCGGGGCCAGTTATCAGGACATCAGAGTCCGCGTTTATCGAGAGGCCTGCAATATCGCCGGTCATGTCTTGGGACTGATACAAACCACCGGCCTGACACCAGCCGACGCGACACCTCAACCGGAGGGCGTGTACTATGATCCGATCCCGGATGATAAATTCAGCGTGGTTCTGGAAAAAATAAAGGGCGGTCACTACAGGCCCCGGACGGCGGGTCCCGGCGGCGCTCCGGCCTGATCGGCAACCGCTCTGGCGCGATACCCCCAGCGTTTTGATGTTGCTGCAAAAAGAAAGGGCGGGCAAGATGCCCGCAGTCCCACAACAGGCCAATTCTTGCGCCTGAGGATGACGCGCCCCGTTTCCCCCGTTCGTTCCATCAGATAGCGTGTCCGGCCATGGCCCCGCCGTTTAGAACCGGTCCCCGCGAAATGCCGGGCCGACCCACCCCCCGGGAGGAGAAACTTCGGCTGGTCGAAAGGCTTCACCCCACGGAACGGTTGGTGCTGCGGCTGAAGGCCCTGATCGGCCCACCCACCAACAAGGCCGACTTCCTGACCGTGATGAGCGCCACCGGCATTCGGGCCCCGGACGGCAAGCCCTGGACCCATCAGACGGTCAATGGCGCCCTGGATCGGCTGGTCGCGGCGGGGCTGTTGGAGGGCGATTTTTCCTGCCCTGTCGCCCTGTGGCATCCGCTGGCGGTGGATGCCCTGGCGACCCCGGACGGGCCCGTGTTGCTCCAGGCCGTGCTGGGGTCGTTTCCGGAGAAGGGCCGCAGCGCGTGGGGTTCCGCTGCGTTCCAGAACGATTGGGCCGTCTGGCGGCGACTGCGGCTTGCGATCTATGCCAACGACATCGAGAGCTACCACCGGTTGCTGGACGCCTATGACGCGGATTACAGCCGGGGCCGTGGGCCGCACCTCCTGGAGGTGTTGTTTCGCGAACCCGTGCTGGCGCTGGAATGGCTGACCGCCCGGGAACCGGACATCCAATACGGCCTGTTCGCGGTCAAGCTGGAGCATTTCCTCACCACCGGGCAGGGATCGCCCGACCTGGCGGCTTTGATCGCGCACTATCGGACGCGGGAGGAGATGCCGGGCTTCGAGAGCTTCAAGTGGTTGCTGTTGCATTCGGATCTGCTGGCCGGACGGATCGCGGCGGTTCGACGGAAGATCGAAACCCTCGAGACCGGGACGACGGACGCCCCCGGGACCGATCGCCTGCTTCTGCTGGGGTCCACGGATTTTCTTGAGGGCCGCAACGACGCGGCCCTCGGCCATTTCCGTCAGGCCCTTAAAATCTACAAAAAAGAGGTCGGCAAGCGGAAGATTTTCTTCAACGGTCCGAACGGCCTGTTCTTCCTGCTGGCGTTGATCGAGACCAACGATCCCGCGCTTCATTCCGAAATCCAAACCCACCTGGACGGCGTCGACCATGGCGCCAACCTGTACAGCCCCGGCTTCCAGGCCCTCCAGGCCCTGGTCTGGCTGTTGCAGGGCTTGGAGCCCAAGGCCCGGGAGTTGCTGGCGGAAATCCGGCGTGGCGGCACCCCCGAACCGATGTCGGCGGCTTGCCTGACTCTGGTGGAGTTCCTGACCGATCCGGCTCTGGCCACGTCCCACATCGATGACACCAGGACGCGCTTTGCCGCGCTCAAGGAGGTGTTGCCGCTTCTTGCCCGCATCCATGCCGAGGTGCTGGTCCGCCTTGGCGCCGGTTCCGGGGGCTATGCCGACTTCCTGCACACGCCCTCGGACGAACCCCCGGTGATCGAGTTTACCCGGCTGGTCGAACTGCGCCAGCCCTGGGAGCGGACTCTCGACAGCCTTGCGGCCTTCCTCAGGACGGGCAGCGCCCGCCCGGCCCCGGCCGCCGCGGCCGGCAAATCCAAACGCCTGGCCTGGTTCGTGGAGCCCGAGCAGCGAAGGGTCGAGGTGCTGGAACAGTCGGTCAAGGGCCGTGACTGGACACCCGGTCGGACGGTGGCCATGAAGCGGCTGCACGAACAGGACCCGCGCCTGGATTACCTGACCGATCACGATCGTCGGGTGTTGCGCTCGATCCGCAAGGATGTTTCCGGCTGGTACAACGAGGAGTCCTACGACTTTGACCACGAGCGCGCCCTGGCGATGCTGGTTGGTCATCCGACGGTGTTCGACGCCCGCCGGCGCGAACAGCCCCTGGAACTGGTGTCCTATCCGGTCGAACTGGTGGTGACCGAACAACGCAACGGCTACAGGTTCGCCCTGTCCCACGGGGCCGACCGGCCGACGGTTTTTCTGGAGGCCGAAACCCCCACACGCTGGCGGGTGATCGAATTCCCGCAAAAGCTGCTGGCTGTCCAGGAAATTCTGGGGGAGCGGGGACTGACGGTTCCCAAGCAGGGCCGGGAACGGGTGCTGGAGCTGCTCAAGGAGCAGCATCCCAGCCTGCCGATCCGCGCCGACATCGCCGATGCCGACCTGCCCGCCGTCGATGGCCAGCCGGGTCCGGTGCTCCAGATCCAACCCCTCGACGAGGGCCTGAAGGTGGCCATGGTGGTGCGGCCGTTCGGGGCCGCCGGTCCCTATTATCTGGCCGGGCAGGGGGGGCAATCGGTGCTGGCGATGATCGACGGCATCCGCCAGCGCGCCAACCGCGATCTGGACGCCGAACGCAAGGCCGCCGCCGCGACGCTGGCGGCCTTGCCCACCCTGCACCGGGAAGCGGCCTCGGGCCATGAATGGGTGATCGGCGACACGGAATCGGCGCTGGAGTTCCTGCTGGAAGTCCGGGCCTGCCAACCGTCCCCGGCGGTGGAATGGCCCGAGGGCAAACGGTTGACCGTCCATTCCGAAGTCTCGGCCGCCAGCGTCGCCCTCAAGATGTCCCGCGCCCGGGATTGGTTTCAGATGGATGGCGAAGTCCGGGTCGACGAAGAGTTGGTCCTCGACATGCAGGACCTGCTGAAACGGCTGGGCAAGGCCCGGGGCCGGTTCGTGCCCCTGGCCGACGGCAGCTTCGTGGCCCTGACCCACAAGTTCCAGAAACAGTTGCAACGCCTGGGCGGCATCACCGAAGAGCATGGCAAGGGCCTGCGCCTGCCGACACTGGGGGCGGTGGCGGTGCAGGAACTGGTGGAGGAGGTCGGGTCGGTGAAATCCGACGCGGCATGGAAGGCGTTCATCGGGCGCCTGTCGGCCGCCGGGCGGCACCAGCCCGTGGTTCCGTCGACGCTTCAGGCCGAGTTGCGCGACTATCAGGTCGACGGCTTCCGGTGGCTGTCCCGTCTGGCGCACTGGCAGGCCGGAGCCTGCCTGGCCGACGACATGGGACTGGGCAAGACCGTGCAGGCCATTGCGGTGATGCTGGAGCAGGCGCCCCAGGGTCCCTGCCTGGTGATCGCGCCGACCTCGGTCTGCCACAATTGGGAACGGGAACTGGAACGCTTTGCGCCCAGCCTGGCGGTGCGGAAACTGGGGGGCGTCGGCGGTCGGGCCGACCTGATCGCGGCGCTCAAGCCCATGGACGTTCTGGTCATCAGCTACGGCCTGCTGCACCAGGAGGCCGACCGCCTGGCTTGCGTCGACTGGCGGATGGCGGTGTTCGACGAGGCCCAGGCGATCAAGAACGCCGAGACCCGACGGGCCCAGGCCGGGCAGCGGATCCAGGCGCAGTTCCGCCTGGCCCTGACCGGCACGCCCATTGAGAACTACCTGGACGAGCTGTGGAGCCTGTTCGCCATCGTCAATCCCGGTCTGCTCGGCTCCCGGGAGGGTTTTTCCCGCCGCTTCGCCACCCCGATCGAGCGCAACCGCAGTGATGCCGCCCTGCATGCGCTGCGCGCCCTGATCCGTCCGTTCATCCTGCGCCGAACCAAAAGTGCGGTTCTGGCCGAACTGCCGCCGCGCACCGAAGTGACCCTGGAAATTGACCTGCCCGAAGAGGAACGCGCCTTCTACGAGGCGGTGCGCCGGCGGGCCTTGGAGGCGTTGGCTCAGCTTCGTGACGGCGGGGTTGGCGGAGGCAGCGGCCAGACCCGCATCCACATTCTGGCCGAAATCACCCGGTTGCGGCGCGCCTGTTGTCATCCCGGTCTGGTCGATGCCAGTACGCCGTTGCCCGGCGCCAAACTGGAGGCCTTCCTGGACCTGGTCGAGGAGCTGATTCGCAACCGCCACAAGGCTCTGGTGTTCAGCCAGTTCGTCGGTCAACTCGAACGGGTGCGGGATGCGCTGATCACCCGCGGCATCGCTCACCAGTATCTGGACGGCGGCACCCCGGCCAAGGATCGGGAACGGCGGGTGGCGGCGTTCCAGGCCGGGGACGGCGATCTGTTCCTGATCAGCCTGAAGGCCGGCGGCACCGGTCTTAACCTGACCGCCGCCGATTACGTGATCCATCTGGATCCCTGGTGGAATCCCGCGGTCGAGGATCAGGCCAGCGATCGCGCCCACCGCATCGGCCAGCAACGGCCGGTCACCGTCTATCGCCTGATCGTTCGCGACAGCATCGAGGAGAAAATCCTCGACCTGCACCGCGCCAAACGCGATCTGGCCAGCGACCTGTTGGACGGCAGCGAAATCAGCGCCCGGTTGACCGACGACGATCTGCTTGATCTGATCCGGATGTGATCCACCCCACAGGGTGCGGCGTTCGTGTTGTGAGTGAGGCGGTTCATATCCAATGATCGTGTCGAGGGCACAACACAACCCATTGAACAGGCTAGTGTTCCGGCCCAACGGGGTCGGAATGGTCCGTTGGAGTCGGAACACTAGCCAGATTATCCCAGGGCGTTTATAATCAGACCTCGCGCATTGGTAAGGTTGAGACAAGGGGTAGGACATTGGAAAATAGCGATCAACAGATCTTGCCGAAATCGACGACAAAATATTCCATCACCAACATCATGACGAATTTCCCGCCCTTTCGCAGCGGGTTATTTATTCGAATTGTGGTGGCGTTGGCCACCGGAATATTTGTCATTATCGGTACCGCTTCCCAATTTGGTTTAGTGATGGTGAGACAATCTATTGATACGTCTCAAGTATGGCCACAAGATGGATTGTGGATTGATTATCACGTCGATACCCCGCTCATCTCGTCAGGATTGATCGTCAGCGATTGTGACGATACGGCCGGCGGGGCACATGGCCCGCTCAACTCGAAACTGGAGCTTTATGAAGACGGAAAACGTCTTGGTCCGCCCCACAGCAGCGATGACACTATTCGCACAATCGGTGGCGGCGCCTTTTCCTATATCTGTGTCAATGGCACGATTGCCCGTTCTTTGACTTTTTCCACCTCGGATCAGACGAGTCCACGGACGAACGGTCGCCATTACAAGATGCGATATCCCGTCACAATTCTGTTTCCGTTGGTGGTTTGCGCATTAGGGTTGTTTCTGGCAACGCTGGTCCCGCGAAAGATGGTTGCCTCGGCTTGGCGGGTGCTTGCTCTGCCCCTCAGATCGGGAAAAAAGGCTTCAAAGGCGGATAACGGCAGTCTTCGAAGCTCTCCTTATGTTTTCGATTCCTTACTGTCGTTGCGTGGATTAGCCGCATTCTTTGTCGTCTGTAGTCATTACCGGTTGGGCGCGTCGTTGGCGAACATGACGGGCATTGACTGGATCGCATCGTTGGCGGTGAGCGGGACCTATGCCGTTTTTATATTTTTTATTATTTCTGGATATCTTATGGCGAATATTCTTAATACAAAATATCATGATGATTGTAAATCATTCTATATCAATAGATTTATCAGGATTATTCCGACATATTATTTAGCGGTAGCTCTTACTATATTTATAGATTGTGATAGGCTGCAATTATCTGATTTTTATTCAATAATATTTTGCTATTATAATTATAGTCAGAGCAATATTTCCAACCCAGTGCTATGGTCTATTTCTACTGAGATACAATTTTATTTAATAGCGCCACTAATTGCTATTGCCGCCAGATCGTTGCCGACATTACCGATAATTATCGGGGCGATGGCGTTGGCAATCAAGTTATACTATTTTAATAATCACGGAAGCGCGTCAGCCTATATGGGTCTTGAAGTTAATCTTCTATATTTTATGGTTGGCTGGTGTGCTTACAGTTTTCGTCACGCCTTACCAAAGCTGACGCCGGCGCTTGGACTTTCGATCATGACCATGACGTTGTTTCTAATGTGGCGTTATCATTGGGAATATATCAATCCTATCGACACTTCCTGGGACCGGCTGTATGCCTCGGTCGAATGGATGCTGATTTTTCCGGCCATTCTGTGTGTTGCCGGACTGCTGGTATTGCCTGGCCTTGATCGTAAGGCGACCAATAATGGTGGAAAGGGAAGTCTTACATTGCAGTTTTTGGGTGTCACTTCATACATGGTCTATGTTATCCATGATATTGCCGGGACATGGTTCGGCCCCAATATTTTTATTAAATTTATTTTGGTCTATTGGCTGGCCTATACGTTGCATCTTATTTACGAGTTCCCGCTCTATCAGCTCCGCCGCCCGGTAAAGGAGGTCTTATGAGGGGGCCGGGGCTCATCGGAACAGGGGACCGCGGGCGATCCGGCCCCCAGGACCCGGCTGACGGTCACCATCAGGAGAAACGACCATGATCCCGGATGCTTTCGATTGGCTGACCGGCCCGGCCGCCCTCGACAGCCTGACCCGTCATCCGGACTTTGCCGCCACCGCCGCCGCCGCCGCTCTGGCCCGGCAGCCCCTGGGCTTCGTCGATGTCGGCGCCCGGGGCGGCGCTCACCCGCTGGTCCGACCCCTGGCCGGTCGGGTCGGGGTGCTGGCTTTCGAGCCCGATCCCGAAGCCTTGCAGGCCCTGGAGGCCGAAGCCGGAACCGGCACGCCATGGGCGCGCTTTCGGATCGAACCGACGGCACTGGCGGGAACCGCCGGACCGGTGCCGCTGCATCTGCTGGCGGTGCCCACCAATCATTCCCTGCTGCCGCCCAACCCGGATTTCATCCGCCGCTATGGCATGGAGAAATTCGAGCGGATCGGCCTGTGTGTGGTCCCGGCCACCACCCTTGATGCCGTGCTGTTCGATCAACCGGGTGCCGTTGAGCGGGATGACGGCCTTCCCTGGGGCGAATTTCTCAAGCTGGATACCCAGGGCAGCGAATATGAGGTGCTGACCGGCGCCGAACGGACGCTCCGGGAACGCACCGTGGCCGTCTTGTGCGAGGTCTCGTTCTTCGAGACCTATCGCGGGCAAAAACTGTTTTCCGAGGTCGAACTGTTCCTGCGCGCCCGGGGCTTTTCGTTTTTCGGCTTTACCCATCTGGCCCGGCGGTCCGGGCGACGGCTGGACAAGCGGGTGGAATTGGGGCGCGAGCGCGAATGGTGGGCCGACGCCGTGTTCTTCAAGGACCCCTTGCCGGGAGGCCCGCCGGTCACGCTGACGCCGCGCCAAACCGCGATGCTGACCGTGATGGCGCTTCTGACCGGCTATTTCGACTATGCGCTGGAACTGAATGACGGCGACGGCCAGGCCTCCGAGCGGGCGGCGCTGGCCCGACTGGTCCACGCCCTGGCCCACCAGCCGCCGCAACGCGCCGTCGCCGCCGTTCACGCCCTGGCCGCCACCGTCACCGACCATCCGGCCGAAGCCACCGTGGCGTTGGGCCGGGTGGCGGATGAGCGGCGGGGCCTGTTTGATTATCGGGATGTGCCCGGCTAAAAACCCACAGGCGGTCCTGGGGGCTTGGCCTCCCCCCCCCCCCCAAAGGCCGGGGGCCTTTGGAAACCGTAACGGTTCAAGCGCCCTTGATCACATAAGCGCCCGGGTTGCTGCACCATTCAAAGCGCCGCAGCGCGATGGACTGGCCGGCGAAGAATTCATCCACGGCCCGGCTTTCACCTTCCCACGGCGGAATGCCGTACTCGTCGAAGGCCACCACGCCCCCGGGCACCACCAGCGGCCACAGATGCTCCAAAGCGATTTTGGTCGGCCGGTAGAGATCGGCGTCAAAGTGCAGCAACGCGATGCGCATGCCGGGATTTTCGGCGACATAGGCCGGAACCGTCTGTTCGATGTCGCCTTTGACCAGATGAATCCGCGGCTTGTAGGGGATGAAGCGGTCGGCGTCAAAGATGGCGATGGCGTCTTCCAAAGCGGCCTCGAAGCCGCTGCTGTCAAAGCCGCCCGCGGTCTTCTGAACCTGGCGGTCGGTGGCGCCGTCCTTGGCGTCCAGTTCGCCGAAGCCCCGGAAATTATCGAAGCCGACCACCTTCTTGTGGCGATCGCCCATCACCCGGATTTCCAGGAAATTGGCCCAGGACAACAGCGAGGTGCCGCGAAAAACCCCCAACTCGACGATATCGCCGGGCAGGGTGATGACCATCCGGAACAGTTCGTAATGGGCCAGAAACCGTTTGAGATGGGTGCGCCGGGTGTAAAGCGGAAAGTTCTTCCAGACCTCGGTGGTGCCGATGCCGAACCGCTCGAAGTGGCTTTCCAGCCGTCCTTCGATGGTGTCATCGGCCTGAAAATTGACCCGACCGTCGAATGCGGGTTTGTTCATAGGGGAAACTCCCTCCGGCTGCCGTCGGTGCGGACGAACCAGCCGTCTTCGAGGTTGAAATAATCCTTGTCGGGCAACGCGTCGGCCGGCGTGACCAGGCGGTACTCGAAAGAGCGGCGGTCGATGCGGCCGTCGGGTGCGGCAATGGTCCGGTGGGGCGTCAGATCCCCGAAGACCAGGGCGTCACCGAAGGCCAGGGTAAAGCGCCGGAGCCGGTCGAAGCCCGGCGCCGCCAGGGCCGCCCCGTGCAAACCGTCGGGCTGATGGGGATATTCGTCATGATCGCCCTCGGCGAATTCCAGGGACGCGCAGGCCCCGGGAGACGGCTCCAGCGGCACAAAACAGGTGATCAGCCGGGCATGGCGGCGCGGCATCAGCCGGGCGTAACCGGCGTCCTGATGCCACGGCACCAGATGAGAAACGGCGGTGATATGCCGAAGCTGGACCGGAAACAACAGCCAGGTAAACGGCCACAGGCGCGCGATCCGTTCCGGGGTGGCGTGCCGCCAGGGATCGTACCAGCGCGCATCCATGCGGAAATCCACGGTGGCGGCGCCGATCTCCACGCGCCGGGCGTCGGTGGCGTCGGCCACCCGCGCCTGTCGCCGCGTCTCTTCGGTGACAAAGCAGGCCCGCACCGCCGCCAGCACCCCGGGATCGAACAGGCCTTGCTCGTGGCGAACGAAACAGCGGGACTCCGGAGAGAGCATGGTCAGGGTCGCCTTTCGGACGGGGACGGGCGGGGCTCCAGGGAGTCATCCTAACGCCGATGCCGGGGTCTTGACAATTCAACGCACGATGCCCGGAACCGGTCCTGAACCGGCACCTCGCGGGAATTGGAACAACACGCGAGTAAGATACACTCTATGCGTTTGTGTTCGCGCACACATCACCGAGCAGCCCGTTGATCCGGTCCCGGAGCTTCAGCAGCCGGTCCCGATGCGCCGCTTCCAGCAGCCCGGCATCGCCGGTCAAGACCGCTACGGATTTCTCCAGGGATTGCAGGGTCCGGCCCACTCTGAGTAACGCGTGTCCGTCGGGCGGGGTCGCCTCCCGCCGGGCCTTCTTCACCTGCCGGATCACGTCCCGACCGCCGGTCTTGGTCTGCTCCCACAGCGCCAGCACCGCCGCCTCGGTCTCGGTCCCGGTCAGTTGCGCCAGTTCACACAGGGTCGACCGGGAGACTCGGCCGGCCACCGAGTGATAGTCCTGGAGAATGGAGACGGGCAGGCGCAGGATTCCCAGCACCTTGGTCACGTCTTCCCGGGGCATCCCGACCACCGCTCCGACCTGTTCCTGGGTGTAATGGTGGGTTTCCACCAGCCCGTGCAGACCCCGGGCCAGTTCGACCGCGTCCAGGTCCACCCGCTGAATGTTTTCGATGAGCGCGATTTCATCGGCCCCGCCGGTGCTGACGAAGGCCGGAATCGTCTCCCGGTCAAGCCGCCGGTGCGCCCGGAGCCGCCGTTCACCGGCGATCAGGACATAGCCGCCGCCGGCTTCGGGCCGGACGATGATCGGCTGCTGCAAGCCGTGTCGTTCGATGGACGACGCCAACAAGGTCAGGGCGTCGTCATCGAACACCGTTCGCGCCTGGTTCGGGTTCGGGCGGATGGCGTCGACCCTGACCTCGCGAAAACCCTGGCGGAGTTTCGAGAATTCGGGAGAGGGCGGCGCGCCGAACAGGGCGGCCGGGGCCTCCGGAACCGTCGGGGCGCCGGAGGCCCCGCCGTCGTCATCCTCCACCACGCGCTTCAGTTTAGGCGCCATAGCTGATGCCTCCCAGGCTCACGGCAATTTCGATGTACGAGGATAGTCCCGGGGTGCCCGGATCGGCATCCAGGGTGATCCGGTTGGCCGCGGCGGCCTGGGCGCAAACCGTCGCCCGGGGAATCGCTTCGAACACCGGCACGCCGCGCTTTCGGCCTTCCCGCCGGATATCGTCCAGCGACGCCCGGTCCTGGGATTGCCGCGAATTGTAGAGCGTCGGCACGATGCCGTGAATGCGCAGCGCGTCGTTGGAGCGATCCCGGACACTGTCGATGGTCGCCCGCAGATGCTCGAAGCCGTCGATGGCGTAGGGTTCGGTCTGCACCGGGATCAGCACATGATCCGCCGCGGTCAGGGCATTCACCGTCACCACCCCCAGGCTGGGCGAGCAGTCGATGACCATATAGTCGTAGCGGTCCCTGATCCCGGTCAGGGTATCCCTCATGCGGTTCCGGTCAACGCCGCCCAATTCACTCTCGGCAACCGCCAGCGCGATGGAACTGGGGATGACATGGAGGTTGGCCACCGTGGTGTCCCTGACCACGGCGGCGACCGGGGTTTTGCCGGTCAGGGCGTGATACAGCGTCCGGCCCTCCGCTTCGAGCCGTTTGCTCTCGCCCTTGCCGATGCCCACATGACGGGTGGCATTGCCCTGGCTGTCGGCATCGACCAGCAGCGTCCGCGCCCCGGCCCGGGCCAGAATATAGACCATATTGACGCTGGTCTCGGTCTTGGCCACCCCGCCCTTTTGGTTGGCCACGGCGATGACCAGACACCGTCCGTTCGGACTGAACGACAATTCCCCGAGCATGATCATGCCGACCACGTCAGCCGGAATCCGCTCGGCCCCGGTTTCCCAGCGCGACACCCGGGACCGATCATATTTGCGACCGGACACGTGATTCAGCCAGGATGCAAAGTCTTCCTGGGTCACGCCCCGCCGCTCCCGCGCCGCCTTCACCGCATCTCCGTCCATTGGCCGCCACTCCCCGCCCGCCGCTTCCCGCCCCGGCGGGCGTTGTGCCCACGGGGGATCGTTGTGTGGGCAAACCTCATGAGGTTGGCTCAGGACGTTTGCTCAGGGTGTTGCGACGACATACCGGAGTGACGCACGTCATGCAAGACCGTCACGGAGACCGGTGGCGCCTCTTTTGGCCATGACGACGAGCGGCCGGCTCGGGACCGGCCCGTTGCGGGCGTCTCATGACGTCATGGGGTCAAAGGGCCGACCGGCCCTTTGCGGGTGTGGGCAGAGTCCACAAAATCATTTGGTTTAAACCCATTCCCTATCCGGGCGCCAATGGGGCGTTGCTCCTGGCCCCCCCGGATGCAGGGGGCTCCGGTCTCGGGACAAAGACCAGACGCTGTTGGCCGCCCGGGATGATCTCGCGGACAAAGCGGCCGCAGTCGCGGCGGATGGTGTGATAGAACTGATCGAGATAGGGAACCCGCAACAACACCGGCTGATCCAGGGGCGGCGCCAGGTCAGACAGGTCCTTGCGGTAACAGTGCTGGACCGCGATCAGCGATCCGGCCGGGTCGGTCAGGACAAACGGCGCCACCACGGCGGTTTCGTCATGGGCCTCGGCGAAATCCCGGCGTTGCAGCACCAGGGCAAAGCCGCTGGTCTCGCCGGCGGTGCGCGGGATGGTCCGGGTCTGAAGGATGTCGAAGCCCTGACGGCGCACCAGCCAGGACAGGTTTTCCGGCGTGAAGTTGCTTTTGTGGGTCATGAACAGGCCGTCGGTCCAATCGACGATGTCCCAGAGATCGGGAACCTCGAGATAGACCAGGCCGCCCGGGACCAGCCAGCGGTGAACCTTGGCGAGAATCTCGGCCGGGCCGTCCACATGCTCCAGACAATGGGATAACAGCACGATATCCCAAGTTCCGGGCTCACTCTCGAAGGTCTGAAGCACGGTCTGATAGACCGGAATCCCCAGCGACCGGCGAATATAGTTGGCCCGGTCGTTTTCCGGCTCCAGGGCTGAAACCTGATAGCCGGCCTCGGCGAAAAGCTGGGTTCCCGAGCCATAGGCGGCGCCGACATCCAGCACCCGCCCGGTCGGCCGGCAGGCCTGCATCAGCCCCAGATAAATCCGGTAACGCTCCCGGCGCTCGGTTTCGAGAGCGGTATTGAAAACTTCCAAAGTGCCGGTGGCAATCCGGGCCCAGCATCGCTGGAACCAGTGATAGGACGGCGAGACCGGGCGGAAGACGAACAGGCAGGACCGGCAGACCGCCGTGGCATGGAAGACCAGATCATCGGGCAGGGAGACCTCGACCAGAGTCACGGCTTCGCCGCTGCCACAAACCGGGCAGGCCGTGGTGAAAATCAGGTCATCGGCCTGGATCGGATAATATCGATGTTCTTCCTTACGGCTATCCAGGCACTGTTCCATACGACCCAGAACGTGCGTCAGAGCGGACGGCGGGGAAGGCGCAGCGTTCATCATGGGGATGGCCTGGGGGTTCTGGTGCATCGTCAACGATACGGGATCATGGTGCATGAACGCTCCGGAGTTTGTCAACGACCGGTCGGGTCACCGGCCAGGGCGGCAACCGGGTTGCCTCGGTGCCGTAGCCGGGATGTGCGGTATAGAGCCGGCGCGGCGGCAGTCCGGCCAGGCGCGGCCACAGGCTGGCCCAATGCTGGCTGGCGATCACCACCGCGTCGCCGGGATGCATCAGGGGTGCGGTCAACGCCAGCGGCCGGACCTCGTGGCCAAGCAGGGCGGCGATCCGGAAATCGTCGATGAAACCGGCCAGAGGCGATGGCGCCCGGGGGTCGGTGACGCGCAACAGCGTTTCGGCCACCCGGCGTCCGCCTTCACCGGTGCCGTAAATCCAAACCGCGCCTTCGGCGGCAATCCGGGCCAGGGACTCCCGGGTGTCGGGGACGGTCAGGCGCAAGCCCAATCCCAGCAGCGCCAGGTCACCGCCCGAGGCCGGTGTGATCTCGATGACCAAGCCCCGGGCGGCCTCGGGAAGGGCATCGAGGGGGATGATCCGGCGCCAAACGTCGCCGATCAGGGTCATGGCGTCGGGGTCCAGGTCAAAGGCCCGCGGCGTTCCGGCCGCCCCGGCCCGGCCGGCCAGCGTCACCCGGCCCCGCGGAGTTTGCCCCGGCGGCGTCTGCACATGGACTTCCAGCCGTCCCGAAAGTCCGGGCGGCAACGGCTCGGTTTCGATCCGGTCGGCCGGGGCGGGGGGCGTCAGGTCCTGAAACAGCACCAGCGGTGTGTGCCGCCCGCCGTTCGCCGCCCACCAGTTCCGGCAAAAGGCCAAGGTCTCGACGGTCGGGGTCGGCCGGGGGGCCTCGGCCTGCACCTGCCGGTGCAGCGCCAGCACATTGGGCAGCAGCCGTTCCAGGGCAAATGTCCGGTTAAACAGGGTATGAGCGGCCAGCACCCGCTCCCGGGCGGCCTCGGGATGGGCCGCAATTCCGGCCAGATGGCGTTGAATCTGCCAGGCCATCACCCGGGCCGGGGCGGTGGGATCGAAATACCATACGGTCTCGCCGAAAGCCCGGCGGACGAAGGGGGTATCACCCATGATCGCCGCCGCCGCCGCCGCGGTGATTTCAAAGATGCGGACGCTCGGCAGGGCCTCGTCGATGAAATCCGCCCGGTCGATGCCAAGACCGGCACCGGCGGCCCGATAAACCGCCAACGCACTGTGTCCGTCAAAGGGGACCGGTCCGCCATAAGCCGCGGGGGCCATGTGGCGCCAGCGATCGGCCGGGCCGTAACAACGCAGGCAATTCCGGTGCTCCAGGGCTTTCAGCAACTCCAGGTGGCGCCAGCCATCCCAATTTCCGCCGATATAGGCCAGCTTCGGAGCATCGAGCGTCACCGGAACGAACGAGGTCGCGGGCATCGTGTTGATATAAGCGGCAATCCGGGCCGGCCGGCCGTAACACGCGGTGGTCAGCCCGGTAATCCACGCCGCGGTTTGCTCCGAGGTGGTGAGATAACCGTCATAGCTGAGGATGCGCTCCAGGGCCTCGGGGGTGGTCTGGTACCAGGCGGTCGGGACCAGCATCACGCCATAGGTCGGGTAACGGGTGGTCTTGCCTTCGTGGTGGGACATGCACAACACCAGATCCGGATCGAAGGGCGGGATTTCGCACCGGTCCACCACGATTTTGGCGTTCAGTCCGATCCGGCGGGCGGCAATCGCGATGCGCTCGGCGGATTCACTCTCGCCCTGACCCGGGAAAGAGTGATGGATGGCCAGTCTGGTCATGGCATCAGGGACAGACCGCGACTGATGGCCAGCCGTTCGGCCACCGCGACCGGGTCGAGGGGGTCGCGGTGGCCGGCCACGGTGTTTTCCGCCACATGTCCGGGCGTCAGCATGCCCGGGATGGTGCTCGAGACCGCCGGGAAGGCCAGAACGAAGCGCAGCGCCGTGGTGGTGGCGGTTTCGCCGGGCGGCGCCGGTGCCGCCAGCAACCGGCGGGCGCCGTCGGCCCACGCCAGAAGCTGCGCCCGGGGCCATCGGCTGCGATGGTCATCGGCGGGAAAGGTTTCGGTGCCGGTCAGGGTGCCGGTCAGGAAGCCGAAATTCAGCGGGGTTCGGGCGATGATGCCGACTCCCCGGGCCGCTGCCCGCTCCAACAGCCCGCACTCGAGACAACGCAGGTCCATCATGCTGAAATTCACCTGGAGCGCGGCGCAGCCCGGATGCGTAAGCCACTCCAGCCCGTGATCCGGCCGTTTGACGCTGGCGCCCCAGGCCCGGATCCATCCGGCCTCGCGCAGCCGGTCCAGGGTCTCGGGAATGTCCGGATGATCGCGCAAGTCAGCGGGGCCGGCGTCGTGCAGTTGAAAAAAATCAACATAATCGGTGCGCAACCGGCGCAGGCTGGCGTCGAGCGAGCGGCGCAGGGCCGCCGGGTGATAGTCGGCCGGCGCGTCAAAGCCGGTATAGCCGGCCTTGGTGGCGATCACCACCCGATCCCGGCGGTCGGCGAAGGTCTGGCCGATCAGGGATTCGCTGTGGCCATGGCCGTAAAGCGGCGCCGTATCGTAAAAGGTGACGCCGGCCGCGAAGGCCGCCTCCAGCGCCGCCACCGAGACCGCATCCTCGGTGGCCCCGTAAGAACGCCCGCCGTCGACCCGGCCGCCGATCCCCCACCCGCCAAAGCCAATGACCGAAACGGTCAGGCCGGTCGCACCAAGCGGACGGTCATGCATGGTTGGTGATCCTTGGCAGGGGGCTGGCCTGGAAATATTCTGGCCTGTCGATATTGTGATGGTCATTGACGCTAACGGATTGCCGGCTGGGGGTCAAAGCGCGCCGTCCCTCAGAAATGACCGGCCAGTTGGGGTTCAACCTGTTGATTGGTGTAAAGATAGGCGCCTTTTTTATTGCCCCACCAGACCACCTCGCGGCACCAGTCGAGCAGATCGTCATAACGGACGGTGGAGCGGTCGATCCGGACCGTCACCGGGCCGGGGTTCAACATCGGGGCGGTGCCTTGCCGGATCCCGTCCCAGAAGCTGGGGATATCGTAGCTCAGGGTCAGGGTCAGATCGCCGGTCACGAACGGCTGCTTGATCAAGGCCTGGTTCAGCCGGATGCCGTCCTCCAGGACCGGCCACGGCACCGTGATGGCCTCGGCGGCGACCAGCCCGAAGATCAGGTGCCGGCTTTCCAGGTAGAACTCATCAAGCCGGCGCTCGGCGGTCAGTTGGATGAACATATATTCATCGGCAGGCCAGTGAATGCCCAGCCAGGGCTCGGAAAAGACATATTCGGGACCGCCCTGCTGGATCAGGCCGGCCTGGTCCAGGAAGAAGTCGCGCATTTCCGCCAGCAGAGGATAGTTTTTAGCCGATACCGACATGAAGGCTTCGATCATGGTGCGGAATGACAGGCCGGTCAGTTCGTGAACCAGGATCAAGGGAATTTGGAATAATTTATCGAAATGCAGAAATGCCGTCATCCAGCAGATCGCCCGCGTCCACCGCCAGTCTTCGGCCGGCATGGTGTTGGTGGCGATTACCAGTTGTTGCATCTCCGGGACATCGTCTTCAACTTCGACCCGGGCGCCGTGGATATTGATGATTTCGCTGGTCACCGTGACCAGACCATGGTGCCGGATATAGTCCGGGTTGGCCATCTCGGCGTTGGGCAGGATCGACAGGTCGTTGAATTGAATCCGGTTATGTTGACCGGAGGAAATCAGGGAATCGATCCCGTTGATGAAAGAGTCATAGGTTTCGCCGGGCAGCCCCAGAATCAGGTCGGAGAACGTATCGACCCGATCCTGGGTAAACCGCCGCTGCAATTCCAAATAAGTCTCAAGCGAAATATTGTCTCGCTTGATGTTCTTGAGGGCGACGCTGTTGAGCGACTGCATGGATAACGCCACGCCTTTGCTCAGACCGGCATCGGACAGGATTTTCTGGGTCCGATAGGCCCGTTCGGTGGCATTTTTGGTATTTTGCACCGACAGCGCCTGGGGATAGCCGGTTTCGCGCTTGGTCTTGGCCACATACTCGGCCAGTTCGATGTCCCGGGGCAGGATGCCGAAATTGGCGTCGCAACAGAAGATGAACTCCAGCCGGTGCCGCGAGAACCAGTCGACCTCGCCCCGTAACCGGTCCAGCTCGAACTTGCCGAGTTTGGCGGCGGTGGCCGAACCCCAGTCGCAATACGTGCATTGGAACGGGCAACCGCGGTTGGTTTCCCACAAACCGATCCAGCTTTCCTCGGGACAGGCCTGCATCAGCGGCGCAAAGATGTCGTTCAGATACGGCGAGGGCAGGGCGGCCAGATCCTGGAGCCGCGGCGCCCGGGGAGTCTGGACGAAACGGCCGTCGGCGGCGAGAAAACTCAGCCCCATCAGCCCGCCCCAGTCGCGATCGGGCAGACGTTCCAGCAAGGCGAGAAACACCGCTTCGCCCTCGCCGTTGATCGCGATATCGATGAAGGGGTGCCGGCGTAGGAAGGCTTCGGTGTCGTCCGGGACATGGGGACCGCCGAACACGATCAGGATGCCGGGCTTTTGGGCCTTCAGCCGGCGGGCGATCTCCAGGGACAGGCAGCCGTTCCAGACATAGGTGCTGAACCCCGCGACATCGGCCTCAAGCAACTGCGCCACCGCCTCGCGGCAGGGCAGGCGCCGGTAAATCGGCAGCAAAAAGCGATAGCGCAACGGTTCCCGGCTATGGCGGCGGACATAACTTTCCAGGCAAGCCACGGCATAGGGCAGATAACTTTGCCCCGAGAAACTGTTGTTGATCTGAACCAGGCCAATGGTCAGTGCGGCGGATGGCATCGACGGGCTTTCCTGGCTGGGTCAGATCTCATCAATATTGGCCGTGGACAGGGTCGTGCCAACAGTGGCCATGGATTATCCCGGCTTGGGTGAGTCCGGCCGGCCCAGCCTTGCTCGCCGCCTGGGGCCCCATGGCACTACTCGATCACCAGATAAGAGGTGCGGGCGCTGTAGCGATAGCGCCGGACGGCGTAACGGTCGAGCCCCAGCACCTCTTTCAGCGCCAGGGTTTCCCCCGGCGTTACCGGGTCGTTCAATTCGTCAAAGCCCAGCACGGTCCCCCGGGTGATGCGGTCGCGGATGGCGGTCAGACAGGCCCGGGTCGGGGCGTAGAGGTCGAGATCGAAATAGGCCAGGGCGATCATGGTCTCGGGATGGGCCGCGAGATAAGCCGGCAGCGTCTGGCAGATGTCGCCCTTGACGATCCGATACTTGCGGAGATGGTCCAGGGGCGCCTCCTGTTCCTGGTGCCGCAACACCTGATCGAGATAGGTCTCGTAACCGGCGGTGGTGGCGTAGCCGCCCTGGCTCATCCGGGCGCCGTCCTGGACGTCCACCGAGGGAAAGCCTTCGAAGCTGTCGAAGGCAACCACCGTGCGCAGCCGGTTGAAGGGCTCGTAAATGCCGCGCAAGGCGGTCAGCAGCGAGGCGTTCTGACCCCAGCGGCAGCCGAACTCCATCACCACGCCCTGGACTTCCAGCACCTTCTGATAAAGAAAGTCCATGAACAGGATGCGGGACAGGGTCTGGGGCGTCAGGAACAGGCCCATATTGAGCAGCAATTCGCCATCGGGGATGGGGCAAGCCCGCATCAGCTCGATGAACTGCTGCCGTCGGTCGGGCTCCTCCGCCGGACCAAAGGTGATGATGGACGAGGAAGGCGTGGTCATCGAAGGGCCTTAGGAGCGTGGAACGGAAGGGCTGATGGACGGCCGGACCTAACCGGGTCGGGCGGTCCAGGCGCTGCGGCCGGTTTCGGTCAGGGCTTCGGCGGTGATCCCGCACCGGCGCATCACCTCATCGGGCGTGGGATTGCCGAGGATCACCGTGTCCCCTGGGCCGACCCCGATCATTCGTAACCGGTTTGGTGCCAGGTGCGGCGGCGCCGTGACCAGCCATCGGGTCACGGTGTCCCGCAGGCCGCCGCGCAGCCCATGATCTTCCACCACGATCAGGGTCTCGGCATGGGCCGCGACCTCGGCCAGAAGCGCCTCGTCGAAGGGACGCAGCGTATGGAAATGGCAGACCGTGACGGCCCGTCCTTCGGCCGCCAGACCGTCGGCGGCCCGCGTCACCGGGATCACCACACTCCCGGTGGTCAGGAACGCCACCCGTTCCCCGGAGCGGACCCGCCGGCCCCGGCCGACGGTGATCGGCGCCGAACTGGGAACCGGCGGCTCGCCGAAGCGCCCGATCCGCAGGTAACTGGGGCCGTCCTGCCGGACCAGTTGCGGCAACAGGGCGCTGATCTCGTCGGGACCGCCGGGACAGGTGACGGTCAGGCCGGGGATCAGACTCATCAGCGCCAGATCTTCCTGAGCGTGATGGGTGACGCCGCTTTGGGCATAGGAATAGCCGCCGCCCGCGCCCACCACCACCACCGGCAACCGGTGATAGCCGAGCGCCAGGCGGATCTGTTCGAAGGCGCGGCCGGTCAGGAACGAGGCGATGGAGTAGATCAGCGGTCGCCAGCCCTCCAGCGCCAGCCCGGCGGCACAGTTCACCAGTTGGGCCTCGGCGACCCCGACATTGAGATAACGTGTGGGGAATTCCTCGCGAAAGGCGTCGAAGACCTGATACCCAAGATCGCCGGTGAGGAAGATCACGCGCGGGTCGCTTCGCCCAAGCTGAATCAGTGCCTCGGAAAAGGCCCGTCTCATGGCTGCTCCCGATGCAGCGGCGCCACCCCGAGTTCGGCCAGGGCCTTGGCCAAATCCTCGGCAGACGGCGCGCGGTAATGCCAGGCCAGATCGTCTTCCATAAAGCTGACCCCGGCCCCGCTTCGGGTCCTGGCCACCAGCACCGAGGGGCGATCCGGGGCAAAGGGCACCGCCGCCAGAGTCTCCACCACCTGTTCCAGATCGTTGCCGTCGATGGTGCGGGCATTCCAGCCGAAACCCTGAAACTTTTCGGCGATTTCGGTGGGCGCCATCAGCTCGGCACTGCGTCCCACCGCCTGAAGCCCGTTATAGTCGATGATCGCCAGCAAGCGGTTCTGACCATGGGCGGCGGCGAACATCGCCGCTTCCCACACGCTGCCCTCGTTGCACTCGCCGTCGCTCAGAAGCGCAACCACCCGTCCCGGTTTGCCGGCCAGCATCATGCCGTACATCATGCCGGTGCCGATCCCCAGACCGTAGCCCAGGCTGCCCGACGACATCTCCAGCAGCGGCAGCGCGTGACGGCAGGGGTGATCGGGCAACCGGCCCCCGGTCCGGCAGTAATCATCCAGCTCCGCCGGCCTGAGGTAGCCGTAAAGGGCATAAACCGCATAAAGGGCGGTGACGGCATGGCCTTTGCTGAACAGGAAGCGATCCCGCCCGGGAAGACACAAAGTGTCGGGCGTGATGTTGAGGAACCCGCCATACAGCGCCACCAGCACGTCGATGCAGCTCAGGGCCGACTTGAGATGGCCGTGCCGGGCGTCGTGGGCCATCTGAATGCAGGTGGCCCGCGCCCGCCGGGCGTCGCGCCGGAGCGTCTCGATCCCGGCGGCGGTGGCGGGCAGGCCGGTTCCCGACGGGGTGAGGCCGGATGGGATGGGAACCGGGATCATGGGGTGCCGACCCGGTTCAAGCGCCGCAACCGCTCCTGGATGATCTCGCCCCCTTCGTTGTTGCACAAAATGCCGGCGGCCCGCAGCCGGGCCTCGGCGTCCTCGCTGCGCCGCGCCATCACCGCGGCCGGGACCGGGTTGGGCAGGCGGGCGGCCGGAGCGTCCTCGCAGTCCATAAACCAGCTGAGCAGGACATGCTTGGGACGATGGCGGAGCAGGAACGCCATCGTGTCCTCGAACTCGGCGTCGGTTTCGCCCGGAAAACCGACGATGACGTGGGTATCGAAGGCGGTAAAACCCAGTTGGTTCAAGCGGTCGAAGGCCTCGGTCAGGGCGGCCCGGGTATAGCTCCGGGCCATCAGCCGCAGAATGCGGTCGGAGGCCGATTGAATCGGCAGGTTCAGGTGACGGATGCGCCCGTCCCGGATCAGGGCCAGGTACCCGTCCAGGTCTTCGATGAAGTGCTGGGGATGGAAGTTGCTGAAGCTGACCCGGACCTCGGGCTCCTCGGCGGCCAGGCGCCGGACCAGCGAGACCAGGCTGGAGCCGGTCTCCCGGCCGTATTCGCCCAGGCAATCGGCGATCAGAATGACCTCTTTCTGGCCGGTCTCGCGCATCCGGGCGACGGTGGCGGCGACCAGCGCCGCTTCGGGAAAGCTGCGGAAGTCCGGGAAGGCCAGGCGTTCCGAGCAATAGGTGCAATGAAACGGGCAACCCTCGGCCACCATCACCTGAAGAAACTGATCGTGGAAGATCACGTCGTGCTCGGGATGGTCGCGCCGGAACTGGGTGGCGTCGGCACAAAGCGCCGGCTTGGTATAAATCTGTTCGGCCTCGGCCAGGGACAGGCCGCCGGTGCCGAACTTCTGTTCCAGAACCCGGGCGTCGTCGGTCCAGGCAAAAATCTCGCCGTCAAAGGACGCCGCCAGCGCCCCGGGCGCAATCCGCGGCAGGCAACCGGTGGCAACCACCCGCCCGGGATAGTGTTCGCCATAGGCGGTCAGTTGGCGCAGGGTGTTGTCGCGCACATCGGCCCGGAAACCGCAGGTCCAGACCAGGATCACGTCACCGGCTTCGGGGGCCTCGACAATCTGGTGGCCGTTGCCGCGCAAGAAAGCCAGGTATTGTTGCAGCTTTTGATTGCGTTGTGGGCAGGTGTTAAGGCCTTTAATGAAGACTTTCATTCCACCGGCTCCAAACATGCTCCCTTGGCCTGGCGTGAGAGCGGGCACCTTTCCGGATTGTTAGCACCGACACCAACGGCCCGATGCTGCCGGAGGCCATGCCGCGGCGAGAACCGGCACCATGGCCGGATTATCGCTCAACGGTGCCTTGGTTTCCAGGGGCATATTGCCGTTCTTCCAGACGTGCTCAAACCTCCACATAGGCAGCTTTGAGGCTGGTTTCACGACCGGCTTGCGCCGATTGCTCGATCCCTTGACCTTGTTGACGATAACGACTTCGACGTTTTTTGCTTCACAAATCGCAAAAACAAGTTATGCGCCGAGGCGAATCAATCTATCCTTATGGAGTACCACTAATCGTTCGACTTTATCGTCGACAATCGCCCGGAGCAGACGTCGCACCCCCCTCTTATGGTCGTTCATCAACGCCTGTTATTTCAAAAGCCGGCCGGTGACGGCGGGTTGGTCCCGGAACCAGCGCACGGTGTCGGCCACGCCCTCGGCTAAGCCGATGACCGGCGTGAACCCCAACTGCTGAAGCGCCTTTGCGGTGTCGATCCGGCGGACCGGGATGGCCACCGGCTTGCCGGCATCGAACCGGAGTTCCACGTCCCGGCGGCCGGTGGCCGTCAGCACATGGGAAACCATGGTGCGGACGGTGACGGCTTCGCCACCGGCGATGTTGACCGGATCGCAATTGCCGGCCTTTTCCAAAGCCAGCAGGCACCCCCGGGCAAAATCGCTGACATGCAGCAGATCCCGCACCTCGTCGCCGGTGCCCCACACCACAAAGGGATTGTCACCGGCCACCGCCCGGCGGATCAGGGCCGGCAGGACATGACTGGTGGCGGGATCGAAATTGTCGCGCGGTCCATAGACGGCGCCGGGCCGGACGATGATCGCGGTCAGGTTCGACCGTTGGGCGACAAACTCGGCCTGTCGTTCCAGATAACGGCGCATCCAGCCATACCCGTAATAGGCGGGATGCACCGGTCCGGTCCAGAACTCGTCCTCCCGCACCGGATGATCAAAGGCGGGATAGCCGGTGCTGCTGCTGAAAATCAGAATGCGCCTGACCCCGGCGGTCCAGGCCGCCCACAGCAGGTTGGCGGTCAGGGTCAGGAGCTCCGCAATCCCGACCATCAGAGCCTGGGGTCCGACCCCGGCCGCGCCGACGCCGCCGGCGGCATGGATCACGGTATCGATACCGTCCATGGCCCGCAGGCAGTCCTCGCGCCGGGACAGATCCGCGGTACACAGATCAAACCGCGGGTCGGTCAGCACCGGCGGCCGGCGATGGACGGTCAGCCGCACCCGGGCGCCGGCGGCCAGCAGGGCCTCGGCGCAATGGCTGCCGATAAAGCCGGTTCCTCCCGCCACCAGGCAGGACCGGCCGCCAAAGAACGTCGGAGAGGGGGGGGCGATCATGGGTCCCCATGACTCCCGCTCACCAGATCCCTGCATCGTGACTCCTCTCGGTCCGCTCGGGCGATGCCCTGTGGGTCAGACATTGCCGTAAACCGAATTGCGGATCATCCGGTAGCCCTTGATCAACTCCACAATGCCGGCGTCCAGACTGTGGGCCGGAAGGAATCCGGTCGCTTCGATTTTCTCGTTGGACACGATATAGTCCCGCTTGTCGGCATCTTCGCCAACCGCCGCTTCCAGATACACGAAGCCCGGAACCACCCGGGCGATGCGCTGGCACAGTTCGAGCTTGGACAGATTGGCGTCGGACAGGCCGACATTGTAGGGCTGGCCGTTCAGACGCTCGAAATGGGCGAGCCCGTGCTGGAAGGCCCGGACGACATCCCGGATATGGATGAAGTTGCGCTTGAAATGGCCCTCGAACAGGACGACGCAGCGGTCGGTCACCGCCCGGTAGACGAAATCATTGACCAGAAGGTCAAGCCGCATCCGGGGCGCCATGCCGAACACCGTGGCCAGCCGGAAACTGATGGCGTTGCCGTGGTCCAGGATCATCCGTTCGGCGGCCACCTTGTCGATGCCGTAGCGCGAAATCGGACGCAACGGGGTTTCTTCGGTGCAATACTTGCCCGGCTCGCCGACCCCATAACCGGAATTGGTGACCGGCATCAGAATCCGCTGAGTCTTCCCCATCAGCCGCAGCATCAGGGCGATGGCGTCCTTGTTGGTGGTGGTGGCCGCAAAGGGGTCCTTGTGGCACAAGGGGGCGCCAACCAGGGCCGCCAGCGGAATGATGACGTCGGCCTTGGCGATCAGCGGCCGGATGGTCTCTTCCAGCCGGACGTCGCCATTGACGATGTCGAACCCCGGATCAGCACAGCAGGAGGCGAGACTGTTCTGTTTCCACAGAAAGTTGTCAATCACCGTGACCTGATGGCCATCGGCAAGCAATGTCGGGACCAGCAGGGAACCGATATAACCGGCGCCGCCGGTAACCAGAATGTGCAGGCTCATCGGCCAACCTCCAGGGAGAACGGGACGTCACGGGAGTCACGGGGCCGCCGGCCCAAGGCCTTACCGGCAGGCCTGGTCCAGAACCCGGCGCAAGGTTTCGATCTGAGGGCTCAGATCGAAGGGATGGTTGCCGACGAAAAAGCCGTAATCGTGGGCGATATCGGCATTGGTCATGGCGCCGACCGTGGTGTAATCGTAATATTTGATCACGTCGTGGCGCAGAAAATTACCGCCGGTGATGATCCGATAGCCGATGTCGGCGTCCTTGAGAGCCGCCATCACCCGCCGGCGATCGGGATTGCGTTGGGGATTGAGAATGATCGGAAAGCAGAAGCTGGAACTTTTGCCGTTTTCGGTCTGAATGATGAACCGCTCGTCGCCCTGGAACAGGTCTTGAAACAGCGCCAGATTTTTCCGGCGTTGGGCGGTGAAGCCCGGCAGCTTCTTCAATTGCTCCAGGCCGACGGCGCCCGACAGTTCCAGCGGCCGCAGATTGTAGCCGGGCAGGATGAAGCGGTAGGCCTCGAAGAAGTCCTCGGAGCGCGGCTCGAACAACGGACTGTCCGGCGGCAAATCCCGGGTCCAGCCATGGGCGCGCAGCGCCCGCACCAGATGACACAACTCCTCGTCATCGGTGGCGACCATGCCGCCTTCCATGGTCGAGATGTGATGGGAGAAAAAGAAGCTGAAAGTATTGAGATCCCCAAAGGTTCCGGTTTTACGGCCGCCCAGTTCGGCATCCATGGATTCACAATTGTCTTCCATGAAAATCAGGCCGTGGCGGTCGGCAAAGGCGCGCATGACATCGAGGGCCGCGGGATTGCCCAGGATCGAAACCGCCAGAATCATCCGGGTCGCCGGGGTCAGCGCCTGTTCCAGCCGGCGGGTGTCGAGATTCAGGCTGTCCAGTTCGACATCGACGAAGCGCAGCTTCAAGCCGTATTGCTGGAGCGGGTGATAGGTGGTGCTCCAGGAAATCGCCGGGACGATCACCTCGTCCCCCCGCCGGAGCGGATGGTTCCGCCGGTAGAACAGGGCGGCGACCGCGGCCAGGTTGGCCGAGGACCCGGAATTGACCATCACCGCCTGCCTGACGCCGAAATATTCGGCGAAACGCTGCTCCATTTCCCGGACATGGTTGCCCATGGTGAACCGATCGGACGCGATCACCCGCTGAATGGCGTCGATCTCTTCCGGACCCCAGGTGCTGGCCGCCAGGTCATAGAACATGAGGAAATGACGCCTTCTGGCTGTGGTGGCAACTCTGGCGCCTCCGACCGCGGCGCCGTCGTCCCAAAGGCCTTGCTTGCATTCCTGTATAGCGCGTTCAAAATCCGGCTGCCAGCCGTTCCCATAAGCCGGATTCCCCGATGACCGATCCCGACACGCTTCTTCGTAAGGCCCTGGAGGAGGCGCTGGCCGGCCGGAGCGCCGACGGGATGGTCACCCTCCAGTCGTTGCTGACGGTGGCGCCGGGCCATGTGGAGGGCTTGCGGCTGCTGGGCAAGCTGCTGCTGGGCGCTGGCCGGCCGGAACAGGCGCTGGCGGTGCTCGGGCCAGCCGCGGCCGGGGCGCCCGACCATCCGGATCTGGCCCATGAAGCCGGGGTGGCGGCCCTGGGATGCCAGCGCACCGCCGAAGCGGTGGCCTGGTTTTCCCGCCAGCTTGAGACCAATCGGCGCCAGAACCGCCCCGGCACCCTCGAAACCCGTTTCAACCTGGCCTGGGCCCGGCGCCGGCTGGGCCAAACCGAGGCGGCCATCACCACCTACCGCGAGGTGGTGGCGATCGAGCCCGGGCATGGCCTGGCCTGGTACAACCTGGCCAACGCCTTGTCGGCGGCCGGGCGGCTGGCCGAGGCCAGCGAGGCGTACCGGATGGCGCTGGTCCATTTGGGGCGCCGGCCCGAGGTGGTCACCAACGCCGTGCTGGTGCTGTTGCGCCGGGAGCAGGTGGCGGAGGCGCGCAGGGTCCTGGCGCCCGGTTCCGACCCCAGCCCGAGCGTGGGCCGGCGCGCCCTGGAGGGCGAAGTGTTGATGGCCGAGCGGCGCCTGCCCGAGGCGCTGGCCTGTTTCCAGCGTCTTCGGGCGGACCACCCCGAGCACCGGCCGTCTCTGCTGGGCGAGGTGCGCTGCCTGTGCGCGCTGGGCCGGGTCGCCGAGGCCACCGCCCGGCTGGCCGAAGCCCTGCGGGACGCGCCCGAAGATGCCGAATTGAACCTGATCCGGGCCGAGGTGGCGCTCAAGGATGACGATCTGGGCACCGCCACCGCGGCGGCCCGGCGGGCGGTGACGGGTCTGGGCTCCATCGCCAGCTACGCCACCCTGGGCAAGGCGCTGGCGCTGTCCGGTCGGACCGCCGAAGCGGCCGAGGCGTTTCGCGCCGGTCTTCAGCGTTACCCCGACTGTTATGGCCTTCACAGCAACCTGCTGTTCTGTCTGCTGCACGATGCCGCCACGACCCCCGAAGACGTGTTCGCCGAGCACCAGGCCTTCGGCCGGTTCTGGGAACACCGCTTTCCCGTCCCGGCGTTCCGGCCGGCTCCGGCCGGGACCGAAGCCGAAGCCGACTTACGGCCGGTGCGGGTCGGTTACGTCTCCCCGGATTTTTGCGATCATGCCGTGGCGTTCTTCTTCGAGCCGCTGCTGGACGGTCATGATCCGACACAGGTCGAGGTCTTTTGCTACCACATCCCCCGCACCGTCGATGCCGTGACCGCCCGGTTGCGGGCCAAGGCCGGTCACTGGCGGGTTCTGGCCTTCGAGGATCTCCCGAGCGCCATCGAGACCATCCGCCGCGACCGCATCGATGTTCTGGTGGATCTCGCCGGTCATACCGCCTTCAATATGTTGCCGGTGTTCGCGGCCAAGCCGGCCCCGGTCCAGATCAGCGGTCTCGGCTATCCCGGCACCACCGGCCTGACCCGCATCGATTACCGGCTGGTGTGCGCCAGCGGCGCCAAGAACAGCGACGATCCCCGGTTCAGCACCGAAACGCCGGTGGCCATCAACGTCCCGTTCGCGGCCCCGGCCAACCTGCCCCCGGTGTCGCCGCCGCCCTTTCTGCGCCAGGGCCGGATCACCTTCGGCTCGGTCAGCAAGCTGGTCAAGGTGGGTGAACCGGTGCAGCGGACCTGGGCCCGGATTCTGGAACAGGTGCCCGAAGCCCGTCTGCTGCTGGTGGCGCCCGGGGTCGAGCAGCCCGCCATCGCCCAGGACTTACGGAACCGGCTGGCCGCGGCCGGACTGCCCGCCGAACGTCTGGAGCTGCGCCCCGAGTGCCGGTTCGAGACCTGGCTCGGCTATTTGAGCGAGATCGACATCGTCCTCGACCCGTTTCCCTACACGGCCGGCACCACCACCACCCTGCTGCAATGGATGGGCTTGCCCGTGGTCCGCCTCGGTCCGGTGCCGTATCCCGAATTGGGACTCTATACCGGCGCCAGCGAAGCGGCCTACATCGCCGTCGCCGTCGCCCTGGCCACCGATCCCGCGACCCTGTTCCGGCTGCGCGCCAGCCTGCGGGCCAACGCCCTGATGTTCCAGCACACCCGCAACAGTTCGACGATCCCGGCCCTGGAAGCTCTTTATCGGCGCCTCTGGCAGGAGATCCGGCAAAGGCCAGCGGTCCCATAGCATCTTGGTGAGCCGCGGTTTATGAACGGTGATGAAGGCCGATCCAGGAGACCGTCAGTCAGGAGACCGTCAGGTGATCCCGCATGCTTCAGACGACGCGACGCCGGTTCCGGTGCTGCTGGTGACCGGGGCCAGTCGCGGAATTGGGGCGGCCACCGCCCGGCTGGCCGGGCGGGCCGGTTACCGGGTGGCCCTCAACTGCCGCCGGGACGTGGCCGGCGCCGAACGGGTGGCCCATGACATTCGTGCCGGGGGCGGCACCGCCCTGGTGTTGCCCGCCGATGTCGGCGACGCCGGGGCGGTGGCGGCTCTGTTCGCGGCCATCGACCGTGACTTGGGCCGGATCACGGTACTGGTCAACAATGCCGGACTTTCGGGGGGGGCTTGCGACCTGGCCAGGTTGCCGCACGCGGTGCTTCAGGAGGTGGTGGCCACCAATCTGCTGGGCGCCTTTTACTGCACCCAGGAGGCCATTGCCCGCATGGCCCGGTCCGCCGGCGGCGCCGGCGGGGCCATCGTCAACGTCTCGTCCGAGGCCGCCCGCTTCGGCGGCCATCGCATCACCGCCTACGCCGCCACCAAGGCCGGTCTCAATGCCCTGACCCTGGGTGCGGCGCGTGAACTGGCGGCTGACGGCATCCGGGTCAACGCCATCAGCCCGGGGGTGATCGCCACCGCCCAGTACGAAGACCTGGAACCGGCCCGGCGGGAGGGGCTGCTGGCCAGCATCCCGCTGCACCGGATGGGCACCCCCGAAGAGGTGGCGGCGGCCATCCTGTGGCTGGCCTCCCGCGATGCGAGTTACATTACCGGGGCGATCCTGCCCATCACCGGCGGGCGCTGAACGATGTCGCCCCCCGCCGACGCCCTCTCCCCGGCACAGTTTCAGTACGACCTTCATTTCAACCTGGGCCATGCCCATCTCTGGGCCGGTGAGGTCGAGCAGGCGGTGCGGGCGTTCACCCATGCCGCCGAAGCCGGACCGCATCACCCGGACGTTCACCACAATCTGGGGGTTCTCGGGCTGTTGCAGGACCAGCCGGCACGGGCACGGGCGCATTTCGAGGCCGCGGTGCGCATCGGCACCGCCGGTCACTCCACCGGGGTCCTGCCGGCTCACGAGATGCTCGCGCGGCTGGCCGCGGGCCAAGACGCGGACCGGAACGGAAACGGGAACGGGAACGGGGACCGGAACGATCTCAAGGCCGCCGCCTGGCGCAGCCTGCGTCTGCCGGCTTATCTGGGGTCGGGCCGGGACCGGGACCTGTTTCTGCCGGCCATGATCCGAACGGCGACCCGGCTGCGGCGGGCGGGAGCGGCCGAGGTCGCGACCGGCATTCGCGACCTGATGCGGGCCGGTGTTGCCGAACACCCGGAAGCGGCAACCAACGTGGCCGAAGCCTTTTTTCAAATCGGCTGGATGGCGGAAACCGAAGCCCTCTGTCGCGACGCCGGCCAGACCACGCCGGCGTGGGAACGACGGCTCTTTCTGTTGGGGCAGGCGCTGGCCTTCCAGGACCGGCTGGAGGAGGCCCTGGCGGTGTTCCGTCAGTCCATGGCCGTTCTGCCGGAGCTTTCGACCTATAGCGTGATGATCGTGCAACTGGCCCTTCATCGTCCCGAAGCGGCCCTGCTGGACTATCAGCGCGCCGATCCGACTTTCCGTGCCGCCGCCCTGGCCCAGTCCTTGCTCGGCATGATTTTTCACAGCCTCGGCCGCTGGTCCGAGGCCGAAGACTGCCATCGGGAAGCCGTCGCCCGGTCCCAGAGCAGCAACGGCACGATCCTCAGCCAGCAGGGACTGACGGTGCTCAGGCGGGGAAAACCGGCGGAGGCCCTGGTGCTGTTTCGCCGGGGGGCGGCGCTGGATCGCGATTACTTTACCATGGGCAATCTTCAAGCCGGCCTCGCGTGTTGCGGCCGTGACCAGGAGGCCGCCGCCGTCGGTCGGGATCTGGCCGCGACCTGGCCCTGGACGCTTCGGTTCCTCGCCAGACAACATGCCAGTTTCGGCATGGATCCGCCGTCCGGTGATCCTGGAAACGGTCGCACCGTTGAGCGATGATCCGGACGTCCGGCCTGTTTTGGCAACCATCGGTCTGTTAAACCCGACTTAACGGGACGCCGCCCATGCGACATCTTCTTTCCTTCGGGTCGTTGCCGAAGGACGGTCCGGTTTTCATCTTCGGGGCCAGCACCGGCGGCGACGTCCTGCGCGACGGACTGGCCCGCCACACCCCCATCGTCCTGGCCGGCGTCATCGACGACCTGTGTTCGGGGATCATTGGCGGACACTGGATCATCAGCAGCGCCGAGTTCTTTGCCGCCCCCCCGGCCGGGGCCATCATTCTGATCTCCAGCCAGCATTGGCGCCTGATCGGCCGCCAATTGCGGGCAAAGGGTCCGGTCCGGCTGATCGACGCCTCGCCGCTGATCCGCCGGATTCAGGGCCGTCTCCTGGGGGGGGTCGTCTTCGACGCTGACGACTGGCTCCCCTATTGCCCGCCCTCTGCCGGGTCCGGCCCCGAAACCACCCCCGAAGCGGCCCTGGAGGCCGCCACCGGCCTGACCCTGGAACCGCTGATCGAAGCCCTGGTTCCACCCTCGGAGCTGCCGGTGGAACGCTTTCTCCGGCGGGTCCGGGCCGTGGCCGATCGCCCGGAGATGCCGCTTTACATTTACGGCACCGACGAGCGGGCGCTGGACATCTACGCCATCCTGCTCTGTCAGCCGGGAGTGCATGTGGTGGGCTTCATCGGGGAGCCCCACGGCTTCATCGACGCCATCGATCGCTCGCCCCTCGAGATATTTCTGTCCGAAGAGGATGACGATCCGATCATCGTCATCGCCTCGCCCGACGGCCGCGCGGCGATACCGCGGATCATCGCCCGGGGCTTCCACCGGATCGTCGACGCCACCCCGATCCTGGCGCAGGCCGTTCCGCCGGCGCCGATGCCCCTGGCCACCCGGCCTGACCGTTCCGGTTCGGACCGGCCGCTGGTGTCGCTGGTGCTGTTCGGCCCCGCCGCCGGATCGCCGCCGCGGGTGCCCGACAGCCTCCGGAACCATGACTATCCGCGGCTCGAGGGGGTGGTTTGCGAGGGCGATCCCACCAGAGGGCCGGCCTTGTTGGACGCCTTGCGCCGCTGCCGGGGCGAGATCATCGGCTTTTGCCCGATGACGGCCGAACTGCTGCCCGGGGCCGTGGCCGACGCCGTGGCCGCCCTGGACCAGCGGCCCGAGGCGGTGGCGGTTCTCGACCGGAGCGCCGCCGGCTTCACCATGGCCGATGCCCTGACCGGCCGGCCCCTGCCGCCCCTGACCGCCGGCTTCTTCCGGCGCCCGGCCCTGGACGCGAGCGGGCTGCTGGCCGACCCCTGGTCTCCGGAGTGCCCGGCGTTCGAGGTGTGGTGCCGGGTCGCCGGTGACGGCGACCTCGCTCGCGTCGACCGGGACTTCGTCCAAAGCACCGGGAGTCCGCCCGTACCGGAAACCGGGCCGGAAACCCTCCGCCCCCACAGCCGGGTTCTCGTCCGGCTGGCGGCGGCCTCGGGTCTGTTCGGCCACAACGGAGCGATTCTGTTCGATGGCCTGATCCGGCGGTTCGCCGCCGGGTTCAATGCCGTTCTGGCGGCCGGCGGCGACCCGGAACGGCTGGGCGTGCCCCTGCCCCGATCCCGGGCCGGGCTGACCCCGATCATCCTGCCGCCGGTGCCGGTCGAGCTGTACCGGACCCTGGCCCGGTTGTGCGAAAAGCGCGGCCGGATCGACCAGGCCGTCGTGGGGGCTTTGCCCCCGGAGCCCCACCAGGGGCTTGGCCCCTGGACCCCACCAAGGGGGGACCCCTTGGAACCCATGACCAAGGCTGGCCCGGGGCGCCGGGCGACCGGCGACGGACGGATTCATCTCGGCTATCTCTCGGCCCGGGCCGAACGCTTCGGATTCCTGCGCCGGGTCATGACTCACCACGACCGCGCCCGATACCGGGTGTTCAGCTATGCCGACCGGGTCACCACCGACCTGCTGCGCGCCGCCGACGTGGTTCGCGCCGTGGCCGATCTGGACGAGACGACAGTCCGACGGCTGATTCAGTCCGACGGCATCGACATTTTGGTGGATGCCGTCGGCTTCGGTACCGACTCGCCTTTTTGCCCCCTCACCCGGCGCTATGCCCCGGTTCAGCTTGGGGGCTTTGCTCATCTGGGCACCAGCGGCGGCGGACCCATCGATTTCGTGTTGACCGACGGCTATTCGGCGCCGCCGACCCTCGACGCCCGGTTCAGCGAACCCCTTATCCGGTTGTCCCGGCCGCTGTTCTGTTTCGATGAAACCGAAGACCATTTTCCGCCGGTCCGGCCGCCCCCGTGCCTGACCGGTAACCGGATCACCTTCGGGTGTTTCGGCCCCGGAAGCCGGATCAATGACCGGCTGATCGGCTGGTGGGCCGGGATTCTGGAACAGGTCCCGGACAGCCGGCTGCTGCTCGCCTCGGCGTCCCTGGAGCCGGTTTCGGGCCGGACAACCCTGCTGATGCGCTTTGCCCGTCACGGCATCGGTCCCGAGCGGCTGATCCTGCGTCCCGGCGCCGGATTCCGCAACAGCCGGCTCGATTACGGCGACATCGATATCGCCCTCGACACCTGGCCCCATGCCGGCCGGACCAGCGTGGTCGAAGCCCTGATGAACGGCGTTCCGGTGATCACCCTGACCGGCGATACCCTGGCCGCCCGCTGCGGGGCGGCGCTGTTGCGAACGGTCGGGTGCGACGGCTTCGTGGCGGCAACCCCCGCGGACTACATCGCCAAAGCGGTCGCGTTGGCCCGGGATCGCCCGGCCCTGGTGGCCCATCGCGCCACCCTGCGCCATGCCGTGTGGCGCTCGGGACTGGGGGACCCCGCGGCGTTGGCCCGGGAGGTCGAGCGGGCCTGCCGGCTCAGTCTGGCCGGGCTTCCGCCCCAATCCCGAACCGCGCCGGCCTCGGCACCCCGCTTCGTCATCGACTGTCCCGACGCCGGCACCGCCGACTGGATCGCCGCGGCCCTGAACGCCCATCCCCTGGTGTTCTGCGCCCAACTCGGCCACGGGCTGCCCCCGGAACCGCTCCGGCACCGGCTCGACCGGGCCGCCGCCCTGGCCGCCGCCGACAGCGTGGCCTGCGGTGTGGTCGGGATCGGGATCGCCGAAGCCGAAGCGGCCGGAGCCGGCCTGCGGCTGTGCCGGGTGACCCGCCTGATCCGGGACCAGCCGCCCGACACCGGCCCGGAACCATCCTGGCCGGTTTTCGCCCTGGAGCATCTCGCCACCGACCGGAACGCCTTCGCCGCCTTCTTCGACTGGCTGACTCACTCGTGTGTCGTGTCAGCAAAATTGCCAGGTTAACGGTTTCCAAAGGCCGTCGGCCTTTGGTGGGGTCGTAGGGGCCAAGCCCCTGCAAAATGCCTTCGGCGACCAGGGCGTTGCCCTGGACCCACCAAAGGCCGTCGGCCTTTGGAAACCACGACTTTTACCGTGCAATTTAGCGGACGTGGCCCAGCCAAGCAACGCCACGGCGCTCGGATAGGCCCCGGGACCGCGGGCATCTGGCCCACCCTTTCTTTCGGGTTCTTTTGGGTGTGCCCTCGAACAGCGGCCCGGAACGCCATCCCATGGCCAGCGTTTCGGGCTTATCCTGGTTCTACAGTCTTTCAATCACGGCTGCCGGAGGCCCCGTCATGCGGCATATGCACCGATTTTCCGTGGACGAAATCCGCTCCAGCTACGCCGGACTGGAGGCGGCGTTTCTGGCCGGCGATTATCTGCTGACCGCCGAATTCGCCCCCGCCGGTTCGGAGCTGGCCGGATGCAGTCTGGCGCTGTGCGGTCTGCTGGAGGCCGGAGAAGCGGCCCTGGCCGCCCTGGCCGCGCCCGGAGCCATGGCCAGGCTGTGTCTGGCCTTCGTCCAATGGTCGCTGGGCCGCCCGGCCGAGGCAAAACGGGAGCTTGAAGCGCTGCTCCGGGCCGAACCCGACCACGCCCTGGCGCGGGACCTCCTGGCTCTGGTCATGGCGCCCACCATTCCGACATGGTGCGTCAGCGTGGCGTTGCCGATCCAAACCTCGGCCTCCAAGGATTCCCGGGCCGGAGAGTATCGCTACAACCAGTTTCTGGTCCGCAATGTCGGGACCCAGCTCTCGGCCAATGCCCTGGACTACCAATGCAGTCAATCCTTTGCCGCCGAGATCGCCGCAACCCCGGCGGCCGACCGGCCCTTCTTCGTGTTTTCCGGCACGCCGCAATGGTTCATCCCGCGGGATCTGAAAGCCGCGGGCATTCCGACCATTCTCTGGTGTCATGACACCGAGCTGTTTTACCACCGAATGTCCGATAATTATAATATCTTCGATATTTCCGTGGTCTGCACCTCCCAGGAACATTTCGAGGTATCCCGGGCCAGCGGATCGGTCGCCGCTTCGAATTTCTTCGGCGATATGCTGGTTTTGCCGTTTTTCGGCGCGGCGCCGGACTTGAATAAGGAGTGGGACCTGATTTTTACCGGAACCACCCTGGATTCGGAACAGACCGACCGCGTGACCTTCCTGTGGCAGCTCTCCGCGCTGTCCGAACGCTTCAAGGTGCTGATCGTCGACGGCCATCTGCATGAAATCGAGTATCTCAAGCTGCTGGGCCGGGGCAAATTCAGTCCGGTGATCAGCCGGTATCGCGGCTGCCCGTCGCCCCGCTGGCGCGACGCCCTGTCCCGGGGGACGTTCGTGCTTTATCCGGCCGAGACCACCTACCGCCATTTCTCGCCGGGCTGCTTTCCCTTCCGCCCCGAGCATCTGGCCGAAGACATCACCCGGCATCTGGAAGCCTGGAACACCGATATTCCCGGTTCGCCCTACAATCTGCTGGAACAACTCCCCGGGATCGCCCGATCCCTGAAATCCCGGGAACAGCCCCGGGACCAGCTTTTCGACCGGACCCTGAAATTCTGGTCCATGCTGGTGCTGTTGAAAAAACACGGCCGGCTGCGCGCCGCGGCCGGCAAACCCGGGCAAGCCGGGTTCCGGCCGCCGGACCAGGCCGGTCCGCAGCGTTGGGTCTGGCCGATGCCGGGGCTGGATGCCGGCCTGTACCGGCGGCACGGCGCGGTGGAAAAGGCCGGAGCGGTGGCCAAATGGCGGGCCTCGGTGGTGGAACAGGACGATGAACACGGGATCAACAATACCGCGCTGATCCATGCCCAGATGGCTTACATCCTGCGGCAAACCGGCGCCCCCGACTTCCACGATTATTTGCGCCGGGCCCGGGCCATCCTCGATTACGGACTGACCCGGTATCCCCAATCTTTGGCGCTGCACTGGAATTCCGCGCACTGGCAGCTCTTTCTCCAGCGGGATCAGGCCGCCGCCGCCCGCCTCTTTCAACGGATTTTCGACCATTTCGAGACTTTCCCGTTTCAGCCCCTGGGCATGGGGCTGGGCCTGCCCTGCGTCGGCCCTCAGGTCGAGCCGATCTTCTGGGACTACGGCTATGGCGACTTTGTGCTGGCGGCGGCGGTGCGGGGCAACGAAGTCCTGACCGATCAGCACCACCGGCGGCTGGCCGACGTCCTGCGGGCCACCGCCGCCGGGTATCTGGGGTGGATCGCCTGGCGCAATCACGACCGTGACGCCGCGCTCGACTGGTATCGGCGCGCCATCGCCATCGACGGCGACAATATTCAGATTCTGTGGACCGCGGTGATGGATCAGATGGCGGCGATCCGGAGTGGCGGCACGGCCACCGAGCTGGCCGCGATGTTCCAGGCGCTCCGACCGCTTTATTGGCGGCTGGCCGACCTTTATCCCCGGATTCTGCTGACCTGCGGCGAGGTGGCGTTCGAGTTGTGGCGCCAGTTTGGCGATCAGGAGGAGTTACGCGATCTGATCAGCCGCTGGTACCGGCTGCGCCGCATCATCGACACGCCGTCCGGAACCAAATACTTTCCGCGCAACGATCAGGAAATCACGCACCTTCTCGACCTGCGGCCCCTGTGGCCGCCGGCCCTGGCCTCGGCGGTGGCCCGGCATCAGCCGACCGACGGGTCCCATCGGATCGGCCTGCGCTTCATCGACGGTGTGGCCAGACGGCTGCCCGAGGACCGGGGACCGTCGGAAACCATGCCTTAAGGACAGCCCGGTCCTCGGGCCGTCGTTTTCCGGATGGCCGCCGGGACCCGGAATGCCTTTCCTGGTGGCCCGCCCGGGGACGTCGGACGACCCAAAGGTCGCCCGGTTACGCACCCCGAGCCCAATTCAACCAATTTCATCTGATCGGGGACCGCTCCAGTCGCGCGGCGGGGCCGAACGGGCTTGGCCCCAGGCCCCCAATACCTTATCCACCGCCCCAAGGATGTCCGTGACGTCGCCCGAACTTTGGGGCGGGCGGATATGCTCGTTGATGATCATCTCGTGATTGTGCAGGCGTTCGGCGGTCGGGCAGGACCCCGGGCTGTAATCGGGCTGGCTGTCCCGGTTTTCCGGAGCGCTCCACGGGTAGCCGTGGCGGAAGGCCTGGCGCCGCTGATAGAGCGGCTGAAGATACAGCGGCCGGACATAGCCCTGGTAAAACAGAATCCCTTCGGCATTCAGCGCCTTGACCAGTTCGGCCCGGGGCCGCTGGCCCAAATGTCCGGCCAGATAGCGCAGCGGATAGACGTAATAGGTGCTGTCGCAGTCCGGCCGGCCGGCCGGCGGCACGAAACAATCGTATCGGGCCAGACCCTCGGACAACTGCGCCACCAGTTCCAGGCGCTGCCGGTTCAGGTCCTCCAGACGGCGCATCTGTTCGCACGCCACCGCCGCGGTCAGCTCGGTCATGCGGTAGTTGTAGCCGATGATATTGGTGATGGCGTCATAGCCCGCCGGCCCGACCACCGCTTCGCCGTGATTGCGGATCAACTGAAGCCGATAGGCCAGGTCGGCGTCCCGGGTGACGCACAGCCCGCCCTCGCCCGACTGGATGGTCTTGTTGACGTTAAAGCTGAACACGCCGATATCGCCCAGGGTGCCCACCGGCCGCCCCCGGTGGCGAGCCCCCCAGGCCTGGGCGCAATCCTCGATGACCTTGAGCTGATGGTCGGCCGCCAGCGCCAGCAGCCCGTCCATATCGGCCGGGATGCCGAACTGGTGAACCACCAGGATGGCCCGGGTCCGCGGCGTCAGGCGCGCCGCCACCGCCGCCACCGACAGGGAGCCGCCGTCTTCGACATCGGCAAAGACCGGAATCGCCCCGTACACCAGGGGCGCGGCGGCGCAGGCGCTCATGGTGTAGGGGGAAACGATGACCTCGTCGCCATAGCCCAGCCCAAGCGCGCCGATCGCGGCATAAAGCCCCGAGGTGGCGCTGTTGACCGAGACCACATGGGGCACGCCCAGCCGCTCGGCGGCCAGGTCTTCCAGACGGTGGACCGCGGGGCCGCCGGTGAAGGCAAACGGCGGATCCGGGGTGTGCGAGCCCTCGAACAACGACAGATAGCCGCTGTCCAGCACCGCCAGCACCGCCTGCCGTTCCGCGTCGCCGGTGGTGAAATTGTCGAGCCAGGGCCGGCTGCGAAGCGGCGGCCCCCCATCAACGGCGAGAATTTCGGTCATCACACCTCGCTCTAACACCGGCACGCATCAGGGGGCTTTGCTCCATTCTTTCGGATCGACCCAAACCGACCCAAAGGTCGACTTGATGCCAAGTTCCCGCTTCTATGAGGCCAGTTTCACGACCGGCGCCAGCCGTTCGTCAGAGCTTGCGTCTCCACAGGTCGCCACCGAGGACCCCCCGGCAGATTGGCGTTGTCAATTCGATTATGGCTTGGTTTTCGCCGGATCGGGGCGACAGCCACCGAGCAGAGCCGACAAGAACGATCAAGCGATGACTTTGCCTGCATCCGAAAACGTCGTCAAGCCGATGTCGAGAGCAAACTGAAATGACCGATGCAGGGAGCAGCCCGACGGAAGGGACGCCCAGGCAATGGCACACCATGGCAACCGGCAGAGACCCCACCTAAAAAACCCGGCCACCGCTCCCGGACAGACCCCCTCCACCTGATGGCCCTGGTAAAAGAGTTGAAGAGGCTCTTGGCGTAAGTCGCCTCAGTCGCTCCTGGCCGACAGCCGGACGCGAGTTGATCCGAATTTTGCTGTTTCATATACAATCGAGAGGGCTGGGAACAGAAGTTCCCGGCCCTTTCTTCTTGTCGACTCCCCGCCAGGATCATCATGGTCATGGTCCTGGACCTGCCTTACCGTTATGGGTTCTTGGCTTCGCGCCCATGGGGGAGGCGCAACCGCCGTCGCGGTCGGTGACCCGCGACGGATCAGCGTTATGGCTCGCCGGTATCAATCGTGCCGCGGTGTCGAACAAAAGACGCAGGGTGGCCGCCGCTTCGGCCAGCCCGGCCCGGGCGACGATCGCGCAATCGCCGGTGCCGAGCCAGCCGGCGGCCTGCCGGTACAGGTTCGCCATGGCCGGAGGCGCGTCGTCCCGGGTCAGCCGCCGGCCGCTTTTCAGCTCGCGCTCGCCCGCCTCGTTAACCTTAACGTCGTCGAGCCAGAGTTCGGCCCCGAAATCCATCACCCGGATGCGCCCGTGGCCCAGCCGGATCTCGCCCTCGAACATCTGATAGGCGGTTTCCGGGTGGCTTTCGATCACGATCCGGGCGTCGGGCCAGGCACTGCTGCGAAAGCGGCCGTCCAGGCAGGGATCGCCCGGCCGGTCCAGCCAGCCGGGTTCGACCTCCAGGGGCTCGAACCCGCCGCCCAACAACAGGCGCAGGGTGTCCACCGCGTGAACGCCGTTGTGCAGCCAACCGCCGTAATAAACCCAGCGCGCCGCCAGCACCGGACCCAGCCGTCCCGAGGCGATCACGGCCTGGACCTCGGCATGGCCGGCATCGAAGCGGCGGCTGTGGTTGACCACCACGCTGACCCCCGGGCACGCGGCCAGGGCGCGTTCCAACCGGGCGAGATCGTCGGGCCGGGTACACAGCGGCTTTTCCACCACGATCAGCCGGGGCGGCACCGGGGCCGCCAGCAGCTCCAGCACCACCGGCGCGTGGCTGGCGTCCGGCGTGCAGACCGCCACCAGATCGAGCGCGCGGGCGGCCAGTCCGGCCGGTCCCGCCACCACCGCGGCGGCGTGCCAGCGGGCGGCGAAGGCTTCGGCGCGGGCGGCATCGGCATCCCACACCGCGTCGAGGACAAACGCGCCATCGGCGGTCAGCGCCCCGGCATGGGTCAGGGGCGGACCGACGCCCGGATGGGCAAAGGCGCCGGCAATCCGCCCGCAACCGGCGATGCCGGCCCGCAGCCGGGATTCAGGCATCGGCACGGAAGTCCTTCCACCGGCGCGGCACCGTCTGGTTGAGCGCCGCGATGGCCGGATCGGCATCGAGAAAGGCGATCAGCTCGCCGAGACCAAAGTCGGTCCGGCCGGCAAAATGGCCGAGCACCGCCTCCAGCACCCGCAGATCCTCGGCGGTATCGACTTCCAGTTCCAGTTCCGGGCGATGAAAGGCCGGGGGCGCCGGGATGTTTTTCAACCGGTAAAGTTCGGGATGCTGACGGACGAACAGCGTTCCATGTTCCCGGATCGCCGGGTCCCGGCACCGCCGATGGGAATCCTCAAACGCCTCCATCGAGAACACCTCGACCTCCATACCCGGCGGCCAGGTGGTGGTCAGGTCGTTGCCGACGAAGTCCCAGGCCCCGGCCGCCTCCTGATACAGGCCGATCATCTGATCGACGATGGCCGGATCGATCAGCGGGCAGTCGCCGAACACCTCGACCCCGACGGTCGCGTTCCGGGCCTGAAGCGCGCCCAGCATGCGCCCCAACACATCGTCCTCGTCGCCGCGAAAGCAGGGGGTGCCGCGCGCCCGGCAATAAGCCTCGATGGCATCGTTCTCGGGCCGCACCGAAGTGGCCACCACCACACCGTCAAGCCGCCGCGCCAACGCCAGCCGGTCCAGCAGATGGCCAAGCAGCGGCTGACCGGCAATCGGGTACAGGACTTTGCCGGGCAGCCGGCTGGAGGCCATACGAACCTGGACGGCGGCGATGATGGTCATGGGAACAGTCCCGGCAAGAGTGTCTCTGGGTGACCGTGTCTCTGGGCGACCCGAACGGACGCCGCCTTATATCAGTTCCCGATGATAGGAACCTATCAGCGGGACGCCGCACGAGCGGCGCGGCGGCAGTCGCCGCCGATACCAGTTCCCGATGAGTTGGGCTCATCGGGAACTGGTATTACCCGTGCGGTGACGGCGTCAGGTCAGACCAGAGCAGGATATGGTCTTCGGGCAGGTCCCGGGCCGCGCTCCGGCCGATCACCTGATCCCAGAACAACGGGCTGATGCCGTGGGCCGGACGCTTGTAGGTCAGATCGGCCTCGCGGATCGTCTGTCCGGCCTGAAGCGGACGGTCGATCACGATGGAACGGCGGGCATGTTCCCGGGCCGGGGCCTCGTCGGCCAGCGGCGCCTTGTGGTCCCGGCCCAGCACCTCGTCCAGGAAGCCGACATGGGCGATGAAGGTCTTGAGATCGCGGACATCCATGGCGTGATAATGATCGTTGCCGGGCAGGGTCTTATCGTGGGTGAAGTGCTTTTCCAGGACCAGCGCCCCCTTCAGCCATGCGGCGGTCAGGACCAGCATGGGCTGATCGGGCAGGGTATGGTCGGAATAGCCGATCACCCGCTCGGGATAGGCCCGTTGCAAGCCGGTGATCATGTTCACGTGGGCGTTGCCGTTGGGGCAGGGATAATTGAGCACGCAGTGGAGCAGGACCAGATCCCGGCAACCGGCCTGATCCAGCGTCGTCACCGCCATGTCGATTTCGCCCAGGGTTGAGGCCCCGGTGGACAACAGCACCGGCTTGCCCTTACCGGCCACCTGGCGCAGCAGCGGCACGTTGGTCAGGTCGGCCGAGGCGATCTTGTGGAACGGCACCAGCGGATCCAGAAATTCGACGGCGCCGGCATCGAACGGCGTCGACAGGAAATCGATGCCGATGCCGCGGCAATGCTCGGCCAGGGCGGCGTATTCGTCCGGGCCGAAGCGGTCATACTTGGTAAAAAGCTGGTACTGGCTCGGGGTCGGTTCCTGGCGGATGTCCCAATAGGCCGGGCTGTGCCGGGAGGCGATGCGTCCGGCCTTGTAGCTCTGAAACTTGGCGGCGTCGGCGCCGCCTTCCTTGGCCTGCTCGATCAGGCGCCGCGCCAGATCGAGATCGCCCTCATGGTTGACGCCGATCTCGGCGATGACGTAGGGGCGGCTGCCGGAAGCCAGACGCCGGGAACCAAGGGTCACGCTGGGCATCAGGGAACACTCGTGTTGGCGGAAACCGGGGACGGCCGGCGCAGGCGGTCAAGGGCTTCCCGCACCAGCGCGATCATCAGGTCGAAGGTCTCTTCCGGCATCCAGTGCTGGAAGGGAAGAGAAATCATGTTGTCGAAGAACCGATCGGTTTCGGGGCAATCGGCCTCGCCGAAGCCGGCCTTGCGGAACATCGGATAACGATACAGCGGGCAGTACTGGACCACCGTCCGCACCCCCTGTTCGAACGACAGCATCCGGATCAGGTCATCCCGGGTCCGGCCGTAGGGCTGGCCGTCATAGCGGGCGGCCAGCAGATGCCAGGCGTGGCCGCACCCTTCGGGCGTGGTCTGGAACACCAGTTCGGGATAATCGGCCAGCGCCGCCCGTATCCGTTCCGCCCGCGCGGCCCGCGCGGCATTCATGGCGTCCAGTCGCTCCAGCATCCGGATGCCCAGGGCGCACTGAACCTCGCCCAGACAGAAATTGTAGGGCCACAGGCCGTCAATGTCGAAATCCACGTTGGACATGGCCGGCAGCCAGTAGTCCGGCCGTTCGCCGGGGAAACCGCGCAGCCCGTTGTGGCGCAGGCCAGGCACCAGCCCGGCGAGACCGGCGCTGGCCACGGTCAGCATGCCGCCTTCGCCGAGAGTGGTCATGTTCTTGTGGGTGTGAAACGAGTAGCAGCCGAAGTCGCCGAGGCTGCCGGCCGGGCGCCCCTTGTAGCGGGCGCCCGCCGCCTGGGCGACATCCTCCACCACCAGCAGGCCCCGGCGGCGGGCCAGGGCCAGGATCGGGTCCATGTCGCAGACCAGGCCATAGAGATGGACCACGACGATGACCTTGCTGCGGGGGCTCAGGCATCGGGCCAGGGTCTCGGCCGTGACCACTCTGGTGTCGGGATCTATGTCCGCCCAGACCAGGGTGGCGCCGGTGCGGGCAAAGGAAATGGCCGAGGCGGCAAAGGTATGGGCGGGCAAGATGACCTCGTCCCCCGGACCCAGCCGGCACAATAGCGCCGCCAGTTCCAAGGCGGCGGTGCAGGACGAGACCGCGAAGGCGTGGGGACTGTCGCAGGCGGCGGCAAACCGGCGTTCGAATTCGGTCTGGTACCGGCCCTGGGTTTGGGGATCGGCCGAGCGCATGGCCTCGACCACCGCCGCGATCTCGTCTTCGGTATAGCGGGTGCCGCGTCCCGACCACGGAACCCTGATTGGATCCGGCGAACCGGGGGCGCCGGGATGAAGAAGGGGCGGACTCATTCTGCGACCCCGTGCTTGTCTTTGAGGCGCTGGTCGTATTCGTGCCAGATCTCGCGGTCGTTGGTCATGTTGGCTTCGTGCCGGCGGTAGCGGTAAAGCGGCAGCTCGACCCGATGAATCCTGTATTTCTTAAGAAACCGGGTACGCAGATCGCGATCCTCATGCATCAGGAATTCATCATCGTAAAGTCCGACATCGATCAGGTGATCGGTACGAAACATGATGCCGCAACCGATCGGATGGTCATTGCAATTATACCGTCCCAGGATATTTTCAGCATCATCGACCATAAAATAGTCGCATGCGACGGCATCCATATAGGTATTTTCTTCAAGAAATTGCTGTAAAATGTATAAATAGTCAGTTCTGACGTAGTCATCGGCATCAAGTCGAACGATATACTTGCCACGCGCGGACCGGATCGCCCGGTTCAGGCTAGCCGGCAGACCGCGATTGTCTTCATTGCGCAGGATGCGGATATCGTCCTGGAACAGGTTCAAGGCATAGGCGGTTCGATCGGTGCTGGCATCGTCGATGGCGATGACTTCGTATTCGCTGGCCGCCACGCTTTGGCTCAGGATCGACCGGATCGCCCGGCCGATGAACCGTTCCTCGTTATAGGCGGGAATGATCACGGAAATCTGAGGAACGGGCTTGTGTTTCGGCATCATTTGTCAGATCCGCTGGAAAATTCCGGTCACGGTGTCCAAGGTCAGAATCGACCGGAAGTCGTCGCCCAAGGCATTGATCAACGGTTTGGTGTGAATGATGGTGGCCTCGAACAGGGCCCGGTATTGGGCGTCGCTGAGGTTCCGGCACAGTCCCCGGGGCAAGCGGATTCCGTGGAGGTCGCGCATACGGTGGAATTCCGCGGTTTCGCGGGGATAAAAATCCTCCATCACATTCATGACCAGGCAGTTGCCCAGACAATGATGGATGTGGAACACCATGGACAGTCCGGCCGAAAAGGGATGAACCAGTCCGACATAACTGTTGCCGATGGCGCTGCCGCCAAGAAACGAGGCGACCATCAGCTTTTCGCGGTTGCCGGCGCTTTGCATATCTTCGGACAGGAAAATCTCCCGGGTCAGGTCCAGGGCCTGCCGGGAAAAGCTGTCGGCCATCAGATGGCGGTAACGTCCGGCCAGGGATTCGACACAGTGGATATAGGTGTCCATGCCGGTGAAGAAGTACTGGTCGGCCGGAACGGTGGCGGTCAGGTCGGGGTCGAGCACCAGACGATCGAACACCGTATGGTCGCTGTTCATGCCCAGCTTCAGTTGCCGGGCATGATTCATCATCACGCAGGTTCGTGACGCCTCGGCCCCGGTGCCCGACAGGGTCGGAATCCCGATCTTGAACACACCGGGCCGCGGAACCAGGTCCCAACCTTGATAATCGGCGGCGGCGCCGCCGTTGGTCAGCAGGTTGGATACCGCCTTGGCGCTGTCCAGGGTTGCGCCGCCGCCGATCCCGATCACCGCCACCGGCAGCGGCCCGTCGCGCAGCCCGGCGGTGATGGCGTCAATCCCTTCGGTGGTCGGCTCGTCGGTGGTATCCACATAAAGGACAAGGTCGGCCGGCGTGACCGGCAAGCGTGCGATCAGTCCGCCGTCACGGAAGACGTGGTCGATCAAATAGACCACCCGGTCTTGGGATGACCGGACCGGTTCCGTAAGGAGGTCCGGCAGAGAGGCCAGGGCGCCGGGTCCGAGCAGGTATTGCCCTACGGTTTTGGTCAATCGCATCCGTTTTGCACTTCCCATCGGGTTGACGACAGCGTGCCGGCGACCGTACACGACGGTCGGAGCCGGTCAAACAGCTTTTTGTCCCGGCCGTCTTTGACAACGGCGTCGAGGATCTCATCAGGTGTTGAAGTATCGCGGCCCTTTTCCTCAAGGCCCTGTTCAGGATGGCCGATGCCGTCTCATTGATGCCGAGCGTCCGCACCCCATCGATCACGGCAACAACATCCCGAGCGGCGTAGCAGTCGATCCGCCTGAGCCTCCGGCCAGCCCGGGGCTCTTCATGATCCGTGCTGCTTTAACCAAAACTCCGCCTGAGCCATCTGCCAGGCATAATCCACATCCAGGCCGGCTTCATTGCGAATGGGTAAAATCTTACGGCCCATCCATTTTTGCGGCAGCAAGCCGTCTTCCAGATGATCGAGCATCCGCGGCCGGATGATGGACGCGCCCATATCGGCAAACCAGACATCGCCTTGGGAATCGCGATCGCAATTCAGGGTGCGCGGATCGCCGAAGGTCTCGAACGGCACGAACGGGTGCAGGAAACCGTCGTCGCCGATTTTGCGGGCGCGCAGCGGACTCCACATATTGTAACACGACACCGTCACCGCCGAATCCGCGCCGGGATCGGCCCGCAACGCCGAGATTCCCTGGCGCAACTGGTCCGGACTGATGGTCGGCGCATTGGCCATGAGCAGGACATAAAGCTCGGGCTCGCGACCCTCGGCCGCCAGTTCCTCGCGAATGAGGCCGTGCGCGTGCCGGTAGGCGTCCTCGCCCAAGGCCGCCTTGGTGCACAGATGCGCGGGCCGGTCGATGATCCGGGCGTTGTACTCCGCCGCGATCTCCTTGATCCGAGGGCTATCCGTGGACACGTAAAGACGCTCGATCTCCGCCACCGCCTGGGCCGCGGCCAGCGGCCAGGCCACCAGCGGCCGGCCCAACAGCGGGGTCACATTTTTACCGGGATAGCCGGAGGAGCCCTCGCGGCCGATGAGGATGGCAACAATCATAGCGGGTCCTTTTGTGACGGGGGCCGGGGTCGGTCGCTCGACCCGCCGGTCGGGAAGCCGGCGGTCCGCTCGCCGATGGGAAACCCGGCGGTCCAAAGCACCTGGGCCGCGGCGGTGGCGGCGGCGAAGGGCGGGCGAAGAGGATGGCCGCGTGGCGTCCGATGCCGGTGCCGGTGCAACCAGCCGGTCAGGTCGGCGCTCCGGCGGCCGGCGTCGGCCAGTCCCAGACGGACGGCGGTACACCGCTCTTCGCCGATCAAATCGGGCTGATAGGCCAACGGCCGATGGCCGAACAGCGCCGCCTCCAGCAACGCCATGGAGCGCATGCCGACCACCAGATCGGCGTGATAAAGCAGCGGCCACAGGGACGTCCGCGCCACCACGCGCCAGGGGCCGGCGGCGTCCTCGGGCGGTTTCAGATCGCCGGCGGCGGCGCTGGGGTGCAGCTTTTCCACCACCTGGCACGGCGGCATCGCCGGGCCGGCCAAAGCCCGGGCCAGGTCGCGCCGAACCTCGGCCTCGGTATACCCCAGAAAGGGTCCCAACGGCCCGGCCTGTCCGACCGCGCCGCCGTAATCGCTGTGGTGGGTTTCCGAGATAAACAGCAGGCGCAGGGCGTTGTTCCCGGCCGACCATTCGGTCGGCGGCGGCGGCGGCGCCGTCGCAAAGGCGGCGACCCGGTCCGCCAGAGCGGCCAGGGCCGGACTGCCGGTCACACACAAACGGTCGGCCGGCAGTCCCTCGCCCATGGCTTCGGTCATGGCCAGGGCGTTGGGACAGCAGACCCGATCGGGCAATCCGGTCAGCGCGTCGGCGTCATCGGCAAACCGGCTGCGATAGCTATACAATTCATCGAGAACGACCAGACTGCGGATGCCCAGGGCGCGCGAGGCCGCGATCAGATGCCGTTCTGCCGAACGATAGCGGGTGGTGCCACACAAAATCGCCTGCGGCGCCAGGTGCCCCAGCAACACCGCAGCCGAAGCGGCGTCTGAAACCGCGGCGATCCGCGCCGCCACGCCGGCCTCGGCAAACAACGGCAGGGTGGTGTGTGAACCGATGGCCGTCACCCGCCAGCCCTGGGCGATGGCCAGGGCCGCCACAGGGGCCAGATTGCGGGCGCCGCCGGCATCGGTGGCACAGACCAGCATGCCAATCCTCAAGCAGGTCTGGACATTGCACTAATCCCGGTCTTTGACCGATGCCTGCTGGACACCGGGGCTGAAGTCATTATACCGCTGGGACAGGCAGACCCGGCAGGTGTTGTTGAAATTCCCGGTCAGCAATTCCTGACGCAAGGTTTTCATGGCCTCGCCATTCCAGACATCCTGGATGGTATCGCGGGAAATATGCCCAATTTTAAGATTGTGAGCGTAAAAGTTACAGCACGGGGTAATATCCCCGGACGACAGCACGCATAAATAACCGAACGGCTGATTGCAGAATGGCAGCTTGTGGCCGGTGTCGGCTTCCAGCAGTTTGGCATCCTTGACGGTCCCGGTCTCCACCAGTTCCGTAACCCAACTGACGTCGCTTGCCGCCTGATAATCAATATAGTCGACGACACCTTCCCATTTCCGGTGAAAGGCGTCCTGTTCCTGATGATTGCCCTGCTGGACGCAGAACGACACGCGCACCATCGGCAATTCAGAGTCCCGGTCGCGGCGAATCTCAAGCAGTTTCAACAGATTGCGTTCGATCCGCGCCAGTTCGTCCTTGCCGCGGATCGCAATGTAGGTTTCCGGCGTCGCGGCATCCAGAGAAACAAACACCCGGCTGATCTGTTCCTGCACCAGGAACGCCGAAAGCTCCTCGGTCAGCAACACACCATTGGTAAAAAGGAAAATATCCATAATCCCGGCGGCCTTGGCGACCAGAATAACTTCGCGAATTTCCTTATACAACAACGCTTCGGAATGGTCCCCAAGCATCAGCGACGGCACCCCGTTCCGAGTACAATCGGCGAAAAACTTACGCAAAGAGTCCATATCGAGCGTGTACTTCTGCCCCTTGTGATTGACGGTATAACACATCACGCAGTTGAGGTTACAGCGATTGACCAGTTCCAGGGTGACCGTCAATGGATGGGGCGGTACAAATCCAGTATGCTCGGAATTCAGAGTATCGACATAATTTTTACGATACTCGGTGAAGCGTTCACCGAACACCGGGAACAGATTTCTATGGAGAACATCTTCAACATCCTTAAACTCAACTCGCTCCATCGAGTCCGGAATCTTACGCTCGGTCATTTGGCAGATCCAGTTCTTGGTACAGATCGAAAAAAGGCGTCCGAATGACCTCGATGCGTGACGATATCATGCCGATCGGGTGCCGACTCGACCCCCCACTACACCAGATTCTCGCCCCATTCAATTGAAATCCCGCCGACGCGGTCTGTCTGCGGCGGGCCGACGTCATCCTGCCTTCACCGACCGGCCGGCCACACGCCATGGCGACCTCAACCGGAATAGCGCCATCGATACCGGTTATGCTCGCTTGCGCGGTTATGCCCGATAACGTCCATCAACAATAACAGGATAACAATGACGGGCGCCTTAACCGTTCCCTCAACGGAGAGACTTTACGCCCGCTGGATGGGAGAAATTTTTTGTTGTGACAACTGGCGGAAACCCCGATGATCCCGACCCCGCACCAAACCCCGGGAACTCACTCTCGGTTGGTCACAGCCGATGAGCGGCTAACCTTATATACATCGAAGACAGTTGGCCGTCACAGGTCAGGTAGGGGGTGGTTATGACCAGATTGTTTATCTTATCACGCGTTTATGCTGCCGAACTGACCGCCGCCCCGGACGCTCCCCGTTCCGGGGATGTGGTGGCGCTCTTTCGACAGGCCCAGGACGCCGATGGATCAACGATCGAACAGTGGCGCCGGGATGGTGTTACCGTGGTGATGGCCGAATTCCTGGTTGAACTGGAGGAAGGACGAGCGATTGACGCAACCGTACAACCAGCTTGCTATTTATGGCACGTAATTAACGGAACAGATGTATCAATTTGGAATAATATCTCAATTGGAGAAATTCTTACACCCTATTTGTGGATAGAATATAACATCCTCTATTTAATTAGGGCTGGAATTATATTTAAGAGACTGCTAACTGCTTACCCGCGCGCACGCGATATTATTACTGATGTTGTCGATAATTATTATTATTATCAGGATAAACGACAATTGCCGGGCGCTCTGCCCTGGCGCCAGATTTTACAACGTCTGGCGAGCGATGATGGTCGCACCTGCATCGACTTGCCTTCCTCGCTTTTATCGGTCCCGTCTATTTCTTTGCCGGCACCGCGCCTGGGGTTCTTAAGTCCACCCACCCGGTTACTTGACCGGTTTCATCCCCGCCGGTTGCCACAAGGGTGGCGACGCCTGTCCCAAGCCATCACCAGCAACTTCCGGCAACACACCAAGCCGTTGGTTTATCTGTTCGCCCTGGGACATTTGAACCGGGTCGCAACGGCGCTCGCGCGTTACGGCACGGTGAGTGTGGTCGCCAATCATGACTGCGGCGCCGGCGTTGCCGTGATGCGGCATCAGGACGGTTCGGTCCAGCCCGACGTCAGCCTGTGGGAGACCGGCCAGCGTTTACGGTCGCTGGTCGATCGCCTGGACCATGACGGGATCGATCATCCGGCTTTCCAATGGGAGGGAATTGACTTCGGACCTTGGGTCGCGTCCGCACTCCGCCATCTGCTGCTCGAACGACTGCCGGATACTCTCCAACAGATCGCCCAACTGACCCGATTGATCGAGCGGTTGCGGCCACAAGCGGTCGTCCTGAGCACCTCTTATGGCGTTGCCAACGCGGTGATCACCGGTTTACGCCGGCAATTGGGGTACCGGCATTACTTTATCAATCACGCCCATGATTATACATACGGCTTGGTGCATAATGGCGCGGTCGCCGATCCCGAGATGACCTACATCTCCGAAGGCGAGGATCACCTTAAGGGATACGGTTATGCGGCACCGGGCAGCAATCCGCCCAGACGCGTCACCCTTGCCAATCCGGCCGAAACCGTTTGTGACTATCTGCGCAAAAGGAAGTCAAAGACTCGCCGTCAGACCGTGCTCGCGCTTAATTATAATTGTTGCACTCCCCATTCGGTCATTCGATCCGGATATGTTGATCAATACCTTATCGATATTATCACGGTTGGAAAACAACTCTATGAACGGGGCATTCGCACGATTTATCGGGGGCATCCCAGCGAAAATAAAATCTACGCTCGCGAGTTGATCCGGGCATTGAACGCCGCAGATTTCATCAGTATTGACGATGGGCCATCGTTCGAGTGGGCCTTGTTGAAATGCGATGTTCTTATTTGTAATACCACTACCTGCTATTATGTCGCCCTGGCTGCCGGTTGGCCGACTATTTTTCATGAACCCGGATACGACCCACAGGATTTCTTCGGTTTACCGGCGGCTGAGGATACCGGCCGGCCGTTGTCGAAGACCCCGGCCGCCTTGTTGGCGTATCTTTTGGCGGCTTATGACCCCGACAGTGAAGTCGCCCGGTTTCCGGCCCGATTCTCCGGACCCTTGGCGGGACGTTTTTTCAATGCAACATCCCTGCCGCCCGATCAGGCCATCGCCAAGTTTCTTCTTGAAGAGATGAGCCTCAAGCGCCCGCCCGGGGGTTCGTCCGACTGACCGGCGAGCCTTTCAAGAAGACCCACCGGCCGGACTCATTCGGTCACCCAGACAATATCATCCAGCGAAAGCTGCTGATCTTGTTCCAACGCATGCCTCACGCGCCGCCCGACCATCCGATCGAACCATAATGGCGGCAAACCGTCGCCCGGCCGTTTGCTGGTCAGGTCCTCGCCGGTCAGCACGGCTCCGGCGGCGATGGCGCGTCGGGCCACCAGGCTCTTGCGCATGTGCGGCTTGTTGGCGATTTCGCTGGCCTCGGGCCGTTTCACGCCGTCTCCCAGCGCAACCTCGGCCAGGCGTACGGCCTGGACCAGGGCGGCAAAACCGGTTGGGTCCAGCGAGGCCCGATGATCGGGACCGGGAAGGGTCTGATCCAGGGTGAAGTGCTTTTCGACGAGACACGCCCCCATGACCACCGCCAGCGGCGAGGCGCCGATGCCTTCGGTATGATCGGAAAAGCCCACCGGCCGCCCGAACGCCCGACGCAGGGTTTCAATGGCCCGCAGATTACACTCTCTCATGGGCGCCGGGTACTCGGAGGTGCATTGCAGCAAGGCCAGCCACGGGTAGATCGGTCCCTGGCTCAGCGCCATCACCGAAGCCTCGATTTCCCCCAGGGTCGCCATGCCGGTGGACAGCATAACCGGCCGTCCCTTGCCGGCCAGGTATCTCAGAAACGGCAGATTATCAACATCGGTGGAAGCCACTTTATAGGCGGCAACGCCGATGCGATCCAACAGATCGATACTGGGAAGATCGTACGGTGTACAGAGATAAAGAATCCCGATTTCATCGCAATGCGTCTTGAGTTCGGCCTGCTGTTCGGCGCTCAGTTCCAGCGCCTTGAGCATGGCGAATTGTCCGCCGCCACCGGTGGTTTCTTGCTGATAGCCCGCTTTGACGGCTCCGGCCGTGACCAGTTCCTCGGTTACGAAGGCCTGAAACTTGATCGCATCGGCTCTCGCGGTTTGGGCCTCGTCGATCAGGCGATGGGCCATGGCCAAGTCACCATTATGATTGACCCCGGCCTCGGCAATCACGAAACACGGGAGATTCGGGCTAATCCGTTGGGGAAAATTGTTCATCAATGGCTTCTTTCTTCGGCAAATCTTGAAACCGGCCCCGAATTGGCCGTATCAGGCCGCCGAGACAGAGAGATCGATGGTCATGTTTCGACTGCTACCGGGATTTTTCCGGGCTCGATCAGGCGCGAGACCTTGTGGCCCTGTCGATGCCATTCATCGCTATCGAAGATTTTGGGGGGCGACCGCGCGATCAGACAAAACTCTGAATGTATTACCCCCAACCCACCCCTTTCGTTGGCAAGCCTTTTTGATGCGACATCAATCCGGGGACGCTCATTGGCCGGAACGCGACGCACAGCTTCGTTTCTGCCATGCGCCATCAGGAGAGTGTGGACGGGGCCCATCCGGGTCTCCGGCAAAGGACATGGACAGAGAATACGGAAAACACCATCCCGGTCAACGTGAACTTTACCCACGGGCTCGTTCCGGTCAAACCCGAGTCGCGTCGGTAGACGTCAAGCCGAAGCCTCTGTCTCCGTCCCCCGGACGGCCCTGGGCGGGGTGGGCAAAGCCCTGGAGAGCGGCGCTTTCCCCGATCCCATCGGCCCCCAAGCGCCGTGGTCCAGGGTCCCGTTATGGCGCCGATAACTTTGGCTTATCGGACCTGTTACCGTAATAGTGACGATCATTGACCGGTTCGAGCAGTCTTACGGGCTTAAATTCGATAAAAAGGTAGCAATTTTGCGCTTGACCGGTTGGCGCGAGAGCGGGTAGGGAAAGATACCGTCGCGAGACGTGGGACAAAGAGCCCGGCCAGAGATTTCTGAGCCGGGTTTTTTGTGGTCATCACACCAGAAACAGGAAACAGGGCTCCACGCTCGCCGGCTTCTCAGTCAAAAGGAACCGGACCATGAGTATCGACTCTTTGCCTCCAGCGCTTCAACCGCTGATTCAAGAGAACTATCTCGATCGCTTTTTTAAGGACAGCCTTCACTCCAAGGATTACGGTGACAGTGCAGTTATTGACAGCGATACACCGGCAAGCCAGACTTAGTCATGGCCCGTCTCGCTCGCCTTATCGTCCCAGGGATACCGCATCACGTGACGCAACGTGGGAACGGTCGTGCGCAGACATTTTTTGGCGACGCTGATTACGCACTTTATCGCGATCTGTTGGCGACAAACTG
>CAIYNU010000042.1 GCA_903927615.1 uncultured Rhodospirillales bacterium | reverse complement strand
TCATGTATTACCGTAACATTATTGGCTAGCCAGTTTAACCAGTCAAGGAATCCTGTTAAGACATTCCCGTCGCTCTGAGAACCGCTCCCATTGCTCACAGCCTCCGCCCGGCCCTGCAAGCTTTGTAAAGTGTCGGGCCACCGGTCGGGCCCGATGGCTTTGATGGCTTGGGTCAGAGGATGGCTGGCGGCGATCATCTGGTCAATGGTTTCGGCGTTTTTCGCCCCCCAAGCGGCCTCGCGCAGGAGGCGGGTGGTGGCGGGACTCGCGAGTTTATCACCAACGAAAACGTCGTGAAAATCCTGATCGCCGAGATGGGAAGCCTGGTTCCAGGCCGCCAGGAGCCGGCTGAACGCCTTGGCTTCCTGGTCGCCGGGCAGAGCAAACTTTGGATAAAGCCCGACGATGCCGTGCCCAAGCAGGGTTCGGGCCCGCCCCACGGGACTCGGATTGGGCAAGGGCCAGTCCGGCGACGACCGACCACGAGTGGACGTGCTTTTGCCGGACGCGCCGCCGGTGGTCCAGCGACCGCGTGCATCGCGAGGTTCGTCCGGATGGTAGTGGGTGTTGTTCGCTGAAGAACCGACGGCAGCCGTAATCTTCCTCCTTTGTTCCCACCTATATGCGGCGCACATTCCGGGGTGTCAAGACCAAAAACCTGTTGATTCCGGAACAAAGGCCGCCCTAGGCTGGATCCAGGTTCGCATTCGGGCTAACCAACCGCCTGTTAGGACGGGATGAGTCCCGGCAGGCCGATACGGTCTCAGCATGGGAAAAAGGGGGGCCCTTGACCATCGATTCTTTGCCGCCGTCGCTTCAGCCGCTGGTTCAGGAAAAGTTTCTCCATCGCCATTTCGCCGCCGGACTTCAGTCCAAGCTGGCATTCCGGGCTATTGCCGACCGGGAACACATCCCGATCGGCGTGGGTGAGACCCTGACCAGGACCCGGGCCGGGCTCTTGCTGCCGGTCACCACACCTTTGGACCCGGCGGACCCGGCCACCAACCTTGGGCTCGACAACGGAGTTGAGCCCCAAAATTGGGGCGTCGAGCAGTACACGGTCACGCTCAACGCCTATGGTGGGACCATGGACCTGAACATGGAGACGAGTCGGGTGGCGATCGGCTCGCTCTTCATCGAAAACAGCACGAAACTGGGCGTCCAGGCCCTCCAGTCCCTGGACCGGCTGGCTCGGAACGCCCTTTATGGCGTGTATCTTGGCGGCAGCAGCTTCGTTACGGTGTCGCCGGGGGCCCATGTGACCAGGCTCAACGTCGACAACGTGGTGGGCTTCGAGGTGGTCCGCGGCCCGACCGGCATGGTCCCGGTCTCGCCGGCCAGCCTGATGACGGTCACGGTCGGAACCGGGACCTATACCCTGATCGGCACCACTCGGGACAGCGCCAACACCTCGTCTCTGGCGGCCTTTGGCGGCGCTTCGGGTACGCTGTCCTTTTCGGCAGCGGTTCCGACGAAAGAGAGCGAGGTCGGCTCGCCGGTGATCTCGGCGGTGGGGCCGGCGATCTTGCGTCCCAACGGCCGACCGGGAACGGCGCAATTGGTGGATGGCGACCGGCTCACCAGTCAACTGGTGTTGGCGGCGGTGGCGCAATTGCGCGACAATAATGTTCCGGAGGTCGAGGGCTATTACAATTGCTACCTCGATCATTTTACGCTGCTGGAGCTGTTCCAGGACCCGGATTTCAAGCTGCTCTATAGCGGGGCCTATGGTTCCGAGACTTATAAAGAAGGTCTGGTGCCGTCTCTTTTGGGTGTGCGCTTCATCACCACGACCGAGGCGCCCCAACAGACCCTGGCGCTCACCGGTAAATCCATTCACCGCGCGATCATCTGCGGCCAGGGAGCGCTGATCGAGGGCGATTACGCCGGTCTTGGGTATTCGGACATCGATCCCGTCGAGGATCCGGGCCCGCAACGCCAGCACTGGGTCGATGGCGTGTGCCTGGTGGTGCGCCGCCCGATCGATCGCTTCCAGGAACTCATTGCGCAATCCTGGAAATGGCGTGGCGGCTTCACCGTGCCCACCGACATCACCGCCGACCCGACCGTCATCCCAACCGCCTGCTTGAGCTATTGGAAGCGCGCGGTAGTCATCGAGTGCTTGTAATGATTGCCCACTGTTGCGAAACTCAAGACGTATATACGAAAGCGGAGACATTGATTCGCAAGCGAAAACTCCGTGCAGAAGTCAGGTGCATGGAGTTCCGGCATTGAGTTCCGGGGACACAGTACCGCATTCATTACTGATTAGAGTCTACACCGTAAGGTTTGAGCACAGAGAAACGACGGAGGTAAAAAACAACGGCTTGATCGGACTCGTGAAAAGCTGGCTGGAGTTTGGGAAACGGCACCTTCGGAACTTCAATCGCCGAAAAAATTGGTGCGCAGGTCGACATGGAAAAGCCCGGAAAACCTTGGCGTTTCGCCTTGGTGATCCGAGCCATGGTGCGTTGATTACTTAAGGTCTGGTTGCGGGGGCAGGATTTGAACCTGCGGCCTTCAGGTTATGAGCCTGACGAGCTACCGGGCTGCTCCACCCCGCGCCGGAAGGTATTTTGGGGTATTGACTGGTTGGGAGGGTTTTTGTGACTTTTGATTACGCGACGGGCGGACCTGGCGGCGACCTACTCTCCCACGTCTTAAGACGCAGTACCATTGGCGCGGAAGGTTTTCACGGCCGAGTTCGGGATGGGATCGGGTGCGGCCCCTTCGCTATGACCACCAGGTCGGCGCGTTGCGCAATCATGTTTGGGTTATGTGAGGTTCAGCAGCACGATGATTTTGGTATTTGTTCCACGAGCGGTTTTGCCGCTACGTGTGGCGCTGGACGAACGTTGTTCGTCGGCTGACGTTCAAGCCTATCGAGCGATTAGTACCGGTTAGCTTCATACATTGCTGCATGTCCACACCCGGCCTATTGACGTGATGGTCTATCACGGCTCTCAGGGAGTACTGGTTTTGAGGTAAGTTTCCCGCTTAGATGCTTTCAGCGGTTATCTCGTCCGTACTTAGCTACCCGGCGATGCCGCTGGCGCGACAACCGGTACACCAGAGGTACGT
>CAIYNU010000041.1 GCA_903927615.1 uncultured Rhodospirillales bacterium | reverse complement strand
GAAACAGGGGTTTTCCATCCCGCTGGCGGCCTGGCTGCGCGGCGCCTTGCGCGACTGGGCCGAGGGCTTGCTGGCGCCGGCGGCCCTGGCCGAGGGCGGTCTGCTCAACCCGGTGCCGATCCGCCACGCCTGGGCCGAGCATCTGGCGGGCCGTCGCGACCATGCCCAGGCGCTGTGGGCGGTGCTGATGGTTCAGGCCTGGCGGGAGGCCCGATAAGCCGGGATTATCGGACCCGACACAGCACCCTGGACCGCGGCGCTTCACCCCCGGACTGCCCCAAAAAAGCGCCGCGCCGCCACCGGACGGTTACGTCACCGACAAGATCGTCCGGATTCATTCAACATCATATTGAGATGCTCCCAGGCACCGGGTAACATCCGGATTGTTCGCACCCCTTGCACGGGAGACCGTTATGCGCCGCCTGGCTCTTATTGCTCTGATGATCGTGATCGGCTGGCTCCCCAACGCCGCCCTAGCCCAGAGCCAGCCGCAAGCGACTCCGCAGCCGGTGGCCGAAGCCTATGATTTCGGCATGCATCCGGTGTTGGCGGTGGTGGCCGGCGCCGCGGCCGGCGTCATTCTCGCCAGCGTTGTCGCCGGGGGGGTGATCACCGGAACGGCGCTGGTGGAAGGAGTCTCGTTGACCGAATCCCTGGAAGCCGGCACCGGCTTGCGGGTGCCGGTGATCGGGGCCAGCGCGGTTCTCGGCGGTTTCGTCGGCCATTTCCTGTTCAGCCGCTAGTGTGTCGTGTCAGCAAAAATGCCTTCGGCGACCAGGGCGTTGCCCTGGACCCACCAAAGGCCGTCGGCCTTTGGAAACCATGACTTTTACCGTGCAATTTAGCACACGCGGCCAACGGCGATCCGGCCGGATGGGAAAACGGGCGGGAAAAGAACGGCTGATGCGAACGGGATGGCGCTTTTGCACTGACTGGGGAGCGGATGATGAAGGGCTGGGTTGCGTTGGTTGTCCTTAGCGCCACTTTTCTGTCCGACGGTGCGGTGCTGGCCTCCGGCTCCGCCGATGCCGGGGCGAACACGGACCTCAAGCCGCCGGCGGACAGCGCGTGCCGCCCGCCCAGCGTCGATGGCACCGGGCAGGTGTCGATCACCTGCCCCGGGATCGCAGACAATGCCCTGCGGTACCTCGAAAACCAGCTTTCCAAGCAAGCCCGCCAGCTTGGCGAACCCTCGGAGTCCCGCCAGAGCACCACGTCGCCGGCCGATATCGCCGCCCGGTTCAAGCAACAGACCAAAGACCGCCAGAAACAGTCTTTGCTGGCTCTCGATGTCATTTCCAGGCAACAGGCCGAAGACTGGCAGAAACGGTATCTCTTCGATATCAACACCTTTTTACGGCACCAGGCCGAAGATTGGCAGAAACGGTATCGCGCCCTGTCGGCACGGCTGGCCGACGCGTCGGAAAAAAACGCCGCGGTCAAGCCGGCGCTGGCCCTCATTCAGCAAGGCGCGTTCGACCAGGCCGCAGAGATTTTGCAGACCTTGGCGTTGAAGCAGGCGGCCCAGGCGGCCCTGGCCGCCGCCACCTATTATGACTTGGCAGATCTCGCCATGCTGCGGTTTTCTTTGGTCGAAGCCTTGTCGGATTACAGCAACGCGGTCCACTACCAGCCGGACCATCCGATCTATGCCGAGGCCTATGCCAGGGCAAGCTATGCCGAGCACAACTATTCAGAGGCCGAGACGGGTTGGACCACCGCCCTGCGACGCTGGCGTGAGCTGGCCGCCGCGGATCCCGGCGCCTATCGGCCCGCTGTCGCCACGACGCTGAACACGCTGGGCATTCTCTATGGCAGGACCGCCCGTCCGGCGGACGCGGAGGCGGCTTTTCACGAGGCGCTGTCGATCCGGCGTGACCTGGCCGCCCACGACCCCGGCACCTATCGGCCCGCGATCACCGCGACGCTGAACAATCTCGGCTTTTTCTACGGTGTGGTCGACCGCCCGGCAGACCGGGAGAAGGCCTATGCCGAAGCCCTGTCGATCTACCGTGACCTGGCCGCCGGGGACCCCGGCACCTATCGGGCCGATGTGGCCGCGACGCTGAACATGCTCGGCAAGCTCTACACCGCCGCCGGCCGTCTGCCGGAGGCCGAGAAGGCCTATGCCGAGGCCCTGTCGATCTATCGTGAGCTGGCCGCCGGGGACCCCGGGGCCTACCGGCCCGACCTCGCCACCACGCTCAGCACGCTCGGCACCCTCCACCTCCAATCCGACCGTCCGGCGGACGCGGAGACGGCTTTTGCCGAGGCGCTGCCGATCTACCGCGACCTGGCCGCGGGAGACCCCGAAGCCTATCGACCCACGGTCGCCACCACGCTTGGCACGCTCGGCTCCCTCTATGATCGTCGCCACCTGGCCGACGCCGAGAAGGCCTATACCGAGGCGCTGTCCATCAACCGCGACCTGGCCACCCGTAACCCCGGCACCTATCAGCCCCTTGTCGCCGGCATGCTGTACGATCTCGGCAACCTCTATGTCGCCCGCGAGATCCGCAACCTGCCGGCGGCGGAAAAGGCCTATGCCGAGGCCCAGTCCATCTACAACAGTCTGTCCGCGGCTTCCCCGGACGTCTATGCCGTTCAGATGCAGGTGCTGGATGCCGTGCTGTATGTGCTGCGCGGCGAATAGGGCGAAAGGCCAGAAACTCCACGAAATCAAAAACCTCGGCTTGCTTATCGACGGGCAGAGCCTGAAGTTTCCCGATCAGTTCCGCATAGCCCGTGAGCGTCCAATCTCGCGTTCCGACTTTTCGCAGGACCATCCCGACGTTGCCGTCTCGCCATTGCCCCCCTTGACCTCAAAACGTCACGGGTTCAAAGGGCCGACCGGCCCTTTGCGGGTGTGTGGGCAGAGCCCACAAAATCGTCATACTCACCCCAGCCCCCGCGCCCCGGGATGGTCGAGGAACCAGCGGTAGGTGAGCGCCAGGCCGTCCGCCAGCGAGGTTTGCGGTTGCCAGCCCAGGCCGGTCAGCAGGCCGATATCCAGCAGCTTGCGCGGTGCGCCGTCGGGCTTGGTCGGGTCGAACGCGAAGTCGCCGGTAAAACCGATGACCTTGGCCATCAGCGTCGCCACCTCGCGAATGGTGACGTCGGTGCCGCAGCCGACATTGACGTGGCTTTCTTCGGAATAGTGGGCCATCAGAAAGACCAGGGCGTCGGCCAGGTCGTCACAGAACAGAAACTCGCGCCGGGGCTGGCCGCTGCCCCAGATTTCCACGGTCGGATGGCCAAGCGTCTTGGCCCGGTGAATCTTGACCATCAAGGCCGGCAGGACATGGCTGTTCTGCAAGTCGAAATAGTCGCCGATGCCATACAGATTGGTCGGCATCGCCGAAATGAAATCGCAGCCATACTGCCGGCGATAGGCCTGACACAATTTGATGCCGGCGATCTTGGCCACCGCGTACCATTGATTGGTCGGCTCCAGCGGGCCGGTCAGCAACGCGGGTTCGCTCATCGGCTGCGGCGCCTCGCGCGGGTAGATGCAGGACGAGCCCAGAAACAGCAGTTTTTTGACCCCCAGCCGATGGGCGGCATGGATGATGTTGGCCTCAATCATCAGATTGTCATAGATGAACTCGGCCGGTCGCGAATTGTTGGCATGGATGCCGCCGACGGTGGCGGCGGCCACGAACACCAGTTCGGGCCGGGTCGCCGCCATCCACGCTTCGACCTCGCTCTGGCGGCGCAGATCGACCTCGCTGCGGCCGGCGGTCAGAACCTCGCACGGCTCGCGGGCCAGGCGCCGGCAGATCGCCGCACCGACCATGCCGCGATGACCGGCAACCCAGACCCGCCGCCCTGCGAGCACGGATGATGTTTCAGTGAATGCCATGGGGGTCGTCCAATGGATGATGACGGGAGCCTTCGGCGATCAGGGCCCCCCTTGAAACTCCCCCAATGGAATCCCCGGGCCAAGCCCCTGGTCGCCGACGGCTAACCTCGATAGGATACCGCGCCCGCCCGCCACCGTCCACGTTCAAAGGCTTCAGATGCCGGACACCGTCGTGATATCCGCCCCGGTCCGCCCCCGGGCCGAGTGGCTTCGGCGCCGGGCCGCCACCGAAGCCGGCCCGACCGCCAGCACGGTGCTCGGACATTACCCCAGGCTCGGCCGGTTGCATGGGCTGAAAGACCCCGGCGTCACCATCGTGCTGAAGGCGTTGGGTCTGCATGGCCGGGCGCTGGCCAATGCCCGGGCGCTTGGGGTGCGGACGCTGGAGCTGACGTTTCCCACTCTGCCGGCGGCCTTTGACGGTTACACCGTGTTGCATCTGTCCGACCCCCATGTCGGCACCATCGAGGGCCTGGTCGAACAGGCGGCGGCTCTGGTCGCCCCCCATCCGGTGGACCTGGCCATCCTGACCGGGGATATCCAGACCTTTGGCCGGCCCACCGCGTCCGAAGCGGCACGACGTCTGCAACCGTTACTCTCTGCGATTCAAAGTCGCGACGGACTGGTGGCGGTGCTTGGCAATCACGACAGCCATGACCTGGCCGAGGCACTGGAACGTCTCGATGTGCGGGTTCTGATCAATCAGCATGCGGTGATCACGCGCGGGACCGATCACATTACCCTGGCCGGCACCGACGATGTCCGCTACTTTTTCACCGAAGACGCGGTGCGATTGCTGGAGTCTCCCCCTCCCGGCTTTGTCGTCGCCCTGGTCCACAGTCCGGAGTTGGCTGACCTCGCGGCCCGCACCGGGCACGCGCTCTATCTGACCGGACATACCCATGGCGGCCAGATCGCCCTGCCCGGCGGCTGGCCGCTGCTGACGGCGACCAAACGGCTGAAACACCTGTCGGCCGGATTCTGGCGTCTGGGAGACATGCAGGGCTACACCTCGTCGGGCATCGGCACCGGACCGGTCACGGCACGCTTCAACTGTCCTCCGGAGATCACGCTCATTCGCCTTCGACGCGCTATAACCGAGAGGCGCCAGACCCCAGGGGACGGCGCCGAAGGTTCCGATGGTTTGACCGAACGTTCACGCAGGCAAAAAAATGGCTAGCCGTAAAATCAAAGAGATCAATATCGCCCCGTTCGAAGATCGTAAGCTGGATCACGCCTTCACGATGATCCCCGAAGCGGTCGGCAGCAATCCTGATAAGGACACGATTGATAAGGTCATCGAAGATTTCATTTTTGATTTTGATACATATTTTCGCTATCAAGAACAACTGATGACCGATATTCCCTACCGGATGCTGGTATTGCACAGTCACGATCACGGCCGGATCATGGATCTCTTGAGCAGTTTGCGCTATGCTAACATGGTTGAAATCATGTCCTGGGACGAAGTGCGCCGGGTGATCCGGGATTCTTATCAGCGCCATCGCGAACATTTCGACGATGTGTTTGCCGATTATGTCAGATTAAGGAAGGCGCTGTCCCGGCAAAAGACCTGACCAGGCAGATCCGCCTGGACCCCATCCCAGCGCGTCACGGTATCCAGGCCCGGAGCGTCTCCAGCAGCCGATTGGCGGTCACCGGCTTCTGAATCAGACCGAAACCGCTGTGGCCACAGATTTCGGTCAAGGTATCGATGGCTTCTCCGGTCATGATCACCCCCGGCACCGGCCAACCGAGTCGGGCCCGCAACCAGAGGATCGCATCCCCCCCGGTTCCGACCTCGGCCAGGCCATGATCGGCCAGAATCAGCGCAACCGGCGGCTCGAGACACCGGCACAGCTCGTCCCATGCCGCCTGGGGACCGGTGACGATGATCGTCGGACACCCCCAAACCTCGAAAATGGCCTTCAGACCGGCCAACACCAGAGTGTCGTTATCGATCACCACCACCCGGCCCCGCCATTGTGGCACCCCCGTAGCCAACGGCCGGGAGAGTCGGCGCGGGTCCGCCGGCGGAAGCGTGACCAGCGGCAGCCGGATTTCGAACAACGAGCCGCGGCCTTCGACCGAACGCACGCGCACCGGATGCCCCAACACCCTGGCCAGGCGATCGACAATGGACAGGCCCAGCCCCAGGCCGTTGTTGCGGTCCCGTCCGGGGTTGCCGACCTGATAGAATTCCTCGAAGATCTGGGTAAGCTTGGCGGCGGGAATGCCGATGCCGGTGTCCCAGACTTGAATCGCGATGTCTCGACCGCGGCGCCGGCAGCCCAGCAGGATACCGCCGGTTTCGGTGAATTTTAAGGCATTGTCGAGAAGGTTGCGCAGTATCCGTTTGATCAGCGCCGGATCACTGTGAACCATCACCCGGGCCGGAATCGCCCGGAAATCGAGGCCCCGGGCCCCGGCCATGGCCATCCAGGCGTCCGCCAGGTCATCCAGCAGCGGCCCCAGCGGAAAATCCCGGTCGTGAACCTGGATTTTGCCGGTATCGACCTGGGACAGGTCGAACAGAACCTCCAACAGTTCGTTCATGGCGGCCAGGGATTTCCGCAGATACTGCACTTCACTGCCTTGGCTTTCGGCCGGCAATCGCTGGGTCAGGCTCTCAAAGAACAGATTGGCCGCCATCAGCGGCTGGCGCAGGTCATGGCTGGCCGCGGCCAGAAACCGGCTTTTGGCCCGGTTGTTCTCTTCGGCCTCGATTTTCGCCCGATGCAGGGCGGTCTCGGCCCGGTTGCGTTCATCCAGGCGCTGTTGCAGCAAAGCACTGGCGGCCGCCAGCGCCGCCGCGACCTCATCCACTTCCCTCAGTCCGTGGCGGATCATCGGAACCGTTTCGCCCCGTCCCAGCGCCGCCGCCGGGCCGATCAGCGCCGCGATCGGCCCGGCGATCCGTCGGGCGGCGACCGTGGCGAACACCAGTCCCATGGAGATCAGGGCCAGTCCGATCGCCAACACCAGCGTCACCGAAAGATTAAGAGACGACATGAGTTCCGTCCGGGGAACCCCGATAATGACGCCCCAACCGGATCTCGGTGCATGGCTGTAGGCCGCGACCACCAGAGTCCCTTCCCGATTCGGGTGCTCGAACAGGCCCTCGTTATGTTGCCTCAATTGCTGGTTCAGGGCGAACGAGACCGGCTGGCCGACAAAGCGTTCCGGAGAACGGGTTCGTACGGCAATGGTGTTGTCGTGATCGAAGATCGTCACGCCCCAGGAGGCGGGCAGATTCTGATCCAATAAGACTTTGGCCAGTACCGTCGGCCGCAGGCCCATTCCCAAGATATAAAGGACCTTGTCGTTGCGAATGACCGGCACATTGACCGCGATGGTGTATTGGGCGGTGATCGGACCGATGAACAGGTTCGAGATGACCGGCTGCCGGCTTTCGATCACTTTGCGGACATTGTCCGGATAAGGATGGACCGGCAGCGGTTCGCCGAACGGCCGGAGTGTGTTGACCAATTGCTGGGCCGAGGGCGCGGTCAGCACCACCCAGATGTCTTTTTCATGAACCGCGTCGATCGCCTGCTGCCGAAACGCCGCCAGATTGCCGTCGGTCAGAAACGGCGATGTCGCCAGGGCTTGGAGCAGTTTCACCATGCCTGAAAACCGGTGATCGATCATCAGCGCCACCGCCCGTGTCGTGCTCTGAAGCGTTCGCCGGGCTTGGTATTGCCCCCCGGACCAGGCGATGTAGGTCGCCGACGCCGAAGCGAGGCTAGCCGGGATGACCAGACTGAGGACCAGGAGCAGAAGACGACGGCGAAGTGTCATGACCTGATCGGTTCCAGGAGCTTTATCGTTTGGTAAACCTCAAAACATCAAGGGTTTAAAAAGACCGACGGACGCCTTGGGGGTGCCGGTCTTGACGTCCATCGGCGCTCCAACCGGCCCGCAATGCCTCCGGTCGGGATCATTCCTCATGCTCGCCAGCTTAACCGTCCGCTGATGACAACATGTCGGTGCGATACCATTCGGTTCCCTGTCGGGTATCCTTAACCATGACTCCCCGTTCCATCAACCGCCGGCGCAGGTCATCGGCCCGACCCCATTCTCCTTGGGCTCGGGCTTCAGTCCGTTCCGCGATCAAGGCCATGCAGTCCTCGGGCAAGGCCGGCGGTTGAGCGTCCATCAAGCCCAGGCCGAGAATCCGGTCAAATTCGGAAATCAGGGTCAGTTTGGTCCGGGCATCAAGGTCACCATCCTTGATCACCGCCCACAACACCGAGAGTGCTACCGGTGCATTAAGATCGTCGGCCAGCGCCCCCCAAAAGGCCTGTCGATAACGTTCCGGCAACTCATGGTCTTTGGCTGCGGCTTTGGCCGCGGGCGGAGCATGGCGCAAAGCCAGCACCCGATTGTAAAGGTTCTCCAATCCACGCCGGGCGGCATCCAGAGCCTCCCAGGAGAACCGTAATTCTGAGCGGTAGTGGGCGGCCAGGCACAAATATCGGTAGTGCAACGGCTTGAAGCCTTCCTCGCGCACCGTTCGCAGGGTGATGAAGCTGCCGCTCGATTTGGACATTTTGCCCTTGTCGAGGATCAGGAAAGCGCCATGCATCCAGGTATTGACCCAACGATGACCGAAACAGGCTTCGGATTGGGCGATCTCGTTGGTGTGATGAATCGGGATATGGTCGATGCCGCCGCAATGAATGTCGATCCGGGTCCCCAGATAGGTCGAGGCCATGGCCGAGCATTCGATGTGCCAACCGGGAAAACCGGTGCCCCAGGGACTGTCCCATTTCATGATCTGACGGGGAAATTTGGACTTGGAGAACCACAGCACGAAGTCGGCGCCCAGGCGCTTGCCCTGGTCGGTTTCAACCCGTGACACCGCGCTGGTGTCGTCCACGGGCCCTCCGCGCAAGGCGTGGTAGCTTGGAAAGCGAGCGGTGTCGTAGTAAATATTCCCTTCGGATTCGTAGGTAAATCCACGCTGAACCAAAGTATCAACAAGTTGAATAATCTGGTCGATATGTTCGGTTGCCCGGCAGACGAGATCCGGACGAATAATATTAAGCGCGCCGCAGTCTTCAAAAAAGACATCTTCGTAAAAGCGAGCGATTTCCCACGGCGAACGATGTTCACGTTCGGCCGCCAGAACCATTTTATCCTCGCCATCATCGGCATCCGATTGGAGATGACCGACGTCGGTGACGTTCATGACATGGGTGGTCCGATAACCAGCCTCGCGCAAGGTTCGCACCAGCACATCTTCAAAGATGTAAGTTCGGAGATTGCCGATATGAGCATAATTATAGACGGTCGGACCACAGCAATAGAGCCCGATCGCTCCCGGCACAATCGGTTCCAGCACCGCCTTGGATCGATTCAAGGTGTTAAAAAAAGACAGCGTCTTGGGTTGGGTCACCGTCTCCGGCTGCCGTTTGGGAAGGTCCGACAGGTTTCGGCTGGAATCGGTCATATCTGCCATGTGGAAAAGCGGTGGTGGTGGAACGGACTCTGCAAAGATCAAGCTAGGCGGTCCGGTGTCCTGGAACAAGCCGATTTTCCGGGAGCGCGGGAACCGCAGGGGATTCGGACTCTTGTGACGCCCGGATGACCGGCCCAGGGGTGCGGACTCTTGTGACGCTCGGCTCGCGTTCCGACCCCGTTGGCCCGGAACACGAGCTGGTTCAATGTGTTGTGTTGTGCTCTCGACACGATCGTCAGGAACGAAGCGTCTCGGTCACAACACTGGTGGGCCGCGTCCGCTAAATTGCACGGTAAAAGTCGTGGTTTCCAAAGGCCGTCGGCCTTTGGTGGGTCCAGGGCGACGCCCTGGTCGCCGAAGGCATTTCGTAGGGGCTTTGCCCCTACAACCCCACCAACGGCCGTCGGCCTTTGGAAACCGTTAACCTGGCAATTTTGCTGACACGACACACTAGAGCAAGCGCCGCAGTTCCCGCTCCGGAATGGGCGGCGGCGACGGATGCAATACCAGCCCGGTTTCGTTGATGGTGATCCGCGCCTCGGGATAAACGGCCATGGCCATCTGAAGAGAGTCGATAAAGCGCGGTTTGAATTGGCGGATCAATTTGTAACCGGCGCCGAACTGACCGTGAAGAGCGGTCCAGGTGACCGAGGTTTGCCGGTCGAGGACATGGAGGCGATAGGAAAGCCAGATGTAAACATCGATGGCCATGCTCTGGTTCGAGATTTGTTTGACCGCCGGTTCCCAGATCGGCACCGGATGCTCTTTCAGGGCACGATAAAAGGAGCTGCTGAGGCGAACCGTGTCGACCCAAAGTCTGGCCTGCCCGTCTTCGTCTTCCAGGTCATAGAGCTGAATGCCGCTTTCAACGATGCTTTCTTTGGAAAACCCGCGTCCCCGGCCCTCGGAGGTGGGCCAGAAGAAGGTCAGCCGGCAGGCGCTGAGCCGGGCGCTCTGCTCCCGAATTTCCCGATAGTTCTTGCCGCCGGCCTGCACCCCCATCCGTTCCATCCAGGCGCGCATGGACGGTCCAAGTTCGACTTCCGGACTGTTGGTGCGGACCGCCTGGGTTTGCAGATACAACAAAATCAGGCGCGCCCGTGACCCATAGGGAACGCCGAACAACCGCCGGGTTTCGCCCTCGTAAAAGTGACCGGGTTCGACCAGCAAGGTGATCCGCGGTGTTTTACGCTCCCAGATTTCCTCTTCCGCCAACCGCTTGTGGGGCAAGGCGGTCAGACAGAACCCGGAATAGGTCACGCCGATGCCGCTGTCGTCACAGGCCAGAACTTGAGCGGCGATATCAACCAGACGACGCTCTTCGGGGGCGACCAACTGCTTGGCGGCATCCCGTCCGTGCCGGAGGATGAGCTGATGGATTTCTCCCATATCTGCAGGATCCTTCATGGCTCGCTTCTGCGATTGCCCAACCGGTAAACCTCTTTCGTGTATCCGGGCGATGAGCCGGGTTGCACCGTCGGGGACCTTCGAGTCGGTGGTGCGGTGGTCGGTGGGGGGGCTGGTTGACCCTGGCCGGAGCAATCGGGAACCCCCTGCTTGCTAAGCCAATCAACCGTTCAAGAGACATCGGACAAATGATCGATTCAACAAATCTGCCACCGATAATCGATCGGACCCCGGCCGCTGTCAATTCGGACTCTTGTGACGCAAGCTATTTGTTAGAATTATTTGTTCTTACTATTAGATTCGTCACAAGAGTCCGTGGGATAACACGAGTCGCCGCCGAGTCGGCGTCACAAGAGTCCGTATTCCGCGTCACAAGAGTCCGAAATCTGGCTGTGGATAACTTTGTCTGGGAGCCTCCGGCTGCGCGTCGGCGTCACAAGAGTCCGAATCCCGCGGACGGCCTGATTCGGGGTTGAGCCGGGACTGAGTCGGGGCTGAGTCGGGGCGGTGGCCTGTCCACAGGTGGTTTTATTGCCGGGCGGGACTCGCATCGGTAGATACAACGTCGCGGGGATTGACAAGGTAGCATCTACCTGGCAAGAGCCTGAGGGGGTGACCGGCGATGAGGGAGGACGGTGGCGATGCATGGTGACGATGTGCGAACGATTCGGGAGGAGCGCGGGTTGAGCCAAACCGAGTTCGCCTCCTGGCTCAATCAGCAATTGAACCGGAAATACGACAAGCAAAAGGTCAGCCGGTGGGAGAACAGCAGCGAACGGGTGCCGCTGGCAGTGGTTGGTCTGCTCGCCGAAAGCCGTCGCCAGAGCCGGCCCAAGGGACCGGCGCTGGTGCTGGCGGTGGCCAACCAGAAGGGCGGCGTCGGCAAGACCGTGAGCGCGGTCAACATCGCGACGGTGCTGGCGCTCCAGGGCTATGCGGTTCTGTTCATCGACGCCGATCCCCAGGCCAATGCGACCCTACATTTCGGCGTCAACCCGTATGAACCCGATGCCGTCACCGGCAAGCCGCGCCCGACCCTGTTCAACGCGCTCAAGACCGAATCGTCGTACGACCTCGACGATCTGGCCATCCGGGTGGGTGAGCTGAACATTCGGGTCGTGCCCTCCTCCATTCAACTGGCGGAGATCGAGCCCGATCTGATGGTCCAGTCGGGTGGCGAACATGCCCTCAAAGAGCGGCTGGGGACCTGTCGCAATCGCTACGATTTTGTCATCATCGACACGCCCCCGAATATCGGCCAGCTCACCAAGAACGCGCTGACCGCGGCCGACGTGATCATCATCCCCTGCCAGACCGCCATCTTCTCGGTGGTCGGCATCGATTTTCTGCTGCGGAACGTCAATCTGACCAAGCGTCGCTCCAATCCGCGCCTGGCCATTCTGGGCATCCTGCCCACCAAGTTCAATCGACGTCTGAAAAACGACGTGGCCACCCTCGACGATATCCATAAGGGTTTTGGCAAACATCTGCGCATCTTCGATCCGGTACCGGCGGCGGCGATCTACGATCAGACCACCGCTTCGGGCCGGGCGGCGGTGGAGATCGATGCCGACGCTCCCGGGGTTGCCGCCTACGAGGAGGTGGCGGCGGCGCTGATCGAGGAACGGAGCAAGCGTTTGGAGACCGTCAATGTCGCGTAAGATCGAGCGTAAGGCCGACTGGATGCTGGGCGCCACCGGCCAGTTCGGACGGGACTCCCTGTTCGGCGTGTCCGAAAATGCGCCCTCGGTGGTCGAGGCGGACCTCGATCGCATCGATCCCAATCCTCATCAGCCGCGTCAGCAGTTCGACGAGGCCGAGATGGCGGTGCTCAAGGCGTCCCTGGAACGCCACGGCCTGCAACAGCCGATCGGGTTGAAAGAGGCCCCGGGCGGGCGCTGGCAACTGGTCTATGGCGAGCGGCGGTTACGGGCGGCCCGGCTGTTGGGGTGGCCGACCATCTTCGGGGTGCTGGTCACCGGCGACAGCGAGGAAATCGCGCTGATCGAAAACCTCGACCGGGCCGACCTGACGCCGTTCGAGGAAGCCGATGCCTATGCCGGCCTGATGGAGCGCCACGGCTATAAGGCGGTGGATCTTGCCGGCCGCTTTGGCCGGGACAAGGCCGAGATTTCCCGGACCCTGTCCTTGCGCCGGTTGCCCGAGGCCATGCGGGCCGAGGCGGCGGCGCTTCGGCCGGCCAAGTATCGGCTGACCCGGATCGCCGCCGAAAAGGACACCGAACGCCAATGGAGCTTGTGGCGGGCGTTGGTGGCCGAACTGACCGCCCCTCCCGAACCCGAGCCGTCGGTCCCGTCGGTGCCGGCGGTCCCGGGAATCCCGCCGCTGGTTGCGGTCCCCCCGGGCCGGGACAAGGCCGGTTCGGTGGCGCTGCCCCGCCGGTTGACCCGTAAGCTGGCCGACGCCCACCAGTTGCTGACCGGCCTGCGGGACGAGCCCCATCTGCTGGATGACGACGATCGGGACCGATTGCGGGACATGCGGGAGGCCATCGACGACATTCTGGCCGATCCCGTGCTGGGCGGCGTCAGCGCCGGTTAGCGCCCGGGCTCGCGGAGCCGCCGGTCGGCCGGGCAAAAGTTGAAAATTTTCAACTTTGGTGGTTCCGTGTCGGTTCGGTTTCATTTGATTGACGATGCCGGAGTTTGCCGCCATCCTGGTTTTTGGGTCGGACGTCCCGGGGCCATCGGCCTCTGATCTTAGGATGCGTTGGCTGGAAGGGGCCGTATTCCATGTCGCTGCCCGTCGCTCAGCCGCGTCTGCCGCCGCGGATCGCCCTCACCCGCTACCTCGACGAAATCGACCGGAGCCGGCACTATTCCAACTACGGCCCGCTGTCGGTCCGGTTCGAAGCCCGCCTGGCCCGGCATTTCGAGGTTATTCCAGACCGGGTGGTGGCCGCCGCCAACGGAACCCTGGCCCTGACCGCGGCCTTGATGATTGCCGCGCCGGCACCGGGCGCCCTGTGCCTGGTGCCGGCCTGGACCTTTGTCGCCACCGCCCACGCCGTCCGCCTGGCCGGCCTGGTCCCATATCTGGTCGATGTGGATCCCGCTCTCGGGGCCCTGACTCCCGAGATTGCCGCGGCGGCGCTGGCGACCGCACCGGGGCCGGTGGCGGCGGTGGTGCCGGTGTTGCCCTTTGGTCAGCCGCTGGTGGAGACCGCGGCGGATCTGGCGGCGTGGGATGACTTCGCCGACCGCCATCGGCTGGCGGTGGTGATTGATGCCGCGGCCGGTTTCGATGCCGTCCGGCCCCGGCGGGCGCCGGTGATGGTCAGCCTGCACGCCACCAAGGTGCTGGGCATCGGCGAGGGCGGGGTGGTGATCGGCCCCGACCTCGGTTTTTCCGAAGAGATGCGGCGACGGCTTAATTTTGGCTTTTACCAGATTCGGGCGGCGATGGTTCCGGCCCTGAACGCCAAACTGAGCGAGTACCACGCCGCGGTCGGCCACGCCGCCCTCGACGAATGGCCGCAGGTGCGTCGCGCCTTCCAACTGGTGGCGCTCAACTATCGCCGGGCGTTGACCGATGTGGAGGGGGTGGCGTTGCCCGAGGGGTATGGCGACCGCTGGGTCACGTCCACCACCATTCTCCGGCTCGACCGCCCCGTGGCCGATGCCCTGGCCCGGGCGCTGGCGGCGGTGGCCATTGACACCCGCCCGTGGTGGGGCAGCGGCGTCCATCGCCAGCCGGCTTTTGCCGACTGTCCGCGAACGCCGCTCCCGGTGACCGACCGCCTGGCCGCCAGTACCCTTGGCCTGCCCTGCTTCCCCGACCTGGCGGCGGGCGCCGTGGTTCGGGTCGCCCGGGCCATCGCTCGTGCCCTGGAGTCCGGGGCCGATGGCAACCTTGACATGTCCAGCCGCCGGGGGTTAAGCCAAAGCCCATGTCCATCCACCATCGCCTGATTCGGGTCTTCCGGGAGACCCTCGACCTCGCCCCCGAGAGTCCGGTGACGGGGCTCCGGTATCGTGACCTCCCGGCCTGGAATTCGGTCGGGCACATGCAGTTGGTGGCGGCGATCGAAGCCGAGTTCGATCTGATGCTCGAAACCGACGAGATCATTGCCATGGCCTGCTTCGAAGACGCGGAGCGCACCGTTGACCGCCACCTTGCCGCCATCGTCTGACCACCGGGCGTCCGGGCCTTGGGCTCTGGACGGGCGGGTGGCCCTGGTCACCGGGGCGGGGCGCGGCATCGGTTGGGCCACGGCCCGACGGCTGGCGCTGGCCGGTGCCCGGGTGGTGCTGAACGGCCATACCGACCCCGAAGGCCTGGCGGCCCGGGCCGCGGCGCTGGAGGCCGAAACCGGGGTGCGCTGCCTGGCGCTGATGGCCGACATGGCGCGTCCGGCCGAGATTGCCGGCCTGTACCGGGCTGTCCACGCAACCTTTGGCCGTCTCGATATCCTGGTTAACAATGCCGGCCTTCTCGAGGACGCCCGTCTCGGCATGATCGCCGACGACAGCCTGGAACGGGTGATGCAGGTCAACCTTCATGCCGGAATCCGCAACGTCCAACTGGCGGCCCGGCTGATGCGGCGCGGGCAGGGCGGCGCCATGGTGCTGGTGTCGTCCATCGTCGGCGTCCGGGGCAATGCCGGGCAGGCGGTCTATGCCGCGTCCAAGGCCGGTTTGATCGGGCTGGTGCTGTCGGCGGCCAAGGAACTGGGGCCCGATCGCATTCGGGTCAACGCGGTGGCGCCCGGTTACATCGAAACCGATATGATCCGTCATCTGGACGCCGGCACCGATGCCCAGCGTCGGGCGGCGATTCCGTTGGGCCGGGCCGGGCAGGCCTGCGAGGTGGCCGAGGCCATCCTGTTTCTGGTCTCGGACCAGGCGGCCTATGTGACCGGGCAGGTGCTGGGGGTGGATGGCGGAATGATCCTATGAACAGGGCCGCCGGCAGCCCGGGGCCTGGCCCCTGGAGCCCACTGGAGCCCGGGGCCGGGTTGCCCGAGGCCCCGGCCCTGCTTGATGAGTCCGTCACCCTCACCCACGCCGACCTGCGCCAAACCATCGCCCGGGCGCCGTTTCCGCGCTCGCCCAAATCCCTGGTCTGGCTGTTGGCCCCCAACAGCGTTTCGGCGGTGGTGGGCTATCTGGCGGCGCTGGCGGCAGGCCATGCGGTCTGCCCGCTCGATCCCGGCCTGGACTTCGAACGCCTGGCGGAACTGGCCCGGCGCTTCGAGCCCGAACTGGTGCTGACCCCGGCCGCGGTCTCGCGCCCGCCGGTTCCCGATCTGGTGGCGGCGCCGTCGCCGGTGGCGGGGTTGGCGCTGTGGCGGCGGCCGGCAACTCTGCCGGTCCCGGGCCCGATCCATCCCGAACTGGCGTTGCTGCTGGCCACCTCGGGCAGCACCGGGAATCCCCGCTTTGCCGCCCTGTCGGGGGCGGCGATGGCCGCCAACACCGCGGCGATCATCCAGGTCCTGGGCCTTGGCCCCGGGGACCGGGCGCTGGCCCACCTGCCCTTGTGGTACTCCTACGGCCTGTCGGTGCTCCATAGTCACCTGGCGGCCGGCGGCAGCGTGGTGATCACGGCCCGGGATTTCCTGGACGAGGAGCTGTGGCGGCTGGCCCGAACCACCGGCGTGACGGCGCTGGCCGGTGTGCCGTTCCACTGGGAAAGCCTGTTGCGCCTGGATCTGGCCCGGCTGAAGGTTCCGACCCTGCGGCTGTTTACCCAGGCCGGCGGTCGGCTGGCGCCCGATCGGGTCCGGCGCGCGGCGGAAATGTGCCGGCACCAGGGCGGCCGTTTCCATGTCATGTACGGTCAGACCGAGGCCGCGCCGCGCATCACCACGCTGCCCGCGGGCGAGGCGGCGACCCGTCCGGATGCGGTCGGCCCGGCCTTGCCGGGCGGCCGGCTGGAAATTCTGACCGAGGCCGGCCCAACCACCGAGCCCGGGGTGGTGGGCGAGGTGATCTATTACGGCCCCAACGTGATGATGGGCTATGCCTCCGGTCGCGTCGACCTGGCGGCCGGCGATCGGCTCGGGGGTCGGCTGGCCACCGGTGACCTGGGCCGGCTGGCGGCCGATGGCACCCTGGTGCTGACCGGGCGCCGGCGTCCCTTCGCCAAAGTGCTGGGGTTGCGCCTGGATCTGGCCGATGTGGAAGCCGCCGCCGAGTCCCTGGCGCCGGTGGTGGCGGTGCAAGAGGGCGAGCGGCTGGTCCTGGTGACCACCGAAGGCGATCCCGAGATGTTGCGACGGGTGCGGGCGGCGGTGGCCACCGCCACCGGGCTGCATCCGGGGGCGCTGGTGTGTCGGGTGGTGGCGGATTTTCCTCGGTTACCGAATGGCAAGATCGATCGTCGGGGGGTGTCCGGATGATCGCGGCCCCGGGCGCCACCGGCGGTTCGGAAACCCGGGCGCCGCCTTTGGCCGAGGATTGGTTGGGGGAATCACCGTTTAGCCGCAGCCAGGCCGACAAGGAACGGGTTCTGTTGCCGGCGTTGCTGGCGCTGACCGCCCATCACGCGGCGGCCTGTCCCGACTATCGACGGCTGCTGGCGCTGGCCTGGCCGGACTGGTCCCGGGCGACCAGCCTGGCCGGCCTTCCGTTTTTGCCGGTGGACCTGTTTCGCAGCCACGGTCACCGGCTGGTTTCGGTGCCGCAGACGGCGGTTCGCAGTTGGGTCCGGTCCAGCGGCACTTCGGGGCCGGCGGTGAGCCGGGTGGCCCTGGACGAAGCGGCGGTGCGGCTTCAGGCCCGGGCGCTGGCCCTGGTGCTGCGGGAGGTGTTGGGGCCGGTGCGGTTGCCGATGCTGATCATCGACAGCCGGGAGACCCTGAGCGGCGCCGGGGCCACCAGTGCCCGGGCGGCCGGGATTTTGGGGGTGATGAAGCTCGGGCACCATCCGGTCTTTGCCCTTGAGGCCGGGGAGGGGCTTGACCATCCGATCGTGACCGACTTTCTGGCGCGTTACGGCGACCGGCCGTTTCTGATCTACGGCACCACCGCGGTGGTGTGGGGCCGGCTCCACCAGGCCTTGGAGGCCCGGGGCGCGACCCTCGATCTCGGCCGGGGCATCCTGATCCATGGCGGCGGCTGGAAACGGCTGACCGATCAGGCGGTGGCGCCGGCGGTGTTTCGGGCCGGCCTGGCCCGCTCGTGCAACCTGACGCGCATTCACGATTTCTATGGCATGGCCGAGCAAATCGGCACGGTGTTTCTGGAAGGCTGCGACGGCCTGCTTCATCCGCCCGGCTTTGCCGATGTGATCATCCGCGACCCCAGGACCTGGCAGCCGTTGCCGCCGGGGCAGGTCGGGGTGATCGAGGTGCTCAGCCTGGTGCCGAGGAGCTATCCCGGCCACGCGCTGGTGACCGGCGACCTGGGGGTGGTCGAGGCGGTGGACCCGCCGGGGGGCTGGCTGGGGCAGGGCTTGCGGGTGTTGGGACGGGTGGTCGGCGCCCCGGTGCGGGGGTGTGGTGGCTAGCCCCCGGCGGCCAAGGGGTGACCCCTTGGAACCCATCCCGTCAGGGGTCAAGGGGCGGTAAAGCCATCCCCCTTGGTTGTGTCCATCGTTCTGTGTGCCGGTGTCATCACGCCATGCTCGAAGCCCTGTTCAGCGATCCGAACCGCACCCTCTGCGTCGAAAGCCGGATCGACCGGCCGGACCCGCCCTATCGGCCCCTGTTCTTCTATCATGTGCCCAAGACCGGCGGCCTCAGCTTCTTCGTCGCGCTCAGCGCCGCCATCAATTTCGCCAACAAGCGGGCCGACCGGATGGGCGCCCTGGGTCCGGATACCCGGATCGATCGCTTTGACGAACCGCCGCCGCACCGTCGCGATTATCAGGCGGCCTATGCGGCGCTGGCGTCTCACGCCAGCTATGGCCTGCATCATCGCTTCCGTCAGTCGTTTCTGTTGACCACCATCGTTCGGGATCCGCTTGGACGGGTGCGGTCCGATTATACCTACAATAGTATGCGACACCGGCGGCCGGTCTCCGGTGCCGGTTTCGAAGCGATGCTGCGCGACGAGATCAATACCAACCGCAGCGTCAAGCAACTCGGCGGCTTGAGCCGGTTCGACCAGCCGGCGCCGCCCGGTCTTTATGAACAGGCCATCGAGACGCTGGACCGGGCGTTTCATGCCTTTGGCACCCACCAGGACGTCTCGCGGCTGATCCGGTTGTATCTCAGCTATTACCGGCTGCCCAATATTCTGATGGATCGGGTCAACACCACCACGCCGGCCTATCAGCTTGACGCGACGCCCTGGCGGGCCGAGATCGAGGCCCGCAACCAGCAGGATTTACGATTATACGAGTATGTCCGCGCCCATCGCCGGTTCCCGGAGCTGGGGGAGACTTCGGCCGCCTGCCATCCGGTGACGGTGATCATCAACGAGGTGGACAACAGCGACCGCTCGGCGTCCCGGGGGCTTGGCGTCGATACCGCCCGGCTGGCGCAGATGGTCGAACAGAATCGGGGCCGGGCCAGCGGGCTGGCCATTTCGTTGGATTGGCTGGTGGGGGAGGGTTCAAACCGTGGCGATGAGTGACGGCCGGCGGCACGCCGAGGCGCCCGGGGTCTTTTATATTGCGGGCGCGGGGGGATTCGGGCGGGAGGTGGCGGCCTATGCCGCCGAGTGTCTTGCCGCCGGGCGGTGGTCGGGGCGGCTGGGCGGCTTTCTGGATGATACCGACGCCGATCCCGCGGCGTTCGGCTGCGCCTTGCCGGTGGTGTCGACCATCGACGGCTGGTGTCCCGGGCCGGACGATCGGGTGGTGGTGGCGGTGGGGGATCCCGCCGGCCGCCGGCAGGTGGCGTTACGGCTGGCGGGTTTGGGAGCCCGTTTCGTCAGCCTGATTCACCCGACCGCCTGGGTCGCCGCCAGCGCCCGGCTGGGGGAAGGGTGCATCGTGGCGCCGCTGGCGGCGGTGGCGCCCCACACCGAGATCGGCGCCCATGTGGTGATCAACGTCCAGGCCGGGGTCGGCCACGATGTCCGGCTCGGGGCTTACTCGGTGCTGGCCCCCCATGCGGTGCTCAATGGCTTCGTCACGGCGGACCAGGGCGTTCTGATCGGCTCGGCCGCGGTGGTCACCGCCCGCCGGTCGCTGGGAACCGGCGCCAGGGTCGCCGCCGGCTCGGTGGTCTATACCGATGTTCCCGCCCACAGCACCGCCCACGGCAACCCCGCCCGTGTCGCGAAGCTGCCGTAAACCGCACCAGCCTTATTCGTAATACACCGCATGCATCTGACGGCTATTGCTGGCCAGTCTTTCCTTGATGTCGCTCCGGCGCGCCCGCTCCTGGTCCCGACGGGCCCGGTCTTCCATGGCCTGGATGCCGTTTTGTCGTTGCTGGCGGTTGTCGGTGACGGTTTCGCGGGTCACGGTATCGTGGAACGAGGCCCATAGCATCGTATTCTCGGCGGTCCAACCGGCTTCGGAGGTTCCGGAGGCCAGCACCCCGGGGGTCGCGTCCTTGCGGGTTACCGACGTCAGAAAACGGTCGAGACGGTGATCGGCGGTTCGGATGTGGTTGGTCAGCCAGTCCTTCAGGTACCGCACCACCTCTTTGGTGATGGGCTGTCCGCTGGCGGCCAGATTGGCATAATAGGTCTCCACGCTGCACAGCAGCATGCCATGCTCGCCCCGGTGCTCGCGGCGTTCGGGATAGCGATAGCGATCCATCAAGGCATCTTCGCGTTGAAAATGTTCTGCGGCCTTATCAATTAAAGTTTTGATGATGGCAAGAATTTCGACCTTTTGAAGACTGCGTTCGGTATCGCCATTGCAGCGTCTGGTAACGGCCTTTTGCAAATCTTCCACCACGCGATAGAGTTCGACGTGATCGTCATTCATAACGGAATAAACGAGGTCGGATTCGGATGGCTTTCGCATCCAATTGAAGAAGCCCATCGTGGTTGCCCCCCTGGTCTTTTGGCCCGGCGGTCGTTTTGCCTGACGCTTGCCTGACGGTCGCTTGCCTGACGGTCATTTGTCTGGATGATAGCACCGGGGGGCGGCGGCGTTAACCGTCAGACTCCCCGGCTGGACACTATGCCGCAGCATCGGGGCATGATGAATCTGTCTTAATAAGTGTATAAATTATCTTAATAAAGATTAGGGCCCCGATTGCAGGCCGACGGTGATTTTTGAGGCACTTATCAATACTTACAATATTGGTCGATCTGGTAACATAAATTAGTAACTGAATTATTAACAACCAGATTATAAAAATAAAAATGGACTCCATCGATAACTATCGATGGAGTCCATGCTTTTTCTACTGCTTGCGTTCGGCCCTTAGGGCGTCTTCCTGCTGGCGCTTGCGGACAAAACAGCCCTTAAGTCCGGCTTCGTCGGTGGCCAGGGCAATACAAGCCAGGGATTCGGTTAGAATATTGATCTCTTGTTGTTCGATATGGACATGCACGGCTTTGCGCTGGGCAAAATCCGCGGGCATGGCGGTGGTCTGGGCGTCGGCCGGGCTCGCCAGCAGCGGCGGCGCGGCGAGCGCGGCCAGGAGCAGGGCGGAGGACAAAGCTCGGCGAAGGAATCCGGTCATGGGGTTCGTGTGTCCTGTGAAATTTTACGGGTCAGACGTCGTCGTAATAGGAACCGTTGTCGTAGTCATTGCCGGTATCGGCGACCTGGCTGTTATTGCTCTGGTCACCGTAGTAATTGTTGACCGTGGTGTTCTCCACCACCGGGGTGGGGGGCGCGGCGCTGGGGGTCTGGGCCAGCGCACTGCCGCCGCCCATCATGTGCTCGATCCCTTCGAACAACAGGGCTCCGCCGGCAACGCCGGCGGCGGTGGTCATCGCCGATCGCAGGAAACCACCCCCACCGCCGCCGGGCGCGCCCCAGGGACCGGGTTGCGGCGCGGGTGCGCCCCAGGGACCGGGTTGCGGCGCGGGTGCGCCCCAGGGACCGGGTTGCGGCGCCGCCCCTCCCCACGGGCCGGGCTGGGGGGCCGGGGCGCCCCAGGGACCGGCCGGCGGCGGCGGCGGCGCGGCGGGACGGCGGCCGAAGGCCCCCAGCAGGCCGGCGCCGCCCCCCAGGAAACTTCCGGAGCCGGCCGGCCGCGGCGGCGGCGCTTGGGCCGCTTGGGCTTGCGCCACTTGGGCCTGGGCCGCCTCGAGTTGGGCCTGGGTCTGGGCGAGCTGCCGCTGAAGCTCCTCCATCCGGGTCTGAGCCGTGGTCAGCGCGTGTTCCTGGACCAGCGCGGTTTGCACCAGCAGATAGGGCGCCCCAGCATGATCCGTGGTGAGTTTGCGGATCAGCGCCTCGGCCTCGGGGTCCTTGGCGGCGGTGTCGGCCGTACGCAGACGGCGAAACAGGTCGGCAATCAGATCGCTTTCTTGCGGAGTCATATCCCGGCGTCCTTTCAAGAGCCTTGATCACATGCCTTTCCGGAAGTCTTCGGAAAAGGGACCGGGCCCGGCGCCCCGTGGGCGGGTGATCCTCCGGGGGGCCGGCCAGCCCCAGGATCATGCTCCGCAATGGGGGCAAAAAAAGGGCGAATCCGGCCAACCGTCCCTGCGTTTTGGGATGGGGCGGCGTGGGCGGAGCGAGGGGCTGGCCGGCGCCGTCAACTTCGGACGACGCACCCTGTCCGTTGCAGTGTCGGCCTTCAATGTTATGGTGTGGGATCGAACAGAGGAGAGTGACAATGATCAGTGTGGGCCAGTCGATCAGCCTGTTGCGGGCGGCGGTGATGGCGGCGTCCGTCATGGCGTTTTTCAGTACGGCGGTTCCGGCTCCGGCGGTTGCCGGCGAGGCGTGGTGTCGCCATCACCCCCGGGACGCGCGGTGCCATCCTCACCCGCCGCCGCCTCACCGTCACGTGCTGCCCTGGTGCGACCGGTACCACCATGATCATTGCCGGCATCGGTAACGCGGCCTTTGGACTGAAACGACGCCGGGGACTTTGCCCGCACCCACTCCCGCAGCCGTGGGCTTTGCCCGCACCCACTCCCGCAGCCGTGGGCTTTGCCCACACCCGTAAAGTTGTGCGGCTGGGAACCGGGTTGTTTTTAAGGTCGGTCAAGGGGCGGATTCCGGAGAGCGGTGGCTCGTCAAACCGTTCCCGGAGTCCCTTCCCGGTGCCAATGCCAGCGCCACCGGTCCGGCCGGTCCGGGTCGTCGCGGCGGTCGGCCGTTTCAAGCCGGTCGAACGTCACCAGCTCGCAATTGCCAAGCTCGATGAAGGGTTGACCGGCCAGCACGGTCAGCAGAACCCGTCCCACGCCCTTGCTGCCGACCAGCAGCGGCGTCTGAGGCAGCAGGCCGGTCAGATCGGTCAGGCCGGCGATCACCCGTCGGGTGAACGCCTCCTCGCTTTCGCCGCCGGGCGGAGGCAGGCCGGCTTCGAACCACGGACGGGTGGCCGCGATGGCCAGGCCGTTCCAGGTGCCCAGGGCGCGCTCCCGCAGCCAGTTCCGCTGGACCACCGGCACCTTCAGGACGTCGCTGAACACGTCGGCGGTGACCAGGGTCCGGTGCAGCGGACCGGCGACGATCACCCCGCAGGGCCGCTCGGCGTGGCGGAACCGGAGGGCCGCGGCCCGAGCCTCGGCCAGACCGTGTTCGGTCAGCGCCACGTCGCGGTCGCCGCCGCACCGGACACCGTGCAGGTTATCCAGGGTCTGGCCATGGCGGATGAAATGAAAGCGGTGAGACACGGCAACGAGGCTCCGGTTATGATCGGGCCGGTGGGAATCAGACCGGTGGAAATCGGACCGGCGATTATCGGAACAGGAACCGCTCCGGCCGGGGCGTCCACGAGGTGGTCATCTCCCGCGGCCAGTCATCCGGACCGTCCAGCCAGCGTTGCAACAGCGCGATGTGGATGGGATCACTCAGGGTCGGGGTATGACCGGCCAGGGGTACATGGATCACGCTGACGCGCGGGCGGGCCATCATGCGCTCGATGGTGGAGCCCAACATGGCGTCGGTCAGCAGGCCATGGACCAGCAGGATCGGGCAGTCGATCCGTTGCCAGTCATCCCACTGGTCATGGTCGCTGATCGCTTCATCCCGATAGCGTTGCATGGCCCGAATGTCGTGGCGGTAGATGCGGCCCTGGTCGTTATTGGACCAGTGCGTCTGGTGAAAGCTGTTATGCAGCAGGACCGTGTCGTCCACCGGCCCGTCATTCTTCTGGGAGGCGCCCGAGCGGTGGAACATCTGGCTCGGATCGCGGAACACGTAATGGCGCGCCACCGATTCGGCCCGGCGGCGGCGGCGTTCGCTGGGAATGAAGGGGCCGGTGTCGTTGAGGATCAGGCGGTCCACCAGGCCGGGGGCCTCGGCCGCCACCCGCAGGGCCACGCAACCGCCCAGCGACGAGCCGATCAGCGTGACCCGGCTCAGCCGCTTGTGCCGGATCAGGGCCATGACCTGAGCGGCGTGATTTTCGAAACTGTAATCGGCCTGTTCGACCAGCCAGCCGCTGCGCCCGCGGCCGGCCCAGTCCAGGCACAGCACATGGTAGTGCTTGGAGAGTCCGCGGGCCAGGTAATCAAAGCGCCGGGCGGCGCTGGCGATACCGCCGGTGAGCAACAGCGTCGGCAGCAGCGGGCTGCCCCATTCGGTATAGGCCAGTCTGACCGGGTAGTCCTTCCGCAGGCGTTCGACCGTCTCGGTTTGCAATTCCGCCTTATGGGTGTAGGTGAAATGGCGGAGAACATGACCGGCGCCGATCAGCGGTTCGATGGCACGCATGATCTGGTCGTAGATTTTCCAGGTGACGTCATCCCCCGAGGTGACGCCATGGCGCTGGAGGATTTCGGTCAGGACCGTCAGAGGATCGACCTCGAGGTTGGCCGGGGTGGTCGGGTGGTCCGCCAGCGTTGGCTCTTGGATCAGAGTGTGTGACATCGGCGTCGTGACCATCTGGTTCAATTGGTCGGAGAGTTGCGGTCAATTATTTCAGCATACTTTACAATATTGACGGGCGGATACAGTCCGATTTGATTTGCCACGCCGATGCGCAACAGCAGCGAGAACTTTTTCATCGTTTCGATCGGAATCTCACCGGCCCGGACGCCATGCCGAAGGATTTGTTCGGCCTTGTAGGCGGTGAACTTGCCGAGGGTGTAATAGTTGCTGACCAGTCCGAACATGGCCCGGGCTTCCCGGAGCGGGGTTTCCGTGGAGGCGAAGGTGGCCAGCCGGTTGTCGATGGCCGCCTGGGTCAGGGCCGGGCCGACCACGGCGGTAAAACTGTCCGGGCCGATATAGAGAAACTCGGCCCCGGCGTCCTTGGCTTCCCGGACCAGGCGCGGCACCGCCGTGGCATCGGGCACGCCCGCGGCGGTGATCGGGGCCGGCTTTTCGATCAGGATGAAGCCCTGTCGGTCCCCCGCGGCCCGTAACGCCTTGACGTTCAGCACCGAGTTGGCCTCGAGGGGGTTGTAGATCACCGCCAGTCGGGTGAACGGCCGGTAGGATCGGATCGCCTTGAGCTGGCTTGCCAGCGGCGGCAGGAACGAGGTGCCGGTGACGTTGGCGCGCGCCCGGTCCAGGCTTTGCACGATCCTGGCGCCCACCGGGTCGGCGACCAGGGTGAACACCACCGGGATGTCGGTGATGTGGTTCTGGGGCTCGGGGTCGTTCCAGGGGCCGACCAACCCCAGGGTGGTCGAGGTGCCCCAGGAATAGACCAGATCCGGCTTGAGGGCGCGAATCTCCGCGACCAGTGCCGGCAGGCGGCTCGGGTCACGATCGAGATTGCGCAGGATGATCTCGATCGGAATGTGGTTTTCGGTGAAATAGTCCTGGAACCCGGCCTCGACTCGGGTGGCGCCGCGCCAGACCACCATCACAATGCGAAACGGCCGCTGCTCCGGGGCGACACCCGGGGCGACGGGCGGCGTTGCCGCCGGCCGGTCGGGGAGGGGCGGGCTGTTCGGTCCCGAACCGAGCGGCGGCGCGGGGGGCGCCTCGATCCGATCGCCGGCGGCGCCCGGACCAGTCCGGGCGGCCAGACCCAGTCCCCAACCCCCCAGTCCCCAACCCAGAACCAGGACCAGTCCCCAGCCGGCCAGCCGGAGGCGCGGGCGGCGGAAAGGCGGCGGGGCGTTCACGCGACGATCTCCTCGGACTCGGCCGACGCCTGGGTGCGGGTCAACAGGAACGCGGCGCAGAACACCACGCCGCAGACCAGGCCGAAGAGGCCCAGAATCCCCAACGCCTGCTGATAACCGAAGCGTTCGGCCAGGGCCGCGGCCAGGACCGGACCCAGCACCGAGCCCGCCCGCTCCAGCAACCGGTAGATGGCGAACACGCTGCTGCGCCCGATCCGGTCGCACTCGGCCCGACAGACCTCGGGCACCAGGGCCAGTTGGGTCGCGTTGTTGAAGGCGTGGGCCAGGCCCAACGTCACCACGCTGATCAGCACCACCAGGGCACTGTTGACTTCGAACACCAGCAACGCGCCGAGGCCGGCGATCAGGCCGCCGACACCGGCAAACACCGCGTGACGGCCCGAGCGATCGGCCATCCGCGAAATCCACGGCGCCAGGACCAGGATGGTCAGGCCATAGCCCATCATGATGCGGCCGATGGCCGACTGGGTTTCGCCCATGGCGTTCAGATAAATCGGAACACCGTAGAACAGATAACCGGTGAGCATTATTTTGGTGGGAATCGAGGAGAACAGCAGCAACGCGATAAAACGTGGGTTGCGCAGGACCAGCCCATAGTCGCGCAGCCTCACGGGCTGGTCCTGCCGGCAGTCGCGCCGACCCGCCGGCAGCAGCAGCGCCACCGCCACCGTGGCGATCAGGGCCAGGGCGGTCGAGATCGCGAAGGTGGCGCGAAAGCCGATCTGATCGGCCAGGATGCCGCCGATCGAAACGCCGCAGATGCCCGCGGCGATCACGGCGCCGACAAAGGTGGCCATGCCGCTGGCGCGGTTTTGCCGGGTGGTGTGCTGGGCCAGGAAGCCTTGGGCGCCGATGAACATGATGGCATAGCTGATGGCGCACAGGCTGCGCCAGAACAGCAACGCGTACAACGAATGGGCAAGCGCGGTGCCGGCGAAACCGATCACCGCCGGAATCATGCCGATCAACAGGGTGCGGCGAATGCCGAAGCGGTCGCACCAGGCGCCGGCAAAGGGCGTGAACACGGCGACCACCAGCATGAACAGCGCGATCGGCAGGCCCATCACCACCTTGTCCGAGAGCCCGGGGATCGGGGTGTACAGGTCGTGGACATAGAGCGGAAAGAAGGAGCGCGACAGCTCCTCGGCGAACATGAAGAGGAACAGGGGCGCCCGGATACGGGTCAGATCGATGACCTCCAAAGGCTGGGGTCCGGAACCGCCGGCAAACCGGAACCGGTCCGCCAGCGTCGCCAGCAGCGTGTTGGCGTCAAGGCTGACCACGCCGTTGGTCCACCGGATGCGGGCGGCCAGTCGCCGATGGTCGCGCCAGATGCTGCGCAGAATGTGGTTGATCCGGTCCACCAGCCGGCCGACCTCATCGCGCGCCGTGCCGCCGATAATGTGGCGGAAATCCCCGTGGTTGGCTTGGGTCAGCAAATCGTTCGCCAGGTTGATCGGCGTCGCGATGCTGATATTGATCAGAATCAGCAGAATTTCAAAGGTGACGAGCATCGACACCAGCAGCACCACGACCACGTCGTAGACCATCTCTTCGAGGGTGCTTTGGACGAAGCTTTGGGCGACACCGAAATGAACGCTGCCGATGACGGTGGCTGTGGCCACCACCGGCACCGTGGTATCCAAAAAGACCCCGAGTTCGGCGGACCCGGCCCCGGCCGGACCCGGCCCCAGGGCTTCGAGCAGCGGTCTTGCGGCGTTGAAGCGGGGGCCGCTGGCATAAAGGATGCGGCCCTGACGGTCGGTGATGACGATATAGGCGGTTTCGGGATGGGCGGCGATGATCGGCGACAGGAAGTCCTCGACGCCGGGAATCTGGTCGAACGGCACGTCCAACGCCACTTCGGCCCCGATCTGGCGGGCCACGATGTCGCCGATGGTGGCCGACTTGCCGGTCAGCGCCGGGGCCAGCGCGTCCCCGAACACCCGCACCGCGCCCCACGAGAACAGGCCAGCCGCCGCGATCAGCAGCACCAGGGTTACGGTCATCAGTTGAATATTGATGCGGCGGGTGAAGGCGGTATTCCGGCTGGCCGGCGGCGTCATGCGACTTTCCTCTCGGGCGGACCGGAGGCCAGCGCAGCCAGCGCCGGATCCCCGAGCAGGTCATCGGCGTCAAGCCCGTGGTCCAACAGGCGCTCGTGGACCTCGGGGTCGGTCAGCGCCCGGACCAGCGGCGGCGCCGGTGGCGGCCACGAAACCGGCCCGGCGTCATGGCCGGCGCGGTCCTCGGCAAAGCGCCGGAAACCCCGTTCGATCAACCCGGCAAAGCCGGGATCGGCGTAGAGCGGGCCGGTGGCCACACCGTGGCGGGTCAGCAGGGCCTGCAACCCGACGTCCTCCCGCAGGGCCGGCCACGACCAGGCGCCGGGGGTCGGCAGCCGCTCCGAAGCCTGGCGAATCACCGAACGCACGGTGTCCGCGACGCCCCGGAAGGCCACCACCTGGCGTTCCAGGTCATTGGCTCCGGGCACCCCGGGCGCGGTTTCGCCCAGCCATTCGGTCATCCGGATAAAGCTGCGCCCGACCGGACGAAAGCAGATCCGGACGGCGACCGCGGCCATCCCGGCAAAGCCGATGAAGACCACGCCGAACCACCAGGCAAGCCGTTGGAACACCGTCCCGATCACGGTGTCGGCGCCGGCCTTCCGGTAGGTCAGCACCACGGCGCCCACCTGACGCCCGAAACTGTCGCCGATGGGCGCCGACAGACCCAAAAGGTCGCCATCGGAAAACCGTCGGAACGGCTGGTCGGGGTCGGTGATGGGACCGTTCAGCCAGCCGGCGGGGATGCGAGCCAGGCCGGCGGCGGAAACCACCGGCGAGCCCGGGGCGGAAAACAAAACCCGGCCGTCGGGGTCGGTCACGGCAAGATCATTGATGCCGGCGGCCAGTTGCCGGCTGTCGGCCAGCACCGTTCCCAGGTTGGGGAGTTCAGCCAGCGGCAGGCCCAAGGTCAGGTCCAGTTCAATGCCCGATTTCAACTCGACCAGGACCACGGCGAAACGGGAGTCCTCGATCTGGCGATAGACTTTGACGAATCTGGCATAGCCAAGATAGGAAATCAGCCCCAGGCCCAGAGCAATCAGGGCCACAATGGCCGCAGCAATCTTGATCACCAGCGGGATACGCATCCTGCGGGTCTCTCTGTCCTGGGGCAAGGCCGGCAGGAGGCCCGGATCATAGGATGAAGCTTGGTTTGCCACGGATGATTCTATCCCTTGATCACACCACGCGCTCTGAACAGCCCTCAAACCCGGCCACCCATTGAGCCCATCAGAGAGACATCATACAGACACAGATATGTTTCATTATTTCTCTTTTGCCGCTCCAGGGTAATATCTTCAGAACGGGTATCAAAGCGTTTTCGCAGATGCGCGTCGGCCGGATTGCCGGCCGGATCAAGGACCGGTATGATGTTTCGAACGAGGCCTGGCCGGAAAGAGGTCTCGAACGAGACCCGGCCGGAAAGAGGTCTCGAACGAGACCCGGCCGGAAAGACGTCTCAAGCCGTCAGAGGCTGGAGACCGCCGGGAGCGGAAGCCGAAATCGGAAAGCAGAAAAAGCAGGAACAGCAGGAACAGAAAACGGTCAGGAACCGAAGACGGATGGACGGGGACGACGTCGAATTTTCCGTGGCGGCCGTGGAAGCGCTTGGCGCCGCCCGGCTGGCCGCCTTGATCGTGGATCATGCCGGCCACGATCCCGGTTTTGGTCGGGCGGTTCGGCTGGCGCTGGCGGCGGTGGGGCCGGTGGATCGTCTGGTGGCGATGCTGGCCGAACAGCTGCGGGCGGTCGAGGAGGATGGCCGGTTCTTCGATAACCGGGAAAGCGGGGTGCTGGCGGACACGCTGGACCGGCTGCGCAAGGCCATGATGACCGAGCTGTTGCCGCGGCAGCCTCGGGCCGCGGCGGATTTGCTGGACCGGTTTCTTCGCCTGGACCGGACTGTGTTCCAGCGCACCGACGACGCCGACGGTTTCATCGGCGATGTCTTCCGGCATGCCGTGGCCGATCTTGGCCGGGCCTGGCTGTCGGTCCCGGATCGGGACCCGATCGCCCTGGCCGGGCTGGTCTTCGTCCTGTTTTCCACCAACGATTGCCACGTCCGGGACGACATCATTCCGGCCTGCAAGGATGCCTTGGGCGCCGACGGCCTCGACGAGCTGGAGCGCCTGATCCGGGGGCGGCTGGACCCGGTCCGGCTGGCGACGGAAGACCCGGGGCCGCCCGAACTGAGCCGGGCTCTGATCGAAATCGCCGAGGCGCGCGGCGATCTGGACGGCTACATTGCGCTTCATCGGCTGGCCGGCACCGAAGCGATTGCGGTCAAGGACATCTGCGAGCGGCTGGTGGCAGCCGGCCGGTTATCCGAGGCGCTGGATCGGGTCGAGCGCACCGGGATTCCGGACTGGCAGCAGGGCGATGTCGACCGGTTGCGGGTGGAGATTTTCGAACGCCTGGGGCGTCACCAGGACGCCCAGGCCCTGCGCCGGGACCTGTTCGCCCGCACCCTGTCGTTGAGCGTGCTGGAGGATTACCTGGCCTGGCTTCCCGAAGCCGACCGGCCGGCGGCCTGGGCCGGCGCCGTCGATCTCGCCCGCCGGCACGACGATGTCCATGGGGCTTTGACCCTGTTGCTGCGGCTGGACCCGGCCGCCGCCGCCGAACTGGTGCATCAGCGGTCCCAGGAGTTGAACGCCCATCTTTACCGTCTTCTGCGCCCGGCCGCCGAACGGCTGGCGGAGTCCCAGCCGCTGGCCGCCCTGCTGATTTATCGGCGCCTGGCCGACGGTGTGCTCGACGCCAAGCAAAGGCAATTCTACGACTATGCGGTCAGTGATGTTCAGACCGCCCGCAGCTTGGCGACGCGGGTCGAGGACTGGCGCGGGCACCTGACCGGAGAGGCCTATCACGAACGGGTCTCGGCCAGGATGGCTTTGGCCTTCGACTGACCGGGGGCCAAAGACCGGTTCCGGGAGCGCCGCCAGCCATGATGCAGCCGGAGACGCGGCAATGGACTCGATGCTTGATGACAGCCTGATTATCTCAATCGTGATCTTTTCATCCATTAAGGTCCTCAGCATTGTCCACCAGCAGACGCAACAGGCCCAGCTCTGCGCGATCGGATATGGACTGTTCTTTGCTATAACGAAGGTGGTGATCCCGATCATGCTCGGGATCACGCTGTCTGATCATGCGGCTATTTCGTTCGTGATCACCTGGATGATATCTGGATTTGTTGTTTTCTGTGGCCTCGCGCTGGTCGAACGCGCGCGGAGCGATGCCGTCGAGACTATACTTTATATTGTGCTGGGTGCCGCGCTGGTCCTGTTAATTTTTGTCGTTTAGATACCCTCAAGTCTTGATGTTGACCCATCAAGGCCGCCCTCAGGACCCGGCGGCCGGTTGTCCCCGGGCCACCAGCAGTTCCCACACCGGCGGGTGGTTGGCCGAAGGCGGCGGCAGGCGCGGGGGCGTCGGGTCGTTCAGCGCCCCCAGCAGCGGCGCCAGCCAGGGCTCGAAGCGGCGCCAGCGGGCGAGGGAGCTGCGGAACACCGGCTGCCGGACCTGAGCGGCGCTGGCGGTGCGGACCGCGCGCCGGGTTCGGTGGAAGTCCAGGCAGCGGTCGTCCCAGGGCAGGCCGCAATAGGCGATCAGCCGCCGGGCCTGGCTTTCCAGATCCTCCACCACCGCCTCGTAGGAGACATCGAGCAGGGCGCCGGCGGGCAGCACCGCGCGCCAATGGGCCATCAGGGTGTGGTAGGCGCGATAATAGCGGCCCAACTCGCCCAGCTCGTAGCTGAAGGCCTGGCTGAACGGAAACAGCTTGGAAAAGCAGGAAACGCAGGTGTCGGCGGGATCGCGCTCGGTGTGAATGATCCGGGCGCCGGGCAGAATCAGGGGGATCAGGCCGAGGGTCAGGAAGTTATACGGCATCTTGTCGGTCAGGCGGGTCTTGCCCGGGGCCAGCGGCGGCACGTCGGCCAGATAGGCGCCGCCCAACCGCCGCAGCGCCGCGTCATCCAAGGCCGGGATGTCTTCGGGATAGGCCAGCGGCCGGCCCCGGCCGCCGGCCGCGCCGGTGGCCACCATCACCAGGGTGGTCAGTTCCCCGCCGCCCTGAACCAGGGGATGGCTGGCCAGAATCTGTTCGATCAGCGAACTGCCCGAGCGCGGCATGCCCAGCACGAAGATCGGGATCGTCGACGGGGTGCCGGTGTTCGGGCGACGGGCGAACAGGTCGGCATCGAACACCGCGGCGATGCGCCGGAACAGGTCATGGGTGGCGGCCTCGTCATAGCCGATCTGCCGACGCTTCAGGGCGTTGCCGGTCAGCAGATGCTGGAAGGCCCGGGCCGGTTCGCCGGCCTCTTCCAGGGCGCGGGCCAGGGCAAAGTGAATGAAGGGCGCCTTGGCCGGCGGCAGCGGGCCGTCATCGGCGACCAGGGCTTCGAGGGCCGCGCGTTCGGCGGCGTCGGGGCGGTAGGTCGGGAGTTCCGCCCGGTTGAAGTAGGCCTCGGCATAGGTCGGCCGCAGCCGGATTGCCTGTTCGAACCGAACCGCGGCCTCGTCGAACCGGCCCTGGTCCAAAAGCGCGGAGCCCAGATTGTTGTGGGCCTCGGCATAGGCGGGGTCGAGCTGGATGGCCCGCTCCAACCGGGCCGTGGCCTCCTCGAGCTGGCCCTGCTCCAACAGCACCGTGCCCAACCGGCCTTGGGCCTCGGCATAGTCGGGCCGCAGCCGGATCGCCCGCCGGTAGCGCGCCACCGCCTCGGGCCGCCGGCCCAACTCCTGAAGCGCCGTGCCCAGGTTGAAATGGGCCTCGGCGTAATCGCGCCGGAGCGCGATGGCCTGCCGGAAGCGGACCAGGGCGTCTTCGGGCCGGTCCAGGGCCAGCAGCACCGCGCCCAGATTGTTGAGCGCCTCGGCGTGATCGGGCGCCAGCGCCAGCACCTGCTCGTACGCGGCCAGGGCTTCCGCCGGCCGGTCCAGGGCCTGGAGCACGTTGCCCAGGTTGTAGCGGGCGCCGACATAGTCCGGCTTGAGCCGGAGCGCCCGCCGGTACAGGGCCGCCGCCTCGGGCAGCCGGCCCCGGGCAAACTGGGCGTTGCCCAGGGTGTTGAAATAAACCGGTTCCCGGTTGTCCACGGCGATGGCCCGGTTCACCAGCGTGATGGCCAGGTCGCACCGCCCGGTGGCCAGCGCCAGCCCGCCCAGCCGGTGCAGGCATCCGGCATGCTCGGGCGCCACCGCCAGAATCCGCCGGTACAGCGCCTCGGCCTCGGCCAGGCGGCCGGCGTCGTGATCGGCAACGGCGGCGCGATAGGCTTCGGCGACGGTGGGCATGGGAGCAAGCCTTTGCTGACGGATGGTCTGTTTACAGATGACGACTGATACCAGTTCCCGATGAGTTGGGCTCATCGGGAACTGGTATGACCCGCTCATGGTCGACATCGCGTCCGGCTTTCAGTTCAACTCGATTCTCGATGATTTCGACGATCTCGCCTTCGGCAAGGGCAGCGTTGGACCTTCGCGGTCTGATCAATTTTTAAGAGAGAGTAAAAGCCTCATATCTTAAAAACAGAGATTGGCTCCTCGTCGTCAAAAGACTCACGGTTGTTCAATCCGCCAGTCTGGTTCGTTAAAGATGATTGGCCTCCAGGTAGTCAACAATCATTCGATCCTGCACCAGAATATGGAGATGGGCCCAGTCATCGATGCACTGAACCAGCTCATGGGCCACCCGATCGCTGCCCGTTTCCAACAAATACAAAATATCGGTCAGTCTGGAAAATAGTTCACTATGCAGTTCTATGTGGTGGTCGGTATTTGGGTATCGATTGATACGCATTACCGCTTCTTCATTATGAAAATGCGAAACGATCAGATCGATCATCTCTCCAAAGAGCATAACCGATTCATCTTTGCTTTTATTGTCGACCTCAATCAGATACAGCCGGGTCACGGTATCGAGAATATACTTATGTTCTCGGTCAATGGTGTCGTGACCGATCGACAAGATGTCGGACCAAGTGATAATCATGTTAGCGTCGCCTTCTCCAACGCCATCGGTCATGGCCTTGCCAGAACCCGCGAGAGGTTCTCCCCTCGTTGACCGCGCCATCATGACACAGGCAAGGGACCGCACCTAGAGCATTTTCCGATTGAAACAATTCGTAAAATACCTATAGCTCGTTGTTTTGAGACCAGATTTCGGTTTATCATCCCACCGCCCACGGCCGGCGGTCTTTGAGAACCTTGAGTTGAACCTCTGTCATGACTTCGGCCTTCGCGTTGGCGCTCCGACATCACCAGGCCGGCCGGCTGACCGAGGCCGAAGGGCTTTACCGGCAGATTCTGGCTGTGGACCCCGATCATGCGGACTGTCTGCACCTGTTGGGGGTGCTGGCCGCCCAGGCCGGAGCCGATGACACCGCCGAAGCGCTGATCGGCCGGGCGCTGGCGGTGTGCCCCGATTATCCCGAGGCGCACCTCAATCTCGGCAATCTCCTGAAGCAGCAGAGCCGGTTGGACCAGGCGGAGGTCCATTACCGGCGGGCGCTGACCTTGCGGCCGGGATGGGCCGAGGCCTATGCCGGTCTCGGCCTGGTGCTTTATGAGCAGGGGCGGCTGGACCAGGCGGCCCTGTGTCACCGCCAGGCCCTGGCGCTCCGCCCCGACTGCGCGCTGACCCATAAGAATTACGGTTGGGTGCTGCTGAAGCAGGGCGATCTGGCGGCCGGGTTCCGGGAATACGAATGGCGCTGGCGGATTCCGGACTTTCCGGTGAAGCGGCCGCCCTTCGCCCAACCCTTGTGGACCGGCGGCGATCTGACCGGCCGGACTCTTTTACTCCATGCCGAGCAGGGACTGGGCGATACCCTCCAATTCGTCCGCTATGCGCCGCAGCTTCAACGGCGGGGCGCCCGGGTGATGCTGGAATGCCCGCGCGAGCTGGTCCGGTTGCTCCGCGGCATGACCGGCCTGGATCGGGTGCTGGGTCCGGGCGACGACCGGCCGGATTTCGACTGCCATGCGCCGTTGCTCAGCCTGCCCCATCTGATGGGGACGACCCTGGCCACGGTGCCGGCCGAAGTTCCGTATCTGGCACCGCCCCCGGGTCTGACCGAGGCCTGGGCCGCGCGTCTGCCGCCGGCCGCCGGCCGGCGGGTCGGGCTGGTCTGGGCCGGCAATCCGCGCCGGCACCAGCCGGACTGGACCGCGGTGGACCGGCGGCGCAGCCTGGCCCTGGCCCGGCTGGCGCCGTTGACGGCGGTGGCCGGCGTTCAGTGGATCAGCCTTCAGAAGGACCGCCGGCCCGAGCTGGACCAGCCGCCGCCCGGCCTGACGCTGATCGACGTCATGGCCGAGGTGGCCGACCTGGCCGATACCGCGGCCCTGGTGGCCAACCTGGATCTGGTGATCGGGGTCGACACCGCGGTGATTCACCTGGCCGGGGCGTCGGGTCGGCCGGTCTGGCTGCTGTCGCGCTTCGACGGCTGCTGGCGCTGGCTTCAGGATCGCGACGACAGCCCGTGGTATCCCTCGCTGCGCCTGTTCCGGCAGCCCCGCCCCGGCGATTGGGAAAGTGTCGCGGCGGCGGTGGCGGCGATGCTGGGTGCCCAAGGGTTCTGAACGGAATCCGGTCCTGACCTTGACAGCCGACCGGGCGTTTCTTATCGTGATCATGCTTTCGGATTGCTGGACTCTCCCCAGTATTCGCCGCCGACCGGCACTGTTCACCGGCCTGATTTCCAAGACCTCTTGCCGTGAGTTGCGCCTCATGCGGAACCCCGTCAGGCCGAACCCCGTCAGGCCCGGCCGTTTCCTGGGTGGGTGGAACCGTGCCGGGATGCCGATTGTCCTGGCCTTGGCGGCGGCCCTGGCCGGACCGTCGGCCGGGTGGGCCGACGCCACGCCGCCGGCGGCCGCCCCGGCCGGAAACGGCAGTTGGTTCGGGACCCTGCCGACACCGTTCAGTGACCTGTCGCAGTGGGTTTCTGGCCTGTTCCCTCACGACGAGCGCCTGGTCACCGACGAGATCGAACAGTTCAAGCACACCGTCGACAGCGACCTGTCGGCGTTCGACACGCTGGTCCAGCAGGCGGGCTTCACCCTGGCCTCGGTGTCGGTGGGCGCCCGCCTGGACCCCCAGATCAGTCTGTCCCTGACCTTCCGGCGCCGGCTGAGCGAGCCCGAAAAGGCCGCGCTGATGACCAAAATCACCGACCCCTCGGGCAGCACGGACACCGTCCAGCGCAGCATCATCATGATCCTGCTCAACACCGCGGAATCGGCCTATGCCGTCCGCAACGACGGATTCCGGCTGAGCCAGGTCGGCATCGAGCTGGATACCGTTCCCAAGGTGACGCTGACCATGACGCCGGTTTCCCATTGGCCGTAAAGGCCCGGAGATCTCCGTAGGGGCTTGGCCCCGATATCCCCTTGTCTTGCCCGGTTTCGACTGGCTAGAACAGTTCTGACGCTAGGCGGGAGCGGACACGATGCGGATCGGGATCATTGGCTGTGGATTGATCGGGCAGAAGCGGGCCAAGGCCGCGGCGGCTCATGGCCTGGAGATCGTCGGCGCCGCCGATCTGGATCCGGCGCGCGCCGAGGCGTTGCTCAAGGCCGCGGGGCCGGCCGGGGCCGGGGGCCGGGCCAGCCGGGATGCCGCCGACGTCATCGCCGCCCGTCCCGACCTGATGGTGGTGGCCACCACCCATGACCAGCTGGCCGGGCTGTCGTTGGCCGCCCTCGAGGCCGGCTGCCACGTCCTGGTGGAAAAGCCGGCGGCGCGCACCGCCGAAGAACTGACGCCGGTGATTGCCGCCGCCGAGCGCCTGGGACGGGTGGTCAAGGTCGGCTTCAATCACCGCTTCCACCCGGCGCTGTTGCGGGCGCACGAGATCGCGGCCTCGGGGGTGTTGGGACCGTTGATGTTCATCCGCGGCCGGTACGGCCACGGCGGCCGGGTCGGCATGGAAAAGGAATGGCGCTGCGTTCCCGCGATCTCGGGCGGCGGCGAACTGATCGACCAGGGCTCGCACCTGATCGATCTGGCGCGCTGGTTCCTCGGCGACTTCACCGAGGTTCAGGGCATGCTCGGCACCCTGTTCTGGGACATTCCGGTGGACGACAACTGTTTCATCGGGTTGCGCACCGACCGGGGCCAGGTCGCCTGGCTGCACGCCACCTGGACCGAATGGAAGAATCTGTTCTCGTTTGAAATCTACGGTCGCGACGGCAAGCTGCACATCGAGGGCCTGGGCGGCAGTTACGGTACCGAGCGCCTGAGCTGGTACCGGATGCTGCCGGAAATGGGGCCGCCCGAGACCACCATCTGGGAATACCCGTTCCCCGACCGCTCGTGGGACGCCGAATTCGCCGAGCTGATGACCGCCCTCCGGGAGGGCCGGCAACCGCTCGGCTCGATCTATGACGCCCGGGCCAATCTTGACATCATCGGCCGCCTCTCCCGGACTCACGGAACGCCGACTCACGGAACGCCGACTTAAGGAACTTCGCGATGATCATCACCCGCAGCCCATTGCGCATCACGCTGGGCGGGGGCGGCACCGATCTGCCGTCCTACTACCGCGACCATGGCGGCTTTCTGATCGCGGCGGCCATCGACAAGTATGTCTACATCACGCTTCACGAGACCTTCGAGCAGATGTTCAGCATCAAGTACTCGAAGCTGGAGCGGGTCGACTCCGTGGACCGGATCGAGCACCCGATCATTCGCGAGGCGCTCCGGCTGGTCAATGAGGACGGCCGCGCCACCCATCTGGAACTGACCAGCATGGCCGACATTCCCGCCGGCACCGGGCTCGGGTCGTCGGGCAGCTTCACCACCGCCCTGCTCAAGGCCCTGCACGCCCATCGCAAGAACCTGATCCATCCCGAGACCCTGGCCGAGCAGGCCTGCCACATCGAAATCGACCGGCTGGGCGAACCGATCGGCAAACAGGACCAGTACATTGCCGCTTATGGCGGCGTGACCTGCTTCCGCTTCAATCCCGACGGCAAGGTCGAAGCCTGGCCGCTCAAGATTTCCCAGGAAGTCCTGTATAATCTTGAAGACAATCTGCTGCTGTTCTTCACCGGCTATTCGCGCAGCGCCTCCTCCATCCTCAAGGACCAGGACAGCCGGACCCGCCAGTCGGACAGCGCCATGGTTCAGAACCTACACTATGTCAAGGATTTGGGCCTGCGCAGCCAGATCGCCCTGGAAACCGGCGACCTCAAGCGGTTCGGCGAGCTGATGCACGAACATTGGGAGCACAAGAAGCAGCGGTCGGGCGGCATGTCCAATCCCGCCATCGACGTCTGGTACCAGACCGCCATGGCCAACGGCGCGGTCGGCGGCAAGCTGATCGGGGCCGGCGGCGGCGGCTTCCTGATGTTCTATACCGAAGACAAAACCCGGTTGCGTCACGCCATGCTGCAAGCGGGGTTGCGCGAAGTCCGGTTCCGGTTCGATTTCGAGGGAACCAAGGTGGTTGTGCAGTAAACAAGTCGGTCCGGGGGGGGGGCGGTCCTTTGAACCCTTGACGTCATGAGGTCCAGGAGGCCAGCCTCCTGGCGGGTGCAGGGTGGAGCCCTGCAAAATCAGACCCATCACCCATCCTGGCGCACCGGGGGTCCGGCCCCCTGGACCGCTTTCCTGATCGAGGGATTCCCTGTGACGCTTCCTCCTGTGGCTATTCTGGCGGGTGGACTGGCTACCCGGTTGCGGCCGATTACCACCACCATTCCCAAGGCGATGGTCGAAGTCGCCGGCGAGCCGTTCATTGCCCACCAGTTGCGCATGCTGCATCGGGAGGGCGCCCACATCGTGGTGCTGTGCCTGGGCTATCTCGGCGAACAGGTGGCGGATTTCGTCGGTGACGGCCATCGCTTCGGCCTCGACGTCCGGTACTCCTTCGACGGCGACCGCCTGCTTGGCACCGGCGGGGCGTTGCGCAAGGCGTTGCCGCTGCTGGGACCGGAGTTCCTGATCCTCTACGGCGACAGCTATCTGGATCTGGCCTATGCCCCGGTGGTCGAGGCCTGGCGGGCCAGCGGCCTCGACGGGCTGATGACGGTTTACGGCAACGAGGGCCGTTGGGACACCAGCAACGTGGTCTTCAGCGAAGGCCGCATCCTGTGCTACAGCAAGATCATCCGGGACCCCCGGATGCGTCATATCGATTACGGGTTGGGGATCCTGACGGCCGGGCCATTGACGGCGCAACCCGACGATCAGCCCTTTGACCTGGCCTCCATTTACACCAGCCTGGTCGAGGCCGGGCGCCTGGCGGGCTACGAGGTCGGGCAACGGTTCTACGAGATCGGCTCGCCCGAAGGCCTGGCCGAGACCGATGCCTATTTGCGGGAGCATGGCGTGCCGGCCTGAACCGGCCCGCCATGCTTCCGATCAACCGACCAGCCGCTTGATTTCCCCGACCAGATCGTCGTTGTCGAACGGCTTGTAGAGCACTGCGTCGGCACCCCAGGTCTGGGCCAGGGCCGCCGACACGTCGATGGGTTTGCGCATGCCGCCGCCGGAGATGGCGATCACCCGAATGTTGGCGTTGGCCGCCCGCAAGCACTTGAGCAATTCGACGCCGTCGAGGTTCGGCATCCACAAATCGGTGACGATCAGGTCCACGACTTGGCTGTCGAGCAGACTGAGAGCCTCTTTGCCGTCGGACGCCTCCAGAACCTGATAGCCGGCGGCTTCCAGCGTGGCGCGAATCGAAAGCCGAACCGCCGGTACGTCATCAACGAGCAGGATGCGTTTCATGGATTCTTGCCCTGTCCAACAAAGTTTCCGGGACCGGCCCGGTGGAAGAAAAACGATGGCGTTTATCCCCGGACCGCACGCCCTTCCGATCGCGGCAGACGCCCCAGCTTCGAGAGAATAGCATATAAGCGGCCCAAGCCAACGTCCGGCGCAGCCTTGGGCGTTTTCGTCGCGCCTTCCTTTGCCTTCGAATGATCATGCCCACCGTCTCGATCATCATTCCGGTCTACAACCGCGCGGCCACCCTGCCCCGTGCCATCACCAGCGTCTTGATCCAGGACTTTTCCGACTGGGAACTGATCCTGGTGGATGACGGCTCCACCGATGGTGGCGCCGAGGCCGTGCTTGGGACGATCCCCGGGGGCGGCGACCCCCGCATGCGGGTCATCCGCCATCCGGTCAACCGGGGCGCTCCGGCCGCCCGCAACACCGGCCTGGCCGCCGCCCGCGGTGCGCTGATCGCCTTTCTTGATTCCGACGACGAGTGGCTGCCGGGCAAGCTTTCGGCCCAGGTCCCGGCGCTGACCGCGGCCCCGGCCCGCCTGGGTGCCCTGGTGACCGGTTTCGTCCTGCACCGGGAAGCCACCGGCGGCCGTTTCGAGCGGATTCCCGCCGCCGACGGCACCTGGCTCGCGACCCTGCTCGACGGCTGCACCCTGTCGCCGGGCTCGACCCTGCTGGCGCGCCGGGCCTGCGTCGAACAGATCGGCCCGTTCGCCGAGGACCTGCCGCGCTTCGAGGATTGGGACTGGTTGCTGCGTCTGATCGAGACTTGGGATCTGGATTGCCTGCCCCGGATGGGCGCCGTGGTCCATCTCGGCGGCTTTGCCGCCCGAACCCGGGTCCAAGAGGCGGCGGCCCTGCTGTGGCAACGCCAGCGGGATCGAGTCGGCCGGCTCGGCGGCGTCAGGGCCCAACGCCGGCTGCGGGCCTCGCTGGCCCTGGAATGCGCCGTCGCCGCCCATCGCACCGGCGCCCCCCTGGCCGCGGTGTGGGCCGGACTGACCGCCGCCGGCCACGCCCCGGCCCGGGTTGCCCGGCTGCTCGGCCGCGGCTGGCAGCGGCTGGGGCAGCGGGATTGGTAGCTTAAAGCGCGCCGGTGACGGCCAGCAGATCGCGATATCCCAACGCGGTCGCCCGCCAACCGAACAGGGTTTCGGCCCGGCGGCGACCCTCGGTGCCGCGCCGACGGCGCAGCGCCGGGTCGGTCCGGCATTGCTCGAGGGCGGCGACCAGGGCGGCCTGATCCTCCAGGGGCACCAGCCAGCCGGACTGGCCGGCCGCCACCACCTCGCCCATGCCCCGGACGTCGGTGGCGATCACCGGCAGGCCGCACGCCATGGCCTCCAGCACCGCATTCGGCATGCCTTCCTCCCGCGACGGGAAGATGAAGGCGTCGGCGGCCTGGAAGTGGGCGGGCAGGGCGTCGCGATCCAGCCAGCCCAGAAAGCGCACCCGGTCGGACAGGCCCAGCCGCCCGGCCTGGCGCACCAGGATGTCGCGCTCGGGGCCGTCGCCGACGATATCGACGGTGATGTCCGTCGGGCGGGCGGCCAGGGCGTCGAACAGCAAGTCCAGCCCCTTCTGGTGGACGATGCGGCCCACGAACAGCAGCCGCAGCCCGCCGGGGTTTGAAGCCTGCCGACGGTCCGCCGGCGTCGGGCGATAGCGGGCGGTATCGACGCCGTTGGGCAGCACCCGCACCGGCAGTCCGGGCGCGGCGATCCGGGCCAGATCGGCCAGGCCGTGGCTGTTGGCCACCACCGCCGCGGCCCGGGCCCACAAAAAGACGATCAGCGGCTTGGTCAGGCGGTGATAGGCGCCGATCTGCCGGGGCAGGAATCCCGGAACATCGCCGCCCCGTAACGACACCACCCAGGGAATCCGGAACAGAACCTGGATCAGCCAGGCGGCCGGTCCGCACGGCAGCGTGAAAAAGGCAACGGTGCCCTCCGGGCGCCATTTGCGCACCAGCAGGGGGGTGAAAATCAGGCTGGACAACAGAAAGACCAGCATCTCCAGGGTTGAACAGCGGTCGGGGCGTCGCCGGATCACCGGAATCCGGTGAATCTCGAAGCCGTTCCGGCGCTCGAACGCCGGCAGCCCGGCAAAGGCCGAGGTCAGGACCTTGACCTCCACCCCCGCCATGGCCAGTTCGGCCGCGATGTGGTCGGTGGCGTTGCCGGCGCCGCCGCCCAGCGGCGGGAATTCATAATTGATCAGCAAGAGCCGCATGGTTGCCCGGTCCTACCCATAGGCCGTATGGGGGGCTTTGCCCCGAACCCCGACCAGGGGCGTTGCCCCTGGACCCCACCAAGGGGGGACCCCTTGGAACCCATAACGTCAGGGCTCCCTTACGGTGCCGGTGGTTTGGTGCCGATCACCGTCCATGACAATTCGTTGACCCAGGTCAGGCGGATGTCGGTCAGGCCGGCCTCCCGCATCAGGGCCTCGGCCTCGGCCCGGCTCCAATAATTGGCGATGTTCGGCAGCATCTGGTCGAAGACGATGGAGCGCAGGTGGGAAAAGCTGAATTTCCGGATCTTGCGGAAATACTCCAGCGGCTGAAAGCCCAGCCGCAACGCCAGCCACAACGCCGCCGCCGGCAGCACCGACAGGGCATGGACCACCCCGACCGGCAGACGGCGGAACAGCAGCTTGCGGAACGGATCGAAGTAATGGACGATCCACTCGTTTCCTTCCAGGCCGTAAACCCAGATCAGCACCGCACCGCCCGGCCGGGCCGCCGTGACCATCCGGCGCAGCACCCGGGCCGGTTCGCTGAGGTGATGGATCACGCCGATCGAGAAAACGATGTCGAATTCGTCCTGATAGTCGATCTCGTAGGCGCTGAGCTTGCGCACCTCCACCGGCAACGCGGCCAGATTCTGCCGGGCCGCCGCCAGCGAGCGGTCGTCGAGGTCGATGGAAACGCCGCGCGCCGCGCCGTAACGCGCCGGCCAGTAGCTGTTGCGCCCCATGCCGCAGCCGACATCCAAAAAGCTTTTGCCGTGCCAGTCCCCGGGCTTCAGCGGCTGGGTCCAGCCCAGGAACTGGTCCTCGTAATGCCCGACGATGTCCGAATAGACGTCCCACTCATAGCCAAAGCGGTCGGGTGAGCCCAGGGCGCAGGACGATGGTTCGTTGGTCATGAACAGCACCTGTGATGTCTTGGCGTCTGATGTGTTGGCCGTCTGATCTCGGGGCCGTCGGGGGGCCTGGACCGGGTTGGTGCGGGGGTCGGCAGAGCCGATGGCGTCGTTGATCGCGACGCCTGGGGAATTACGGTTTCAACGCTTCCGCCAGAGTCTGATTCAGCACGATCCAGCTCCACAACCCGGAACGGTGATCCCGGTGGCCCTGCCGGTGCTCGTCCCACATGCGGTCGAAGCCCCGCTCGTCGAACAGCCCCGGAACCGCCGCCGCTGGCATCCGGTCAAAGCCCTTCAGCCACTTGACCAGGGGCACGCCGAAGCCCTTCTTGGGCCGGTTCAAAATCGCCGCCGGCAATCGCCGCGAGAGCGCCTGCCGCAGCAGATACTTGCCCCGGCCATTGCGGAACTTGGCCTCATAGGGCAGGCGGCGGACGAAATCCGCCAGTTCCACATCGAGAAACGGCGCCCGGGATTCCAGCGAAACCCGCATGCTGGCGCGATCGGTCTTCACCAGAATGTCTTCGACCAGATAGAAATTGGTGTAGAATTCCAGTATCCGGTCGCCCAGCCCCAGATGCGGGCTGCCGTCCCACAGGGCGATGGCCTCGGAATAGAGGTCTTCCAGGTCCACCGGCTCCTGCCCCAGCTCGGCCAGCTCGGCGGGGCCGAGCGGACCCAGCCACATCGGACCCCACAGGGCCGGCCGATGGGTCAGTCCGCGCAAACCGCGGCGCAGCTTGAAGTCGAAGGTCATGTTGCGTTCGGAAATCGGCAGGTAGCCCGCCAAAATCTCGATGGCGCGATGCACCGGGCGCGGCACCAAGCGATGATAGAGTTTGGCCCGCTCAAGCACGGCGAACGGGTCATAGCCGGCAAACAGCTCGTCGCCGCCGTCGCCGCTGAGCGCCACCGTGACGTGCCGGCGCACGAATTCGAAAACCAAAGAGGTCGGAATGATCGAAGGATCGTTGATGGGATCGTCCAGCGTCCGGCCCAGTTCCGCCACAAAGCTGCGCGCCCGGTCCAGGTCGCAGAGATCCTCGTGATGGCGGCTGCCCACATGGGCGGCCATGGCCTGGGCATAGGGGGATTCGTCGAAACTCGCCTCCTCGAACCCCATGCAGAAGGTGTCGATGCCCGCGGCCGGCCGGCAATCGGCGGCAAAGCTGAGAATGGCGCTGGAATCGATGCCGCCGCTCAGCAGAATGCCCAGGGGCACGTCGCTTTCCAGGCGCACTTTGACCGCTTTGGCCAGCCGGGCGGTCAGTTCCTCGACCCAGGCGGCTTCGTTGCCCGGCGGCGGGTCGGGTTCGATGCGGAACCGGTAATAGGCCCGGGGCTGCCCGGTGCCGCCGGCCAGATCCAGCAAAAGGGCGTGGCCGTGGGGCAGTTTGTGGATGCCGGCATACAGGGTGTTGGGGGCCGGCACGAAACCATAGGCCATGAATTTGCGGGCGGCGGCGCGATCGGGTTCGGCCCGGATCTCCGGATGGCGCAACAGCGCGCTGATTTCCGAGGCGAAGGCGAACAGGCCGTCCCGGTGAACATAGTACAGCGGCTTCTCGCCGAAGCGGTCCCGGGCCAGGAACAGGGTTCCGTCGCGACGGTCGAGAATGGCAAAGGCGAACATGCCGTTCAGATGGCTGGGCAGGGCTTCGCCCCACTCCTTGAAGCCGTGAACCAGCACTTCGGTATCGGAATGATCACTGCGGAACCGGTAGCCCCGCGCCACCAGCTCCTGGCGCAAGTCGTGGTGATTATAAATCTCGCCGTTAAAGACGACGACGATGCGGCCGTCTTCGTCCTCCATCGGCTGATGGCCGCCGGTGGGATCGATCACCACCAGACGACGGTGCCCCAGAAAAGCCCGCCAGCGCGGATCAACGAAAACGCCGTCGCCATCCGGTCCCCGGTGGCGCAACCGGTCGGTCATCGCCGCCAGGATCGCCGGATCACCGCCCCCGATAAAGCCGGCAATGCCGCACATGCAATCACATCTCCGGTTCGATATTGATGGTGTTGCGCACCAGATAGGTTCGCTTGTTCTGGGATTCGTAATAGGTTCGGACCATGATTTCCGCCAGCAGCCCCAAAAGGATGCAAACCAGCCCGACCAGGAACGTGATCGCCGCAAACAACGGCAAAGGCGTCTGGATCAGGCTGATGCCTTCGAAAATGCGCTGATACATGGCCAGGAAAAAACCGAAAATCGACATCAGGATAGAGATGATCCCCATCACCCCGAACACGTAGATCGGCTTTGTATCGAAATCTTCAAGAAATTTGACCACTGCCAGATCAAGAATAACCTTGATGATACGGTTGATGCCGTATTTGGACTGACCGACGATGCGGGGATGGTGACGGACCGGGATTTCCGTGATGGTTCCGCCATACCATTTGACATAGATCGCGATAAACCGGTGCATTTCGCCATAAAGGCGAAGATTGGCGATGACATCGCTGCGATACGCCTTCAGCGTGCAGCCATGGTCATGCAGGTTAACCCCCGAACTCCAACTGATCAGCCAATTGGCGATGCCGCTCGGCAAGGTCCGCATCAGACGGTTATCTTTGCGATCCTTGCGCCAGCCGGAGACCATGGCATAGCCCTCTTGGAGCTTTTCCACCAGTAACGGAATATCGGCGGGATCGTTCTGCAAATCACCGTCCATCGGCACCACGATTTCGCCGCGAGCAGCATTGAAGCCACCCATCAAGGCTGCGGTCTGGCCGTAGTTGCGGCGGAAGTTGATGACTTTGATGCGGCGGTCTTTGGCCGCGATGGTCATCAGTTCGGCTTCGGATTGGTCACGACTGCCATCATTGACCAATATCATCTCAAAAGAGCGCCCATAGTCCGTCATGACCGCGATCACGCGGTCGTACAGCGGCTCAATGTTGCCGGCTTCATTGTAAATGGGGACAATAATCGACAGGAAGGGTGTCTCGGTCAAGAGCGGCATCCTTCAATAAAGGCTCGATTCACGTTAGCTTGCCCGAATTATGCGCCACGGTTGCGTGTAACTTAATCTGTTGGGACTAAGATTTATCGCCGCGCGGGAGGTTGCCTGCCGACCAATATGCATCATCCTTGATCCTACTCCGGTTCCCTTCGCGCTGTCACTGGGTAACACCGGCGGCCCGGATTTTCAATGCGGCTGGCGCCGCGGCGATTTTCCATGCGGCTGGCGCCGCGGCGATTTCCCATGCGGCTGGCCCGGGATCGGGCCGGGCGGTGGCGGTTGCACGGAGTCGCCGATGGGTGTATCGGGAGGTCGTCCGTCCGGCCCGAAAGGTTATCCCGCCATGCCGTACCCGGTCAGCAACGCCCGACGGGTGATGGTGACCACCGTCCCGTTCGGCACCGTCGACCCGGCGCCGCTGCGTCTGCTGGCCGAGGCCGGCATCGAGACGGTGATCAATCCGCTGGGCCGCAAGCTGAAGGCCCATGAGGTCGCCGACCTGATCGCGGGCTTTCCGGTGGTCATCGCCGGCACCGAAACCATCACGGCCCAGGCCATGGCGGCCCGGCCCGAGCTGAAGGCGATTTGCCGGGTCGGGATCGGCCTTGACAGTGTCGACCTCCCGGCCGCCCGGCGGCTGGGCATCGCGGTGACCTTCACCCCCGACGGGCCGTCGCCCGCGGTGGCGGAACTCACCATCGGCCTGATCATCGGCCTGTTGCGCCAGATCGGGTCCGCCGACCGGGGTCTGCACCAGGGCCGCTGGGTCCGCCACACCGGCACCCGCATTGCCGGGTCCACCGTCGGGGTGATCGGGGTCGGACGGATCGGCCGGCGGGTGATCCGCCATTTGCTGGGCGGCTTCCCGGGCGTGCGGATTCTGGCGGTGGATCCCTGTCCCGATCCCACCCTGGACGCCGTCGCCTGGGTGGAGCCGGAGACGGTCTGGCGCGAGGCCGACGTGATCACGCTGCATGTGCCGCTGACCGCCGACACCGTCAATCTGGTGGCGGCGCGGGAGCTGGCCCTGATGAAGCCCTCGGCGGTGCTGGTCAACACCGCCCGCGGCGGCATCGTCAACGAGGCGGACCTGGCGCAGGCCCTGACCGCCGGAACCCTTCGGGCCGCCGCCGTCGACGTGTTCTGCGAAGAACCCTATCACGGCCCGCTCGCCGGCCTCGACAGCGCGCTGCTGACCTGCCACATGGGCTCGATGACCGCGGATTGCCGGGCGCGGATGGAGATCGAGGCCACCCGGGACGCCATCCGCATTCTGAACGGCCTTGCCCCGGTCCACCCGGTTTCCGAAGAGGACATCGACAATGCCGAACGGCTGGCCCGGCGTTAACGACGGGCTTGACGCCATGCCAAATAGCTGGCCCGACGTTAACGACGGGCTTGACGCCATCCTGTTCGATTTCGACGGCGTCCTGGTGGAATCGGTGGACATCAAGAGCACGGTGTTTTGCGCCCTGTTCGCCGACTGGCCGGATCACCGCGACGCCATCCTGTCGTTGCACGAGCGCCATGGCGGATTGAGCCGGCTGGTCAAATTCGACATGATTTACCGCGACATTCTGAAAGTGCCGCTTTCCGACGATCGCCGGGCGGACCTGGCCCGACGCTTTGCCGGCCTGGTGCTGGAACAGGTGGTGGCCTGTCCGATGGTGGCCGGCGCCGAAGCGGTGTTGCGGGCGCTTGCGCCCCGGCTGCCCCTGGAGGTGGTTTCGGGGACGCCGGAGCCGGAACTGCGCGAGATCATCGCCCGCCGGGGGCTCACGCCCTATTTCCACGGCATCCATGGCAGTCCGCGCGGCAAGGCCGAGATCATCGGCGATCGGCTGGCCCGCTTCGGCTGGCGCGCCCGGCGGGTGGTGATGGTCGGGGATGCCCTGACCGATCATGAGGCCGCCCGGGCCCATGGGCTGCCGTTCGTCGGCCGGGTGCCGGCGGGCCGGGCCAGCCCCTTTCCCCCCGGAACCCGGCTGATCGGGACCCTGACGGAACTGGCGCCGGCGCTGGCTTCGCTGTATGGGACAGAGCGTGCGGCGTCATGACCACCGGATCGTGCGGTCTCGTAAGGACAAGGACATCATGAAAATCCTGATTACCGGGGGCAGCGGATTTCTCGGCAGTCATGTCGCCGACGCGATCAGCGCCGCCGGACATCAGGCCGTGCTGTTCGATCTCAAGCCGTCGCCCTGGCTGCGGCCGGACCAGACCATGGTGATCGGCAGCATCCTCGACCCGGCGGTGGTGGAAGCGGCGATGGCCGGGTGCCAGGCGGTTTATCATCTGGCCGCGCTGGCCGACATTAACGAGGCCGTCCACCGGCCCCGGGAAACCGTCGAAGTCAACATTATGGGCACCCTGAACCTGCTGGAGGCGGCCTGCCGGCAACAGATCGGGCGATTCATCTTTTCCAGCTCGATCTATGTCTATTCCAACCATGGCTCATTTTATCGCACCACCAAACAGGCGTGCGAACATCTGATCCACGATTATCATGAGCGGTTCGGCCTGAAGTATACGATCCTGCGCTTTGGCTCGCTCTATGGCGCCCGCGCCGACGTCAGTAACGGCGTCTACCGTCTGCTCCGGCAAGCCTTGGACCAGCAGCGGATCGATTATGTCGGCACCGGCGACGAGGTTCGCGAGTACATCCACGTCCTGGATGCCGCAGGCATGAGCGTCGATGTCCTGGCGCCCGAATTCGCCAATCAGTTCATCCATCTGACCGGCCACGAGCGGATGACCAGCCGCGACATGCTCAACATGATCCGCGAAATCATGGGAGGGCGGGTGGAGATTAACCTGAAGGGAACCGGACAGGCCAACCACTATCAGCAGACGCCCTATAACTATACGCCCAAGCTGGGACGGCGGCTGATGCGCCGGACTTACATCGATTTGGGCCTGGGCCTGCTGGATTGCCTGCAACGCCTCGACCAGCGGGCCGCGCCGGAGGAAGAAGTTCTGAACCATCCGCTCATTTGAGGCGGTGATCTTGCGGCCATAACCACGGGCGGGCGAGACGCCCGCGGTCCAACCTGATCGGCCAACGCGCCAACGCCCAAGCTCCCGGTTCCCATGCCCACCGTCGCCGAAGCGTTCCATACCGCCCTGGCCTGGCACGAGGCCGGTCGCCTGACCGAGGCCGAGGCGCTGTATGAGCGGATTCTCGAGGTCGCGCCCGACCATGCCGGGTGCTGGCATCGGCTGGGCGGGCTCGCGCTTCAGACCGGGCGGCCGGAGCGGGCGATTGCGCTGATCGGGCAGGCCATGGCCCTGGACGACCGGGAGCCGGTTTATCCCAACACCCTGGGCAACGCCTGGTTCGCCCGGGGCCGGCTGGACGAGGCGGCGGCGGCGTACCGGCAGGCCCTGGCGCTCAAGCCCGACTATGCCGGCGCCCGCTACAATCTGGGCAACGTGTTGCAGGCCCAAGGCCGGCCGGCGGCGGCAGTGGCGGCGTTCGAGCAGGTGCTGGCGGTCTGGCCCGACCATGCCGGGACTCTCAACAATCTGGGCGCGGCCCTGCTGGACCTGGGCCAGTTCGACCAGGCGGTGGCCCGGGTGCGGCAGGCCCTGGCGCGCCAACCCGATCTGGTGGAAGCCTTGACCACGCTGGGCAAGGGGCTTCAGGAGTTGGGCCGGCTGGACGAGGCGGTGGCCCAGTACCGGCGGGTGCTCCGGCGGCATCCGGACGCCGCCGAGGCCCACAGCAACCTGCTGATGACCCTCAACTATCTGGCCGATTGCCCGGCCGCCCAGCTCACCGCCGAGCATCGGCGGTTCGGCGCCCGGATGAGCCGGACCTGCGAACGGCCCCCCCATGCCAACAGCCGGGAGCCCGAGCGGCGGCTCAAGGTCGGCTATGTCTCGGGCGACTTCCGGGACCATGTGGTCGGACGCTTCGTCGAACCGTTGTTCGAGGCCCATGACCGGAGCCGGATCGCCGTCCATGGCTATTCCGACACCCGGCGCCCGGACGCGGTGACCCGGCGGCTCAGGGACCAGGCGGCGGCGTGGCGCGACACCGCCGGCCTCGATTCCCAGGCCCTGGCCGGGCAGATTCGCGCCGACGGCATCGACATTCTGGTGGACCTGGCCGGCCATTCGGCCTTCAACCGGCTGCCGGTGTTCGCGCGAAAGCCGGCGCCGGTTCAGGTGACGTGGCTCGGCTATCCCGCCACCACCGGCCTGGCCGAGATCGACTATCGCCTGGTGGATGCCGTCACCGATCCGGTGGGGATCGCCGATCCCCTGGCCTGCGAGACCCTGGTGCGGCTGGAGCCGGGCTTTCTGTGCTACCGGGCGCCGGCCGCTCCCGAGCTCGGGCCGCCGCCGGTGCTCGCCAATGGCTTCGTGACCTTCGGCTCCTTCAACAATCTCAACAAGACCAACGGTGCGGTGATCGCCCTGTGGGCGGCGCTGCTGCATCGGGTACCCGCGGCGCGGCTGTGGCTCAAAAGCCGGCAACTGTCCTGCGACAGCGTCCGCCGGGCCCTGGCCGACGCCTTCGCCGGCCACGGCATCGGCGGCGAACGGCTGTCGTTGTCGGGCTGGACCGCGGCGACGGCCGACCATCTGGACACCTATCGCCATCTGGATCTCGCCCTGGACCCGTTCCCGTACAACGGCACCACCACCACCTGCGAGGCACTGTGGATGGGCGTTCCCGTGGTCACCCTGGCGGGCGACCGCCACGCCGCCCGGGTCGGCGCCAGCCTGCTGGGGCAATTGGGGCTGGGTGAGCTGGTGGCCGGGGATCGTGCCGGCTATCTCGACATCGCCGCCACTTTAGCGGGGGACCCCGGACGTCTGGCCCGGCTGCGGGCCGATTTGCGCGACCGGATGCGGGCGGCCCCGCTGTGCGACGCCGCCGGGTTCGCCGGTCGGATCGAGGCGGCCTACCGGGAGATGTGGCGGCGCTGGTGTCGGGCCGCCACATCTCCCCCGCGGTCCGGCGGGCCCGGATCGGGGGCAAACCCGGATCAAGGGGACACAAAGCCCCCTTGATCAGGTCAGTTCTGATGCGGAACGGTGTTACAAGCTCTTCAGATACTCGATCAACGCCCACCGCTCATCGATCGAGAGGCCGCGGCCGATGACGCCTTCGGTACCGGGAGCGTCGCGGAACTCGTGGCCAGTGTTGTGATTGCCCGGCATCCGGGTGTCAATGGTGGTGGTTCCGCTCACGCACTCGGTGGTGGTGCCGACCTTGGTCGGATCGTATTCACGATTGCCCACGCAGAAGACCTTGGGCCGCTCGGTGACCGGCGACAGCAGGTCATAGAGCGTCGGGACCGAGCCATTGTGCAGGAACGGCGGAACGGCCCAGGCGCCATCCAGCGGCCGGGCCTTGTAGAAGGGTTCGGCCCGCAGGCAGTTGGGGCGATAGCCGTTCATTTCCGCCTGTAGGGCCGGCGGGGTCTGGTGTTCGGCGTACCACGTTTCCACCGTCTTTTGCACGGCGTAGCCGAGGGCAAAGGCAAACAGGGTTTCGGTCACCGGCTGACCGGGTTTGCCGTTGCACAAGATGGCGGGATCGACGCCGAGATAGGCCGGGAGCTTGACCTTGCGGCTGGGCAGAATCTCGGCCTGGCCCGGATCGGTGCCGATGATCTTGAGATCGATGGTCTTCAGTTTGAGATAGCTTTGGCCGTACGCATTGGGCGTGCTCCACAGTGCCGGCGACCAGAACGCCGGGTCCTTGACCGGCGGCAGATGGCACCCCTGGCACATCTCTTGATAGAGGGCCTGGCCCTTGGCCTGCTTGCCCGGATCGATCTTGCCCAGCACATCCTCGGGCCACTTGGGCGAGAGCAGACCGTTGAAGGCCGGGGGCTTGCCGTCGGCCGCCAGCGGATACGGGCCGGCGATCAGCTTTTCCATTTCGTGGATGGTCGCGGTCTGAACCGACGAACCATAGAGTGTCCGCTGGGGATTGGTCAGGTTGACTTTGGCGTTGACGCCCATGGCCTCGCCGGCATTGCGGACCATCGGCTGTTCGATGGAGGCGTCGTACTGGACCCAATCGAACCACGAAATATCCCAGGTGTGGGGGAATTTCACCGGGGCGACGATGGGCTTGAAATTGTCGAGCCAGTTGAAGTCGGTTGCCGGCGCCCCGATCAGGTCCTCGGCAAAGACCGTGTTGCCGATCCGGGTCAGCGCGTCGAGCCGGCCGAAGCCTTCGTCCACATTGGCCTCCGCCACCGGCTGTTCGGCATCGGAAACCGCCTTGATTTTGGCGAGCAGCGCACTGAACGCGGCCTTAAGGTCGGCCGTCTGCGCCGCCGTCGCGTTCGGCCCCAACACCCGTTCGGCAAAGCGGTCGAAGCGGCCCGGCACCAGGCTGGTATAGGCCAGTGACAATCCCAGCACGGTCCGGAACTTGCCAAGGTCGACGGTGGCCGGGCCGCCGTCGATGCGCAGGCTGGTGCCCTGGTATTCCAGATGGCCGGTGTGGCAGGCGGCGCAACTCAGGCCCAACTGGTCGGGCACCGGCTGGCCCGTCGCCGGATCGGTATAGCCCTTGGTGATGGCGAAGCCCACGGGCAGGCCGCCCGGATTGGCCTCTGCGGCGGACCCGCCATAGCTGCTCTGATAGCTGCCGCCCTGGTCTTCGACGGTGCGCGGGCTGGGGATGAAGCCGAATTGCCGGAGATAGTCCTCGTTCACCAGCATCGGGGCCTCGCCCCAGAGCCAGATTTTGGGCTGCTCCAGAGCAACGAACCACGTGTAGGGAACCGGGAAGGTCGAAGTCCCCTGGGAAGCGTGGTGGAACCAGTGGCGTTCGACCGGAGTCCAATTCTGGTCAAGCCAACGGACCTGCTTGACCGGCGGCGCCGGGGGCAGGCTGGGCGGCAGGATCTGGTCGCAGCCGCCAAGAATACCGCATGTCAGCAGTATCGGTACAGCGAGGTATCGCATACGATGGTAGTCCTTATGATATTAACCCCGATCCCGGATGTTATCACTTGATTTATGTTGGCGGCGATACGATTACGTCGTGATATTTTGTTTTGTGTTGTACGACATATGACAATATGCAGTCGCCGAAATTCATGCTGACAATCTCGCTTAAAGCTTAGGAAGGTCTCTCCCGTTAATGATTGTTGATAATTTAACTATATGCGTCGAACATGAAAATATCATATTAACAAATGGACAATCCGAGGTTCATTTTCACATAACACGATTCCCAATAAATTATCGATAACAGGCCCTGACATTGAAAAAACCGGGTCAGACACACCGCCTGATGATTACCCTGTCGGAGGCGTTCTTCTTTGCCTGAGCCTCGGCGAGCGGTACGAGGGCGATGAGCTGATGATCAAACGATACCCTTTCATAGACAATCATGGCCTGATATACGCTTGGCATGAAGCTCTCGGCGTGGGCCAAAATCCTGGTGCATCCGCCGGAGGTTGGTTCATCGGAGACGGCGGCGCTATACGCGCGGGTGTCGAGTGGCGATCAGAAGCCGGACCTGGAGCGGCAGCTTGGGCGCTTGACGACGTTTGCCACCAGCCAGGGCATGGCTGTGGTCAAATCGGTGTCGGAAGTCGGCTCCGGACTGAACGGCCACCGGCCGAAGCTGATGAAGCTGCTGGCGGATCGAGATGTGCAGGTTGTCGTGGTCGCGCATCGGGACCGACTGGCCCGCTTCGGTTCGGAGTATATTGAGGCGACCTTGGCCGCTTCCGGACGCAAGCTGGTGGTGGTCGATGCCGGCAAGAGGAAGGATGATCTGGTTCAGGATATGATCGACGTGCTGACCAGTTTCTGTGCTCGACTGTATGGCCGGCGCTCGGCCAAGCACCGGGCGCTGAAAGCCGTGGCGGCCACCCAGGAGGAACCGTCGTGATCCTCGCCCACAAAATCGCGCTTGATCCGAACGACCGGCAGGCAACCCACTTTGCCAAGGCCGCGGACAGCCGCACGAGATGGCTTTGCGCAAGCCGTCGAACGCCATCAAGGATAAACAATTCCCCTGGATGGGCGAGCCGCGGCGCTTGACCGGTCAGGTCAAGATGGCAGGATGCGGGACGCCAGAAGGCGTGCCAGAACGGCGAAGGAGCCCCAGGTCATGGAACAGCCGAACGATATTCAGCCCGCGTCCCGTTGGTTTCCCGGGGGGCACGCTTTTTTCACCTCCCGGACGCCGTTCCGGCTGTCCTTCTTTGGCGGCGGCACCGATTACCCCCAATGGTACCGCACCGAAGGCGGGGCGGTGCTGTCCACCACCATCGATAAATACTGCTACATCAGCGGCCGCTGGCTGCCCCCGTTCTTTTCCTATAGCCACCGGATTGTCTGGAGTCACATCGAAACCGTCTCGAGTGTCGGCGAGATCATGCATCCGGCGGTGCGCCAGGGCTTGCGGATGTTCGGCTTCACCGACACCGAGGGGATCGAGCTGCACCATCAGGCCGATCTGCCCGCCCGCACCGGGATCGGCAGCAGTTCGGCCTTTGCCGTCGGCCTGATTCGGGTCCTGGCCGCGCTGCGGCGCCGGACCCCGGGCCTGGAAGACCTGGATCGGGAGGGGCTTTATTTGAAGGCGATCGACCTGGAGCAGAATTGGATCAAGGACGCGGTGGGCTCCCAGGATCAGGTGGCAACCGCGGTGGGCGGCCTCAATGTCATCCGCTTTGCCCCCGACGGCCGGATCACCGTCAGTCCCCTGGTCCTGCCGGCGGACCGCCGTGCGGCCCTCGAATCCCGGCTGCTGCTGGTCTATACCGGCCTCAGCCGCGCCGGCCCGGAATTGGCCCGGCAGATCATCGACAATCTTTCCCGGCGCACCGCCACGCTGCGCCGGATGCAGGCGCTGGTGGACCAGGCGGCCGCGTTGCTGGCCTCCAACGACGACCTCGACGGCTTCGGCGACATGCTCGACGAAACCTGGGCGCTGAAGCGCAGTCTGAGTGATCAGGTCAGCAACGACCGGATCGACACCCTTTATGCCGCGGCCCGCAAGGCCGGCGCCCGCGGCGGCAAGCTGCTGGGCGCCGGCGCCTCCGGGTTCATCGTGTTCTACGTCGCCCCCGAACACCAACAGGCGGTCCGCCAGGCCCTGTCCACCCTGCTTGAAGTGCCGTTCCGGTTCGACACCCAGGGCAGCGTCATCATGGACGGCAACTGGGCGTGAAGACGGACGGGCCGGGCCCCGACGTTTCAGGCAGGGCATGGACGTTACAGAAGGAGCCAAACCCGTGGCAACCACCGACCGGGTCCTGATCATTGCCGAAGCCGGAGTCAACCATAACGGCCGGGTGGAACTGGCCTTGCGGCTGATCGACGCCGCCGTCGCGGCCGGCGCCGACGTGGTCAAGTTCCAGACCTTCAACACCGCGAAAGTCATCGCCCGCCACGCCCCTAAAGCCCAGTACCAGCGGGAAACCTGCGGGGCCGAGGAAAGCCAGTTCGAGATGGTGCGCAAGCTGGAACTGGACGCCGCCGCGTTTCACCGGTTGGCCGGGCACTGCACGGCCTGCGGCATCGAATTCCTGTCGACGCCCTTTGATCCGGACAGCCTCGACTTTCTGGTGCGCGAACTGCCGGTCCGGCGGCTCAAGATTCCCTCGGGCGAGATCACCAATGCCCCGCTGCTGTTGCAGGCGGCCCGGTCGGGGCTGCCGCTGATCGTCTCCACCGGCATGGCCACCCTCGGCGATATCGAAGAGGCCCTGGGCGTCATCGCCTTCGGCCTGTCCGGAGCCGGGACCGCGCCCGGTCGCGCCGCCTTTGCCGAAGCCTACGCCGAAGCCTGCCGAACCCCGGGCGGCCGGGCGCGGCTGGCCGCAACCGTCACCCTGCTTCACTGCACCAGCGAATACCCGGCGCCGCTCCACGAGGTCAATCTGCGGGCCATGGCCACCCTCAGCCAGGCCTTCGGCCTGCCGGTGGGCTACTCCGATCACACCGAGGGCATCACGGTTCCGGTCGCGGCGACGGCACTGGGGGCCCGGGTGATCGAAAAGCACTATACCCTCGACCGGACATTGCCGGGTCCCGACCACCGGGCCTCGCTGGAGCCCGCGGACCTCAAAGCCATGGTGACCGCGATCCGCGCCACCGAACAGGCCCTGGGCAGTCCGGTCAAGAGCTTGCAACCCGGCGAAGCCGACACCCGGCGGGTCGCGCGCAAAAGCCTGGTCGCCGCCGCTCCCATGCCGGCCGGCACCCTGTTCAGCCCCGAGACCCTGACCGCCAAACGTCCGGGCGGCGGACGCTCGCCGTTCGACACCTGGGCGCTGCTTGGCCAGCCGGCGTCACGCGCTTACGTCGCCGACGAGCCCATCGACTGATACCATCGAGCCTTGATGCGGATACATCAAGGCTGCCCTCAGACGCCGGGCGGGCGCATCCGCGCCCTTGGCGTCGCGCCGGAGCTTCATCACCCCAACACCCGCCACCACGGCGCTTTGGCCACCGGCGCCGCCGGGGCCGTGACCTTTTGCGGGCCTTCGACCACCCGGCCGGCGGCGTAGAGGGTGCGTTCGGCGGGTTGACCGGCGGCATCGAAGGTCAGGGTCTCGCCGTCCAGCAGATCGGCCTTATACTGCATCCGCCGGCTGATCGAGCCGTCGGGACGGAACTCGGTCCAGGCGCCGTTGAGTCGGTCGTTGCGATACTCGGCGGTCAGCACCCGCCGGCCCTCGGGCGACAGGCATTCCATCAGGCCGTGGCGCCGACCGGCCACATAACGCACGATGGACGTGGCCTGCCCGGCGGCATCGAAGGTGCGCATCTCACCGTTCAGCCGGCCGGCGACGAACCCCAGTTGCACCTCGGGCTGACCGTCGCGGTAGAGCGTGGCGGGGCCATGGGGTTGCCCGGCCCGGCAGGCCATCCGCATGTGCGGACGCCCGGCCTCGTCATAGGCGACGAAGGGCCCCTCCAGCTCGTTGGCGGGATTCAGGCCGACGGTGGCCAGCAGACGGCCATCCTCGGCCCGGCGTTCGATGATGGTAGGGGGAGTCGTCACAGCGGCAGCCTCCGGCGGGGAGGGGCAACGCCCATGGGATGGCGTTCCCGGGAATGCGGATATCCTGCCCGCTTTTCGGTGTCCCGTCATTGACCGCGGGCTTTTTGAGCGCGCACCAAAAGGGCGGGCAGGGGGCGCCGCGTCCCCGGTTCCTAATTCAACTTGATCAACCCTCCCTTCACCGTGGTCATCCCGCCGCCATCCAGGGTGGCCTGGGCGGCCCCCTTGAGGCTCAGCGTCGCCCCCCCCTGCACGGTGGCGCCGACATCGGCCTTGACGGTGGCATTCATGCCTTGCAGCGTGGCGTCGGAGGTGGCCTTGGCGGTCAGACCGGCGCCCGAGGTCAGGCTCATGGCCTGGGACGACTTGACCGTCAGGCCCTTGCCGGCGGTGATGGTGATGGCGCCGCTGGCCTCGATGCTGATATCGCCGTCCACCTTGAGCGTGTAATCCTTGGTCACGGTCTGGCTGAACGCATCCTTGTTGGTGCGGGTCTCGGCACCCTCCACCGTCACGTCCCGGGTTCCCTTGACCGCGTGGGTCTCGGTGCCCTTGGTGACGGTGATCGAACGGTTGCCCTCGTTGAGGGTCAACGTATCGTCGGATTTGTCGATGGTGACGGTGCGCTGGTTGTTGACCAGAACGGTCATGTCCTTTTGCGCCTGAACGTAGAGTTCCTCGCTGTCGGTCTTGTCCTCGAAGCGAATCTCGTTGTAGCCCTTGCCGTTCTTGCTGCTGTTGGTCTTGATGGTGGACCGGGTCTGGTTGGCGTCCAGCGCATACGGCACCGGATTGGTGCCGTTGTAGACGCAGCCGGTGACGACCGGTTGATCGGGATTGCCTTCGAGGAAGCTGACCAGCACCTCCATGCCCACCCGCGGCAGGAAAAATGCGCCCCAGTTCTTGCCGGCCCAGCCTTGGGCGACCCGAATCCAGCACGAGCTGTTCTCGTCATTCTTGCCCACCTGATCCCAGGGGAACTGAACCTTAATCCGGCCGTACTGATCGGTGTAAATTTCCTCGCCCGACTTGCCGACCACGGTGGCGGTCTGGCTGCCGGCGATGCACGGCGCCGGCGTCCGGCGCGGCGGCCGGAACACGGTCTCGGCGGGCAGGGCGGTAAAACGGTTGTCGTATTCGCGGGCCACCGCCCGATGGCTGACGCTGTGCAGGATCCAGGCGGCATTGAGATCGGCGCGCGGATGGCTTTTCAGCGTGAACTGGCTTCCGGCGGTGAAGGCCCGCACCAGCCCGGTCCCCGAGAGACGCTTGGCCGGCGCCTGCAACTCGGCGACGCGCAGAACGGCCCGGGCATCGCCCGCATCCTTGGCCTGGTGGTGGCCCGGGTACTGGTAGACCTTGGGACCCTTGGCGGTGCCGGTGGCGCTGGCCTTGAGGTCCACCGACGGCGTGGTGAAGTTATAGTCGTCGCTCTGGTACGAGCCGCTGACCACTTCCTGTTCCAGCGAGCACCCGATCACATGATTGGCCACCACCCACTGTTGGCCCGGCGGCAGCACCAGATACGGGACGGTCGACGTTCCGGCAATGGCGGGACAGGCCGAGGTGTCATCGGCCAGGACCAGGGTATGCTTGCCGTCCTCGTGGGTGAAGTAATAGAAGATGCCTTCGTCTTCCATCAAACGCAGCACGAAATTGAGGTTGGTCTCACCGTACTGGACGCAATAATCCCGGGCGGTATAGGTTGCGGTAGTGGAATCCTTGATGTCGGTATAGCTGAGGTCGCTAAAGACCTGTTTGATGATTTCAACCGCGCTCTTGGACTGAAAGATGCGGCAGTCCGAGGACAGCCCCAGTTTCCACAACCACGGCCGCAAGTCCGCAACGTAAGAGGTCGCGGTCTGGACCACCCGGGTGCAAAGCCCGTTGATGATCCGTTTGGCGCCCTGGTCACCGGTCAAGGTCACGGTCAGCGACTGATCGACCAGCTTGCCGAGATCAAGATCAAGGGCCCCGGTGGCCGAGCGCATCACCAGCGTAAACTGAAACAGGTCCGAAACGAATTCGGTCCCGGTCAATTCCTGCAAGATCAGGGCGTCCTTGCCCAGCGGCGTACTGACCGCCAGCGAAATATTGTCCTGAGTGGTAGCCTGATCGCTCATGATGGCAAGACCTTACATCGTGGTCTTATGGCGTGTTATAGCGGTACGCGAAAGACTGCCCCCTCAACACCGATCCCTCGACGATACCAGTCTTCCCACCATCACCGCAAACCGAACCGATAACACAAAGCCGCAGTCCCCGGATCAACCTCCATGTGCGCCGCTTCGATCGGCAACCCTTCCGCCAACCGGTCGAGCACCGCCGCCGACAGCTCCGGCAACAGGGTGTTGGTCAGCAGGTGGTCGACGGCGCGGGCGCCGGCGTCGGTGGTGCGGCAGCGCGCGGTCAGAAAGGCCGCAACATTGTCGTCCCAGGTCAGCTCGGCCTGGCGCTGCTCGGCAAACCGGGCCTGAAGCCGGGCCAGTTTCAACCGGACGATGGCGGCCAGTTGGGCCTCGCCCAACGGCAGATAGGGCACCACCACCATGCGCCCCAGCAAAGCCGGCTTGAAGGCCCGCAGCAGTTCGGGCCGGATCGCCTCGACCAGGCGCTCGGCGGTCGGCGGGGCGCGTCCGGGCCAGGGACTCTGGGCCGCCAGTTGCAGGATGGTTTCGGCCCCCAGATTGGAGGTCAGCAGGATCACGGTGTTCCTGAAATCGACGGCGACCCCTTCGCTGTCTTCCAACACGCCCTTGTCGAACACCTGATAAAACAGTTCAAGAACATCGGAATGGGCTTTTTCCACCTCGTCGAGCAGCACCACGCAATAGGGCGTGCGCCGCACCGCCTCGGTCAGCACGCCGCCCCGGCCGTGGCCGACATAGCCGGGCGGCGCCCCCTTCAGCCCCGAAACCGAGTGCGCCTCCTGGTATTCCGACATGTTGATGGTGACCAGACTGCGCTCGCCGCCGAACAGCAGGTCGGCGAGGGTCAGCGCGGTTTCGGTCTTGCCCACCCCCGACGGCCCGGCCAGCAGAAAGACCCCGGTGGGCTTGCCCGGCTCGCCCAGGCCGGCAAACCATGTGCGCATGCGCCGGGCGATGCTGTCGAGCGCGGCCTCCTGACCGACGATGCGCTCTGCCAGCCGGTCGCGCAAATCCCGGACCGCGGCGAAGGTATCGGTCAGCATCCGCCCCACCGGAATCCCGGTCCAGGCCGAGACCACCGCCGCCACCGCCCGATGGTCGACATGGACCGGCACCATCGGCGCATCGTCCTGAAGCTGCTCCAACTCCAGCCGCAAGCCTTCCAGCTCCGACCGCGTCCGGGAACAGGCTTCGCCGGCCAACCCGGGCAGCACCTGTTCCAGGCTCCGCACCCGGCCGGCAATTTCGGCCTCCTGGCGCCAGCGGGAGTCCAGGCGGTGGTGGTCTTCTTCGGCCCGGGCGTGGTCGTCGGCCAGCCGGTCCAGACGCTCGGCATGGTCGCGGCCGGTGTCTTCCTCCCGCGTCAGCATGGCCATCTCGGCCGCCAGCAAATCCGCCCGCCGCGCCGCCGCCTGGAGTTCGGGCGGCGGTCCCGACCAGGCCAGCGCCACCCGGGCGCAGGCGGTGTCCAGCACCCCCACCGCCTTGTCGGGCAACAGACGGCCGCTGATGTAGCGGTGAGACAGGCGCACGGCGTCGGTCACGGCGTCGTCCAGGATGCGGACGCCGTGATGGGCCTCCAACCCGGGCACCAGCGCCCGCAGCATGGCGGTGGCGGTGGGCTCGTCGGGTTCCTCGACCTTGACCACCTGGAAACGGCGGGCCAGGGCCGGGTCCTTCTCGAAGTACCGCTTGTATTCGGCCCAGGTGGTGGCGGCGATGGTGCGCAGTTCGCCCCGGGCCAAAGCCGGCTTCAACAGATTGGCGGCGTCGCCCTGTCCCGCGGAGCCGCCGGCCCCCACCAGGGCGTGGGCTTCGTCGATGAACAGGATCACCGGGCGGGCCGCCGCCGCCACCTCCTCGATCACGTGCTTCAGCCGGCTCTCGAATTCGCCCTTGACCCCGGCTCCGGCCTGGAGCAACCCCAGATCGAGAATGCGGACCGAGACCCCCTTGAGTGCCGGCGGCACCGCATCCCGGGCCACCAACTGGGAAAACCCCTCCACCACCGCGGTCTTGCCGACCCCGGGATCGCCGGTCAAAATCGGATTGTTCTGACGCCGCCGCATCAGGATATCGATCACCTGGCGGATTTCGGCGTCGCGCCCGATGATCGGATCGATCTTGCCCGCCCGGGCCTGGGCCGTCAGGTCGATGGTGTAGGCGTCCAACGCCGGGTGGTTCGAGGGCAGCGCGGCGGTCCCGGCGGCGGTCGCAGCGGTCGCCGCCGCCGCCGGATTCCCGCCGTCTTCGGCCCCGCCCCGGACCAGCTCGGGCAACTCTTCCAGCAGCCGGGCCGCCGGCAGCCGGGCCAACTGGGGCGCCGCCTCCAGCACCAGCCCGCGCAGGCTCCCGTCCTCCAGCAGCGCCGCCAGCACCGCCCCCGACCGGATGGTTCCGGCCGCCAGCCGCAACGATGCCACCATCCAGGCCCGTTCAAGGAGCCGGACCAGATGCTCGGAAAAGGCCGGCGTCTGGACGTTGCCGCGCGGCAGCCGGTCCAGCGACCGGGTCAGGTCCCCGGCGACCGTGGCGGCATCGACGCCGAAATGCCGCAGCAGTTTCACCACATCGCCGTCGCCGGCCTCGCACAGCCGGATCAGCAGATGCTGGATTTCCACCGCGTAGTGCGTGCGGGTCAGACACAATTGTGCCGCGGTCTCCAGCGCGCGGCGGCCCAGGGGGGTCAGCTTGGCGATCAACGGTTTCAGTGGGGACATTAAGGCTAGAGTCCGATCATCGTTTTTATTTGCTTCTTATTGAATAATATCTCAAATCGTCGTTTCAGGAACTTATCGAAGCGTTTCCGGTGCTTGAATCGGGCCAAAGATTGGTCGATCAGCTTGCCGACGTTAGCATAATTTCCCTGACGGATCTGGTAAAGATATTTCGCTTCCCCCTTGCCCTTCCGGGCTTTTTTCGAAGCGCCCTGTCCTTTATAGGCGTAGGTGCCATAGGGATGCATTTCCATGATTCGTCTAATCTTTCGAATCACCTTACTTTTCTGACTCATTTTTACAAAATTAGCAGCATCATTGAGATCATCTTCAATCTCGTCATACAACTCAGTATAGGCATCCTCGAAGCGATCGATTTTCCGATCCTTTTTGGTCAACCCCGAACCATCCATTTCCTCTTCGACCAGAGTCATCATTTCAGTGGGATCGGGCACCTGATCCTGGAAAAGCTGTTGAATCTGCGCCTGATTGGCTGTCCTCGTCCTGGCTTCCACCAAAAGATTGACCAGCGCGTGAGACATGGTGTGAGGACCCTGATTCGCCAGGCTGAGTTGATTGGCCGGGTCGGTTTGCATATAGGTATAAAAGGTTTCTGATCGCGTTGTTTTCTTGCTCGACTTGACGCATTGGACCGATGGTGCGGACGGCGGCGGCGGGCCGGGATTCAGCCGGGGGAGTCCGGGAACAGCCCCGGGAACAGCCCCGGGAGCAACCGGTTTCGGTTGCAGGAAAGACGGCACAGCCTGTGCCTTGGGTTGGAGCAACCCCGACTGAGGCGGTAACGATCCCGGCGTGACCCCGTATTTCGTCGGCGGAATCGCCGTCCGGACACTCCCGGGGGGCGGCACCGGCTTCCTCTGGGCCACCGGCGGCGCCGCCGCCGCGGGCTTGCGAATCGGCGGAATCGGGGGCGGCGCGACGCTGCGGTGCTGGGTCATGGGATGGCTCTCAATAACCAAGAGTCAAGGGTCAGGACAACAGACGGGCATCAGGCATTTGGCCTGCGATCATAAATTTCTCTAGGAATCACTTTGCCTTTATAGTCAGACAACACCTTCTTCCAGGCTTTATTCGACATTGTATTTACTTTTTTTACTTTCTGCACATCCACGGCAACATGGTAATTAAATACGGAAACTTGGTTTTCATCGGGGGCCAGCTTTAGATCCACATTCGCCCCAATCGCCGATACGGAATCCGAGGCCTTGCGGACCAGATTGTCGCCAAACATCGGGCCTTTTGCCCGCCAGCGTTGCTTAAGATTGGTGATATTCCCGGCCAGAATATATTCAGCGCCCTGATTGCCAAAATTAGTGCCAGCCCGGCCGTTATGATTCCATACCCAAGCTGCCGCTTCCGCTTGTCGGATCGCTTGGGCGACCGTCATCGGCGGATAATCCCGACCGGCAGCCTCCATCTTTTGCACGACGGCCGGGTATTTCGCCTGGACCGCTAAAGCGGGTTGAGCGCATGGCCAATGTCTCGCCGGCACAGGAGGGGGGCAGGGCGGCCGGTTGCAATGCGGCACCGGCACCGGTTTCCTCTGCGCCACCGGCGGCGGGACATGCCCGGCCACCGCACGCACCGCCACCGGCGGCGGCGCGACCCCTGCTTTGACGGTCCCCGGCAGCGGCGTCCTCTGCGCCACCGGCGGCGGCGCATGGACCGTGGGCGTGCGCACGGGCGGGGTCGGGGGCGGTACGAAAGGGCAGGGCTTGGTCATGGGGCGGCTCGGATAGGGATTAAAAAATCAAATCTTGCGATAAAATTCCCGGGGCGGACCGGCGCGGCCGCCGGGGGCCAGTTCGACGCCGGCCGCTCGGGCCACATCGGCGGCAAAGGCAGTGCATTGGCGGCGGGACAGGCTGAAGGGTACGCTGCCCGAACGATACTCGGCGACCTTGGCCAAGGCGGTTCGGGCTTGTTCGGCGCTGATCGGGATGCTGCGGGTGCGGACGCCGGGCTTGGTGAGGGCGGCCTCGTTCCGGTGGACCTCGCCGGGGACGCCGCCGGCCAACCGGCCCAAGTCCCGGTGGGGATCCATGCGGGCGCGGTCGGCGGGCGAGAACCCCCAAACCTCGCGTTTGCCGCCCGGTCCCTCCACCGCGACGAAGCCGTGACCGGCCACGGCATCGGGCAAGCCGCGCTCGGGGTGCAGATAGGCGCCGACGATTAAACGGTGATCGGCCAAGCGGTGATCGGTCCCCTTGGCCTGAACGCCCCCCCCGGACTGAACGCCCGTTAGCGGACGTCCCGGCCGCGCGCCCGGGGCGGCGCCCATAACGGCTTGTCCCACGGCGGCTCGCCCCCCGGGCGCCACCACATGGCTGGCGGCGCGCAGGCCCAGGCGATCGGCTTCGGCTTCCAGCGCCGGGTCCTGGACCACGGCCACACCGGAGCCGAACGGGTTGCGCACCCGACCGGTGCGCTGCTGAACCACATGGGCCAGTTCGTGGCCGAGCAGGTGCTGACCCTGGTGTGAGTCGGGATTATAGAGTCCCGGGGCAAAATGAATGTCCGAGCCCAGGGTGAAAGCCAACGCGCCGATGGCACCGGCTTGCGGCCCGACATGGACGCGCACGTCCGAGAAGTCGGTCCCGAAGGCCTGCTCCATCTTACGGCGCACCGGTTCCGGCAGCGGTCGCCCGCCGCCGCCGTTGGGGCGGATCAAACCGGGCGGCAGCGCCTGAGCATGGCCGACGGCCTGAACATGGCCAGGGGCCTGGGGTTGCGCCACGCCGGGCCGAACCAGCCGCAGACCGGTTGGAAAACGTCCCTGGATAACGCTGGCCGGTCTGCTCATGACATCCTTTCCCTCACCGTCACCACCCCGTCTTCGGTTCGCGGCCGGGTGGTCAACCATGTGGTCCAACCCAAGCGCGGCGCCGTCGGTCCCGGGCGGGTGATCAGCCGAGCCCCCAAGCCGTCCAACCGGGCGGCATTGGCATGCGGACGCCCCTTCAAGCCGCGGAGCGTGTACAAGGCGGCCCGATTCGCTCCGGCCAACCGGGTGGCGCCCACCTGATTTGCATATACCCGTAGGCGGACATCGACGATCACGTCGCTCTGAGTATAAAACTCTATCATGGCGCGAAGCTGAGGCCAAGACGAACCGTCGGGCAGAAAGGCGCGAAAGCTTTGGGCATCCAGCGGTCCCAATTCGACCACCAGCGCCGCCTGCTGGTCCCACACCCGCCGTCCCAGCACCAGGCCGCCGCCCAACCCGGAATTGGTCCGGCCAAGCCGGGTGATCTGGGTGTCGTCCAGGGCCAGCCAACGCCCCTGGAGCGGATGAACCTGCACCGGCACATGGAAATGGCATGCCAGCAGGCGCTCCAGGCCGTGCAGGCTGTGGGGTTCCTGGGCCAGCAGGCCGGCATGATTGAGCAGCGCCCGGTCGGGCACCGCCATACGGTCACGCAAGCCGTTGGCGCGCAGCCCCATCAGGGCATAAAGAGCCTGGGCCAGCGTTCCCTGCTCGGGACTCTGCCGGGTCAGCTCCGGCCGATGCCGGCGCCGGGCGCGGTAGAACAGCGAGACCAGCCGATGATTGAAAATATCCAGGAAATCGCGGCTGGCGGTATCGCCCGCCCGGGCATGGCGGACAATCGATTCGGAAAACGGGGCCGGCAACGGGCCGAAGCCCCCGGCCAGGCCCATGAAGTTGACCTCCAGCTCCCACCGCGCCTCGCCCGGCCGGGGCGGGCGGGCGCCGGTCAGATCGCTGGCGGGAAAGGCCGAGGTCAGGCTGGCGCAAAACCGCACCGCCTCCTGATCGGCGCTGCCGCCGTCACCGACGCTCCGCGCCTCCGGGTGGGTCTGCTCGATCAGGCGCACCGCCTGATGGAAATCGAAGCGATAAGCCTCGGCCGCCAGGTGCTCGATTACAGAACGGCGCGATCGCCAGCCAAAGGCTCCCATGTCTTCCAAACCCCATGACGCTGCCGGCTGGTCAGCACCAGTTGCGTGAAGGAATTGACCGCGGCATACAACCCGAAGAACCGGTTGAGCACCGCCGCCAGCAAGAACGGATGGCCGCCGACGAAGCCCTCTTCGTCCAGTTCCAGCCGAACCTCGGTGCCGCGGCAAAAGCCCCGCCAGGCCTCGGTGCCGATCCGCCGGACCACATCGCGGCAGGCCAGCGCCGCCAGGCCGGCCAGCTGGCTGCGCACGGTGGCGTCGTCATAGGCGGCATAAAGGCACAGAATTTCCCGCAGCGCCGTCAACCCGGCCTGGTCCCCGGCTCTGGCCCCGGCCAGCGACAGCCGGTTGAGCGAGAGGTGCGAAACCAGCCGCCACAACATCTCCCCGCCGAACGGCGGCGCCAGTTGGCGGGTCGGCTTGGACAGGCACAGGATGGCGGAAAGCGGCGCGTCGACCTCGATGTTCAGACGGGCGCCCACCGGCATCTGAGCGGCGACCCCCCGGTTGGTGCAAAGGGTGTGGGCAAACACCACCCGGGTTGCCGGCCGGGTCGGCTTGAAATCCAGATCCAGGAACGACAGAATCATGTCGCTTCCGGGCAGGTCGGCCCGCCCGGTCGGCTGGCGCCGCGCCAACCAGAACGCCCGCGCCTGGCTCCGCCCGACGGCCGCGCCGCCCGGGGGCCCCTCTCCCGGCGTGCTCCCCCCTTTATGGCCGCCATGTTCAAACGAATAGAACGGTTGGAACGCCGTGCTGTCGTCCTCGAAGGCCGAACTGGCCGAAACCTTCAGGATCGAATGGATTTCCGTCGACCGCTCCCGGTGGTTGTCGGGCGCCAGCCGATAATCCACCTGGGTCTGGTCGAGCCGGATCGGCTCGGTGGTCCGGCGGAACAGGTTGATGATCGGCGTACAGTTCAGCCGGAACAGCCCGGCATCGCTGGTCAACGGCCGGCGCGGCGGCTCGGCCAGCAGAAACAAAAGCTCGACTTCGGCGCCGCCGCCGAAGTCGCCCAGACCCTCAAGATCCAGAAACAGGAACTTCGCGGGAAAGACGAAGTATTCCTGGACCAGGCGATAGGCGGCATGGGCGTGGTTCGGCCAGGGCAACACGTCCTCGGCGGGCAGAAACCCCACCGGGCGAATGCAGGTGGCCGGCAGCGTCCGGGCCGGCAGTTTGTGTCCGCCCGGCCGGATCGCGATCTCGCGCACCTGATTGAGCAACAGCTCGTAAAGAGTGCCGCCGGTTATGGGATCGGCGTTGAGGTGCAGACGCAGGCGGGTCGGCGCCAGGTCGGCAAAACTCAGCCGTCCCATCCCGCGCAAGGTCAGGCGCAGCACCGCGGCCACGTCGTTCCGCCGGTCCAGAAACGGAAAATCGGCGGCCGGCCGGATGGCCGCCGCCGCGACCTCGATGGGCCACAGCGTGACCGGGTAGCAGGTCTGGAACCGGCAGGGCAGGCCGTCGGAGGTTTCGGCATGAAGTTGCGTATGGCGGGGAATGGTAAAGCCGGTGGCGGCACGGGCCTGGCCGGGGTCCACCTGGACCTGGGCGATGGCCATGCTCGGGACCGGCGCCGTCAGATGGGGATACAGCACCCCCAGCAGGGCGGCCGGAATCTCGGGAAACTCGGAATCCAGCCGGCGCTGAATGCGCGCGGTCAGAAAGGCGAAGCTCTCCAGCATCCGTTCGACATGGGGATCCGGCGACTCGGCGCCGGCATAATCCAGCCGGGCCGCCACCCGCGGGTAGTGCTGGGCGAACTCGGCGCCCTGGTGGCGCAGATAGCTCAGCTCGCGCTGATAGTAATCAAGCAGATCATCGCTATCGTCAGCCATGGGGGATCGGGCCTGTAACGGGCGCTGTGCCAGGGTTGGGGGCGACGACGTGAAGGGCGGACACGTGAAGGGCGGCGATCATGACCGATCTTTCTGACAACGGGCCGACGGCCTTGGGTAGGGGGTCGCCGATCCGCGGCTGCGGGATCATTTATTATTAAAACGGTCCGCGGAATTGAACCTGATAAGCGAGTTTGGCCTGCTCCGGGTCCGGACGCCAGTCCGGCACGTCCGGTCTCACCATCTGATGAGCCACCTCGGCGATGGTCGCCGGGTTGGGGTAGAAGGCCGCTTCCAGCGTGGGGGCGGGCGGGCAGGCGGTGGCGGCAAAGCCCAGACGCCGGACCGCGATCCCGGCGGCCGGACCGGCGCGTTCCAGAACCGCGGCGATGATCTCGGCACCGACGCCGCAGCGGGTCCAGGCATTGTCGGCCACCAGCAGGCGGCGGGTCCGCCGGGCCGAGGCCAGGATGGTGTCGATGTCCAGCGGCTCCAGCCAGATCGGGTCGATGACCTCGGCATAAAGGCCGGTTTCGGCCAGCAGTTCCCGGGCGCGCAGACACTCCACCACCATGTTGGAGATGCCGACCAGAGTCAGGTCGTCACCGGCGGCGCTCACCCGGGCCTGACCGGGTTCCACCGTGTACGGGGCCTCGGGAACATAGGCTTCGGTGGGATAGAGCAGGCGGTGTTCGATGAAGATCACCGGATTGTCGTCGCGAATGGCCGCGATCAGGGCGCCCTTGGCGTCATGGGCGTTGCTGGGCATGACCACCTTGAGACCGGGGACATGCAGAAACAGGGCGTGGAGCGCCTGGGAATGCTGGGCGCCCTGTCCCCAGGACTTGCCGATCATGCTCCGGACCACCAGGGGCACGTTGACCGCGCCGCCGTACATGGCGTGGGTCTTGGCGGCGATGTTGACCAGTTGGTTCATGGCCAGCATCAGGAAGTCGTTCCGGATATGGACATGAATCGGGCGCAGGCCGGCCATGGCCGCGCCGATGGCCACCCCGGTCATGGCGTCTTCCGAAAGCGGGGTTCCGAACACCCGGTCGGCCCCGAAGCGTTGCCGGAGGCCCAGGGTCGAGCCCTGAATACCCTTGTGGTCGGTGACGTCGAGCCCGAACACAAAGACCCGGGGGTCACGCTCCATTTCCTGGATCATGCCTTCGGCCAGCGCGTCCACGTAGCGCAACAGACGACCGCCGCCGGCAGGCCCGTCAGGAAGCGTAGACATGGGCCAGCAACTCCTCGGCGGCGGGAAACGGGCTGGCTTCGGCGAAGGCCACGGCCTCGGCGATCTCCAGGGCAATCTCCCGGTCGATCCGTGCCCGCACCGGGGGGGCGACCAGACGCGCCAGGACGTCCAACTGGTCGTTCTCCTGCCAGGGCCGCACCTCGGCCCGGGTGCGATAACCGGCCTCGAAATCCTCGGCCGGCCCCACATGCTCGCGCCAACGATAGGTATGACATTCCAGGAACGTCGGTCCCCCGCCCCGACGCATCAACGCCAACGCCTCGGTGGTCAGGTCGCGGATACGGAAAATATCGCCGTCGGCGATCTGGTGGGCCGGGATGCCGTAGGTGGCCACCCGCTCGCACAGGCGGCGGGTCGCCCAGCGGGCATCAAGAGGCGAGTGAATCGCGTAAAAATTGTTCTCACACACGAACAGCAGCGGCAACCGATGCAGCGCGGCGAAATTCAGGGATTCGTGGAACACGCCTTCCTCGGTGGCGCCATCGCCGAAGAACACCACCACCCCCCGGCCCCGGCCTTCACGTTTCAGGGCCAACGCCTGACCCGCCGCCAGCGGAATGTGCGTCCCGACCACCGCCGAGGTTCCGAGCAAATGGCAGTCGGGGCCGATCAGGTGCATGGAGCCGCCCCGACCCCGGGCGCAGCCGGTGTTCCGGCCATACAATTCGGCCAGCATGGCCTTGAGATCGCCGCCCTTGGCCAGGTAGGCGGCATGGCTGCGATAGCTGGCCGCCACCACGTCATCCGGGTTGAGCCCGTCGATCACCCCCACCGACACCGCTTCCTGGCCGATGGACAGATGAACCGGGCTCCGGATGACATCGCTGGGATAGAGGCGGACGATTTCTTCCTCGACGCGCCGGATGCGGCAGAGCGAGCGATAAAGCCGTTCCACCTCGGCGGACGTCCCAGACGGAACCGCCGGGAGTTTTTGTTCGGCCATGGTGCCTCCGTCAAGCGGTCGGCAGCATAGCGGATTGGTCCTTCCGCGACCAGAGTCTTTGCCCCAAGCCCCGGGTGCCGGCCGGACGCCCCCCACGCCGGCGCCGGGTTGACGGCTCGGTTCTGATCACTTTTTAATCACATCGACGGTCACCCGGATCGGTAAACCCACCCTCGCCAGCCCGGCCATGAGTTCGGCGCTAACGTCGAATTCACAATCCCCCCGGCCATCATCCTCGGCCGGAATCGTCACGGCGATCGCGATGAAGGCCTCCTGAACCCCGTCCACCGCGTCGAGGGGGCCGCGATCGACGGGAATCCGCGCCAGCAAATCCGCCACATGATCGGCAATCACCGACGAGTCGGCCGCCGCGGTCAGGCGCCACACCCCGGTCCGGGTCACGGCTGCGCGCTTTGCGGTCGCCGACGGCGGTCGCGTGCCCCCATGGGCGCGAAGCCAAGGGCGCGGATGCGCCCGCCCGGCGTCGGAGGGCCGCCTTGATGGTATGCCCAGCACCCGGCTCATGGTCTCGGGGTTCAATCCTGGCCCCCGAAGGTAAAGCGAAACGTCAATGATCCACTCGTCCTGGTTCATGGAAGTATCTCCTTGCTGATGTGATGGGCGTGCCGTTGTTTTGCCTGGACTCGATCATAACAAGATCATTTCGGGATCACACAGAGAGTCACGGGTAAGCCGGTGCTCGCCAGCGCCGCCAGCGTGTCGGTACTCAGGTCAAATTGGACGGTGCCGCGGCCTTGATCGTCGGCCGTGCCCGCGACGAAAATTTCCAGGAACGGGTCTTCCAGACCCTCCACGTCCCGGAGCACCGAGCGGTCGGCCGGAAGGGCCGCCAACAGTCGCGTCACGCCGTCGGACACAGAACCCCAGTCGGATTCAACCCGTAAACTCCAGAGCCCAAACCGGGCCGGCTCGGAACAATTCAGGGTTGGCGGGCCCCAGGGCTCCCCTCGCTGTTGCGAATACGAGGGGTGGACCCCAAGCGCCGCAGTCACCGCATGGGGGTCGAGGGCCTTGCCACGAAGATAAATGGCAATGGCTTTTCGGTAATGATCGGTCTTCACATGCGACCTCCTTCGCACAGTCTTGAAGATCAAGCCGGCCTGGACCGCGCCATATGGTTCCGATGCGGCAAGGTCAGAATGTCCAGGCTGTTGGTATCTCTTGGATACCAACTATTTTTACTGAAATCGGCGATTATCATGTTCATTGATCGGCAGTGCCGTGACGGTCCCTGCGGCCAAAGCGGGGGTCGCCCCGACTTCCTTCCCCCACGTCAAAACCACCGATGATCCCGGCGGACCGGTTCTTGACGCGATCATGCGGTGAATCGTTCGGACTGTCAAGGAATGAAAACTATTATTGCGTATAATATCCCATCATGATCAGGCAATACCCCGGTATGTAGGAGTATCTTCTTAATCACCCGGGCTATGTGCCGATAACTGTCGATAATCCCAAGAATTCTGGGATGAAGACCTGACATTGGACTTGGCGGCACGACAAAAGGATTAGCGTCTTGCCGAAGACCCCGAACCTCGACCCCGCCGCCCCGCCGAATTTCCTTGAAACCGCCGGCCGGCTTCTGTGATAGCGTGCCTCGAGTCCTGGGTTCCAAGGGCCGCGGGCCTTTGGTCGGGTTCAAGGACCAAGTCCCTGGAAGCATGAGGCGGCACCCCATGATCGACCTTTATTACTGGACCACGCCGAACGGTCACAAGATCACCCTGTTTCTCGAAGAAACCGGGCTGCCCTATACCCTTCATCCGGTCCAGATCGGGGCGGGCGACCAGTTCAAGCCGGAATTCCTGGCGATTTCGCCCAATAATCGAATCCCCGCGATCGTCGACCGGTCGCCGGCCGACGGCGGACCACCCCTTTCGGTGTTCGAATCGGGGGCGATTCTGCTCTATCTGGCCGAAAAAACCGGGCGCTTCCTGCCGGCCGATCTGCGCGGCCGGGTCGCGGTCACCGAATGGCTGTTTTGGCAAATGGCCGGGTTGGGACCGATGCTGGGCCAGAACCATCATTTCAGCCAGTACGCCCCGGAAAAAATTCCCTACGCCATCGACCGCTACGTCAAAGAGACCGGCCGGTTGTATGCCGTGCTGGACCGGCGGTTGGACGGACGGGCGTATCTTGCCGGCGACTACTCCATCGCCGACATGGCCTGCTATCCCTGGATCGTGCCGTACCAGCGCCAGGGCCAAGCCCTGGAGGACTTTCCCCAGGTCAAACGCTGGTTTGAAACCATTCAAGACCGTCCCGCGACTCGGCGTGCCTATGCCCTGGCCGAGACCATCAACAGCACAACCACCATCACCGATCAGGCGAAGGCGATTCTGTTTGGCCAGTCCGCCGCCACGGTCCGGGAGCCATCGAGATGAGCCCTCCCGAAGCGACCGATGATTTATTGATTATTGGTGTCGGCAATCGCTGGCGTCGGGATGACGGCGTCGGGCCGTGGGTGGTGGATCGCCTGCGCGAGCACGGCCTGTCCGTCCTGGAGCATAGCGGCGAGGGGGCCGGGCTGATCGAGGCCTGGGGTCACGCCCGTCATGTGATCGTGGTCGATGCCACCGCATCGGGTTCGCCCGCCGGGACGCTCCATCGGCTGGATGCCGTTGCCGCGGAATTGCCCCGGCACTTCTTCCGCTATTCCAGCCACCTGTTCGGCCTGGCCGAGGCGATTGCCACCGCCCGCACCTTGGGCCGCCTGCCGCCACGACTGATCGTCCACGGCATCGAAGGCCAGGATTTCGGTTTCGGCGACGACCTCACCCCCGAGGTGGCGGCCGGGGCCGTCATCGTGGTCCGCCGTATTCTTGAGGAAACGGCGACGGCCGGGAGCTGAAAAGGTCACGGGCTCAAAGGGCCGACTGGCCCTTTGACGGTGCGCGCCTAACGCGACGGCGGCCCGGGGGGCCGGTGCGGCGGTCTCGGCTGTTCGTCGTCGAACTGGGCTGCGGCCAGCACCGACCGGCGGGCATTGACCAGATTGGCGATGACGACGGTGTCGGCTGCGGCGATGATCGTACCGCCAATGTAGGCGGGACTCTGTTTTGGGGGCATGGACCAATCATATGAAAAGCGACCGAGGACTTCGGTCTGGGGATGGTGAGACGCACAGAAAGTGCCGGCGCTTCTGTTCCAAGGTCCGCCGGCTAACCCGTGCCTAATTACGCTGCGAGGCGCACTTCGGCAGGAGCAACGATGTTATCGTTCGCACCTAAGGTTTTGACCCGATAACGGCGGTATCATGCCGGGCAAAAGTCCTGTCTTTACTGAGTCCCGTCGAGCCTGTTTCGCCCCCACGACCAAACCTGCAACTGGCCATACCGGTTGCAGGCTTGGTGGTGGAGGCGCCGGGTACCGCCCCCGGGTCCGAGAAACCTATTTCACAAGCCGTTTATCGCCATAGTCGGGTATGACCCCGACAGGAAGAGTTTGTCACGAACCGGCGTGAATTGATAGTACGATTTGCCGGACTGCGGCGGAATCGCCTTTCGGATCATCCATCGGATGCTGACAGGTTCGAATTCCAGAAAGTCGGGTCGGGCGCTTATGGCGAGACGGCCTCTTGCTTGGGCGATCAGTGCCAGAATTTCAGCAAGGCCACCAGAAGCGCCATTTGGCTGACCACTGCGGCGAAGACCCATCGGAGAATTTCGGTGGTGGCGTTAGCAACATCAGCCTTGGTGGCGCAATGGGCGATTTCGGCCCGAAGTGCAACATCGAGCGTGGCGATATCAGCTTTCAACTCAGCTTTGACCGTGGCGATATCAGCTTTTAACTCAGCCTTGACCGCGGCGACATCGGCCTTGACCGCGACGATATCAGCCTTGACCGCGACGATATCAGCTTTGACTGCGGCGACATCGGCCTTGACTGCGGCGACATCGGCCTTGACCGCGACGATGTCAGACTTGACCGCGGCGACATCGGCCTTGACCGCGACGATGTCAGACTTGACTATGACGATATCAGATTTTACTGATACTATATCATATTTTACGGCGAGTATATCAGATTTTAGTTCTACGATATCATCCTTGACTGCGGCGATATCAGCCTTGACTTCTGTTATATCAGTCTTGACCGCGGCAACATCGGTCTTGACTGCGGCGATATCGGTCTTGACTGCGGCGATATCGGTTTTCGTGGCCAGTTCGGCTCCCGACATGGCTTCGGCCAAGGCGTCGGCAACGCCTTCCGCTTGGGCTTGGGTCATCTCGGCCGTGTCACGAAGCTTGCGCGCCAGCTTGAGAGTATCGAAGGCAACGGCGCTCATCGGCCAATCCTTGCTCACGTTGACAATTGCGAAGGTACCGCAGCGAAAGCTAAAGTGCCAGTGTTCCGCCTGATGGTCTCCCGCCCGTCGGGCCACAACACGAACTTATTATGGGTGTCCTGTTGTGGCCGGGCGAGCATTGGGTATCAAGCGTCGCGGTCATGACACGAGCGAGGATGATCAAGCGACCGCTGCTCGGCTTTGACGTTATCGGGTCCGATAACGTCTATCAACAGGAACAAAAAACAAAAAAAGACGCGCGTCTTGACCATCAACGGAGAGAATTCACGCGCTCGGATGGTAAAGCGCATGCAGACAGCGCATCAGCGCCTGTTCCGAACACAGGCTGGTGGTGGACGGCACCACCTCGCACAGATCGCCGCCGATCACCGTGCAAGACCGGCCCAGCCAGGAGCATAACAAGAACAAGTCGTCAACAGAAAGGCCGAAGGGCTCCGGGCAACAGACATTGGGGGCCACCGACGGATCCAGCACGTCGGCATCGATGCTGACATAAAGGCGCGTGCCGGCCAGCCAGGACAGGCGTTCGATCATCGCCGCCGCCGAGGGCTGGGGCGGGCCACCGGGAAGGCAGGTGAAGTGGGGCAGGGCCTGATAGATCGGGGCAAAGCGCGACCAGCAGCGGGCGCCGACATTGACCACATGGCCAATCTGTCCGGTCTGTCGCAGACGTTCGACGAAATTGCCGTTGTGCAGCGCCGGGCCGGCCGCCGGGGTCGGGTCGTGCAGGCCGAGATCCAAATGCGCGTCGAAATAAAGATAGGTGGGAATGCCGACGCCGCCGCTGGCGGTGCCGAGCACCGACGCCAGACTGGCGGTGTGGTCGCAGCCGATCAGCGCCGGCCGGCGGCCGAGCTTCGCCAGAAACGTCGCGATGGCGGTGGTCTCGCGCATGGCCACGCCCGGATCGGCGGCGGTGACGATGCCGATGTCGTGACACCCGGGTGCCATCACCTGGGTCCAGGGCATCATGCCGACGGTGTGCTGGCGTACAAAGGAAGCGGCGCCGGGATTGCCCTGGCCGAAGCGCCGGCCAAGCTCGGTATCGACGCCGTAGAACACCACGTCGCCCGGTTGGCTCACCCCAGGCAGCCGCTCCAATTCCACCACCGGGGCGCCGCCAAAGCCGTAACCGGCGGCATTACCGGGCATCCGGCCCGCAATACGTTCATGAACCACGATTATTCCTTCCTGGCGACCAGCTTCAGGCCGGGCACCGGCTGGCCGATTTCCCACCGCTGGGTCTCGGGGAGCAGCTGGCGGACGTCAAAGCCGGTGTCGGCCGCCACCGCCCGCACATAGCGGCTGGTGTGCTTGTAACGGCCGCCGCTGGTCAGGATGAAACCGGCGTCGGCCCCGGAGGCCCCGGAAACATCGTCGGCGGCTTCCATCGAACAGGCGAACAGCCCGCCGGGCCGCAGAGCCGTGCGGACGGCGGCGAACACCGGGTGCAGCGCGCCGAAATAAACCAGCACGTCGGCGGCCACCACCATGTCGAAGCCGTCGGGATGGCTGCTCAGGAACGCCACCAGTTCGGCCTCGACCAGTCGGTCGTAGTGGCCGGTGATCCGGGCCCGCTCCAGCATCTGCCGGGACAGATCACAGCCGGTCAGCGTGCCGGCCAGGGGTCGCAGGAAACCCGCGGCCAAACCGGTGCCGCAACCGGCGTCCAGAATGTCCGGCGACGGCGACCGGGGGGACCACTCCCCGGCCAGCAGCGCCACCAGGGTGCGCGGGCTGTAGTTCAGTCGCCCGAGGGCGGCGTCGAAGTTTCCGGCGAAGAAGTCGAACAGGGCCGTGACATAGCCGGCTTCGGCGCGCTCCGGCGTGACCTCGCCGATGATCCCCGCGACCCCGTGCCGGATCACCGGGCTGTCGGGATGCGCGGCCAGGATCGAGCGCGCCAGCCGGCGGGCCTGGGCGGCATCGGCCATCGACAGGCCATAGAGGGCCTTGCTGATGCAGACCTCGGCACCGCGGTGGCCGGGGGCCAGCGCCAGCACCCGGGACCAGCGGCTGATGGCAGCCTCGAAGCGGTCCAGGGCAAACAACGCCATGGCCAAATTGTTGAGAGCGTCGAGATAGGCCGGGTTGGCGGCCACGGCCTGCTCGAACTGGAGCACGGCCTCATCCAGCCGCCCCCCGGTCTGGAGCACCGTCCCGAGATTGTTGTGGGCCTCGGCATAGCCCGGGTTGAGCGCCAGCGCCCGTTCGAACCGCCGGGCTGCCTCGTCCAGCCGGCTTTCGGCCTGAAGCAGCACCCCGAGATTGTTGTGAGCCTCGGCAAACCCCGGCCAAACCGTCAGGGCACGCTCCAGCAAGGCGATGGCGGCGGCGGTCTGCCCCTGCCGGTAGGCCTGTACGCCTTCGTGATGGAGGCGGGTGGCGGTGGCGATGGTCCCGGGCTCGGCGTATGGCACGATCTGTTTCCTACTGTGTGCGCACAAGTGCGCTCGGTTGTAGTTCACGATTCACCATCTTTTGCAAGATGACCAGCGCCGCAATCTCCCCGTGCGTAGTCTGCGGATGATCCGCCGAGCCCACCAAGTCGTACCGCGGATGATCATTCCGGACTGCTGGCATCCGCATCATTTTCCGGCGTCCCGATCATGGCCTTGGCCACCAACCCGGCATTGGCGCGGATTTTCTTTTCGATGGTCTCGGCCAGTTCCGGATTGGCGCGCAGAAAGGTCTTGGCATTCTCCCGTCCCTGGCCGATCCGGGTGCCTTCGGTGGAAAACCAGGCGCCGGACTTGTCGACCACGCCGGCCTGGATGCCCAAGTCCAGCAGTTCACCGACCTTGGAGATGCCCTCGCCATACATGATATCGAACTCGACCACCCGGAATGGCGGTGCGAGTTTGTTTTTCACCACCTTGACCCGGGTCTGATTGCCGACCACCGTGTCACGGTCCTTGATCGCGCCGGTCCGCCGGATGTCGAGCCGGATCGAGGCGTAAAACTTCAGGGCGTTGCCGCCGGTGGTGGTTTCCGGATTGCCGAACATCACACCGATCTTCAGGCGAATCTGGTTGATGAAGATGACCATGGTGCGCGAGCGCGAGATCGAACCGGTCAGCTTGCGCAGCGCCTGGCTCATCAACCGGGCGTGCAGGCCGACATGACTGTCGCCCATCTCGCCTTCCAGTTCAGCCCGGGGCACCAGTGCCGCGACGCTGTCCACCACCAGAATATCGATGGCCCCCGACCGCACCAGCGTGTCGGCAATCTCCAGCGCCTGCTCGCCGGCGTCGGGCTGGGAAATCAGCACCTCGTCGATATTGACCCCCAGCTTGCGGGCATAGCCGGGATCCAGCGCGTGTTCGGCGTCAATAAAGGCGCAGGTGCCGCCGTTCTTCTGGGCCTCGGCGATGGCGTGGAGCGCCAGGGTGGTTTTGCCCGAACTTTCAGGACCGTAGATTTCGATGATCCGGCCACGGGGCAATCCGCCGATGCCCAGCGCGATGTCCAGGGCGAGCGAACCGGTCGACACCACTTCGGTCTCGACCTGGGCCGCGTGGGCCCCAAGCTTCATGATCGAGCCCTTGCCAAAGGCACGTTCAATTTGGCTGAGTGCGGCGTCGAGTGCCTTCTGTTTGTCCATCGGTTCTTTATCCACCTGTCGCGACGGTGCGGTTGCCATCAACCTTCCCCTTGTTTCTGTCATACGCCCGGCAGGCGCGCAACGGGGGCTATTGTGCCTAATCTGTTCTAATTGACAAGGTCTATCTTCCGGAAATGTTCGATTGGCTCCGATGGCGTCCCCGCCGTCTTCGGGGGCACAGGATCGGCTCCGGGCGCGGCATCGTTCAACCCATTGCGCCGGCTTGCGGTTTCGCGGATACTGCGGCGGCGCAGCGGTAACCGGGGCCTCGCCTGTCCCGGGACCGTTGTCTTGGGTTACCCCCGCCTGGGCCTGAGTGGGTTGAAGCGGCCGGGCCGTGGGTGCCGGTCCGGAAAGCGATGACATGAGCCTCAGTTCCTACCTGAACGAAACCATCGCCCTGATCGAGAAGACGGCGCAGTTCGTGGACGACGGCGCGATGAACGCCGTGGTCCAGGTGGTGGTGCGGGCCTTGGCCGCCGGCAAGCCGCTGCTGGTGTGCGGCAATGGCGGCTCGGCGGCCGACGCCATGCACATTACCGGCGAGTTGGTCGGGCGCTTTCTGATCGAACGCCGGGCGCTGAAAGTTATCTGCCTTGCCGACAATCCTTCGGTGCTCACCGCCTGGAGCAACG
>CAIYNU010000040.1 GCA_903927615.1 uncultured Rhodospirillales bacterium | reverse complement strand
CTGACCGCCAGCGCGGTTCAGGTCCGGCAACCGCTGTTTCGCGGCTCGATCGGCCGTTGGCGCCGGTATCGACCGTACCTTCAGCCGCTGCTGGCCGAATTGGGGGACTTGGTTCCGGACCCGTGAGGCGGGCTTTTTAATCTTGCTGCAACAAGCCCGGGCGGGCACCATGCCGGCGCTCCCGGGACAGGCCGATCCGGGGGGCCTGTGGGGCGCTGCTCCCGCCCCGACCACAACGGTCCTGGACCGGTTCTTGAGATGAGTGTTGTCAATTGGCCGATGATGTGAACCGGAGCGGGCCGCGAGCGACCGCCAGACGCGGCAGTCCGGCAGCCTACCTGGGGATGGGCAACCGGCAGGCCGAAGCGGGGCGGCTGGATCACGCCATGGCCCAATATCGCAAGGCCTTGGCGCTTGATCCGGCCTATGCCGAAGCCCATAACAACCTGGGGGTGATTTTGCACCGGCAGGGCCGGCTTGAAGAGGCGGCCGCCGCCTTTGGGCAGGCGTTGATCCTGGTCCCGGAGGATGCCGACGCGCATCTGAACCAGGGCAATGTCCGGTTCGCCCAGGGCCGGTTGGATCAGGCGGCGGTTCATTTCCGGCAGGCGGTGGCGCTGAAGCCGGACCAGGCCGAGGCCCATCTGAATCTCGGTGTCGTGTTGCTCCAACAAGGCCGGTTGGAGGACGCCCATGCCAGCACGCGGCGAGCCTTGGCTTTGGCACCGGACATGGTGGACGGGTACCGGAATCTGGGGGCCATTGCCGGTCGGATGAACCGGTTGGAGGAGGCGCTGGCCTGCTACCGGCGGGCCCTGGCGTTGAAGCCGGACGACGCCGGGGTGCTGATGAATCTGGCCGTTGCGTTGGTCCAAATGGACCGACTCGACGAGGCGGTGACAGGGCTGCGCCGGGCGTTGACGCTCGATCCGAATCATCCCGGGATTCACCGGACTCTTGGCAACGCCCTGATGAAACAGGCGGATCAGGGCCGGGCGGATCGGCGCGGTGTTCTGTTGCGGGCGGCGGCGGCGGATTGCTATCGGCAGGTGGTGGTGCTGTGTCCCGGGGATGCCGCGGCATACCACAATCTCGGCATCGCGCTCTTGCATCTGGACCGTTTGGAGGAGGCCGCAGGGGCGTTCGGGCAGGCGCTGGCGCTGCGGCCGGCGGATGCCGAGACCTTGAATAATCTGGGCGTGGCGTTGTTCCGGCTGGGCCGTCTGGACGAGGCCGCGGCCTGTTACCGTCAGGCGCTGGTGCTCAAGCCGGAGTATGTCGAGGCCCACTTCAATCAGTCCGAGGTCAGACGCTTCAGGCCGGGCGATCCCGAACTGGCTGCGCTGGAGGCCCTGGCGGCAGACGCCGATGGTCTGTCGTCGGGCCAGGCCGTCCACCTTCATTTCGCCCTGGGCAAGGCCCTGGAGGATGTCGGCGAGCATGCCCGGGCGTTCGGGCACTTCCTGGCCGGCAACGCCGCCCGCCGCCGTCTGTTGGCGTATGACGAAGCCGCCCTGCGCGCGCAGTTTTCCCGTATGGCGGCGGTCTTCGAGGCCGGCCTGTTCGATCGCTGCCGGGGCGGCGGCGACCCGTCGTCGGTGCCGGTGTTCGTGGTGGGGATGCCGCGGTCGGGCAGTACCCTGGTCGAGCAGATTCTGGCCAGTCACCCCCAGGTTCTTGGCGCGGGCGAACTGACCGACCTGGCCGAGGTCGCGAAATTCGGGCTTGGCCCGGACCAGCCGGAGGCGCCGTTTCCGGACTATCTGGGGCGCTTGGACCGCGCGGCCCTGGGGCGACTCGGGCGCGCCTACCTGGCCCGGTTGCCGGCGCTGCCCCCCGGCCGGACCCGGATCACCGACAAGATGCCGGACAATTTCATGCTGATCGGCCTGATCCGCCTGATTCTGCCCGAAGCCCGGATCATTCACACGGTGCGCGACCCGGTGGACACCTGCGTCTCGTGTTTTTCCAAACTGTTCACCGAAGCGCAGGAGTTCAGCTTCGATCTGGCCGAATTGGGCCGCTACTACCGCTGGTACCACGCGCTGATGGCCCATTGGCGCCGGGTGCTGCCCCCGGACAGCCTGATCGAGGTCCGCTACGAGGCGTTGGTGGACGATCTGGAGACCCAGGCCCGGCGTCTGATCGGGTCGTGCGGTCTGCCTTGGGACTCGCGTTGCCTGTCGTTCCACGAGACCCGGCGGGCGATCCTGACCGCCAGCGCGGTTCAGGTCCGGCAACCGCTGTTTCGCGGCTCGATCGGCCGTTGGCGCCGGTATCGACCGTACCTTCAGCCGCTGCTGGCCGAATTGGGGGACTTGGTTCCGGACCCGTGAGGCGGGCTTTTTAAT
>CAIYNU010000039.1 GCA_903927615.1 uncultured Rhodospirillales bacterium | reverse complement strand
GCTTGAGCGTGCGTTCGTCGATCAGTTGCTGCCACAACAACCCGACATAAACCTGAATCCGGACCGCCATCCACCAGTCGATTTGCGACTGGAATTCCAACAGCAGGTACAAATAAACGTCAACGCCCAAGGCGGTCGGCAGACGCCAGATCACGTCGCTCTCGCGACGCCGGCCGGTGCGGCTGTGAAACTTGGCCGGAACCCGTTCCATCCGGGCAAAGTCAACGCCCACCGCCAGAACCTCCGGCACAAACTCCCGCACCAGCCCCTCGATCATGAGCGGATGGGAGAACAGCCGGTGATACAGAGAATCCGAATCGGTCATCGGGGTCGGCCTTCTGCGGGACGTGCCCCTGGACGGACCGCGCTAGACAATTGCCGCAAACTGCGAAGACAAGGCCCCACCGCCAGCCAATCCGGCGGCGGCTCCGTAAGCCGCGATGCCGCGGGCAAGCAAGGCCCGCAGACTCGTGCCACCGCCGTCTTGAGCCACGACCGCCGTCGCCGTGGTGCCGGCGATATCGGATGCGCCCTGGGTTTGCCCCTGGCCAGAAGAGGATCCCGCTCCGCCCGATGACCCGGTGCTTGCGGCCTTGGCCGCGTCGGTCTGGGCCTGACTGATCGCGTTCGCCGCCTCGGCAGCGACATGCATATCCTGGGACGACGGTTGAGCCGGCGCCAGCGCCGCTCGCTCCACCGTCTGCATTTTGGTGATGGTGGCCTTGGGATCATTGCGAATCGGGCTCGCATCAATCGACACCTCACCGCCGACCGCGTATTTCTTGCCGTCCGGCCCCTGCTGATAGGTGTAGGTCGCCGCTCCGGCATAGGTCCCACCGGCCGTTTGATGGGCCTTCTCGTGGGCTTTGACCTCGCTATCGCGCTTCTTCAGCGCGTCCATCTGCGCCTGGTCCTGGGCACTCAGCGGCTTGCCGGCCGCGGTGGTCCCGGTGGTGATTCTGGCGCTTGCAACCGACGTGCTCGCCAGGGCTCCAGTCCCGCCGATTCCGGAAACGGACATCTCACTTCCCTCCGGTCGCTACGCTCAACCTTTACGCGATCCCCACCCTTACGCGATCCGCCACCCCGTCAACTTTCCAGCGTAGACGTTTGGTTGAAAAATGACAATATGCATTGGTCAGCTATGCTTCAGGTCAGCCCGAACCGGAACCATCGCCCTGTGCTTCGGGGGACTCCGCTGAACCCTACCCAAGGGAGCCTACAGCCCTTGGAAGCCTGGACAGAACCCGAGACGGAACCCAAGACAGCGATTCCGCTCGGCCGTCATCTGTTCTAAGCTCCTTATACTAGGATGACTCGAAGCGCCTGGCACCCGCTCTTCGCCGAGAACGCGAGCGCGGGGCACTGAAACCGGAAAGGCCGGCGCCAACCCGAGCCAACCTGAATTGACGAGCGGCAGTCATGGCATTGACGGAACAGACACCAAAAGGCGGTGACTCCGACGTTGGGCCGGGGTTCGCCTCCGACTTGCTGACGACGGCCCAAGGCCTGCTCAAGCGGGGCGATATCGGCCTGTCGTTGGGGGTGGTGACGATTATCGTCGTCCTCATCCTGCCGATGCCGACCTGGATGTTGGATATCTCGCTGTCGCTGTCGATCACCTGCGCGGTCATGATCCTGATGGTCGTGCTGTTCATGCAGAAGCCGACGGATTTCAGTTCCTATCCGACGGTGCTGCTGATCACCACCCTGCTTCGGCTCTCGCTCAATCTGGCCTCGACGCGCCTGATTCTGTCCCATGGTCACGAAGGCACCGACGCCGCCGGCCACGTCATCGAGGCCTTCGCCAGCTTCGTCATGAGCGGCGACTTCGTGATCGGCATCATCGTCTTCGGCATCATCACGCTGGTTAATTTCAAAGTCATCCTGGCCGGCTCGGGCCGTATCGCCGAAGTCGCGGCCCGTTTTACCCTGGACGCCATGCCCGGCAAGCAGATGGCCATCGACGCCGACATGTCGTCGGGCCTGATCGACGAGGCGACGGCCCGAAAGCGGCGTAAGGAGTTGGAGGACGAATCCGCGTTCTTCGGCTCGATGGATGGCGCATCCAAATTCGTCAAGGGCGACGCCGTCGCCGGCATGGCCATCATCGCCATCAACATCATCGGCGGCATCATCATCGGCACCGTCCGCCACGACATGCCGTTCATGCAAGCCGCGGACACTTTCGTCAGGCTGACCATCGGCGATGGACTGGTCTCTCAGGTTCCGGCCCTGATCATCTCGATCTCGGCGGGCCTGCTGGTGACCAAGGCCGGCGTCTCGGGCTCCACCGACAAGGTCCTGGGACAACAGCTCGGGGCCTACCCCGCCGCCTTCGGCCTGACCGCGACCCTGCTGGTCGCGCTGGCGATGTTGCCCGGCATGCCGCCGTTACCGTTCCTGTGCCTGGCCGCCGCCGCCGGCTATGCCGCCTGGTCCCTGCCGCGCAAGCGCAAGGCGGCCGAAGACGAGCGCGCCGCCACCGAAGCCCAGGAGGCCCAGGCCGCGCCGGTCGCCGATGAACCGATTTCCACCGCCCTGGCGCTGGACCTGATCCGGCTGGAGTTGGGTTACGGCCTGCTGGTGCTGATCAACCAGCCGCCGCCGGGCAGCCACCGGCTGACCGACCAGATTCGCGGCCTGCGGCGCCAGATCGCCAATGAAATCGGCTTCATCATGCCGGCGGTGCGCATTCAGGATAATCTTCAGTTGGCCCCCAACACCTATGTGATTCGGGTCAAAGAGATCGAAGCCGGGCGGGGCGACATCCGCCCCGCCATGCTGCTGGTGATGGACCCGCGCGGCGATGCCATGAGCCTGCCCGGCGAGCAGACCGTGGAACCCACCTTCGGTCTGCCGGCGATCTGGGTCGAGCCAACGTATCGGGAAGAAGCCCTGTTCCGCGGTTATACCGTGGTCGACCCGTCGACGGTCATCACCACCCACCTGACCGAGGTCATCAAGGACAACATGGCCGAGTTGTTGTCCTACACCGAAACCCAAAAGCTCCTCGACGAAATGGACCGGAGCCACCAGAAGCTCATCGCCGACGTGATCCCGGCGCAGATCACCCTGGGCGGACTCCAGCGGGTCATTCAGAATCTGCTGGGTGAGCGGGTCTCGGTGCGCGATATGGCCGGCATTCTGGAGGGGATCTCCGAGGCCTGCACCCAGACCCGCAATATTACCCAGATCACCGAGCATGTCCGCTCGCGACTCGGACGCCAAATCTCCGACGCCAACACCAACGAGTTGGGCTTCATCCCGCTGGTCACGCTGTCGCCCGACTGGGAACACGCCTTTGCCGAGTCGCTGGTCGGTGAAGGCGATGATCGCCAGCTTGCTATGGCCCCCTCACAACTGCAACAATTCATCACGGTGGTGCGCCAGACCTTCGAGCGGCATGCCATGATGGGGGAGGCGCCGGTGCTGCTGACCAGTCCGGCCATCAGGCCCTATGTCCGCTCGATCATCGAACGCTTCCGCCCAACGACCACGGTGATGTCCCAGAACGAAATTCACCCCAAAGCCAAGATCAAGACTCTGGGTCAGATATGACGGCTGCGATGGATGGTGCCACAATCGCCCAGCCCCTGTGCCCGCCGTGGCCGGTAACCGGGCCGCGCGCCTGGGGTGATGGCTTGCGCCTTGCGGTGGCGGTGATGGTGACGGCGATGTCGGGCATCGGCCTGACCGGGGGTCGGCCACCGTGCGCCTGAAGTCCTTTTATGCCAAGTCCGTTGCCGAGGCCATGCGGATGGTCCGCGTGTCGCTGGGCGGCGACGCCATTATCGTGGCGACCCGGGAGGAGGATGGCGGGGTCCGGCTCACTGCCGCCATCGAGGAGGATGATAACCCCCGGATGCCGTCCGCCCGGGGCGGGCGAATGCGCACCTCCCAACCCGCCGAGGACGCGGTCGATGTTGCCCAGGAAGTGACCGATGCCCTCCACCGTCACGGCACACCGGCCGCCATCGCGGAAAAAATGGTGAACGCCATCGTCGGTCTCGACACCGACGACCCGGTGAAGGCGCTGGGCGCCGCTCTCGACTCGGTGTTCACCTTTCACCCGCTGGGCGAGGGCCGGTTCGAGCGGCCCCTGATGCTGGTCGGGCCGCCCGGCGTGGGCAAAACCCTGGCGGTGGCCAAGTTGGCAGCCCGGGCGGTCTTCGGCAATCGCTCGATCGGCATCATCACCACCGACACCGTGCGGGCCGGCGGCGTTGAACAGCTTGCAGCCTTTACCCGCCTGATGAAGCTTCGGCTGGTCACCGTCGAAGACCCGGCGGCCCTGGCCGATGCCATCGACGTGAACCAGGGCGTCGAACAGATCGTCATCGACAGCGCCGGCCGGAACCCTTTCAATGCCGAGGATATGGCGGAACTGCGCTGCCTGCTGGCCGCCAATCCGGTCGAACCGGTGCTGGTCTTGCCGGCCGGCATCGATGCGGTCGAGGCGACCGAAATGAGCACCCTGTTTCGGGCCATGGGCGTTCGGCGTATCCTGGTCACCCGGCTGGATCTGACCCGACGGTTCGGCAGCATGCTGGCCGCGGTGTATGAGTCGCAACTCGATTTTTCCGATATGAGCAACACTCCCAGAGTTGCCAATGGTCTGGCGCCGCTCAATTCCGAATTGCTTGCCCGGCTGATGATGCCGGATCAGGAGCGGGGCCCCCGGACATCCCGGCAAACCGGAACCCATTCATGATCACAGCGGACATGATCAGGAGATGGCTATGACCCGTCGTTTGATCCGGGGATCGAACGACCGCCCGATACCGGACGCCCACCCGATACCAGACGCCAGAACCGGGCGGACGCCAAACGCGAGTGAACCGATATGACCGAACAGCCAAAGCCGGTGCGTGGCCACAATGTCGTGGCGGTGGCCAGCGGCAAGGGTGGCGTGGGCAAGACGTGGTTTTCCATTACCCTGAGCCACGCCATGGCGCGGATTGGCCGTCGGACGCTGCTGTTCGACGGTGACCTGGGCCTGGCCAACGTCGATATCCAGCTTGGCCTCACGCCCGAGCATGATCTTGGCGAAGTGATCGCCGGCACGATCACGCTGGTGCGTGCGGCCGAGCACTTCCCCGAGGGCGGCTTCGATGTCATCGCCGGCCGCTCGGGCTCCGGCAGTCTCGCGACATTGGCCAGCCAGCAACTGAATGCCCTGCGCAACGACCTGCTCGACATGGCGCGCAGTTACGATTGCGTGGTCATGGACATGGGCGCGGGCATCGACCGGGTGGTCCGGCAACTGGCCGGACACGCCCGCGTCACCCTGGTGGTTACGACCGACGAGCCAACCTCGATCACCGACGCTTACGCCTTCATCAAAGTCACGCGCGCCGCCAATCCCAATGCCGACGTCCGAATCGTCGTGAACCTTGCCCAAAACACCCGCGAAGGCGAGAGAACCTATGGGATTATCCTGAAGGCGTGTCAGAATTTCCTCAAATTCACGCCGCCTTTGGCCGGCATCGTCCGCCGCGACCTCAAGGTTCGTGAGGCCATTCGCCATCAGATGCCGCTCCTGATCCGCTCGCCCTCGTGCGATGCCGCCCGGGATGTGGAAGCGGTGGCGTACAGCCTGTCGTCGTCCTGAACCACCCGCTGGAGGGGATGCCATGTCGGACATTGGCGCGCCGCTCTCGACCGGCATCCCGGTGGCCGCCGCCGCCGAGACAACCGCCGCCGCACTGGGACAGGTGACGCTCAGCCAGTTGCCCGATCGACTGAGTCTGCTGACCCGGCCGGTCCTGCTGTCGGGGACCGTCACCGCTCAAAGCCCGGACGGCACCACCGTTCTCAGGACCCAAGCCGGACCGGTGGCATTCAACACCACGGTCCCCCTGCCCGCCGAGACGCCGGTGACGCTCCAGATCAGCGCCGGACGTCCGCCCACCACCGCCAATGCTTTCGTTACGGCGCCGCCGACAACTGCCGGTGCGGGATCGGCCCCGGCCGCCCTGCTGCCGTTCCCGACCATGGCCGGGGAGCCGGCGGTCACGACCACCCTGGGTTCGCTCGCCCAAGCCGCCCTCTCGGGCACCGGGACGGTTCCTCCGTCGCTATTGCCGGGAACCGTGATCCCGGGACAGGTTTTGCCATCGCCCGGAGGCCGAACCGGCACGGGAACCGTTACGGCCGAAGCCCCGCAACTGGTCCCCGGCACCACGGTGGCGGTACGCATCCTGTCCGCCGCCGCCCCGGCCGCACTGCCGCCCGCGGGCGTTCCGCCGGCCGTACTTCAGACTGTGACCGGTACCGGCACGGCCCCCGACCTGTCCGGACCGCCACACCCGCCGACGGCCGAGGCGCCGCTCGGAACCGCCTCGGAACCCCTGGCGCCGCAGGCCCCGAGCCCGGGCAAGACCGGCCTGGTGATGGTGACGGGCACCATTACCGGCACCACCAGCGGCGGTCAGCCGATTCTGACGACCCCGGTCGGAACCCTTGCGCTCTCCACCGCGGCGGCCCTGGCTCCGGGCAAAACCCTGACGGTCGAACTCAGCGATCCCCGCCGGCTTTTCGCCGACCGGCCGCCGCCGGCCGCCGCCGGCTCCGGCCCCGGCCCCCAAGCCTGGGCACCGGTCCGCGAAGCTCTGGCGATTCTGACCGGACAAGAGGGCGGCCTGGCCCAAGCGACCCTGGTGGCGACGCTGCCTCAACCCAACCGCCGGTTGGCCGCGGCCCTGACCTTCGCCCTGGATGCCGTCCGCCGCGGCGATGCCCGGGGATGGCTGGGCGCCGAAACCACCGCGGCACTGGAAAAGGCCGGCCGCCGCGACCTGCTGACCCAACTCGACAAAGAGTTCCGGACCCAGGCCCGCCAGGCCGACGATACCCCGCCGGGGGGCTGGCGGCCCCTGGCCATCCCGATGCTGGACGCCGGCATGATCCAGCGAATCGAGCTGTACGTTCGGGCCGTGGACACCGACGAGCCTGACGGGCGCGACGGCGGCGCCCAGGAACGCAGCCAACGCTTCCTGCTCGACCTGGACCTCAGCCGCCTCGGCGCCCTTCAGCTTGACGGCCTGGTGCGGGCGAAGTCCAAGCGTTTCGACCTGATTCTGCGCAGCCTGCACCCGTTACCCGGCCCACTGCGCACCGAATTGCTGGGGGTTTTCGGCAAAAGCCTGGAAGCGGTCGGCTTCTCCGGCGGCCTGGGATTTCAGGCCGGAGCCCGGGGCTGGGTCAAACCGGCGGCGCCGGCCAAAGCCATCGGCCATCGGGCGGTGATCGCCTGATCACCCGCCGGAGCACGGGAAATCCGGAAATCCATGGAAATGGACAAAACCATGGGGCTACACTGCCCCGCGCATCGGGCGCCGGCACACGGTGGACGGATGGACGGGGTGGTATGGAATCGACGGTCCTGGAGGCGATCCGGACACCCGGATTCGGGACGCTGGTGTTCAATCTGCTGGCGGTTTGGCCGGTCTGGCGCATCTGCCGCCGGACAGGCGCCTGTCCCGCCATCGCGCTGCTGGTTGTGATTCCGCTGGTGGGTCTGGCCGCGGCGGCGGCGGCGCTGTGTCTGAGCCACTGGCCGAAAATTCCGCGACGGCCCAAACCAAGCCCCAAGACCGAAGGATGATGTCCATGACGGCGCTGTTGGCCTGGTACGAATACCCCTACACCGCGCTGTTTCATGTCCCGGCGCCTCAGGGGTATTTCCTGCTCATCGCTTTGGTTGTCGCGAGGCTGGTCTTCGCCGGCCTGGTGGTTGCACGCACCGGTCACACCGCCGTTTGGATGATGCTGCTGCTGATCCCGTACAGCGAGGTGCTGGCACCGTGGCTGCTCGCCTACCTCCCCTGGCCGGCCGAAGCCGCGGCCAAGCCGTCATCCAATCCCGCGGCGTGATGGTCCCATGTCTGTTCGCCGGTGGGGACTGACGCTTTATATCCTCGGGACCGTCGCGGTGGCGGCGGTCGCCATCCTCTTGCTGGCGGTGCTGCGCCCCGAAACCGATAGCGTGACGATGGCGCTGACGGGCGCCGTCCTTCTGTTGACCGGGGGACTGGTTCACGAAATCATGGCGCGGCATGCCGCGCTGGCCCGGTTGACCGATCGCCTGACCCGCATGCGCCAGGGCTACGAAGATCTGGTGGACCTACTGACGCGCCACCGGGACGACCCCGGCAGGGCCGGTCCGATCCCCGCCGCAGCCGAGCCCCTTCCGGTCCCGCCAACCGCGCCACCGCAGGCCGCGCCACCGCCAACGGTTCCGTCGCCGACCGTTCCGTCGACGCCCCGTCGCACCGGTTCGGCCGCCCCCAAGCCGGCGATCGAGGAAAGCGACATGGCCATGGTCGTCCGCGACGCCCTGGCCGAGCAGCGGATCGAATTTCACCTTCAGCCGATCGTCAGCCTGTCCCAACGCAAGCATCGATTTTATGAGGTGCTGTCGCGCATCCGCCTGCCCGACCGTCAACTGTTGGCGCCGGAACGCTATTTGGCGGCCGCCCAGTGCGAACGGCTGTTGCCCGCCATTGATTTATTGCTCCTCAAGCAAGTTTCACAACTGGTCAAAGAAACGGATCGCCGGCAACACGCCATCAGCTTTTTCGCCAACGTCTCGCCCATGACATTGCTGGACCCCAGCTTTGCCGCCCAGTTTCTGCGGGGCGTCGATCACCAACCCCTGCGCACCAAGCTGATGTTCGAACTTGATCAGCACGACCTCACCGCCGCAGTGCCGGCGGTGATGACCATGCTCGACGACTTGAAGCGGCAAGGCTATCGCTTTTCGCTGGGACAGGTCCAACAACTCGCCATCGATCTCGACGTCCTGACGGCCCGGGAAATCCATTTCATCAAGCTCGATGCCGCCTTCCTGGTGGATCCGGGATTGCGGGCGCAAGTGGTGACGTTGCAGGCGCGATTGGCCGACCGGGCGATCGAACTGATTGCCGAGAAGATCGAGACCGAACAACAACTGGCCTGCGCCGTCGGCCTGGGCATCGCCTATGGCCAGGGGTTCCTGGTGGGTGAACCACGCCCCAGCCGCCGAATGGCCTGACCGTTCAGCCTTATAAATCCATCAAAGCCACCGGTCGGACGCCGTTATCGGGCTTGGCGCCCCCCCTGATTAAGAGAACATCACTTTTGGATTATGTCATGAAGGAGTTGAAGGATGAGGGAG
>CAIYNU010000038.1 GCA_903927615.1 uncultured Rhodospirillales bacterium | reverse complement strand
GGACGACCTGATTACCTCCATCGACCTGTCCAAGCGGCCGTTCCAGGCGGTGGGCGATTCGGGCGACACCTATTCCGGCGACACCGTGATCATCTGTACCGGCGCCACCGCGCGCTGGCTTGGCATCGAGTCGGAAAAGAAGTTCTCCGGCTTCGGCGTCTCGGCCTGCGCCACCTGCGACGGCTTCTTCTTCCGGGGCAAGGACGTCGCGGTGATCGGCGGCGGCAATTCGGCGGTGGAAGAGGCGATCTACCTCGCCGGCATCGCCAGCAAGGTCACCCTGGTTCACCGGCGCGACTCGTTCCGGGCCGAGAAGATCGCCCAGGACCGGTTGTTCGCCAATCCCAAGGTCGCTGTGGTGTGGGATTCCGTCGTCGACGAGATCGTCGGCGACGACAACCCGCCGGGCGTGACCGGGGTGCGGCTGAAGAACGTCAAGACCGGGGCGCTGTCCCAGCTGGCGGTGGACGGCGTGTTCGTCGCCATCGGCCACTCGCCCAACACCGAGCTGTTCAAGGGCGCGCTGGAGATGGATTCCGAGGGCTACCTGATCACGCCTCCGGGGGCGACCACCACCAACATTCCCGGCGTGTTCGCCGCCGGCGACGTGCAGGACAAGATCTACCGCCAGGCGGTCACGGCGGCCGGCACCGGCTGCATGGCGGCGCTGGAGGCCGAGCGCTTTCTTACCGCGCATGGACATATGGGATAAGTTCCGGCACAGTATTGTGCCAAAGGTATAAGGGCGGAACGAACCGCCTCCTTGGGGATGAGCCTTCTCAGCGTTATGGATTGGGACAAGCTTAGGGTCTTCCACGCGGTTGCCGAGGCCGGCAGCTTCACCCATGCGGGTGAGGTTCTCAACCTCAGTCAATCGGCCGTCAGTCGTCAGATCAGCGCACTGGAGGAGAGCCTCAACCTGCCGCTGTTCCACCGGCATGCGCGCGGGCTGATTCTGACCGAGCAGGGCGAGCTGTTGTACCAGACCGCCCGCGACGTGTTCTCCCGGCTGGCCATGACCGAGGCGCTGCTGACCGAAAGCCGCGAGCGGGCGCAAGGTCCGCTCAAGATCACCACCACCGTGGCCTTCGGGTCGCTGTGGCTGACCCCTCGGATCAAGGACTTCCTCGACCGCTTCCCCGACATCGCGGTGACCATGGTGCTGTTCGACGGCGAGCTGGACCTGGCCATGCGCGAGGCCGACATCGCCATCCGCATGATGCCGCCGCGCCAGCCCGACCTGGTGCAGCGTCATCTGCTGTCCATGAATTACAGCGTCTATGCCGCGCCGGCCTATCTGGAAAAGCACGGCATGCCCACGTCGCCCGACGACCTCGACAACCACCGCATCATCGTCTACGGCGACGACACCCGCGTGTCGGCGCCGGTCTCCAACGTCAACTGGCTGCTGGAGGCCGGGGCCTCGCCGGACCGGCCGCGCCGACCGGTGCTGGAGGTCAACAACATCTACGGCATCTACCGCGCCGTCAAAAGCGGGCTCGGCATCGCCGCCATGCCCGACTATCTCAGCAGCGAGACCGATACCCTGGTCCATATCCTGCCGGAGCTGAAGGGGCCGAAGATCGACGCCTACTTCGTCTATCCGGAGGAGCTGCGCAACTCCAAGCGCATCACCGTGTTCCGCGATTTCCTGCTGTCCAAGATCGCTGAAACCCTCTGATTTGCTGGGGTGAGGGCGAGTCATGCGGTCTGCGCATGCCCCCACCTTGTTTTTTGGAGTGGTTGTGACCGCCAACATGCCGTAAATCAGTACTCACGACTTGCTGCATTGCAGCAGGTCACGAGTTCCGGCGGGGTTTTCCCCGCTCACTCGTTCCCAGGTGCAATGCCTGGGTTCCGGGTCTTCGGACCCTACGTCTCCTAGACGTGAAGCCTCCCTGTTTGACTTAGCCCCTGGTGCATAACCAGGGGCTTTCTTTTTCAAGGGGTTATATGGAAACGCACCTCTGGTGCAGTAGGGCAAAGCCGTGCCTCGTGTGCCTAAGGTGCGCCTAAAACAATCGGTGGGCAGCGAATTGAGGCGGACATCGGCGAATAACAAGCCGTGGCCAGCCAACTCAAGTAGGGTGGGCTCCTCCTCCGCCATTCCCCTAGCAAAATAGCGCCTTCCAAGGCGACAATGAGATTTGATCCATCCATTGCACCATCCATTTTCGGCGGCTTGGGGCGAATGACGGCGAATGACGGAGAGGGATGTTCAGGCCTATAATGACGGCAACGGGATGTGTGATCGGATGCGAGGTGTGCCATGAGAATTATCGCCGCCCTTGCCGTATTGCTGCTGGTGGGATGTGCCTTGCCACCACCGGATCAGCCGGCGCATTACACCCGCATGGGACGCTTCATGGGGCTGGTCGCCAATTGCGGCTGCTCGGATATTTCGGCGGACCGCATGAAGGCCGACTACGCCAAGGCGTTGGGCGGGCGGTACTCCGAGGCGGAGATCAAGGCCATGAAGGGCTATGTGGCTGTCGGTGCCGACGAGCAATGGCAGAACCAGATGCAGGTCTGTGCCGAGGTTTGCTCCCAACGCTGCATGGTTCAGGCGGTGGTCGAGCCGCTGGGCGGGCGCGGAACCGGCACGAAGGCCTGTCTGGTCAGCGAACGCGACCTCCACCTCACCGATGGAGCCCAGTCGGCGGACACGCCCGGCGGAACGACGAATCGCTAATCGGGAGCACATTCGTCACATCCATTCGGCGATCGGGCCGAGGGCCTCCCCGCGCGGATCCAATCACCCCCCGGCCAAAGAACAGCCGCAATGGATATTGGCATGGTGACGGTGGCGACGGGTGGCGATGGCGTTGCCGCTGTCATAGACCACGCCGCCCGTCTGATGCTTGAAGCCAAGCGGAACGGCAAGAACAAGGTTGTCGCGGCTTCGATGGCCGATCAGCCTTCCCTTCTATCACCAGAGAAGCCCCCTGTTTTGTCGGGACTGATGATGTCCAGCCTCGGTGGCGATAGGGTCTTCCTTTTCCACCGATGTCAGAGCTCAAAATCGAACGCTGTGGATTTGGGAGAGACGGCAATCACCGCCTCCCCGCTCGATCTGAAGCGTGGCTTGATCGATGCCGAGCCGCGCTGACGCGGTGCAGAAGGTCGTCGCCACCATCCCCTTTACCGTGTTCTTCGCCATCCTGATTATGCTTGGGAAACAAGGAGAGTCGGCTGGTTATTCTGATTGTTTGGGTTGAGGAGCGCCACGGAGCTTAGGCCGCTATTTCCCAAGCCCGTGCTGTCCACCAGTGCCAGCGACGGGGCGGTTCCTTGCAGGGGAGAGACGCCGCCAAACAGCGCCGGATTGGCAGGTGCAGCCGACCCATTGTCGTTCGCCATCGCGGAGACCACAACGCCCTGTTGGTTTTTAAACGAGACGTTGAAATAGTCGGTGACATTGGCGCCGGTCGAGTCCATGGCGGTTACGCCCAGGTGCAAGGTGCCGTGCTCATTGCTCGCCACCGTTCCGCTGAAGGTATCCGTGGCGGAATTGAAACGCAGCCAACCGGTCGCCAGGACATCCCCCGTGTTCAGGAGCTGGAACGCGCTATAGGACATGGCTTTCGTGTCGGAGAAGGTATTCGCCGCCAGGGTGAAGCTGACCGGCTGACCGATGGTCCAGGTCTGGCTGGCGGTCTGGTTCGAGAGCACCGGTCCCGATGGCGCCACGGCGGTGAAGGAGAACGTCTCGGACACGGACAATCCGTAGGTGTCCACCGCCTTGAGCGTGACCGAGGTCACGCCGGCGGCGGTCGGCGTTCCGCTGAACGTATCGGTCGCGGCGTTGAATTGCAGCCAGGACGGCAGGGCGGTGCCGCTGGCCTGGGTTGCCGAGTAGGTCAATGCGGAGCTGTTCGGGTCGCGGAAGGTCCCGGCCGCCACCGTGAAGGAAAACGCCTTGCCAACGCTCTCGGTCTGGTTTGCCGTCTGGGCAGCAAGAACGGGGGCGGCAGGCGTCGCCGCGACGAATGAGAAGGTCTCGGATGTGGAGAGGCCATACGAATCGGTGGCCTTTACCGTGACGGAGGTGGTCCCTGCGGCGGTCGGCGTCCCGCTGAACGTATCGGTGGCGGCGTTGAATTGCAGCCAGGACGGCAGGGCGCCGCCGTTGGCCAGGGTCGCCGAGTACGTCAAAGCCGAGTTGTTCGGGTCGATGAACGTCCCGGCCGCCACCGCGAAGGAAAACGCCTTGCCGACGGTTTCGGTCTGGTTTGCCGTCTGCGCGAGCAGAACGGGCGCGGACGGCGCGGATGACGCCCCCACGTTGTCAACGCTGATGGTGTCGCCGTCAGCCAGGAGGGTCGTAAGGCTGACCTCGAACGTCGTGTCCCAATACTGCCCGCTGGCGGTTCCCCAAGGATTCCGGACATCAAGCATCCCGGTCGCGCTGTCGAACCCATAGATCGACATCGCGTGACTGGAAACCAGCGTGGTTCTCCCCGCCGAGTCGGTGGCGTTGGTCAGCGACGTCAGAACAAGGTCGTCACCCTTCGCCAGATCGGAAACCAGCGTGGCCATGACCGACGCGGTCGACAGCCCCGCGACGCCAGACTGGTAGCGCAGCGAGCTGTTGTAGATGGCGTCGGACCATGAAGAGCCGCTGGCATTGAAATCGGTGATGGACGTCGCCCCGGTGATCTCCTCCAGCGCATATTCCGGCGAGCCGCCGTTGCCGATGGTGGAGAATGAGTTGCCGTAATTGACGGTATTGCCGGTGACCACGCCGCTGGCCTGGAATTCGGCATAGGCCTTCTCGACCAGGCTGGCCCAGATATCGGTTCCGCTGTTGAACTCGGTTCCGCCGTTCGCAAGGGCGTTGTTGACGGTGACGTATTCCGCCGTCCCGTTGACGAAGAAGCGAACGCCGTAGGTGTTGTTGCCGTTACTGGTGATCATGGACTGGAGGATCGAAGGGTCCTGCTTGGCGATCTCGGCCAGGGGAGCAAGGAGATAGCAGTCTCCGAGATAGCCCTGGTTGACGTCGCTCATGCTCGGCCCGCTGGTCGCGAACAAGGGGCTGGACACTGCGGAATAGCTGACGCTGAAGGTTCGAACCCCGCTCATCTGCACCGTGCTGGTTGGTGAGTCGGTGCCGAGGAGCCATTTGCCGTCCAACTCGCTCAGCTGCGTTGCGGTCGAACCGACCGCGAGATTGCCGAGTGCAACAGATGTGGCCGCGCCGCCGGTCCATTTCGCGTTCGCGGCATTTCCGTTCACGAGGGCGCTGCTTATGTAGGTCACATAGGATGACACGCTTTCGCCCACGCCGAGGTCGGCGACAATGGTTTTGAGGTCAGCGAATTGAGAGGCCGACAGGGTCGACTTGCTTGTCGTGAGTTCGGCGCCGAGATCGGTGAACAGCTTGGCCATCTCGGCCTCGCTGATCGTGCCGTCCACCGCTGCCGTACTCATGTCGCTCTTGAGCACCGAGTCGCTCAGCGAGGCGATCCACGACGGGGTGGCTGTTGTTCCGGCCTTCGCGGTTCCGGAGGCCGTCGATGTGGTCGTCGCTGTGGACGATGCGGCTGAGCCCGTGGAGGTTGTCGAGGGAGCGGCGGCGGCTGACACCAAACCGCCAAGGCCGAAGCCGCTGTCGGTGGCGGATGCGTTGCTCGGGCCCACCTGCGGGGCCATGGAAGAGAGATCGCCTGGGCCAAAATCGTCCGAAAACCAAAGTCCGGACGCCGATTCATAATCGTTTGGATCTGTGCCACTGACGAATGACCGGTTTGCAGCCTTTAGGTTCGATGGGGTCATCATGGTACGCACTCCAGCCGGACGCCAAATTAGCGGGATGTTAACCTATTCGGGTGGCAAGCGCTATGGACGGGATCACACTGCGTCAACCAACGCATGCACCACACCAACCCCACGGGCCGGATGCGGGTTCTAAAGGAGGAAAGTCCGTTATTGCGGGACACGGTGCTCCCCAGTTTGTCCGCCATCCGCCCTGTCTGCGGCACGTTGTCCGCGATGCGCCCCGACCTCTCCACGGACTGCAAATCTGGGGATGAAAGTTCTAATTTTCCGGGCGTGCCATTTTTAGTATAAATATCATTAAGTTACGATAGCTTCGTCACAGTGCGGGGCTTCGTCGTTTCGGCTGCGGTAGCCACCGTGAAGGAAGCTGGATGCAACAGGATCAGGTGCATCTCCGTCCCAGGATGCGTCGGCCTCTCGGATCCAAGGCTGTGATCACGGGCAAAATGGATGATCGCGTTCCGCCGCCAACACCGGGGAGTGAAATTCACTACCTTGCCGCAGCGCTCTTAAGCATTTGAGCGAATGCGTCGAACAGGCGGCTCATATGCGCTCGCTTGTAGGGAAAGATCTGTGGCGGATCAAGGCCGTGGACCGCCGATGCGTGGTCGGCTTCAAAAAACAGCAATTCGCCATCTTTGGTTTCGGCGCAGTCGATCACGACAAAGTCCAGACCAATTCGGTCAGCAAGCGTGCTAAGGGCGGTCTGATGGCGCGGCACGAACACCTTGTCGAACGTTTCCATCATCTGGCATTCCTCGGCGCGTTTGCCAGGATCACAGTCCATTCCGGAGTTGCCGTAATGCACATTCCAGTGATTGCTGATCGCCATATGGCAGAGGAAGGGACGGCGCCCGACCAGTGCGATGCGAAATTTGCGGTATTGCCCATCGGCAGAACGATAATCGACGAACGGCGCCACATAAAACTGCGCTGCGGGGGAGGCTTCTACGTAGACCTCTAGGGCTTCGGCGTCTCCGACATGCGCTAATCCCTTGCCTCCGTGGGAACCGGCCGGTCGGATGATCAGCGGGAATGTTCCGCTCGGAATCTGACCGGCGGCGACAATGCTGGCCAGGTCGGCGAGACCTAGCCGTGTGGTGAGCGGAACGACGAGCCTTGGAATGTCCTGTAGTAGCCGAGAGGCATTGTCCCGCGACAGGCACAGAATACGGCGAGGATCGTTGAGGAGTGGACGCGGCCATCGTTCAACAGTGGATGCCAGCTGCGTCAGCGTTCCTCGCGTCCCGTGGCGCGCGACAATTACGGTGGCCGGTCAGCGACAATTAGGATGACCGGTATGAGACACCGTCGAGTAGCACCTATACCGCTATCACAAGCAAGCATTGCTCAGCAATAAGGAAGTGCAGCGACAATTACGGTAATTGTC
>CAIYNU010000037.1 GCA_903927615.1 uncultured Rhodospirillales bacterium | reverse complement strand
GGGCCGCTTGTGACGCGCGAAGCGCTGCGGTCAGTTATGGAGTGAATACGCCCGTGCACTTGCGGCCTGAGGCGGCTGGCGCGAGGACGCCCGTGCACTTGCGGCCCGAGGCGGCTGGCCCGAGGCGGCTGGCCCGAGGCGGCTGGCGCGAGAACACCGCCCGAGCGCGATCCGGCGCCGCCTCGAGCCGTTGAGCAGCCGGATATCCCGGCGCTCGGCCTTGGTCATGGCGCTGATGATCGCCTCCTGACGCTTCAGCATCTTCTCGTCGATATTCGCTTCTTTTAATTGGTTCTTGATCTTGCCGACCCCGGGCAACATCCCCATCAGCCCGGACATGCCGCCCATCTTGCGAATCTGGCGCAACTGGGCGGCCATATCGTCAAGAGTGAAGGCGCCCTGCTGAAGGCGAGCGGCCATCTTTTCCGCTTCTTCGCGGTCAATGGACTCCGCCGCCTTTTCCACCAGGCCGACCACGTCGCCCATGCCCAAAATGCGGCCGGCGATGCGATCGGGGTGAAAACTTTCCAGGGCGTCGACCTTTTCACCGACACCCAACAGCTTGATCGGTTTGCCGGTAATCTGGCGCATGGACAACGCCGCGCCGCCCCGGGCGTCGCCGTCGATCCGGGTTAACACAATACCGGTGATACCGACCCGCTGTTCGAAGTTGGTGGCCACCGTGACCGCGTCCTGGCCGGTCATGGCGTCAACCACCAGCAGCGTCTCCACCGGCTTGGTGGCGTCGCGAATGGCCGCCACCTCGGCCATCAACTCGTCGTCGATGGCCAGTCGGCCCGCAGTGTCCAGCAACACCACGTCATAGCCTTCAAGCCGGCCGGTCACCAGGGCCCGCTTGGCGATCTCCACCGGTCCTTGACCCGGAATGATCGGCAGCGTGGCCACCTCGGTCTGCTCGCCCAGCACCTTTAACTGTTCTTGCGCCGCCGGCCGCCTCACGTCGAGGGAAGCCATCAGGACCTTCTTGCGGTCCCGGGTCCGAAGGCGCAGCGCGAGCTTGGCGGTGGTGGTGGTTTTACCCGAGCCCTGAAGTCCGACCATCAGGATCGGCACCGGCGGCACCGCGTTCAGATTGATCGCCTCGCTGGCGCTGCCCAGCATTTCGATCAGATGATCGTGGACGATCTTGATGACCATCTGGCCCGGCGTGACCGAGCGCAGCACCTCCTGGCCGACCGCACGCTCCTTGACCCCGGCGATGAACTGCTTGACCACCGGAAGCGCCACGTCGGCCTCAAGCAGGGCAATCCGGACCTCCCGCAGGGCGGCATTGACGTCGTCTTCGCTCAGCGCACCGCGCTTGCGCAGGCGATCGAAGATGTCGCCCAGTCGTCCCGTCAACCCTTCGAACATGCCCGGTCTGCTCCACCACGCCAAACAAAAACACACCAGTGCGCGAAACTCGCGGACTGGTGCTCCGCCGCCGGCACGGTCGGCAGCGGTCTGATGATCCACGCTAAGCCGCCCGGCGGCGGCTGTCAAGAGGTTGTGTCACGACAGCGGTGTTGTGACGACACGGCAAAGCCGGGACCCGACGTGCGGGCGCCGCGCGGACTGCCCGCACAGAAGAAGAGCCAGCGACTCAAGAGCTTTGGACCATGATCACTGTGGACTTCGGGATACCGGCGAGGCAAGATGCCTGGAAATGGACGCACGTCGCGTTGGCGGCACTGGAAGGGATAGAACCCATGAGACGGGGAATCGTGGCTGCGACGGTGGCCGTTCTGACTTTACTCATGATTGGCGGAACCGCCCGGGCCGGAGCGACTTTCGACGCGGTCAAGGCACGGGGATTCGTCCAATGCGGAACCAATACTGACTTAAATGGTTTCTCGAGCCACGACCCGAACGGTCATTGGACCGGCATCGACGTCGATATTTGTCGGGCGGTGGCCGCAGCCATGTTTGGCGATGCTGAAAAGGTCAAGTACACGCCCCTCAGCACACAGCAACGCTTTTCAGCACTTCAATCGGGTGAAGTCGATCTCCTTTCTCGTAACACCACATGGACCCTGACGCGCGACACTGTCGGCGGCCTGCATTTCGCGCCAACTATTTTCTATGACGGCCAAGGCTTCATGGTCGCTAAAAGGTCCGGGATTAAGAGCATATCAGGGCTTAATGGCGCCAGTATTTGCGTTCAGCACGGCACTACGACCGAACTTAACCTTGGGGATTATTTTCATACTCATAATATGACTTTCAAGCCGGTACCCGTTGAAACGCTGTCTGAAATCAACAACACCTTTTTTTCTGGCCAGTGCGACGTGCTAACCTCGGACACTTCTCCGTTGGCGGCAATTCGCGCCAATGCCCCTCATCCCGAAGACTATGTCATCTTGCCCGAGTTGATCTCCAAAGAACCCCTGGCGCCGGCGGTGCGTCACGGCGACGACCAGTGGTTCGATCTGGTTCGCTGGGCGGTGTTCGCGACGGTTGAGGCCGAAGAAAAAGGACTGACGTCCTCCTCGGTCGACGCCGCCATGACCAGTGCGGACCCGGCGATACAGCGCCTGCTCGGGGTGCAACCCGGCATGGGCCAGGCACTCGGCATCACCGACCGATGGGTCTATAATGTCGTCAAGCAGGTCGGCAACTACAATGAAATCTTTCAGCGCAACGTTGGCATGGACAGTCCTCTGAAGCTGGAACGTGGCCTTAATGCGCTATGGACTCAAGGCGGTTTGATGTACTCCCCGCCGTTTCGGTGAGGGGGAACGGTGAGCATCCTTGGTCCGTTCAAGGGGTTATGGGTCACCGGTCTCAGGTTAGGATGACCTGAGACCACCGAAAGGACTGATCCAACCACCGCTGACGAGATCACCGGGACCGGGGACACGCTGCCGCACCCAGGAAGGTCTTCAGGAGTCCGTCGGCACGATGACCTCAATGTCGTCAGGTGTTTCGCTCATAAGGCGATTATAGGAGATGTGGTCATGAGCTTTATTAAAGCATTTAGTCTTATCACCATCTCCATGCTGGCATTGCCTGCAAGTCCGGTCAGCGCAGGACCGCTGGAAGATGGGCAGGTCGCTTACGACCACGAGGATTACGCGACATCGTTCAGACTATGGCGTCCGTTGGCGGAACAAGGCAATGCCGGCGCCCAATATAATATCGGGTTTATGTATTATAATGGCGACGGCGTCGCGACCGATTATAAAGAAGCAAAAAAATGGTTACGGAAAGCCGCCGACCAGGGCGATACCAACGCTCAATACAACCTTGGAGTCATGTACGACAACGGCGTTGGCGTGCCGATGGATTTGCAAGAGGCGGAAAAGTGGTATCGCCAATCCGCCAATGTCGGGAACTCAAAAGCCCAGGTTAATCTCGGGCTGATGTATGCCCAGGGTCGCGGTGTCAAACAGAGTGATGTCCTGGCGTACATGTGGTTCAAAATTGCGGCCGTGAGTGGCGACAAGCGCGCTGCTCATGAGCTTGACCTGATCGACATCCTGATGCCGCGCTCCAAAGTTGCCGAAGCTCAAAAGATGGCCCAGGAGTGGAAGCCGCAGTCGGGGAAATAACGGCATCAAGAGAGACTCTGCCACCGGACTCCGGCGGCGTGCTGATAGCGGCCCGGAAACCCCGTGGTCGGCGACCACCGGTGTGTTACTGTCGGCGCCGAGCCCCCTGATCCACCGATGGCCTGCCCCCCGATGCCCGACTCCTCACCCCGGCGATTTTCCGGCGATACGCTGGTGATTGCCAGCCATAACCGCGGCAAGGTCAGCGAAATCGCCGATCTGCTGCGTGTTCATGTCCGGACCTTCCGGTCGGCAGCCGAGCTGAATCTGCCGGAACCCGACGAAACCGGAACCAGCTTCGTCGCCAATGCCGAGCTTAAGGCCCGAGCCGCCGCCGCCGGGGGCCTGGTTGCCCTTGCCGACGACAGCGGGCTCGCGGTCACGGCGCTGGGTGGCCAGCCGGGCATTCATTCGGCGCGCTGGGGCGGTCCCGCGCGAGACTTCCTGGTGGCCATGACCCGGGTGAACCAGGAGTTGGGGGCGACGCCGGATCGTTCCGCCTGTTTTGTGTGCGCGCTGTCCCTGGCCTGGCCGGATGGGCATTGCGAGACCGTCGAAGGGCGGATCACCGGCACCCTGGTCTGGCCGCCGCGGGGAGACCACGGCTTCGGTTACGACCCGATCTTCGTGCCTGACGGTTACGACCAGACCTTCGGCGAGGTGCCGCCCGCAACCAAGCATGCCATCAGCCACCGTGCCGACGCCTTCCGGCAGCTTGTGGCCCGGTGCTTCCCCTGACCGGTGAGCCCCCGGAGTTCAGCATCTACATTCATTGGCCGTTCTGCCTGGCCAAATGCCCTTACTGCGACTTCAACAGCCATGTCACCGCGAACATCGACCAGGATCGCTGGGGTCGGGCTTATCTGGACGAACTGAAACACCGGGCGGCCTCGGCAGCCGTCCCGGGGCGCACCGTCAGTTCGGTGTTCTTTGGCGGCGGCACACCCTCCCTGATGGCGCCGGCCACCGTCGCCACCCTGCTGGAGGCCATCGCCGCCCACTGGCCGCTCGCCCCTGACCTGGAAGTCACGCTGGAGGCCAACCCGACCTCGGTGGAAGCGGCCCGGTTCGCCGACCTCGAGGCCGCCGGGGTGAACCGGTTGTCCCTGGGCGTCCAGGCCCTGGACGACCGCGCGCTGCGCCTGCTCGGCCGCGGCCACGACACCGCCGGAGCGATCGCGGCACTTGAACTGGCGGCACGCCGCTTCGACCGGTTCTCGTTTGACCTGATCTACGCCCGTCCCGGCCAGACCGTGGCGGCGTGGCGGCGGGAACTGGCCCACGGCGCGGCCCTGGCCGGCGGTCATCTGTCGGCCTATCAGCTCACCATTGAACAGGGGACCGCGTTTTATCCGCGCCATGCCCGGGGTGAGTTCACCCTGCCCGACGACGACACCGCCGCAGACCTGTTCGAGACCACCCAAGAGATTCTGGCGTCCCGGGGCCTGCCCGCCTACGAGATTTCCAACCACGCCCGGCCCGGTCAGGAGTGCCGTCACAATTTGACCACCTGGCGGGGTGGCGATTGCCTGGGGATCGGTCCGGGCGCCCACGGTCGGTTGACGCTGGCCGACCACCACCGGGTCGCGACCCGAAACCACCGGACCCCGGGGGTCTGGCTGGCCCAGGTGGACGCCTGCGGCCACGGCGGCCTGCCGGCCGACCCCCTCGACGACACCGCCCGCCGGGAAGAACTGCTGCTGCTGGGATTGCGCCTGACCGAAGGCGTCAGCCGTGCGGTGACGCGCGCCCGCTTTGGCCGCGACCTGCCGGACCTCCTGCCCGCCCCGGCCCTCGCCCGGTTGATCGCCGGCGGCTTCCTGGTGCTCGACGACGCGAGCCTCCGGGCCACCCCGGCCGGCCGCCAGCGGCTCAACGCGCTGCTGGGAATGCTGATTTAGACTTAGCCCAAACGCCGTGGCAGCGTGCCTCCCTGACACCAGCCTGTCCCCCGGCGCGGATCTGGCATTCCTGCCGGATCATGGCCCCCACACCACGGCATGACAGGGAAATGCCGGCTCCCGAGTCGCAATGCCTGTTCCTGCGTCTCGTCCTGTGGTATTTCAGAAGCGAATGAACCGGGCACAGCCGCAGTTCCCATCGCGTTGGCGGGGTCGATGTCCCGAACAGCAGGTCTCCTCCCACACCTTCTGGCGCTGGCGTTGGTTCTGGCCGGCGGAACCGTCGGTATGGCGACGGGCAGGGCCCAGGCCCAGCCGGCTCCCTATGCCGTCAACATGACCGGCGTGGATGATGACGACCTGAGGAATTTGCTGAACGCCACCTCGTCCCTGGTCCAATTGCAGGGCGGACCGCCGCCAAGCCTGATCGGGCTCCGGCGCCGGGCCGACGGCGACCGCGACCGTCTTGATACCACGTTGCACTCCGAAGGGTATTACGACGCCCACCTGGACATCACCGTGGCGCCACCCGGTCCGGACTCTAACCCCGCATCCACGGCAATCGTAACTATTGCGGTTACGACCGGCGTCCCCTATCATTTCGGGCACACCAGGGTCGTCGGCGCTGAAGGTGCGTGGCCGATGCCCGATACCGATGTTCTGGGGCTTTCACCGGAAGGCGTGGCGCGGGCCCCCGTGGTGGTGGTGGCCGAACAGCGACTTCGGGATGCCCTGGCCGGCCGCGGGTTCGCGCTCGCCAAGATCACCGGCAGGCGGGCGGAAATCGACCGCGATACCAAAACCATGGACGTCACGTTTACCGTGGCGCCAGGGCCGGTGGTCCGGCTGGGAGCCCTTCATGTGGTCGGACTGGAACAGGTGGACGAGCCATTGGTGCGCGAACGGGCGGCCTGGGTCCCCGGTGAACTCTACCGTCCGGAACTGATGGAAAAAACCCGGACCGCCCTGAACAAGCTCGGGGTGTTCAATTCCATCGCCCTGCATCTGGCCGACCGGCCCGAGGCGGACGGCACCACCACCGTCACGGTCACGGTGACCGAACGCAAACGCCACACCGTCGGCCTGGGCGTGACCTTCACCAATGCCGAGGGTCTGGGAGCCAACGCCTCTTGGGGACATCGCAACCTGTTCGGTGGCGGCGAACAGTTGCGGGTGGGCGCCGAACTCAATCGCCTCAACATCCGGACCTTGAACCCGGCCGGACTCGACCAGGCCGACGAAAAGCTGACCGCTGATTTGCGCAAACCCGGATTCCTCGCGCCCGATCAGGACCTGACCCTGTCCACCGCCGCCATCAACGAGCATCCCGACGCCTATCAGCGCCAGGCCCTGACCGCCGGATTTCGATTGGAGCGCCGGCTGTCCAAAACCCTGACCCTTGGCTACGGCCTGAGCGGCGAGCAGTCCGAGATCCACGACACCGCCGGCTTCACCATGGACACCCTGGCCGGCACGCCGCTGTCTCTGACCTACGACACCACCGACGCGGTGTTGGATCCCACCACCGGCACCCGGTTGACCTTGGAGACCACGCCGTGGCTGCGCCTGGGCGACACCGGCAACAGCTTCATCGTCAACCGCGTCACCCAAAGCGCCTATCACGATCTGGTCGGCGACGGCGGACTGGTGGTGGCGGGCCGGCTCTCTCTGGGCACCATCGTCAACGGCAATACCGCCGAGTTGCCCGCCGACAAGCGATTTTATGCCGGCGGTGGCGGCTCGGTCCGCGGTTACGCCTATCAAAAGGTCGGCCCGCTCGACGCCGCCGGCCATCCGCTGGGCGGCCAGTCGCTGGCCGAAGCCAGCGCCGAAATGCGGATCAAGCTTGACGACACGCTGGGCGTGGTGCCGTTCATCGACGGCGGCAACGTCTATCCCACCCTGCTACCGCAACCGGGCCAAGCCTTACATTTCGGCACCGGACTGGGCGTCCGCTACTATAGCGGCATCGGACCGCTCCGGCTTGACATCGGCGTCCCCTTGCAGCCAACCAAAACCGACCAGCCGGTCCAGGTTTATCTCAGTCTGGGCCAGGCATTTTGAAGGCGCGAACCGTGATCGCTGGCTCCCTGATGACGCACCGGCCCGTGCTGCGGCGCCTGCTGGCGGCCTGCGGTCTCCTGGCGGGCGGGTTGGTGCTGGCTGCGGTCGCGCTCGCGCTGTCGCTCCAATCCGAGGGCGGCCGGCACTGGCTTGCCGACCGCCTGGCCGCCCTGGCCAGCAGCCCGGGCACCACCGTGGCCATCGGCGCCCTGGACGGTCGCCTGCCCTTCGCCGTCACACTGGTGGATGTCACCGTGGCCGACCACAAGGGCCGCTGGCTCACGGCCCACCGCACCGACCTCCGTATTGACGGCGGCGCCCTGTTCCGGGGACGGCTGGACGTGGTCGAACTGGCGGTGGACCGCCTGGACATCACCCGCCCGCCCTTGCCGCTGCCGGAACCGGCAGCGATTCCGGTGCCGCTTGCCGACGGGACCGGCTCAGCCGGAGCCCCCCGCCACCCCGACACCGCCACGCCCTCGGCACCGGCCGCCGACAAAACCCCGCCGATGGTGCCGACGTTGCCGCTGCCGATCACCGTGCGCCGGGTGGTGGTCGAAGAGTTGGCGTTGGGTGCGGCCTTGCTGGGCGGCGAGGCCGCGCTGCTCCATGCCGAGGGCGATGCCCGACTGGGAGACCACCGTCAGCCCCAACGTCTTGATCTTGACCTGAGCCGCCGGGACGGTCAGCCAGGCAGCGGCCATCTGCATGTGAATTATGCGCCCGATACCGACCGTCTGGACGTGGACCTAGCCGCCGCTGAGCCGCCGGGCGGCGTACTGGCCCGGGCCCTTCGGTTACACGACCTTCCGGCCCTGGAATTCAAAGCCACCGGCAGCGCGCCGCTGGCCAACTGGCACGGCACCCTCACGGCGAATGCCGGTCAACGCGCGGCGCTCGCCGCCGACGCCACCATCCATCGCACCACCGGCGGCTACCTGATCGCGCTCCAGGGCGGCGGCGACATCACCGCCCTGATGCCGGCCCGTTGGGCCACGCTGATCGGACCCGTCCCCCGGCTTGCCCTGGACCTGCTGGCCGACGATGACGGCGGCCTTGCCCTGCGCCCCGCTTCCAGCCTGACCATCGCGGCGGCCAACCTGACCGCCCAAGGCAAGCTCGACCCCGACACCAACCGGTTAACGCTTGACTACCGGTTGACCCCGACCGCCGAGGTGCTGGTCGCGGCCGGCGTCCTGCCCCCCGGAAGCCATTGGCGCCAAGCCGTCGTTTCCGGCACCCTGGAGGGACCTCCGGCCGCCCCGACCATCACCGCGGCCGCCCGGGTCGAAGAGCCGGCCGCCACCAACCTGGCCGCGCACACGCTGACCGCGACCCTGCGCAGCACGCCCGCCGTCGCCTCGGCCCAGACCATCGCCTCGGGTGAGCGAGCCGTCACCCTTGATGCGGCGGTGGAGTATCTGATCGGCGCGGATTCCACGGTGACGCGGCTGGCCGGGCCCCATGCCCAACTGGCGGTGAATGCCACCACCCATTCCTATAGCGGCGAAATAGCCCTGTCCAACATCGTGGTCACCGTCGCCGCCGGGCGCATGACCGCCACCGCCACCGCCAACCCCACCGCCGGCCGGGTCAAGGCCACCGGCCGCTTCACGGTCAACCAACTGTCGCGCCTGCTGGGTCCGTTCGGTCTGCCGCTGTCCGGAGTCGCCGATCTCAACCTCTCGCTTCAGGCCAACCGCCAGAGCCTGCAACTGGAGGTGTCAGGCACCACCGGAACCCTGCGCACCGAAATCGACACCATCGATCCGGTGCTGATGGCGGTGCTGGACGATACCCTGCGCGTCAAGGGCACGGTGGCGATGGATAGCCAGGGCATCCACGCCCGGGACTGGCACCTGGACGGCCACCAGTTCGCCTTCAGCGGACAGGCCGATCTGACCAGCCAGCGGCTGGAAGCCACCGCCCGGGTGGATTTGCCGCACCTGGACCCGCTGGCCGACCCCCTCGGTCTGCCGCACTTGACCGGCAGCAGTCGTCTGGACGCCTCCTGGCACGGACCGCTGACGGCGGGGATCGCCAAAGCCACCCTGGTGCTCAGCGACCTGGGAGTCTCGGGCCGGGCGCTGGGACGAACCGAACTGGACCTGTCCGGCAGCGGCCTGCCATCCGCCGGTCGCCTCCAGGTGGCGTTGCGGGCGGCCGGCGGAATCGCCAATCTGGTACCGCTGACGGCTTCGGCCACAGTTGCGCTCTCCCCCGACGGCAAGGCCCTGGTGATTGACCCCGTGGCGTTACGTCAGGGCGACAATCGAGCCGGCGGAACCTTCCGGCTGGCGCTTGACGGCACGGTCACCAACGGTCATGTGACCGGCCAATGGCCGGATCTGGCGACGCTGGCGCCGCTGACCGGCATGCCGCTCAGCGGCCGGGGCCGGATCGACGCCCTTCTCACACGCCACAGCGACCAAACCGTTTTGCAATTCGCCGGCGGCACCAACGCCCTGCGCCTGGGCGGCAAACCGGCGGCGCCGGCCTTCAGCGCAACCGACATCGAATTCAAGGGATCGGTTGCCGCGGCCACGTTCGGTGACCTGACCGGCGGCCACCTCACCGGTTCGGTGGCGGTCACCGGACAGGCGGTCAAAGCCGGCACCACCGGGCTTGCCAACCTGACCGCGACCCTGGACGGCAGCCCCAGCCACGCCACCTTACGGTTCACCGCCCCGCCCAGCCCGGGTCAGCCCACCAGTTTCGACCTGGCCGGCACCCTCGGCACCACCCCCGAGGGTCTGCGATTACGGCTGACCCAACTCGGCGGCCTGTTCGGCAACCTGCCGGTCACCCTGGCCCATCCGGCAACCTTCGACCTCAGCCAGAACCACTTGGCGGTTGCCGGCCTGCGGCTGAGCGGCCTCGGTTATTACGTGGATGCCAACGGAGCCATCGGCGCCGATGGTCTTTCGGGGCGACTGGAGGTCGTCCGACTGCCGCTGGCCTTGCTCCACCTTTTTTTTCCGGCGGTGCCGGGCCGTGGCCGGCTGGATGCCGAAGCCACCCTGTCCGGCAGCCTGGCCGACCCTCGGGCGGACATCAGCGCACAAGTCAAGGAGGCCGAGTTCGCCGAAACCGAAGCGGCCGGTCTCGATCTGGGGGTCCTGAACGGCCGTGTCCAGGCTCACTGGCGGGGCGACCGGCTGGTGGCCGACGGCGAGGTGCTGACCGGCAGCGGCGCCAACCTGCACGGGCACGGCGAAACCCCATTAACGCTGCGACTGGACCCGTTGACGGTCAAGATTCCGGAGACCGCAGCGTTGCACGCGACCGTCGCGGGCGGCATCGAACTGGCGACCTTCAGCGATCTGCTGGCCGACCGTGGCGACCATCTGGCTGGCCGACTGACCGTGGACGTCACGGTCGGCGGAACCCTGGCCGCTCCCGACCTGGGCGGCCAGGTGACGGTCAGTGACGGCCGCTACGAGAATCAACTGCTGGGCAGCGTGATCGACCATATTTCGGCCCGTCTCACCGGCTCCGGCACCACCTTCACCCTCGAACAACTCACCGGCCATACGGTGGAGGGTGGCCAAATCGCCGCCACCGGCGCGTTCAGGCTGGCCGCAGCCGCGGGTGAGGCCTTTGACCTCCACCTGACCGCCGAGGACGCCCGACTGGTCCAGGTGGATCCGATCACCGCCAATGTTGACGCCGATCTGACCCTGACCGGCGGCCTCAAAGCCGCACGCCTGGCCGGAACCCTTGCGGTCCGGCGTGCCGACATCCGGTTGCCCGACCGCCTGCCCTCGGAAGTGATCAACCTTCAGGTGATCGAGGCCCACCCCAAACCCACGCCGGGCCCCGCCCCGGCCGCAGCCCCCCCCCCGGCCGCCAAGTCGTCCCGCAAGCCGGTCCTCCCCGGTTCGACGGTGCGCGTCACCGCCCCCCCGCCCACCACCGCAGCGCAACCGGTCACGCCCGCCCCCCCCGGGCCGCCCAGTCTGACGCTGGCCCTGGCCATCACTGCCCATAATAACGTCTTCGTCCACGGCCGCGGCGTCGACAGCGAGTTTTCCGCCGACCTGAAGGTTTCGGGCGCGATGCCGACCCCGGCGATCAAGGGGACCCTGACCATGTTGCACGGCCGGTTGGATCTCCTGGGCAAGGAGTTCCAGTTCAAGCACGGCACCATCGACTTTGCCGGCGGCAGCGACCTTGATCCCGACCTGGATTTGCTCGCCGAAGCCCGCACCAGCAACGTGACCGCCGAAGCCGTGGTCAGCGGTCGCGCCTGGGCGCCTCAGTTGACCCTGACGTCGGTGCCGGTGATGCCCCAGGACGAGATTATGGCCCGCCTGCTGTTCGATAAACCGGTATCCCAGTTGGGCGCGCTGGAGGCGGTCCAACTCGCCGATTCCGCCGCCCAACTCACCGGTTTGGGCGGCTCCGCCAGCCTGGTTGAACGCCTGCGCCGGACCCTCGGCATCGACCGCCTGGGGGTCACCAGCAGCACACCCGGTGCCAAACGCGAAACCCTCGAAGCCGGGCGGTATGTGGCCAAAGACATCTATCTCGGCGTCCAGCAAGGCCCCGCCGAAGACAGCAGCCGCGCCAAGGTCGAAGTCGCCATCACCAAGACCCTCCAGGCCGAGGTCGATGTCGGGGTCCGGGCCGACCCCCAGGTGGGGCTCAAATTCGAGTGGGATTATTGACGGACGGTTGGTTCGGAAGCGCGCCCGCCCGTTTCCGCTACTCTGGCCGGGGCAGAATCTGCCATTTCGCCACCGACACGCCGGATTCCAGACTTAACCGCGCCACCAACTGCTCCACGGCGGAATCGTCGCGGCTGGGGGCGGCGAAGGTCGCGGTCACGTCGACCCGGCGGTCGGGGGCGCGGCGCCGGCTGTCGAGCTGGCGCAACCCCAGTCCGCCGCCCTGGAGCAACAGGGCGCGAATCTGGGTTTCGTCGGCACTGTCACAGGTAACGCTGACCAGATACTCAACCTCCTGTTCTACCGTGAACGGTTGGCTCAACCGATTGATCAGGAGCGCCAGGGGGTGCAGCAGCAGATTGGCGAAAAGCACCAGAAGCGCCGCCACCGCCGCTTCGGCCGCCTGACCGGCGCCGGCAAAGGCACCGATGGCGGCCGAGCACCACAGGGTCGCCGCCGTGTTCAGGCCATGGACGTTGAGCCCCTGACGCATGATCACGCCCGCGCCCAAAAAGCCGATGCCCGACGCGACCTGGGCCGCGACCCGACTGAGACCGGTGGCGTCGCCTTCGGCGCCGGCGGCGATCAGGACGAAGGTTGCCGCGCCCACCGCCACCAGCGCATTGGTCTGAAGCCCGGCCATGTGATGCCGCCATTGGCGCTCGGCGCCAATCGCCGACCCCAAGATCAACGCGGTGCCCAGCCGATGCAGCACCTCATAGCCCGTCATCATTCCTGGTCTCCGTCCCCCTACCGTCCCGGGATGGCCAGGGCCGGAAGCGCGATGCCGCCGCTGGGATGGTCGTAACCGTGGCCCAGCACCGGGTGCGGCCGGTACGGTTCGGCCAGTTGCGCCAGTTCGTCGTCCTCCAGCTTGAGTTCCAACGCCCGCACCGCGTCTTCCAGATGGCGGGGCTTGTTGGCGCCGATGATCGGGGCGGTGACGCCCGGCTGGCGCAGCAACCACGCCAACGCCACCTCGGCGTTGGACACGCCGCGACGGGCGGCGATCGCGCTGACCCGGTCAACCACGGCAAAATCGTCGTCCCGGTAGTACATGCCCTGGGCGAATCGGTCATTCTGCGCCCGGAGGGTTTCGCCGCCATGGTCCCGAGTCCGGTTGCCGGCCAAAAACCCCCGCGCCAACGGACTCCAGGGAATGATCCCGATGCCCTCGGCCCGGCACAACGGGATCATCTCGCGTTCTTCCTCGCGATAGATCAGGTTATAGTGGTTCTGCATGCTGACGAATCGCGCCAACCCGCGCCGTTCAGCCAGACCCAGATACTGGGCGAACTGCCAAGCGTACATGCTGCTGGCGCCGATATACAGCGCCTTGCCCGCCCGCACCACGTCGGTCAGCGCCTCCAGCGTTTCTTCCATGGGTGTGGTCGGGTCGAACCGGTGAATCTGATAGAGGTCGACATAGTCCAGTTGCAGACGGCGCAGGCTGGCGTCGATGGACTCCATGATATGCTTGCGCGACAACCCCCGGTGATTGGGCGTCGGCCCCATGGGATTAAAGACTTTTGTGGCAATCACCAAGTCATGGCGCGGCGGCCCGAAGTCCCGCAGCGCCCGGCCGAGAATCTCTTCGCTTCGACCCAGCGAATAGACATCGGCGGTGTCGAAGAAGTTGATCCCCAGTTCGACTGCCCGGCGGATAAAGGGCCGGGAATCCTCTTCTCCCAGCACCCAATTCTGCCAGCTAGGCGAACCGTAGCTCATACAACCCAGACAAAGACGCGAAACCTTCAGGCCCGAGCGGCCAAGAGTCACAGTGTCCATCAGGCGATCTCCTGCGCATGCCTCCGCGTGAGGCCCGGAGAGTATACCCGATCACACCGTACCACAGCCGCCACGAACGGCGATCACCCTTGCGTCACGACACCTGGACAGGGACGCTCCGCCGCTGGCCCCCCCGCGGGTGTTGGGATTACAGATTGAGCGACCGACCGTAGACCACCGCAATCCGGGCGGCGTCGGTGGTCAGGCGGCCCAAGGCCCGGGCCATCCGGTAAACCGCGGTCTCGGCCGCTTCGGCGTCGGCATCATCGTGCCGACCGCCGCGAGACGACCCCGTCCCGTCGCATTGATGACGCTGGATTTCTTCATGGATGCCCATCCCGTCCCCCTCTGTCCCTCGAGATCGCCGGCCTCGGAACGCCGACATTGACCGCCCGCGGTTCGGAACCCAACGGCATGACCTCCAGAAGTGTCGGGAATACCTGAGCCCAAGGCCCAAAGACTGCGGGGCCCAGTCACCTCTGGCGACGCCACACCCACAAATCAACGGCTTACCTGACTATTCTAAGAGATCAGAATAGGATATGGCGGTCGCAAATGAAAGAGGCATTTTCCATCATTGTTCCGGTTGTGGCGGAACGATCACACGTCGGGAAATCGTCGGCGCCCGTCGTCGATAGAGTCTTCACTTTCCGCATTTACACGTTCGCAAATTTATCGATATTGTCGGAGCCACCGGCAGGCTCGGTGCGATGCGGGCTACCGGCAAGAGGAAAGCCAGAACCCATGTTGCCAGCCAATGCGGATACCGTCGACCTTCGGGGCCAACCCGGGCGCGCGATGCCCGGCCGGCGGAACAGCGGGCGGTCGTGAACATGCGTGTTCTGCTGGCCGACGACCATGATCTGGTCCGGGACGGGATTCAGGCGTATTTGGAGGCGCGGCTGCCCGCTATTGAGGTGGTGACGGCATCCAATTTCCAGGGTGCGCTGGCCCTGGCACGGGTGGCGCCCCGGTTTGATCTGGTGTTGCTCGATTTGCGCATGCCCGGGATGGACGGCGCCGCCGGGGTCGAACGGATGAGAATGACGTTGCCGGACGTGCCCATGGCCATCCTTTCGGGCTACCCCTGCCCGCCCGAGCTAAGCCAGGTTCTGGCACGCCTGCACGTGAGTTTCCTGCCCAAGACGCTGAGCGGTGACGCCCTGGTCTCGTTGCTGATCGAGGCGGCGGACGGCGAAATCTCACCACCATCCGCCAATGGCGAGGGGACCGGCAGCGACCAGGACCCGACCGCCGACGTCCGCCCGCTCACCCGGCGGGAGCGGGAGGTGCTGTCCCATCTCTCGTTGGGCCTCAGCAACAAGGAAATCGCCCGCCGCCTGGCCATCGAGGAAGTGACGGTCCGGCTTCATCTGCGCGGCATCTTCCGCAAGCTTGGGGTGCATAACCGCACCCAGGCCGTTCGCCACGCCCTCGATCACGGTCTGGACATCACCGCGTCCTGACGCTTTAACGCGGGTCGGCCATGGCCGCCACCATGCCGGCGCGAAACAGCCGGCCGCGGCCCAGCTTGATCCCGCACCAGTCTCCGCCATCGACCCCCAGACCGCGCAGACGATCCTGGTCCATCACCACTTCCACCATATGGCCGGCAAGGTCCAGTTCGACCCGGGCGGTCGGACCGATGGCATAAACATGGCGGACCTGGGCGCGAAGCAACTCGGCCGAAACCGCCGTGCCTTTGGCCGGCGCCTCCAGGCGGGTCAGTTCGATGTCATGGGGGCGAAAGAACGCCACCGCCGGCCCGGCCGCCATGCCGACCGCGGGAAACGCCTGGTCGACCCCAACAATCCGGGCGACTCCTGCGTCGATGGTGCAGTCAAAGCGGTTAACATTGCCCAAAAAGTCGTAGACGAACGGCGATGCCGGATCGTTATAGACCTGGGATGGCACCCCCACCTGTTCGATCCGACCGCGGTTCATCACCACCACCCGGTCGGCCAGTTCCAGTGCCTCTTCCTGGTCGTGGGTGACGAACACGCTGGTGATGTGCATGTCGTCGTGCAACCGCCGCAGCCAGCGGCGCAATTCTTTGCGCACCTTGGCGTCCAGCGCGCCGAACGGTTCGTCGAGCAACAGCACCCGCGGCTCGATGGCCAGGGCCCGCGCCAGCGACACCAGCTGACGCTGGCCACCCGACAGTTGGCTGGGATACCGATCGGCCAGGGGTTCCAACTGAACCATCCGCAGCAGCTCCCTGACCTTCTCGGTAATAGCCAACCGCGAGCGACGATCCTTACGCGATTGCACGTCCAGGCCAAAGGCGACGTTGTCGAACACCGTCATGTGCCGGAACAGCGAGTAGTGCTGGAACACGAAACCCACCTGACGGTCACGCGGCGTCAGGCTCAACGCTGCCTCGCCAAAAAAGGTCAGCGAACCCTGATCCGGCCGTTCCAGCCCGCCCAGGATGCGCAACAGGGTAGTCTTGCCGGATCCCGATGGTCCCAGCAGCGCCAGCAGCTCCCCCGCGCGCACCTCCAGGTCGACCCGGTCCAGAGCCACGAACGATCCGAAACGCTTGCAAATTCCCGAGATACGAATCGTCATGACCTTACGCTCCCGACGTTAATTTCCGCCATCTATTCCATTAATACCTGGAATGCCCGAGGCTATCACCCCATTTCCATTCCACCATCGACTTTGCCACCAGCGTTACCAGCGCCAACAACGCCAACAGCGAGGCAACCGCGAAGGCCCCAACAAAGTTATATTCATTATAGAGAATTTCCACATGGAGCGGCATGGTGTTGGTTAAACCGCGAATATGACCCGACACCACCGAAACGGCGCCGAACTCACCCATGGCCCGCGCGTTGCAAAGCAACGTGCCGTACAGCAGTCCCCAGCGGATATTGGGCAACGTCACCCGCCAGAAAATCTGCCAGCCGCTGGCACCGAGGGAAACCGCCGCTTCTTCCTCTTCGATGCCCTGTTCCTGCATCAACGGAATCAGCTCCCGCGCCACAAACGGAAACGTCACAAACATGGTCGCGAGCACCAGCCCCGGCAGCGCGAACACCACCTGGAGGTCGTGCTCCCGCAGCCACGGGCCGAACCAGCCGTGCAAACCGAACAACAACACATAGACCATGCCCGAAATCACCGGCGACACCGAAAACGGCAGGTCAATCAAGGTGATCAGCAGGCTCTTGCCGGTGAACTCGAACTTGCTGATCGCCCAGGCCGCCGTCACCCCGAAGACCAGATTGATCGGCACCGCGATGCCCGCCACCAATAGCGTCAGATGAATCGCCGAAACCGCGTCCGGCTCGGCCAATGCATCGAAATACGCGATAAGCCCGTGTCGCAAGGCCTGGGCAAACACCGTCACCAGCGGCAACACCACGAACAGCGCCAAAAACCCCAAGGCCAGACCGATCAGAATCGAGCGCAACCAAGCGGGATCACGGAGGGCCGGGCGCCCGACGTGAACGCCAAGAACTTTTCCGTCAGTGCGCATGACGCGCCCTCATCCAGGCTTGCAGCAGGTTAATCAGCAGCAGCAGCACGAAGGACAGCAGCAACATCAGCGTGCCGATGGCGGTGGCGCCGTGATAGTCGAACTGCTCCAACTTGATGATGATCAGCAGCGGAACAATTTCTGAAATTTCGGGCATGTTACCGGCAATGAAGATCACCGAACCGTACTCCCCGAGTCCCCGGGCGAAGGCCAGCGCAAAGCCGGTCAGCAAGGCCGGCGTCAGGGCCGGCAGAATCACCCGAAGGAAGGTCTGCAAACGGCTGGCCCCCAGACTGATCGCCGCCTCTTCCTCTTCGGGCGGCAACTCCTGGAGCACGGGTTCCACCGTGCGGACCACGAACGGCAGCCCGATGAAGGTCAGCGCCACCACGATGCCCAGCGGCGTAAACGCCACGTTGATGCCCAGCGGAACCAGGATCGAACCGATCCAGCCGTTGGCGCTGTACAGCGCCGACAGCGCGATGCCGGCAACCGCCGTGGGCAGCGCAAAAGGCAGGTCCACCAGCGCGTCCACCAGCTTCTGGCCGACGAATCGGTAACGCACCAGCACCCACGCCACCAGCAGCCCGAACACCAGATTGATCAGGGCGGCGGCCAGCGCCGTGGTCAGGCTGATCCGAAACGCCGCCAGCACCCGCGCCGTCCCGACCTCGGCCAGAAAACCGCTCCAGCCCAAATCGGCCGCGTGAATGACCAGGCCGGCCAGCGGAAGAAGAACGATCAGACCCAACCAACTGAGGGTCAGACCAAGGGTCAGGCCAAAACCGGGAAGCACCGAGTATCGGATGATCATGCCTCCCTGTTCCCCGGCTTTTGTCCCCGACCACGCCTGATGCACCCTCGCCAGCGCACCGCCAAGCCACCCCCGGCCCAGGCGTCCGGCCGCCACCGCAACCGTAAGACCAGCGTATATGTTATGATCCGGCATCACCATGGCAACCTCGTGGATCGCGTTGGTCTTCGAAAACCGAACAGGGATGTTTCCGTCTGAATGCCCCGGACGGGCCCGGGGGTCAAACCCCTGGGCCTCATGGTCTGGTGTTTACCGATGGGGACGGAAAATCTGATCGAAGACGCCGCCGTCGGCAAAATGCGTCTTCTGGGCGGCGGTCCAGCCCCCGAAAACCTGATCAATGGTGAAGAGTTTGAGGTCGGGAAAGCGGTCCTTATACTTTGCAGCGACTTCGGCCAAGCGGGGACGGTGAAAGTTTTCGGCCGCAATGGTCTGAGCCTCGGGACTATAGAGGAACTTTAGATATTCCTCCGCCACTTTGCGCGTATTATGCCGATCAACCACCGCATCAACCACCGATACGGGTGGTTCGGCCAGAATGCTGATGGTGGGATAGACGATTTCCAGGTCCGTCCCCAATTGCTGGCGCGCTAAAAACGCGTCATTTTCCCACGCCAGCAACACATCACCGATCGCCCGCTGCGTAAAGGTAACGGTGGCGCCCCGCGCCCCGCTGTCGAGCACCGGCACATTCTGATACAGTTTGCCCACAAAGTCCCTGGCTGCGGCTTGGTCGCCATTATAGGCGCTCAGCGCGTAGCCCCAAGCCGCCAGATAGTTCCAACGGGCCCCGCCCGAGGTCTTGGGGTTGGGCGTCACAACCTGAATACCCGGCTGAATCAGGTCGTTCCAGTCGTGGATATGCTTGGGATTACCGGCACGCACCAAAAACACGATGGTCGACGTGAACGGCGTGCTGTGCTCCGGCAGCCTGTTCTGCCAATCATGCGCGATCAACCCCGAGTCGGCGATGGCATCGATATCGTAGGACAGCGCCAACGTCACCACGTCCGCTTCCAGACCGTCGATCACGCCCCGGGCCTGCTTGCCGGACCCGCCATGAGACTGATTGATCCGCACCGTGTCGCCGGTCACGGCCCGCCATTTGGCGGCAAACGCCTTATTAATGGCCACATAAAGCTCGCGGGTGGGATCATACGAGACATTAAGCAACGTCACGTCCGCCGCCGCCGCCTTTGACATCACCGCCCCGCCCAGCCCGGCGGTCACCACCGCCAGCGCCACGAACCGTTGCCATCCCCTCATGATCATGCCCTTTCGATTGCGCCCTTATTGTACATATTGCAATAGTTCAATTAAGGGAATTTACAAACATGACCAACATTAACCGCGCACCTTGGGCCTGGCCAGGGTTTTTTCATGCGCAATGCAGTTAATCTATCATCTGGGTCGAATAGACACAGTGACGATGGCGCCTTCGGCCAAACGCCCGTGCAAAAGCCGGAAGCGGCCTTGCCGCCGCCCTTGACGATTATGGAATCGGAACGGTCTTTGGGTCGGTCGGCCTTTGGCGCGCCCGGTCAACCCAACCGATCGGGCACGGCCGCGGTACGCTCCCGGTCCGCGCCATTTCAATCTGATGCCCAGATATCGCGGTTTGTTTCCGGTTCAAGGGCGCACTCTGGAGATCACCACCCCGACCGAGGCGGCGTCCGGGAAGACTTCCAGCTTTTCGACTCGAACCTCGGCACCAAACACCCGGTCATCGGCCAGGCACAAATCGGCGATGCGATCAGCCAAGGTCTCGATCAGTTTGATATGGCCGACCTGCGCCACCCGCCGGATGCCGTCAACCAGGCCCTCATAAGACAACACCGCGGCAATTTCGTCGCGAAAGCCGGGACCCGGATGACGAACGGTGAGTTCCACATTAATGCGCACCGGCTGAGGCCGCCGATGTTCGTGTTCATGAACGCCGATCGAGGCCCGAACCACCAGATCCCGGAGCAATATCCGATACGTGGTGACACCGGCAGGTACAGAATCGGCCACTTCCATGCCCTCGCATTCAGGAACAACACGGCCGGACAATAGGAACAATCGGAGCCAAACACCACCGCGGATGCCGAAATCGTGGTCAGCGGTTGACTCTTAGCCAGTCGATCGGTCGAGGCGCCGACAACCGGACGACCGAATCCCGCTCCGGCAGCCCCTCCAGCAGCGCGCGCACCGTCCGTCCCAGGCCGGGATGCACCATCGCCGCCGCGATTTCGTCCAGCGGCCGCAACACGAAAGCGCGTTCGACCAGTCGCGGATGGGGAATTTCCAGCTCTGGCCCAGTCAGCAGAGCCTCGCCGTAAAACAGAATGTCGATATCAACGACCCGCGGCCCGAACCTCAACCCCGGGGTTCGTCCCAGTGCCGTCTCCAACGCCTTGATCTGCCGGAGCAAGGCCATGGGGCTCTGCCGGGTGCGGGCCCCAAGCGCCATGTTCAGGAACGGTGGCTGATCGGTCACATACATCGGTGCGCTTTCGTAGAGCGCCGACACCGCCGTCACGTCCAGCGTGTTGTCCAACGCGACCACCGCCCGAGTCAGGTGGCCGACCCGATCCCCTAAATTGCTGCCCAAGCCAAAAAATGCCACTACCATACCGGGCGCCACCATCACTAAACGTCCTGAACAGCGTCAAGCATCATACTCTTGAACATCTTCAGCAAGTTTTGATCAAGATAGGCCGACATCTGATCGGTCATGATGCCCAAAGCCTGTTCGGCGGGCATGGGGGGTTTGTAAGCCCGACGATCGGTGAGGGCGCCAAAGACGTCGACGATGGACGACATCCGCGCCAGCTCGTTCAGTTCCCGTCCCTTCAGTCCCTTCGGGTAGCCGGTGCCATCGAGTTTTTCGTGATGTTGCGCCGCGATAATGATGGCACCCTTGGGGATGCTGTCATTGACTTCGAGCACCGCCAGGGTCGCGGGAACATGTCGCTTCATCACCTCGAATTCATCAGCCAGGAGTCGCCCCGGTTTGTTAAGTATCTCGTGAGGAATGGTCATTTTTCCCACGTCGTGAAGCAATCCACCCCCGGCCAACAGCAACTGGTCGTGGTACTTCAACCCAATTATTTTGCCGAAAAGCGATAATAAGGTAGCTATTTTGAGCGAATGGGCAAATGTATAGTTATCATGATCCCTGACACCACCCAGGATGCTTTTGAACTCGTTATTTTCAATGGCTTCCACCAGAGGTGTACAGGCGTCGTTGACCAGACGGTAATCAACCCCTTCGCCATTATCAATGGCGTCCGAGATGCTGTTGAACACGCTGATCGTGTCATTGAGCGCGGCGCGCGGCCGCGGCGGCAGTTTGGCCCAACTTTCCTCTACCTGACGGTTTAACAGCTTGCTGACGGTGATGATCAGCTTGCTCCGCCGATAGGGTTTCGACAGCAAGACGTTCGCCCCACATCCCTTAACCATAGCGGCAACGCTACGCTCATCCTGACTGGACGTCAGAATGACCGGCACCGTGGCCAGCCCCCGGTCCCAACGCATCGCTCGGACCAGATGATAACCGCCACCACCGGGCGTCTGGTCGTCCACCAGGGCCACCTCGGGCGCCTCTTTGCGCAACCCGTTCAGCGCCTGATCGGCGTCAGAATATTGGACGACCCGATAAAATGAAATCAGCGCGTTCGCAACCTGCTTGCGATTCAGATCGTTTCCATCAACAACCGCAACCAGGGGAACCTGACGATCATATGACTCGGTCACGGGCACCGACACCTTCCACAATTAACAATCATGTATTGCATCCTTACCGCTGTCGCATTCTGGACTTGTGCAGTATACTGGTTTCTTTTACATGAGTCCAATTCGCGTTAGGTAGAGCGGTTGGCGTTAACGGACTAAAATCATACGTGTCGACGGTTGCGCGGTATTGAAAAAAATTCGGGCCGGCAAAAAAGTTGAAATGCCCTAATGCCTTATTGACCCAACCCGAACCAATCCCAGACATAAGTATGGATCCGACCGACAACCTAACCAAACCTCTCAGTCCTCGATCACCATCCGGTTGAGGACAGCCTCGCCCCCCTGTCATCCGGAACGGATTCCTCGGCAATCCCGCATGGGTGACAATCCGTTCCAACCGCGCCTTAAGATGTCCGCAGCCCCGTCGTCGCGGGCGATCGCGACCACAGCCCGGATGGTCTCCAGGGGCCAATCGCCCGACATATCCCATCATGCCGACCCGCAGATCCGTTAATAACCGTTGTGTCCAACCAAGGTCAATAACTCTCCGGGAGATAGTTCGATTTTTAAGCCGTCTGGGTATAAAAATATCGGATGTCCCGACTATCGGCAGATACTCCACCTTTCTAACAAGCTTACCCAACCCATTCATTAATCATTACCGCACTAAGCAATAGTATTCAGCGATAGATGGCTCATCGCTGTTTGGCGTGGCGACCCACGTTCAACCGCCCCTTCATCCTCGATCAATGAAGGCGACGTCGAACTTAAGGCACTGGCGCGTCCGTTCGGGTCACGCGACTCCGGAGCCTGCGACCGCCACCGCCGGCTGACCACCCGCCCGGCCATCAACACCCGCCGTCAACACCAAGCTTGACCGCGAGCACGTCATGACCTACAAGGTCCATCGTCGCCGAGCGGTCGCCGTTCGGCGCACGCAATGTTTTATCCGCTGCCTTGTTCAGCACTTTCAAAGAGGGATCCGTCCGATGGCACGTCGGTGCGCCGTGACCGGCAAGGGCACACAGTTCGGCAACAACGTCAGCCACGCCAACAATAAGAACCGGCGGCGTTTTCAGCCCAACCTTCAGATCACCTCTTTGTTGAGCGACGCGCTTGGCCGGACGGTTCGCCTGCGGGTGTCGACCAATGCCATCCGTTCGATCGAGCATCGCGGCGGCATTGATGCTTTCCTGCTCTCCAGTCATGATGACGCGTTGAGCATCGAGGCCCGGCGACTGAAGAGCCAAATCTCGAAAATCCGCGCCGCCAGACAGCCGGACGCCGCCTGAAACGGTCTGAGGGGTCGAGGAGTGCAAGGTGGCTTGCCTCCTTGACCTCAAGATGTGACGGGATCAAAGGGCCGTCCGGCCCTTTGGCAGGCCAAAGTGAAGGCCCGTAGACGCCGGTCGAAGCCCGAAACGGGTCATCCTTTTGGATGGCATTGTTCGGTCGGCGGGCCTCCTGGTCCGCGGCCCCGGGGCAGACTTGTCCAAGCGCCTGGTGGGCGGCCCCCGGACAATCGTTTGAGATCAAAGACCGGTCCTAATGGGCCACGTCAGCTAAATTGCACGGTAAAAGTCATGGTTTCCAAAGGCCGTCGGCCTTTGGTGGTGGGTCCAGGGC
>CAIYNU010000036.1 GCA_903927615.1 uncultured Rhodospirillales bacterium | reverse complement strand
TGGCAGGACAAAACCGAAGCGTTCCTGCGCAGTTTGCCGATGACCAAGGCCAATCCGCGAACCGATTGAAGGGAGGGCGCGATGGTGTTCAGGCGCAGGTGGCGACGGGTGGTCGCTGTGGGTGTGGTGGTGCTGGCGCTGGCGGCGTGGGCGCAGGTGTGGCCGTTTCGCGGGGCGAAGGGTGGCGGACACTGCGATGCCAATGAACGCTTCGTCGTCGATGAAACCGGCAAGCGATTCCTGATGTCGCGCTGGGCGCTGGATCGCGAAGACAATCTGGTTTGGTTGCGCATTCCGGCGGAGTATCTCTGGCGAGCACATACCGGTTGCGTATCGGCCTTTGGTCCGAATTACCCGGATCCGGATATTGTTGGGCCGTTTGATACCTTGTTCAGTCTGGAAGTGACGTTGCCAGACTTTACGCCAATGCGAAGTCTTAAACATGATCTCCAGGTCCGGCATAGATCAGAGTCCACTTCAACGATTATATTGGTGAGTAGCTTGGCCAGTGTCCCGGGTCCGGATAAGAATAATTTTGAGAATGAAATAAAGAAAGTTGCGGAAGATATATATATGAATCCTAATTATGTTGATATAATGGAAGAGCATCTGACCTTTGGTTCCAAGCCGGATCACTTTGGATTAAAACGATATGGTGCGATCGGCGACATGGTGCGCTATAAGGATGTCTTCGGCGGAAATATCGGTAAAGATATGCTTTATATCGATCATTATCCGCTTGACATGTGGATTATGTGCGATGCCGAAGAAATCAAAGATCACATTGAAGATTCAAGCTGGGATATGAATGAACCCCAATGCGAACAGCATTACTATTCAATAACTCTTGGATCAGATGTGCGATTGGACTATCGGCGCATTTACCTGCCGAGATGGCAGGAATGGCAGGACAAAACCGAAGCGTTCCTGCGCAGTTTGCCGATGACCAAGGCCAATCCGCGAACCGACTAACCCGATAGACCTGTTCTGAAACCGGAAGCCTCCGGCGACGGGGGCTTCCTTGACCGTGCGCGGCCGGAAGTGTGCCGACGCAGGCGGGCGGGGGCCTGCGCCTCCGCCAGACACCGTGCCCGGTGATCGCCCCAAGGCTTGGGGTTGCCATTGTGAACGAACCCATAGACACCCTTGAAACCGAGAAGGAGAGCATATCATGAGTGAACGCCTGACGGTCGCCGATTTTGAAATCCTCGAGACCTATTCTGGATTAAAGGATCGCTATCACTATTGGCGCTATCTCCAGGATAAAGGCGATCCTTACGCGGGATTGGCCCTGGGGGTGGTGACCAATGAAACCTTGGCCGGTTATACCGCCAACACCTTTCTGATTGCCAAGGGCGAGGCCGCCGGCGTCGCCATGACTCCGCAAAAGCTGAACGAAATCGGGGTTGGCTTGATGAGAGCGGACCTCGACGCGAGAAGAGATGCAGTCAAGCGGGATGCCCAAGACGGCGGACTGCATTTGAGAGTCGACGTCATCGAAAGATATCATGGGTTAGTCTTCAATGAATTAACCAAAGGGCGGCTGGACGTCACGGCCTGGACCGCGGAATTGCCGCTGCGGCAGGCGATGGCGAGGGGCGATCAGAGCGGGGATTATGCGGAGGCGGAAGGAATTTTCCAGGACCTGATGGGCAATTTCCCGGTGTTGTCGGCCTTGAATATTATCGGGACCCCCATCGACGAGGAGCTTCGGTGGAGTGAGACCACCGGCGAGGCGGCGGCCGGCTTTGAATTTGGCTCGGTATCGGAGCATTCCTACCGGAATACTGCGCTCATCGATGGGTGGACTTTTGAGCCAAAGTCGGGGAAATGGTATAAGCGTTTCAACCGGCCGCCCCGGATTTACTATGCCGACGAATCCGAGAACAAACGATTGACGGAGATTCGGGTTCTGCGCGAGGAAATGTTCGGCAATGACGTGATCCCGGCAGACCAGGATCCGGACGTGATTGACGGCTGGCTCTATCAACGGAACCAAGGCCTGTGGTCCAAGACCGTGCTGACACCCGGCAGCGAGGGCACTCCCAAGACCACGGTCATTCATCCGGACCCTAAAACCGTGGCGCTGTTGGACCAGCAGCGCCAGACGCGCATGCCGGACCGTGCGGGGGCCGCGCCGTCACCTCCGGCGGTGGCGGCGCCGGCCACCACCGGCGCTCCGCCCCAGGCTCCACGCCGGGCTCCACCCGAGGCTTCGTCGCCCGCGCGACGGTCGGAGGCGCCGCCGAGCATCCCGGGTGGACGGTTGCCACAGGTGGCCGGAAGTGCCGGGGCCGAGAGTCCCGGGGCAGCGGGGCCGGTGGCTTCGCCTCAAACGGCGGTGGCGGCTTCGGGGTCACCCATGCCCGATCCGGGGCCGCTGGCGGCCGGCTTGACCGCCGTGGGGCCCGAGGACCCGGCGGGGTCGGGGATTGGGGCGGAGCTTGCCCGGTCGGCGGCTCCGGCGGCGACCAGGCGCTGGGACCAGTCTTGGGCCGCTCTGACGGATGCCGGCGGGACGT
>CAIYNU010000035.1 GCA_903927615.1 uncultured Rhodospirillales bacterium | reverse complement strand
AGCCCTCAATGAGTCGGGATCAGGGCTCACTGGTATGAGATGTCACTCTCGCCCATCATGCTTCAGGCCTCAGCCGAATTCGGAGGCTGAGTTGTCAATCAACGGTGATTTTGACGAGTCGGGCGGCTGCTATGGGCCGATTGCTGCCTGTCTGCTACCGGTTGCTTAATTGCCTCAATTGACGCTAAAGGAACACTTTAGTGTTGATCTGGAAGTTGCTTTCCAGGTAAATTGGCGAGAAAGATTGAGTAGGGGTACCCATCGTCGACAACAGCGCAAGGTTGGGGAGCGCTTCGTATCCGATTCAAAGCCATCAAACTCGCAATATCAGGCGAAACCGTTAATCTCCCTTGCCTGCTTGATCACGGAGCAATTTGCATATGACCGTCCAGCCTGACAGCGGCATCCCGAAGCTTTTTGTATCATACAGTTGGACAACCCCGGAGCATGAGGCTTGGGTCTTGAAGCTCGCAGAAGAGCTGGTGGCCAGCGGGGTGCATGTCATCTTGGACAAATGGGATCTGCGGGAGGGCAACGACTCCCACCCCTTCATGGAACAGATGGTCAGCGACCCCACGATTACCAAGGTAGCCATGATTTGCGACCGTGCCTACGTCGCTAAAGCTGATGGGCGGAAAGGCGGCGTCGGGACGGAAACCCAGATCATCACCCCGCAGATATTCAACAACAATCAGCAGCAGCAGGACAAATATGTCGCCGTTGTTCGGGAACATGACGAACAGGGGAATCCCTGCCGGCCGGTCTATTTCGGAGCGCGCATCTTCATCGATTTCACGGACGATTCTGATTACGCAAAATCCTTTGAACAGCTTGTGCGATGGATCTACGGAAAGCCAGTCTATACACGGCCGCCGCTCGGAAAAAGACCGGCTTTTCTCGAAGAGGGTGAAGCCGCCGTAAAATTGTCCATCGCCCCCACCCAGATGAGGGCTGTCGAAGCCTTACGAAATGGCAAGACCCACGCTGTCCCGGCCCTTCGCGAATTCCTGGAGAACGTCGTCCAGGAACTCGAGCGTATTAAGGTGGACCTCGAAGCCAATCCGTTCGACGAAGCTGTGGTCGCCGTGGCAAGGGAATTTCAGCCATACCGAAATACTATCGTTGATGTTTTCATAGCAGTCGCGGCCTACCGCAATGACCACGAATGCTGGGAAGTCATACATCGATTTTTTGAGCGGCTTATTCCGCTTCTGAACTTCAGGGGCAGCTCAGGATCATACAAGGAATGGGACTTCGACCACTTTAGAATCATCGTTCAAGAACTTTTTCTCTACCTAGTGGCCGCGAACATCAAATACGAGCGGTTCGATGCCGTTAGGTACCACACGAGGACACCATACTACGCAGGTAAGGCGAGCCTCGGCTCCGCGGAGCCGATGCAAATGTTTACTGTGTTTCAGGAGGCCATACGATCTCTGGAGGCGAGAAATACTCGAATTAATAGTGGACAGCGAGTATCGCCTCTCGGAGATATACTTCATGATCAGGCAGTTGGCAGCGCCGTCAGCTTTGATGACGTGATGGCAGCAGATTTCATACTGTACTTTCTTTCTAGAACCATAGACATGAATACATTGTGGAACTACTGGGCGCCACACAGCTTGGTCTACTTGGGTCGACATGACCACAGGCTGGAAATCTTCGTACGATGCCGCTCGACGGCTTACTTTGATCGGCTTAAAGGCATGCTCGGCGTAGCCGACAAGGGCGCGCTCAAGGAAACGATAGCGGTCATGGAGGCCGATCCGCAGATGCTCCCTAGGTGGTCCTTTACTTGTGTGCGCGCGGGCTCAGTCATGAATTTGGAAGCCATAGGTACGATGCCCTGAATGAGTGACCGCCTTTGAACGATGCACAATCCGCCCGGAATGCCCGTCATAGGCGCGAACCGGTCGAAATCACTGTGACGCGGCACTAGATTATATGGAGTGACGGGGACAGGTTATGCTGCGGACCGTCGGATAATAGCCTCATATCCGCGACAGGCCAATGTCGTGGTCAGATCCATCGGTCGCTCACCGCTGGAAATGGCTGCCACGGTTCGTCTCGACATGCCCAGCACTGGCGCGGCGGTATCCAGGGTCAGGTGGTTCCGTGTCATCCACTCCCGGAACTCAGTGACTGGCATCACACGGCGGCTCTCCGCCTGTCGCTCCAGGGTATAGGCAGCCAGGTCCATGTCGTCGGTCCAGACGATTGATGATCCGAAATCGCCGAGTCGGACGGTCTCGAACAAGGCGCGATCTTCCCGCAGAGGCCGAAACACTTTGAAGCCTAGGATGATCGGGGTGAGGTCGATCTCCTCGCTTAGGCCGTTCTCCCAGGTAACGACAACAGCAAACCCCTCAGTCGGCACCACCGACCGCAGGCGGGGAATTGGCTCTCCAACCGTGATCGTCTCATTCCGAGTCATTGATCTGTCTCCACTTCGCCAGAAGCAGTGTGGCATTGGCCCTGGCCCATTCTACCGCCTCAGCCAACTCAGGTGCCAATCCGCTGCCGCGGATGACGGTAAAGCTCTGTAAATCGACCATGAAATCACTATCGGGACTGGTCACATGGAAATGCGGCGGGTTGTGGTCGGCGCGAACCTCGATCTTGATTTTCCCCTGTCGCCTCATCGTGACCATGGCTGCCCTCGCGCATCATGCCCGGAATATAGTGCAAAAATTGCACTTTGTCACGTCAAGGGGCGAAGGATCGCATCTTAAGGACCGCTCGAGTCATGATCCCTTCCTGGGAATATCCGGTGTGTCCGAGGTCTTCCACGAGGAGAATTCGTCCATCAACCATCGCTCCACGCCGCCTTTGCCCATCTGCACCAGCCACCGATGGAAATCCCGCTCCTGGCCCATCTGTCCCTTGAGATGCCTCATGAAGTGGCCCAGGGGCCGGTCGGTCAGGCCCGTCAGGGAAGAGACGATCGTTCCGTTAAACAGTTGCTTGGCCTGCCGCCAGATTTCAAAATCGGTCATCACCTCCCGATATGCCGACTGGAATTCCGGGAAGGCGGCGAACAGCCTGGCCAGTGCGTCCTCATCGAGACGCCGTCCACCCAGTTCCCCGGTCGACGGCCAGGGATAGGCGGGAAGGTTGGGGGTGGTCTCCATCCATTCGAGAAACGCGCGGTAGGTCGCCCTTTTCCGATCGCGGGTCCGTGCGGCGTGATTGCGGTTCTCGTACGCGAAGATGGCGGGGTTGAAGAAGCGTGAACTGGCCGCGAAGGCGAAGATGTCCTCCAGGGTATCGAACCCCGCACGCCATCGGGTGGCATCGTAGCCGAGGAAGTCCAGAATGCGGTCGGTGTCCTTACAGACGACCCGTTCGCCGAACTGGTAGTTGCCGTCGCGGAACACCACTGACAGGCCATCATGCCCGTAGCGCACCCCCATTTTGTGCGCGATCCGGCCAAGAAAATTGCCGAGGTCGTTCCAACTGTAATAGGCCAGCGCGGTCTCGAAATTTTCCGGGGCATGGCTTATCAGGTCGATCTGCAACTGCCGGCATTCGAAACTGATCACACCGCCGTTGCATGAAATCTGTGCCGGAGACCATGTCCGCTCGGCCCACTCACACAAGTCCGAATGCGGAGCCGTCTCGACGACTATATCCATGTCGCCGAAATCGGGCTTGCGCCGATAGGCCGGCAGGAGGGCAAAGCGGCGCGCGGGAAAATCGCGCGCCAGCGCCCCCAGGACGAGGGCGGCCAGGTCGGTGAACTCGGCGGCGGCATAGCGCCGCGTGATACAGGTTTTCAGCGCGTTCCCACCCATGTCCCGCTCCCGCCATTCGTCCTGTTCACCGTCAATCACGGGCGGCCGTGAACTGTTGCACGAAACGCCTGAACAACCTGTCGGCCTCCGAGCGCAGCGCGGTGTCGGTCTGAACCGTGCTACGCTTTTCGGCGTCGGCCTTTTCGAGTTCCTCGTTGACGAAGGCGTCGATGCCCGGCAACCGCTCCCCGGTACCCAGTTCCGGCAAGCTTGCCTTGGCTGTCACGAGGCATTGAATCTCGGACAGCAGTTCGCGCTCCATCGGAATGTCCGCCAGCAAAGCCGCAAGACTCATCGGAACCCGGCCTTCATTGGTGCGCAGCCAGCGCAATGCCGCCGCCGGGCGCACGCAGTAGAGGTATTTCTTCAGGCTGACGGCATCCAGGCCATTTCCGTACTCCAGCCAGTATTTCTTGAGCAGGGCGCGATAGTGATGGACGGCGGCCTTCCGATGATCACTCCGTTCCGCGAACATCCGCAGTGACGCGGTTTCCGGCCGTTCCAGATAGACGATCGGCGAGCACAGCCACTCCAGCAGGACCGGATGGCCGGTGACCAGCGCGGCCAGAGCCTTCTGAATGTCCCAGCCGTTGACGTCCAGGTCCCCGACGATCGGCCGTTCGATGACGTCTCGCCGCCGGGACGTGGACAGATACCAATCAAGCGGTCTGACATAGACGAACCGGACGTCGAAATCGCTGTCCGGAGACGGAAAGCCCCAGGCGCGACTGCCCGACTCAACCGCAAACAGGATGGTGACGCTGTCGTCGCGTTCGATGTTCCGGAGAGCGTCGGTGATGCGCATCCTGGCCGACAGGCTGATGCCATCGGTCACTGATGGAGGGGATGGACGTTGATCGGCCCGTAACGCGGTCCGGATGGCTTCGGCCCGACGTTGGAACAGCTTCGGCCCGAGGTCCGGTCCGGGACTGTCGCCGCCGGCGACGAGGTCGCGGGCGGTGATCGCGGCTGCGGCCTTCCGGGCACGGCGCCATTCGGCCGCCTGGGGGTACGGGTCGTCTCCGTGCCCGAGGCGGCCGCGGCGGTCGGCCTCGCCGACGATCAGCAGCGCCTCGAGCCGCTCGGGCCGATGGAAGGCGTCGGCCGTTTCGAGCACCTCCAGGATCGTGCCCGGGCGGAGTTCGGACACCTTGTGCAGCAGGCCGTGAACGCGCGCGGCGGTACGTCCGAGTTCGATGAACAGGTTCGGCCCGCCATACCGACGCACCAGGGCTTCGACCTGATCAGGTCCCCGGTCCTCGTGGCCGTGGTGACGGGGCAGAAGCACGGCCGGCGTAGTGCCCTTACCCAAGTCGTGCACCAACGAGGCAAACCGAACGGCAGGGTCGGCGGTCAGACGTGCGGCACAGTCCAGCACCATCATCGAGTGAACCCCGGTGTCGATCTCGGGATGGTAGTCGGCACGCTGGGGGATGCCGAACAGCCGATCAAGTTCCGGGAACACAAAAGCAAGAACCCCTGCGGCGCGCAGAACCAGGAAGAAGCGGCTGGGGTTGGTCGTCTTCAGCGCCTTTTCGAGTTCGGCCCAGACACGTTCGGGCGCGACGGTCGCCAAGGCGCCAGCGGCGGCCAGACTTCGCATCTCGGTCAGAGTCTCGGGGGCGACGCTGAATCGAAGCTGTGCCGCGAACCGGGCGGCCCGCAGGATGCGCAGCGGGTCGACACGCAGACTGTCGCCAACATGGCGGATGATCCGGGCCTCGATGTCCGTGGTGCCGCCGACGGGATCATACAGCCGGCCAGCGTTATCCATCGCCATGGAATTGATCGTGAAGTCACGGTGCCGCAGATCCTCGTCGAGCGTGACATCCGGACCGAAGCCACCATGCCCGTTCCGGGCCAGGGCGTGCTCCTCACGGGTTTCGGGATGAAGGAAGACCGGGAAAACGCGGCCGACTTGAATGAAGCCCAGGGCAAGCATCTCGTCCGGCGTGGACCCGACCACCACCCGGTCGCGGTCCCGGCCCGGAAGGCGCAGCAGCAGGTCACGGACGCAGCCACCGACGAGAAATGTCTGCTTCATCACCACTCCTTCGGAGGCGTCACTTGCCGATCGTTACCATGAATGTTCCATTCGGATGGCGTTCAAAGCGGATAGCTCCGTCGAGAAAGCGATGGATGATATCCGCGGATGTGTGGGTATGCCTAGTGGACCACGTCAGCTAAATTGCACGGTAAAAGTCATGGGAAGCGCGACGGGTGCGGGAAGCAGCGATGCCATGGCGGCGGCGAACGGTTCGGACGTTCCGTCTGCGAGCAGGTCGGCGAGAGCCTCGAAGCGTTGGCGATCGGGTGGAGTCCGCATCGTCTCGAAGAGAAGGAACGCCTTGACGACGCGGGGAGTCCGCAATCCCTTCGTCGTCCCGAATAGGGTGGCCCGCCTTTCGACGCCAGCCTCCCGGAAGCGACGACGGGCGCCCTCGGCGTCGCCGTCCGCCTCGCATGGTTCGGCATGGACCCGGTACAGGGCCTCGATCACGTCGGCGAGGACGCGGGGCGGCAGCACCAGATCGGTCAACGATCCGAGAAGTTTCGTATGGCCTGCCAGTTGAGGCCACAGGCCGAGGCCCGCGAGCAGTCTGACTTCCAGAATTCGCCGCGGACCATCCCGAACGGCCTGGCTGCGGTTCTCCCGAAGGCGGGTCGGCGTTCCACGAGACCGCGGTAGCGCGCGACCGCAGACCGGATGGGCCGGATGTCGGCGGGCGAGGTCGGCCGGAGCAGAAGGATCGGCCGGGCGAATATCTCCGTCAGTGCGGCTTCGCACGTGTCTCCGGGATTGGGTTCGTGCGCTCCACCGGTGAAGTCGGAATACGACGGGCCGACCGCCGCGAGGAGATCCTCAGCGAGGCGATGGGCGCCGCGGACCGTCCGTGACACACCGTACCAAACGACGCTTCCGTCGCGGGCGAGGAGCGGCAGCACCATAGGGGCGTCGGGATCGGATCGGCGTGGCGGAGCGAACCATGGAGCGATGTCCGAAGCCCAATCGTTCGGAGCGCTCCCGTCGATGACCGAATCCCACCCGAGGGCGTTGCGGCCGGAGAAGAAACGCGATGCCCAGGCGCCATCCCGAGGATCGATCTCGTACATCAGGGGGAGTGTTCCAGATACGTCGCGAAGGAGAGACGGGCGTTCGCGCGGTTGACCGGGTCTATGTCGTACTCGACGACCTCGTCATTCAGTTCCATGCCGCTGTAGGTGAGGTTCATCGAACCCAGGAGAAGTCCCTTGTCCGTCAGGATTCCCTTCGTACGGAGTGCCTCCCTCTCGATGACGGTGAGGAGATCGTCTACGCCCTGTTCGCGTACCGCCAGCCGGAGGCGTTCCAGGAACGATCCTCCTGGCGGGAGCGGCCTTTGTCGCGCGAAACGGTGGTGTCGGAGGGGGTACTGCTCCCCGCCTGGGCGCGGACGGCTTCAAACACGGTGGGCTGGTTCGCTTTTACTTGGAGCAACAGATTATTGCCCGTATCACGCGCAACCTTAAAGTTTTTTTTACAATGCATGGCGTCCAGGGTGAACAAAAACCGTGAACAGCATGATCGGCGCCAGCGGGGACATCCTGCCCTGGTCGCGCCGCGGATCGGAAACCTCGGCGAAAATCGACAGCAACGTGCTCGACATCGGACAACCCTCCAGGAGGGTTGTCCGCCATAGATTCAGACAAAACCCGTCAGGGGAATCGTCTTTTTTGCCAGCCCCTCGGCCGTCCTCAGCACCCCAACTTCAGCGTTGAACAGCCCTGCCCCCGGGGGAACGCGCCGTCAACCCGGGCCTACCGCCGCGACGGAAGGAATGACCCCGGGTTGAAGACATTCCTCATTCACGGTCTGAGGAATGAGACCGTTCGGTCAGTGTCCAACGATCCCAAGAACTTCCTTAATCTCGGCAAGAACCTCTATTTGCGCTTCGAATTTCAGCCCCTCAAGGGCTTCGAGGGAGGCGATCATCTGAACCACCGCCATTTCGACACGGAGTTGGCTGGAAAGTTCCGGGTTGTTGGCTATACGTTCTGCCGGTGGAAAAAAACGGTGCAGAGCTTCGTTAAATCGATCGATGACCTGTTGACGTTCCGTTGACGATAAACCATCGAGCCGGTCAAGGCGTTCGACAATCTTCTTGACGGTAGATTCGATCGTTTTCTTGTGCGGCATTGAGAAGCTCCTGTTGGGCTCGGTTGGGCGGCGCTCATGGTTATCAGCGGGGTAGGTCGTATTGGCGAAAGTCGGCTTGATCTTTGCTCGTAACGTGCTACAGGTTCACTCTACGACGACGTCGGACCCGGTGGAAGTACTGTCATCTACAGAAGGGCCGATTATCACACTAACGGATTACCCAATCCTTATACCATCATCTCGGCCGCCGGAGTGACGCGGTCCTCATCGACCAATTCAAGCCGTTGGTGTTCGACCATCTCCCAATAACTGCCACGCTGTCTCAGCAAATCCTCATGGCGGCCTTCCTCAACGATGCGGCCCTCGGACAGCACGATCACGTTGTCGGCGCGGCGAATGGTCGACAGACGATGGGCAATCACCAGTAGCGTACGATCCTGCGAAAGCTGATCAAGGGCCTGTTGGATGGCTCTTTCAGCGAAGGTATCCAGGTGGCTCGTTGCCTCGTCCATAATCAACAGGTCGGGATCGGCGAGAATCGCCCGGGCAATGGCGATACGCTGTTGTTGTCCACCCGATAACCGCATGCCACGATCCCCCAACAGGGTATCATACCCCTCGGGTAAGGCGTTCACGAAGCTTTCGGCCGACGCCAGTTTCACAGCTTCACGAACCCGGTCCATCGGCACCTCATCGAACCCAAAGCGAATGTTGTTGGCGACCGTGTCGTTAAAGATGAAGATGTCTTGACTAACGACCGCCAGTCGCTTGCGCCAGGACCGAACGTCCAGATCATTCAGATCAACACCATCGACCAGGATACGACCTGATTGTGGATCATAAAGGCGGGTGATGAGGTTGATCAAGGTGCTCTTGCCCGCACCGGAAGGACCAACGATCGCCGTCATTCGCCCCCGGGGGATGGTGGTCGACACCCGATCGAGAACCAACGAACCTTCGGCCTTATAGGCGAAGGATACGTTATCAAAGACCACGCCTTGATGCAACCGTTGGATAGTGCGGGCGCCGTTTGGTTGTTCCATCTCGCGCGCCGACAGTTGAAACCGCTCCATCCGTTCGAACGCCGGCATCAAATTGCTGATGCGTGTGCGTGCGTTATCAATCTGCGTGACTGGGCCAAGCAAACGAAAAATAAGAAACAAAAAAATCAAAATATTCCCGACCCAAGCGTGAGAATCGCCCTCGTACATTACGGCACTAGCGAACAGCAATACGCAGATAAAAATACCCGAACTGGTTTCAAGCACCGGGTTGCTGCGGGAGAAAATTAGAGCCGCGCTCCGCTGAGCCGAGGCCACTTGATTGTAATGGGTTAGGAAAGTCTTCTCCATAATTGTTTCTGCCGCGCGCAAACGAATCAGCTTCATACCAACCAGACTCTCCATGATGATATGGTCGAGCCGAGCTTTTGCGTCGTTCATCCGTCCACCAACGCGATGCAAAACACCCGTCGAGTGTGCCCTCAGGACAAGCGCGACAATCAACATGAACCCCATGGCCAACAAACTCAGGCGCCATGAAACAAGCAACATCATGGTTACGTAAATCAACAAAGTCAATCCGCTTAACATCAGTATCGCAAAGTTGGTTAGTAAGTTGGTAACCAACAGTGCCCATCCAATAATATCGTTGTACAAATCACCATAGTTACTATCAGCAAGATAAGAAATGCGGATACCCATCATCAAATGATAATTCCTCTCTACAATTACCCTTTGAATGTAGATCGGCATTATCTGACTCATAGTGCTTGCAGCATATTGTATAAGTCCTCTAAAAATAAATGTCAGCATCAAAATGATCGCTGTCAATTTGATCCTTTCATTATCACTATAGCCGCTAAATTGGGTGGCGATCCACCCAAGTACGGGAATGTTATCAAATCCGTTCGGGTCAGCTTGAGTCTGCAAGATGGGGACCAGCAAACCGATACCGATGCCCTCGGTCAGGGCGGCTAAAACCGACACGATCAGAAAAGTGATAAACATCAGTCGGTTGGTCGCCAGAAGCGCCAGAGCTTTGCGACCAAAAACGATGTAGCTGGTAATGCTGACCATTGTGTACTCTCGTAATGTGAATTGGTTCCTGCCAGCCGTCTACTGCCTACAAATTACCGATGACCAATAACAAATATTTTAATCTGCAATGCCTCAATGTTATGACAGTCCCCGCTACGATAAAGTTGTATATATAGGCACGAGAATGAACAAAAATATTGCTAACCACACAGTTTCCAGAAGGACTCACAGATATTCACCGGTGGCAGCGGAGTGATAAATTCACTACCTCAATTTATATAATCTTGATGTTCAGCTATAATCGGCTCAACGTTCGTCGACGAGCCGATATTGCTCCGGCCACTTCCTTCTAGCGCGCCAATCACCAGTGCTCGCAAATAGCAACAGCGGTTAACGAGCAACACTGCGTCGGCGATGCCGGGTGCAGGACCATCCCGTAACCGAAAAGCTTCCATCTTGGGTCCTTGCAGTCTCCCGCAATAGCCTCATTTTGGCAATCCCTCGCCGCTCTGCCTCAGTTCGATCCCAGGCTCCAGCGATCCGGTAGAAACTCGTTGAAGAACACCAAGCCCCAGACAAGCGCAGGCAAGGCGTATAGCACCTTCAGCCAAGTGTGAAAAGCCCCGTCGGCGGAAAAAAAACCGCCCCGATGAGGTGGCCCCAATTTTCGGACAGTTGGCGATGAGAGGGCCCTGATTGTCGTCGGGATATTTCCGAACGATGCGGCCATCCTTCATCTCGTCGGCGCCACCCTCTTGGAGCAGACCGACGAATGGACCATCCAGCGACGTGACATGACCCTGGAAACCATCGTCCCCTTGAGCGATGATCCAAACCCCTGTCGGCTCCCGCCGCAGCGTGACAGCTTCCGTTTTCGTGTCGCAGGGGCGAGCGGTGATGGAGATGCGCAAGGCGCCTTCCCCTTGACGTCGGAGGATCACATCCCCATCCCTGGTGTGGGCGAACGGCTTGCGCCGTCCCTTTGGGGGAAACGGCTCACGCTGTTCCGGATTTCGCCATGGATGATGGAAGGACTGGGTCATGTGGACATGGGTTTATGGCAGGCGGCTTGTCGCCCCCCTTATGGTCGTGCTGAGTCTGGGGGGGAGCATGCTCTGCGACTCTGCGCGGGCGGAACCCAAGCCGCACGAACTCGGCAACATCATTCGCATGCTGGTGATGGTGCCCCTGTTAGCACCGGGGAGTGCCGACATCGTTCGTATTATGCCGATTGGGATCGACCTGTTGTTTGACTCCCAAGAAGCGAAGGATAGTATGATTAATTCAATCCCGAGGCTCCAGGACGCCTATCTCCAGGGAACCTACGGAAAAGTCTTCACCAACTGGGGCTACGATCGGATTCAGGCCCTGTTAAAAACCATTACCGACCGCATGGTTGGTGACGATATCAAGGATCAGGTTCATCTGGCGATCCGGCTCAACGTCAAGCAACAATAGCCGCTATTGCGTCCGTCCTGCGGCGCCGGCGGGTACGCCGGCGTGGCTGACGGCGTCTTTTTGAAGAAAGCCCCCCAACCGGGCGTCACTGTTGATGACGTGGTCAGTAAACCATTGATCCATAAATCGAATGGCATCAACCAGAGTCTGATCGGTGAGCAAATCCATGCCATCAAGAAGTGTATCAAGCTGATCAATCAGCTTTCGGTGTTCTAACAGGTGGTTGGACCGGTCAGGGTAGGCATTCGCACGCATCAGTTCGTCTTCATGATTGAAATGGGCCGCCACCTGATCGGCCAGTGCAAAGACGGTTTCGTCGATGGTCTTGCGATCGGCCCCCTCCTTGACCTCGTCGTAGAGTTGGTTAATCAGGGACACTAACACCCCATGCTCCCGGTCGATCGGCTCGAAGCCGACCAGAAGAGACTCTTGCCACGTGATCAGCATGATTCACCGTTTCCAAGCAAAAACATGCATCACATAACGCCGCTGGGGGTTCCGTGGAACGGTGATGGCGCAGGGTGCGACAGTCCGCCGCGATCAGACGGCCGTCGCCACACGCCCAATCAAAATGGCCTCGACTCATTCGATGCAACTGTTCGGCGGTCAGCCGAACTCATCCGCGACGAATTTCGTTCGGGCTTCCATTGTCATCGAAATTCACTATCCAAAATTCGCTATCCCGAAGTCGCTATTCCTGTTCGCCTTCCGCTTCCATCTCTTCTGCAAGGTCGGCGCTTAACTCGGCGAACAGATGAACATCGGCTGGGATGCCTTGTTGCTCACAAATTCTTACGAAGACACGGTAAGCATAAAGGATCGCGACGTCAAAAACGGCTTCGTCGGCCTCCTCGCTTTCCCGGTCGGTAATCTTGTTTTCCTGGAAAGTTTCCTCAATGTCTTGCTCGGCGGCTTCCAGCACCGCTTCCATGGCGCGTTTGCGGACGTTCGACATGGTTCCATTCCTCGTGTCGGTTGGCCGATCGGCCGAGAGCGGCACCATAGCCGTTTTTTCCGGCCGCGAACACCTCATCCCGCCAGGACACCGTCGGTAACGCCTTCGGGCGATGTCGGGCGACCGCGAAGCGTTGCGGTATCAGCATGCCAACCCGCTGAATACTGCCTGACGTTCAATAATATTTTGAAAGGAGCCAAGGCATTGATGATTACGGTGGTGTCGTCACGATCACCACACCTTGACCCGGCAAAAGCTTTCGTGGCGTCACCACTCCCAGTGAAACAAAAAAGATGAGTTAATAATAAAATGAACAAATGTAGTGTTTGTGCTCGTATATTAAGTTAGCGGTGTAATACAAATGGTTTAGGCAATTGAATTGAATGTGTGATGATGAATATCCATCAGGTCTAAGGATTGTGGGCTTGTCATCACGAAGTGATCATTTATATGTCGGTGGGTCGTTTGTTATTGGACGATGGGGGGGCGCTGGTCGAGGGGACGGGTCCTGTCGGGGCGACCGACGTTCCGGGAAGACTGCGGATGGATACCGTTAACCGAGACGGGTGGTCAAGGGGCGTGGTGAAGGTTTATTGGGAATCAGCACTTGCGATGGTACGACGGAATCGCCGCCAAGAGAGTCAACGCAAGGAGTGAGTTTCATGAAACATCACATCATCCTGGCTTCGGCTGCCACTGTCACATTGGCGATCGGGTGGACCGCCGCGGCCGCCCTGGCTGAGGAGGGTTACGAGGGCATTCCATCCGGAGGCCTGCCCTTTGAACAGGTCGTGGAGGGACCCGTGTGCAATCCGGTCCACACCGAATCGGGAGGCGTTGTGGTTCAAGGTGACACCAACGTGCCCGCGACATCAAGCGGTAGCTATATCTGTGGGCAGCAGGCGTCACTGCCGCCGGCGACCATGCCGGCCACGGCCATGCCGGGCCCGTCAAAGATGGAAGTCGGAGAGCGGCATACGCTTCCGGACATCTACTTTTCGCTCGGAAGCGCGTGGTTAACCGACCGTGCAATCGCTCAGGTTGATTATTTCACGTATTATGACGTGATCAAGACACCTGTTCAGAGCATCCACATTACCGGCTACGCCGACGACCAGGGCAGTGCGGAGTCCAACCTGCGGCTCTCGAAACGCCGCGCCGAAGCGGTAGCGGCTTACATGGAGACCAAGGGGATTCGCCGTAGCCATATGATTATAACCGGCGCCGGGGCGGTGGCTGGCGGTATTTCGGCGGCCAACCGCCGGGTGGAAGTGACGGCGGAATAGCGTCGTCAGCAGAGTCGGCCCGATCAGGGAGGAAACGATGAAGATAACGGTGTCGGTTCTGGTGCTTGGTGTGCCTCTGCTTCTTTCCGGCTGTGGCACGACCACGACCGAGCGGACTGCGAGCGGTGGCGCCATCGGGGCCGCCAGTGGAGCCGTGTTGGGTGCTCTTGCCGGCAATCCGGCCCTGGGGGCCGCCGCCGGAGCTGGGGCGGGCCTAATCGGCGGATATCTCTATGACCAGGCGATCAAGGGTCATATCGACTGATCCGGAGAGTGAGGGCAGGGGGCCGGCGACGGGGACCGGGTGGCGAGGTCGTCCATCAAGATTTCGGTATCGTCACGGATAACCGCCAGAATTCCCCGAAATTCGGTCAGAAAGTCACGAAACAGGTGCCGGCGGAGGCCGGGATCGGAAGTGCGGTTGAGAAAATAGACCGCCAATTTGGCCGTGGCCTGCGCCAGGCCACGGGCGATGGTCGGGAAGCCGCCGGAGTCGGACTGACGACCGTCGAGCAGCGGTGCGATCCGCTGCCAGTACGAAAAAAAATCGACGCAGTCAATGGCGGCGGCCGCGGTTTCGGCGACCAGTTCGTTCAAAACCCGCTGCCCGGACTGCCTGGCTGCGGCCAGAGAGTGTTGTTGCAACAGCGCACCAGGCGGGTGCTCGGGGTGCGCGTGAGCGATGTCCCGGCGGACTCGGGCGCGGTCGAGGCGGGGGATGGCGAACGAGACATCCGCGGCATGGCGGGGGCGGGCGCCTTCGATCATGGCACCGTTGCTGCAATTGATCACCTGAAGGTCCATGCGGACGATCAGCGCCCCCAGCATCAAGCGGCTCGAGGCCAGCGGTCCGTTGGTCGCGACGCTGTCGCCGAAATTACCGGGAACCAGATAATCGAAGTGGGGATTGTGGTGTGCCGAGCGCGACGGCTCGAAGGGCGGGTGTGAGAAACCCTGCGCGTGGGCGCGACCGGGAAAGCGCGACCCACAATCGACACCGAACAGGTACACCGTGCGAAACCCCATGGCCGCCGCGGCCCGCAGCGCCATGTTGGCGGCAACGGGGCCGGCGTGGCGAAGTTCCTGGTCGGCTGTGGCCAGCACCCGGCTCGGGAATGAGCCCTCGCGGAAATAGAGATAGGTTTCGTGAAAGAGCGGCGGAACCCGCGGGTCGATGGTCGCCGACGCCACCAAAGCAGTATCGGCTTGGCCGAAGCTCCGGTTAATCTCCGCCAACCGCTTGGAAAGATGAGATGTGTTTTCATTCTCGCAGTGAAAATCAGGCATGATGCCATGGTTCCGACACACCCGTAACCCGGTGCCGCACGAAAAAACCATTGCGCCTTCGCGGAGGCATTTCACATGCTCGATGCTGGCATCGAGGGACGGGCCGCTGCCAATGATGAAGGCCGGTTCGGCCCGTGGCGGTTTGGGTCGGTTGTCCAGCACTCGGAACCGCCCATGGCGCAGATTGGCGACGGCGTTCGTCAGCCTGATCTGGTCGTCCTCGTAATGACTGCCTCCGAGATACGCCAGACGTGCCGCTTCGATCACCCGCTGTGCGGTTTCGGCGAGGGTCGGGTTGTGGTAATGCAGGTACAGGGTGCTGCCATCGAGGAACGGGGTGCCGTGGCCCTCGAAGCGGCGGCTGACGGCGCCGGCCAGGGTTGCCGCCGAACGGGCCAGATACAGGCTGATCCGGCCGCCCCGACCCTCGATCTGGTTGAACAAATCCTCCCAGTCGATGGCGATGCTGGCAAAACGCAGAAACTCGGGCTCGGTTTCGACCACCACCAGATGGCGGGTTTCCGTGCGGGCCGCCAACAACGGAAGATGGAAGCCCAGGCCGATTCCGAGCACAATCAGGTAACCGCTATCACGGGTGGGGGGAGTGCCCGGAACCGTGGGATCAATGCCGAGATCACGGCAGGTGGTTTCGAGGACGCTCAGCATCCGGCGTTCCATCGCACTGCCGATGGCGTCGGCGACCGGAGGCTCCTGGAGAATACGGACCGGACGGGCCAGGAAGTCTTCCACCTGCCGGAGGGCGATGGCTCGGCCGTCGCCGCCGTAGAACCGACCGGCGTGCAAGCCCATATCAACCACCGTGTCGTCGCTGACGATGGCCTGGACCACTGTGGGGGCAGCCAACACCGGTGCCAGGTCGGGAAACCGTCGAATGAGCGCCGCTCTCGAGCGTTCGGCGCGCCGACTGGCCGCCGTGGCCGGAGACGGCTCGGTGATGCTCATGGTCTGATCTCCTGGGAAGGGAGGGACAGGTCGTCGAGCAGCGAGACCGTCTCGTCACCCAACATTTCCATAATGGCCCGAAACTCCAGGAGCAGACGAGTCAGCATCCGGCGTCGCGGGGCCTCGTCAGGGATACGGCGCAGCACTGTGCCTCCGGCTTTGATCAGGTAGCGGATGGAGCCGAAGGCGATGGTGACGATGCCGCCATAGCCTGCCGGGTTCTCCCCGGCGAAGGGCTCCAAGCGTCGCCAGACTCCGAAAAAATCGCTCTCCTCCTGGCTGGCGGCGGCAAGGGCCGCGTCAAGATCGGCGAAAAAGCGCCGGGCCTCGGCCTGGGTCGGTGCGAACGACCGACCACTCAGGAAAACACCCGGCCCGTACGCCGTATGTGCGGCGATGATTTCTGTCTGTACGCGCATACGGTCGTGTATGGGGCGGGGTAGGCGTACACTGGAGGGGGCGAGGGGCCTGGCGCCGTCGATCCGGGCGCCATCGCTGCAATTGAACACCCGCAGTCCGGCGGCGGCAATCAAAGCCTGGTATCTCAACCGAGACCAATTGAACAGGGGATCGGTGAGGATGGTTCCGCCAAAATTACCCGGCACCGGCAGGTCGTAATGGAGCGCCTGTTCAAGCTGGCGCAGGTCTTCGTGGGCTTCGTAAACGCTGCCGCGGGCGTGCTTCTGCTGTCCGGCGCGCGCTCCGCAGTCCATACCGAACAGGTAGGCGGTGCTGAAACCGAGCGCCGCGGCCAGGCGCAGGGCCAGATTACCGACAATGGGTGTCGCCAACCCGATCTCCTGTTCGGGCGTCGCCAGCAATCGGGTCGAGATGGACATCTCGCGGAAACAGAACAACGTCCGATCGAACAACGGCGGCACACGAGGGTCGACGGTGATCGAGGACAGCAGGGTGATGCCCCGAAGGCCGTCCCCGGCGGCGCTTGCCGAAAGGAGACGGTAACGGTCGGCGTTATTCTCGCTTTCGCAGTGGAAATCCGGCACGATGCCGTGGCGCCGGCACAGGTCGAGTGACGTTCCGCAGGAGAAAACCACGGCCCCGTCGCGAACCCGTGTGATGTGGTCGATGGCGGAATCGAGAGACGGCCCGGAGCCGATGATGATCGCCGGTTCCTGCCGCTGCGGCCTCGGCTGGTTGTCGATCAGCCGGAACGACCATTGGGTCAGGTTGGCGACGGCGTTGGTGATCATCAACCGCTCGTCTTCATAAAATCCACGGGCTTGAAAGGCCAGTCGGGCGGCCTCGGGCAGCCGCCGGGCGGTCTCGTCCAGCACTGGATTGGCGTAATGCCGATAGAAATAAGCCCCATCCAGGTAGGGAATGCCGATCCTGCCAAAGGTCTGGCGCAAGGCGGTGAGAATCGGCTCGGCACTGTTGCCGAGAAATACGCGCAAGACTCCGCCGTCGGCTTCGACGGTCTGAAGTAACGCCTGCCATTCGATGGCGCCCAGCGACTGGCGCAGGAATTCGGCTTCGCTTTCGACCACCAGGACGTAGCTGGACCGGGTTCGGGCCACCAGCGGCGCCAGATGATGACCAAGCCCAACCCCCAACACCACCAGCATGCCGTGGTCGGGGTCCGGGGCGGTGGCGAAGCGGGAGGGCGCCAGCCCCAGGTTCCGGCTTTCGTCCCTCAGCGCCGCCAACACGCTTCGTTCGACCAGGCCGGCGGTCGGGTTGGCTGCGGCGAAATCCGGCAGAAACCGCTCTGGCTTTGCCAGATAGTCGTCGACCTGTTGAAGCGCCAACTGCCGGCCGTCACCCCGGTAGAACCGACCGGCCCCCAAGGCGAAATCGATTATCTCACCCTCGGCGATGATGGGCGTCACCAACCGGGGAGCGGACAGGATCGGCGTGAGGTCCGGAAAGCGGGCACACAACGCCCTCCGCGATCGTTCGCCCCGCGCGGCAATCGGGTGGTCAATCCCCTGCTGATCGGCCTCTTGGTGGTCGGCCGCTGTTCCCCCGCTCATGGTGATCAGCTATGGCGGCGGGTCGGTGGTTTGAAGGGCTTGCGCCACCTCTTCGATGGCATGATAGGCTTGTTCAAGTTGCTCATCGGTGACGCAGAGGGGGGGCAGCAGGTAGATGGTCGGCCCCAATGGCCGGATCAGCAGACCGCGATCCAGGAAAAAAGCCTTGAGCCGGGGGACAATGGCGGCGCTGTAGCCGATCTCCTCGGTGTCGAGATCAACGGCGACGATGGTGCCCAAGGCCCGGGGGCGGCGCAAGTAGGGGTGGTCCACCAGACGCTGGACCCAAGCGCGGTGGCGGCGCTCGATCGCCTTGATGCGGGCGGTGGTTTCAGGCGCCTCGAGCAGGTCCAGCGACGCCAGCGCCGCGGCACACCCCAGCGGGTTGGCGGTAAAGGAATGACCATGGGCAAAGGCGCGGTCGAACCCGCCGCCAAGGAACGCCTGATACAGTTCGTCCCGGCAAACCGTGGCAGCCAGCGGCAGAAAACCGCCGGTCAGGCCCTTGGACAGGCAGATCAGGTCGGGCACCACCCCGGCCCGCTGGCAGGCGAACAGGTTGCCGGTGCGGCCGAATCCGGTCATGACTTCGTCGAAGATCAGCAGCACCCCGGCCCGGCGCAGGCGCGGGATCATATCCTGGAGAAAGCTGGGCCGGCACATTCGCATGCCGCCGGCACCTTGGACCAACGGTTCCATGATCAGGGCGGCGGTGTCGCCACCATGGTGTTCCAGCCAGCGGTCGAGAGCCTCCAGGCTGGCGGCCTCCTTGACCGCCACCTGATCGTCCCCGAGCCAGGTGGCCGGAAACGGCAGGAGGGTGACCGGAAACAACAGGTCGTGAAACGGCTGATAGAAGCCGGAGCCCTGACCCGCAGCCATGGCGCCGAAGGTGTCGCCGTGATAGCCGCCTTCGAAGGCCAGAAAACGGGTACGGTGAGGCTCGCACCGATTGCGCCAGTATTGGTAGGCCAGCTTGAGCGCCACCTCGACGCTGGTGGAACCATCGTCTGAAAAGAAGACGCGGTCGAGACCCGGCGGCAATAAACCCGCAATACGGGTGGCCAGCCGCACCGCCGGTTCGTGGGTGAAATCGGCGAAGATCACTTGCTCCAGGCGTTCGGCCTGTTCGGCGATGGCCCGGGCGATGACGGGCTGGGCGTGGCCGTGCAAAGTCACCCACCACGATGAGATCAGATCGATGATCTCGCGGCCATCGGTCAGAAACAGGCTGGCCCCCCGACCACTGGCCACCGGCAGCGGCAGCGGGGCGGTTTGGGCCTGGGTGAAGGGATGCCAGAGGTGACGCCGGTCGAGCGCGACCAGTGCCTCGGTGGATAATTGCGCAAGGCGGAGCGTATCGGTCATGGTAGGACCGAAAGTAAAGCCGGAATCCGCTCCTTGGCAAGGCAGGTGACGGCCGCGGAGTCGACACGGGGCAGGCGTGGCAAATCGGCCAGCACCGGCACGCCACCGAAGTGCTCGATGGCCGCGCGATTGTCGGGATTGGCCGGGCCGTTCAGAACGACGCCGGCGATCCTCAAATGGCGCGTGCGTAATGCCGAGAGAGTCAACAGCGTGTGATTGATGGTGCCGAGGTCGGTCCGCGCCACCACCACCACGGGCAAGGCAAGACGTGCCATGAGGTCAATCATCAGGGTGGTGTCGGAGAGCGGGACCAGCACCCCCCCCGCTCCCTCAACCACCATCGGATGACCGGTGGTGGGAAGCCTGAAATCCTCCAGGGTGATGCCGACCCCTTCCAAAGCGGCGGCGGCTTGGGGGGACAGAGGGGCCTGAAACGTGTGGCGTGGCGCCAATAGCCGATCGGGGGAGACGGCGGCTAGGTCCGCAACCGTTGCGGTATCGCCGGGCTCCAACGCCCGCCCGGTTTGGACCGGCTTCCAATAGGCGGCGCCCCACGCCCGCACCAGGCAAGCAGAGGTCAGGGTTTTGCCGACTCCGGTATCGGTTCCGGTGACGAACACACCCCAGGGGGGAGAATGTCTGGGGTCCCGAAGGTCGGTCGCAGTCATGCCAGCAGATCATCCTTCTGAAACCAGCCATACGCAACCTGATAGGTGACGGCAAAGCCGGCCGGCCGACTGACCTGCCGCAGGACACGCCGCAAAGCGCCCGGGGACAGGGGGCGCCGGTCCGGAACCGCCAGATGGGCGCCAATACGTCGCAATCCGCTCAGGAAAGCGTGTCCGTCGGGATAGACGCAGGATATGGGCTCGATCTGGATGTGCCCGTGTCCGCGCGATGGCCACAACATCGCCAACCGTTCGGCGGTCGGATAGTCGGGAACCCCAGCACCAAGCCCAAGGGCGGTGTGGGCGGCGCGCCACTCGGCCAGACTGCCGGCCGCCAGGGTCGCAAAGGCTAGATGGCCGCCCGGCCGCAGCAGCTCGGCCCAGGCCGCAAGCGCGCCCGCCGGGTCACCGAACCATTGCAACGCCAGGCTGGCGCAAACCAAGTCAAAACCAGCCCGCGGCGGCCGGACGCAGGGCTGTTCGCCGTCCATGACCAGAAAGGTGGTGCCGGGAGCGTCGCCAAGGTGCCGCCGGCACTGCGCAACCATGGGGGCCGACAGATCGGTAACCAAAAGTTCCGCGTCTTGCCGGTATTGTCGCAGACTGCGGGTCAAGAAACCGGTGCCACAGCCAATTTCCAGGATGTGGGGCGGGCCGGGCAACGGTGGCGCGGCCGACAGCAGCGCAGAAATACGCCGAAACAGCCGTATCGCTACCAATCGTTGCAAATGAGCATCGTCTTCATAGGTCCCGGCGGCAGCTCCAAAAGCGACCGCCACCGCTGTCTTGCGCACAGCTCCGGCCTCAACAGCGGTCATCAGCAGGCCAGCATCCGGTTGGTCGGGATCAAGGATTGACACCCAGGTAAAGAATTAGCGGATCATCATATTTTTGGATATGAGTTTCAAGGGTCTTCTTCAGTGCCGGCCAGATATCGGCCGGTGCGTCCTCCCGTCCGGGGGCAAAGGATGAGATAAAAATGGATATATAATTAATAATGTAATCATGGCTGCCCTTGTGCTGGAAAAGGTAGGGGTAATTCTCGGACTTCATGATGGCTTCCTCTTGTCGGAAATGCGAGATCATGGCCGAGCGCAAAATAGTCAGTGCATTAACGATACGGTTCCGATTCTGCGGCTGGCACACCATCAGTTCGGCCAGTTCGCTGCCGATGGCTTCCATGAATGTGTGGTCTTCATGATTGGTCAAAGCGTAAGCATGAGCACTGGCCATGGTCGGACTCCCGATTAAGCTGCGGGTTCACCTGGGCTTATGAATATGAGGCCCCGCTTGCTTTCGACCACCGCCCAAGGCCGATCAGTTCGCGGTCCCGATGGCCTGGACTGTTCCGTCGCAGTGCCGTGCGATGGTCGCCAGCATCTGGGTGATATTGATGGGCTTGCTGAGATAATCCGTCATGCCATTGCTTAAAAAGTGCTCGCGATCACCACCCATGGCATAGGCGGTGACGGCAATAATCAGGATCGCCGGATCGCAGCCGGGCACGCCGCCCGAGCGGATTGTTCTGACAACATCAAGGCCGCTCACTACTGGTAACTGAATGTCCAACAGGATCAAATCAACTTTTTGTTGCCCCAACAGCCGCAGGGCCTGATCGCCATCCTCGGCCAGGCTAACCGAATAGCTGTGAGTCTCGAGAGCGTCGGTCAACAGCTTGCGGCTGTATAAATCGTCATCGACCACCAGAACCCTGCACTTGGATGACGGTCTCGGAGGTTCAAGGGCGATGGTTGCCGAGGCCTCGGTGTGCGGGATCTCGACGGGTTTGCATGTCACGGCAAAAGAAAAGCACGAGCCAACGCCCGGGGTCGATCGGACCCAAATCTCGCCGTCAAGCAAAGTCACCAAACGCTTTGAGATGGAGAGTCCAAGCCCCGAGCCACCGAAACGTCGCGTAAATGAACCATCTTCTTGTTCGAATATCTCAAAGATTCGATCCTGATTTTCCGGCTTGATACCGATCCCGGTATCCTGAATATGGAATACGATCGGGACGCCTGATCCTATAGATGAAACTCGATACCGCTCGATCCTGACATTCACACTCCCGGCGTTGGTAAATTTTATGGCATTTCCGATCAAATTAATCAGTATTTGTTTCAGAAGACCAGAATCTCCACAGATCTGTAATGGCAAGAGAGGATCGATAGAAACCGAGTAACTAATCATTTTAGTTGAGGCCTGAACTTCAAACATCGAGCTAACCGCACTGACCAATTCGCACAAAACGAAATTCTCATCCTGAACTTCAGTTTGTCCAGCCTCAATTTTTGATAAATCGAGAATATTGCGGATGATTTGTAGTAAGCTATTGCTCGCCTCTTTAATAATATTCATCTGTTCGCGGCGACCGGGATCATTTTCGGTCATCAACAGGAGGTCATTAAACCCAATGATGGCATTCATCGGTGTCCGTAATTCGTGGCTCATGGTGGCCAGAAAAATGCTTTTGGCGCGGCTGCCTTGCTCGGCGGCATGCTTCGCGGCGGTCAGTTCAATGGCCTCCCGCTCCAGATTGATCTGATTCCGGCGTAAGGTCTCCCGCTCCAAAACGGGTCCAATATCAGTGACTACCAGTGAATAAGACGCGCCGCTTCGCACCGGAAGCGGGCTGATCACCGCATGAAGAAGGATTCCATCGGTTGCTCCACACGGCAGCCGCCATTCTCCAGACCTTTTTTCGCCACCATGATTGCCAAGCCATTCACGCAGCGTCGTATGGTAATCCCGAGGAATATGCTGAAAAAGCGACGACCCGATCAGCCGGCCCAAGGGAATCCCAAACATCAGGGCCAGACTGCGATTGGCATAAAGAACGGTGCCATCCGGTGCCAGGGTTGCGGCGCCCTGATCGATACTCTCAATAATTAAACGATAGGTTTCAGATGAATCGCTAAAAGCCGCAACGCGATGACCGCCGGCGCCATCCACCAAAACGACGTCCGCCTTGCCCGAACGGATTGCGGCAAAAACCTCTTTGTCCTCGGCCAAACGATCACGAAGCGCGTCTCGCTCGGCACGCAGGCTTTCCAGGGACTCGGGTGGATGGCAAGACATCAGTCATTCACCCGCTAGCGCGCCACGTCCATCACCGAAAGGACACGATCGCGGTCAGACAAATCCCCAACGACGCGTCGGCTCGGCGGTGGTAACTTTCTAACCAGAGTGGGCGCCGCAATAATGTTTGCCGCCTCGGCCAGTTCGGGTTGCTGATAGATATCGATAACCTGAAGATCGTAGCAATCCTTAAGATACTCTTCACAAATATTACGGATATTCGATATTGCAAAACTTGTTCTTGCTGACGGGCCGGCGACATACAACAAAAACGCTGTTTTTTCAGATGCAACGGCGTTCATTTCAGGTCTCCGAGCTGTCGGCAAATCGGTTGCGGGCTTGCACCAGATGACTCTTCACTCGTGAAGTGTCGGCCTCCGCCAAATCATCCATCGCTTGCCGGATATTATTTCTGTCAGCGGCGTAGGCCGCCTGAAGTGCTTGAGACTGGGCGGCGAACGCCCGCTCTTTTTCGGCGAGAGTCCTTTCGAGCCGCTCGATCTCCTGACTCCGACGCCTTTGGGCGAAGTCCTCTTCGGCTTCCCGGGCCATGCGCGCGGTACCCATCAACACCCCGTCTTCTCCGACAAAGACGTCGCACAGGGCGATCCCATCATTGGTAAGCTTGAATTCGCGTATTTGATTGGAATGGGCCATACCACGGGACTTCAGAATCGTCAGTCCCCGATTGCGCTCCCCATGAGCCTCGATATCACGCACGATCAGCCAGGTATCGATCAGAGAGGATACCTCGGTGTCGGTGCCTTCTTGTTCGCTACCCCGTCCGGTCAGGCTGGTGAACAGTCCGGTGATGCCGTGCGACTTCAGGAAGTCAATCAACCGGACCAGCAACGCTTTGACCTCAAGGGCGTTATTGCCGGAGATGAAGGCGTTGAGGGGGTCCACCACCACCACCGAAGGCTTCACCGCCATCACCGCCTGATGCATGAACAGCAGGTGTGCCTCCAGGCCCGTCGCACTCGGACGTGTGGCTTCAAAGGTGAGCAACCCGGCCCGCACCGGCTGGCTCAGATCGACCCCCACCGACGTCATGTTGCGCTGAATCTGGGCGGGAGCCTCTTCGAAAGCGAAGTAGAGGCACCGTTCCTGCCGTTCGCAAGCCGCGCGCACGAAATGAGCGGCCAGAGTCGTTTTTCCGGTCCCCGCGGTCCCCGAGAGAAGAACGCTACTGCCCCGGAAAAAGCCTTGCCCACCCAGCATCGTATCCAGCCGATGGACGCCCGTCGAAATCCGTTCCGATGACGCCGCATGATTCAAGGCCAGGGATGTTACGGGTAAGACTGAAATACCGTTGGAGCCAAAGATAAATGGATATTCATTGGTGCCATGAACCGTACCGCGATACTTCACCACGCGCAACCGGCGTGTTGTTACCTGATCAACGACCCGATGATCGAGGGAGATCACGCAGTCCGAGATGTATTCTTCCAAACCATGACGGGTCAATTGATCGCGACCGCGCTCACCCGTCACAATGGTCGTTACGCCGCAATCCTTGGTCCAGCGAAACAGGCGTTGTATTTCTGACCGCAATGTGACTTCAGAAAAGCTATTGCCAAACACCGCTTCCAGGGTGTCAAGAGCCAGGCGCTTGGCCGCCACCGATTTGATTGCATAATTGAGGCGCACAAAGAGCGGTTCCAGATCGAAATGACCGCTAACCTGTTCCTGAGGATTGATCAAGACATAAACAATCGCTAATTTCTTTTCGGCAACCAGAGTGCGCAGATCAAAGCCGAGAGAGGCGACATTTTGGGTGAGTTCCTCCGCGGTTTCATCAAACGACATCACCACGCCCGGTTCACCGAATTCCATAGCCCCGCGGATGATGAACTCCAAGGAGAACAGCGTCTTACCGCACCCGGCGCCGCCACAAACCAAAGTCAAGCGGTGACGTGGCAAACCGCCGCCCGTCACATCATCCAAGCCGCTGATGCCGGTCGGGCATTTTGACAGTTTCGGGAGTATGGGTAAGTCCGCAACCGGTTCATTGCCCGCCATTGTGACGTCTTTCCATCCGCGAGATAAGATCATTTCTGTTCGTTGATCACACATCACCGCTGCTTTTTGCGTCTGACAAAAGGGCAAGTGAGCTTCGGAAGCCGAAAATTAACGATTTCTCAACATAACACGGTTGGAATCGGCTGACCAGCGTGTCGGTCACCTGTTCTCAGAAGGGCTTAGCCGTGGCGACCATGGGTGCCCACGGTCCCTGCTCCCCTCACTTTAGCGTGGCGGGTCAATGCCCGGATCACCACAAAAAAGACCGGGGTCAGGATCAGGCCAAACATGGTGACGCCCAGCATGCCGGAAAACACCGCCGTTCCAAGCGATTGCCGCATTTCGGCACCGGGACCGGTCGCCAGCACCAGCGGTAGCACACCCAGCACGAAGGCGAACGCCGTCATCAGGATCGGGCGCAAGCGGGTGCGACAGGCTTGAACCACCGATGTGATGGTATCTTGGCCGTCAAGTTCGTTCTGACGGGCGAACTCAACGATCAAAATGGCGTTTTTAGCGGCAAGACCTACCAGAACTACCAGTCCGACTTGGACCAGGATATTATTATCGAGGCCCCGGCTGAGGACGCCAATCATGGCCGAAAGAACGCTCATGGGAACGATCAAAATAATCGATAGCGGCAAGGCCCAGCTCTCGTATTGAGCAGCCAGCACCAGGAACACGAACAAGACCGACAAGCCGAAGATCGCTCCGGCGCTATCGGCTGCCGACTTCTGCTGAAAAGCGAGATCGGTCCATTCGATGGACATGCCGGGCGGCAGCACCTCGGCGGCAAGCTTCTCCATCAATGTCAGGGCCTCGCCGGATGAGGTTCCGGGGGCGGCGTTGCCCTGCACCGGGACGGCGGTGAACATATTGTAACGTTGGACCAGATCGGGGCCGGTCACGTCGACGATGGCCACCAGCGTGCCCAGCGGCACCAGCGCCCCGGTGGCGCTGCGCACCTTTAGCCGCAGAATGGTTTCGGGGTCGACGCGAAACTTCTCGTCTGCCTGCGCCCGTACCTGATAAATGCGGCCGTAGGCATTGAAGTCATTGACATAGGATGAGCCGAGATTGACTTGCAGCGCGTCAAAGATGTTGGCGATCGGGACGTTCAACATCTCAGCCTTGACCCGGTCAATGTCCAGATAAAGCTGGGGCGTGTTGGCGCTGAAGGTGGTGAAAACGCCCGCCAGTCCGGGGGTCGCATGGGCTTGGGCCACCAGACGGTTGGCCGCCGCGACCAGATCGGCGACCGGACCGCCGGTGCGATCCTGAACTTCAAGTTTGAAGCCACCGGCGCTGCCGATGCCGCGCACGGGCGGCGGCGGCACGGCGATAATGAAGGCTTCCTGGATCGCTTGAAGGCGCCCGATCAGGTCGGAAAGGATGTGACCGGCGGTCTGGCCTGCCGCCCGGCGTTCGTCAAACGGTCCGAACTTGGCGAACACCACGCCGGCGTTCGACGCGTTGGTGAAGGTGGCCCCCGAGAAACCGGCAAACGCAACGGCATCGGTAACGCCCGGCGTGTGGGCGATGATCTCCGAGGCTCTGCGCGTGACGTCGTCGGTGCGGTTGAGGGAAGCCCCGTCGGGCAACTGAATCACCACGATGCAATAGCCCTGGTCAAGAGTCGGGATGAAGCCGCGCGGCACGGTCTGAACCAGATGGACGGTCGCCACCAGCAGGCCGGCAAACAGGGTCAGCATCACCACGCGCCGTTTGGCCAGCACGCCCACCAGGCGGCTGTAACGAGCCCCGATGCGCTCAAAACCGCGGTTGAACCCGTGGCCGAACCACCAGAACAGGCGGTTGATCGGGGAACGGGGCGGCTGGTTGCTGTGGGGTTTCAGCAGCAGCGCACACAAGGCCGGCGACAGGGTCAGCGAGTTAAACGCCGAGATCAGAGTGGCCGAGGCGATGGTGAGCGCGAATTGCCGGTAAAACTGACCGGAGATGCCAGGAATGAAGGCGGTCGGCAGGAAGACCGCCATCAGCACCAGGGCGATGGCGATGACCGCGGTGCCGACCTCGTCCATGGTTTCGTGAGCCGCGTCCCGGGGCGACAGTCCGGCCGCGATATTGCGTTCCACATTTTCGACCACCACAATGGCGTCGTCGACGACAATGCCGACCGCCAGCACCAGCCCGAACAGGGTGAGCGTGTTGAGCGAAAAACCGAACAAACCCATGACCGCACAGGTGCCGATCAACGACACCGGGATCGACAGGATCGGGATGATCGAGGCGCGCCAACTGTGCAGAAAGGCGATGATCACCAGCACCACCAGCGCCACCGCCTTGAAGATGGTATCCTTGACCGCGCTGACCGATGCGGCGATGAATTCGGTGGGATTGTAGACGATCCGATAGGCCAAGCCGGACGGAAAATCGGTCTTTAACCGGTCCATGGCCTTGATCACATCCCGGGCACCTTCCAGCGCGTTGCTGCCCGGTCGCTGGTAAATCGCCAGCGCCACCGCCGGCTTGCCGTTGAGATAACTGTTGGTGACGTATTCTTTGGCCCCCATTTCCACCCGGGCCACATCTCCCACCCGGATCAGGCGCCCGCCCTGGCCTGACTTGACGATCACCTGACGAAACTGCTCGGGATCGGCCAGTCGGCCCTGGGTGGTGATGTCCAACTGAAAGGCGGTATCGGCCGCCGCCGGCATCTGGCCAAGACTGCCGCCGTTCACCTGGACATTCTGTTCCCGCAACGCCGCCACCACGTCACCCGAAGCCAAGCCGTAGGCGGCCAGCTTGTCCGGGTCCAGCCACACCCGCAGCGAGAATTCCCGCGCGCCGAAAACCGTGAGATCACCGACCCCGTCAAGCCGCATCAGGACGTCGCGAACCCGGACCAGCGCATAGTTCGAAATATAGAGCTGGTCATACGTATCGTCGGGCGATAGCATATGCACGACCATCATGAGATCAGGCGAGCTTTTTCGGGTGGTGATACCCAAACGGCGAACATCATCGGGCAGCTTGGGCTCAGCCACCGCCACCCGGTTCTGGACCAGCACCTGGGCCATATCCAGGTTGGTGCCGACCCGAAAGGTGATGGTGATCGTCACCGAGCCGTCACCGGCGGCATACGATGACATGTAAAGCATGTTCTCGACGCCGTTGATTTCCTGCTCCAGCGGCGTCGCCACCGTGGAGGCTGCGGTTTCGGCGTTGGCACCGGGATAGCTTGCCCGCACCACAATGGTCGGCGGCGCGATATCGGCATACTGGGCGATCGGCAGACCCACCAGTGTGATGGCGCCCACCAACAGGATCACCAGGGACAGAACCGAGGCGAAGATCGGGCGGTCGATGAAGAAATGGGACAACTTCACGGGGATAGCCTCTTCGCGATCCGCTTTAACGGGTGGGCGGCAGTGTCGTCACCTGGGGCGTGACCTTGCCGCCGGGCCGAGCCCGTTGCAGACCGTTGACGACGATCAACTCGTCGCCGGTCAGGCCCTGGCGGATGACCCGGTAGCCGTCGATGCGCGGTCCCGGGACAACCGCCCGGGACGACGCCGTGCCGTCGGGTGCGATGACGACAACGGTGCGGCGGTCCAAATCGGCGGCAATCGCCTCATCGGGCACCAGCACCGTCGAGCCATGGCCGGGGTGCGGAATGCGAATTCGCCCGAACAGGCCCGGCATCAGCAACCGGTTCGGGTTGTTCAGCACGGCCCGTGCCCGCAAGGTGCCGGTGGCCTGATCGAGCCGGTTATCCACGAAGTCGAGACGGCCCCGATGCTCGGGGTGAGACTCGTCGGCCAAGGCCACCGCGACCTCGGTATCCAGGGGGATCGCCGTCAGCCGGGTGGCGTCGCCGGCCGCGCGGGTTTGGCTGAGGAACGATTTTTCATCGATATCGAAATAAAAGTGAATGGGATCCAAGGCGACGATGGTCGTCAACAGGGTGGTGTTGGCGTCGATCAGATTGCCTTCGGTCACCAGCTTCCGACTGATCCGCCCCGAGATCGGGGCGCGGATTTCGGTAAAGCCGAGGTTGAGTTGGGCGGTCGCCACCGCAGCCCGGGCGCCGACCAGATCGGCCTGGGCCTGGAGGAACTGCTGGCGGGCCTGGTCCAGGGTTCGTCCGGCGGCGGCCCCGGTGCGGTTTAACTGATCGGCCCGTTCCAATTCCAGCTTGGAAAAGTCCAGGCGAGTTTGAATCGAGGCAACCGCCGCGATGGCGGCATCCAGTGTCGCCTGAAAGGGCCGCCGGTCGATCACGAACAGCAGATCGCCTTCCTTCACGTCAACGCCGTCCTTGAAATGGACTTGATCGAGCGTGCCGCCGACCCGCGCACGAATGTCCACCGAGGCCACCGCGTCGAATCGGCCGGTGAACTCGTCGGCCTCCTGAACGTCCTTAACCACCGGCTTGGCGACGGTCACCGGGGGCGGCGGCGCGGTTGGAGCAGGGCCAGCCGCTTGCGGCTGGTCGTGACAACCGGCCAGCGCCAGTACGGCGACCACGGCAGCGGCGAATCCCAGGGTTCGGGGCGGCGAAGATGGTTCGGGGGCGGGCATGGACCGGACGCACGGTGAAAGGGCGAGAACGCCAAACGGCAGGTCCTGTCAGCCGACGGGACATCACGGTGGCGACGGGGCTGGCCTGAAGAGCCTCACCGGAGATAGCCCCTCGGTGGTGACCTGTCAATTTGGCGGTGTCGTTACCGGTTGGGGGGCAGACATGCGCGGGAAAGTCAACTTTAGGTCGGACGTCCTGACAACCGGGAACACGTGGACCGCCGGGGTCAAGGTCACGCCATGGCCGTGAAGGTGATGGCCGGATCGGCCGGCGGCGGCAGATCCGCCAGGAATCGACGAATCTGGCTGGCGCACCAGCTGGGGTCGGTCAGGGGCAACAGGTGGCCACCGCGGTCGCGACGGATCGACGTCACCGCCGGGAAGTTGCGGAAACAGTGTTCGTCCATGCCGCGAGGGAGTATCGGGTCCGCGTCGCCCGACAGGGCCAGGATGGGGGCCGAGGTCGCGGTTCCGCCCGCGATCGGTCGGGCGTCCCAGTGACGAAGCCAAGTTAAACCGGCAAGCAGGCTATCAGGAACCGGACGGTCGGGCAGGGGATCGAAATGACCACAGCGGCGCCGGAATTCCTGGGTGACACCGGCCGGGTCGGCCGGCAGGCGGCGGATCATCCGGTCCACCAGTCGCACCGGCACCGCGGGAGCATAATCCGGTGCATCAACGAAGCGTGGGAACCCGTTGATGGACACCAGGGCTTGCCAGCGGAACGGCCGGGTGTGGAGCAGCCACAGGACCCCCAGGGAATGACCGATGGCCACCACCGGGCGATCAGGAGCAAAGGCCGGGCAATTGGGCGGATCAAAGAAGCCGAGATCGATGGTGACGGCGTCCAGGTCGGGCAGGGCGGAACACAGCCCCTGCCAAAGCCGGTGGTCGAAGCCCCAGCCATGGACCAGCACCAGCCGCGGCCCGTTCCTGGTGGTGACGGGGCTCATGAACATACTCCTTGGGCGGTGACGTCGCCATGACGGGCCAAGCCTTGAACGGTCGCGGCCGGGAGAATGGCGATGGCGGCGGCGATCAACCGGTCGACGTCGGCAGCGTCGTGGACCGCCGAGAGCGCGAAGCGCAGGCGGCTGGTTCCGGCCGGAACCGTGGGCGGGCGGATGGCAATCCCCAGGATGCCGGCCTCTTCCAACGCTTGGGCCGCATCCAGGGCCGCCGCCGCCGTGCCGACCCGGGCCGGAACGATCTGGGTGGAGGAGGGGCCGGTGTCGATGCCGACGGTCTGGAGCGCCATGCGCAAACGCCCGGCCTGGGTCAGCAGGTGACGGCGCTCGGCATCCAGGGTCGGGACCAGATCCAGGGCGGCATCCATCGCCCCCAGAACTGCCGGCGGCAGGGCGGTGGCATAAATGAACCCCGAGCAGCGGTTGATCAGCAAATCACACAGCGTCCGTGATCCGGCGGCATAGGCGCCAAAGCCGCCCAGCGCCTTGCTGAAGGTGCCCATGGTCAGGTCGATCCGGCCGGGCAGGGCGGCGGCCAGGCCCATACCGCCAGGGCCAAGCACGCCGGTGGCGTGGGCTTCGTCCACATAAAGAAAGGCGTCGTAGCGTTCGGCCAGCGCGGCGAGGGCTGGCAGGTCGGCCTGGTCGCCGTCCATGCTGAACACGCTTTCGGTGATGATGAAGCGGCGTTCCGGCCGCCCGGCATGAGCCCTCAGCAAGGTCTCCAGGTGATCCAGGTCGTTATGGTGAAATCGCTGTTGCCGGACTCCCGCCGCCCGGCAGCCATGGTGCAAGCTGGCGTGAATCAGTCGGTCGGTGAAGACCTGCGCCCCGGTGCCCAGGACCTCGCGGTCGAACAGGGCCGGCAGGAGCGCGGCATTGGCTTGCCAGCCCGACGTGAGCAGGACTGCCGACTCGGTCCCCTTAAGGCGGGCCAACTTGACCTCGACCTCGTGGTGCAGCTCGAGGGTGCCCGAAACCAGTCGGGACGCTCCGGCGCCGGTCCCCCACTGTTCCGCCCATTGCCGTGCCCGCTGGATCAGCGCCGGGTGTCGGGAGAGGCCGAGATAATCGTTGGCCGAGAAATTCAACAACTCGAGACCCTTGCGCCACACCCGGCCGGGGGTAGCCGGGCGCACCGGATGGATCGTCCGGAGTGTCCGGTCGGCGGCCAGGACCTGAAGGTGGCTGACAAACAGGTGATCGAATCGGGACATGGGCGGGGACGGGTGAGGAAGGGGAGGAACCGGGAGCAGGTCACAGATCGTCATTATAGCAGATACCGACCCGCGCGGCAGTCGGTCCCTGCGGAGGTTTCGGGGGAGGCCAACCGAACGCCCCTGTCGCCGCGCCGACACAGGCCGCACCCAATCTGGGCGGATCACAGGGGAAGCTCGGGCGAAGTCTCTGTTATTCCCGGAAACCGGCGCCAGAGGATAAGGCACTGCATCAAAATTCCACTTGAACTAATTGATTCACATCAATTAAGCTGGCGTCCATCAGCTCGTTTGCGGTATAGCCCTGGGCAACATGGGACCAGGCAACATGGGACTGGGCGACACGGGACTGGGGGGTGCGTGGGGATGCTCGAGCGTCTGATCGACAGCAGCCAGAGAAACGAGACCGTGGCGGGCGGGCGGGTTCGCTTGCTGGCGGATGCTCCCGAACACCGGTTGTGGATCGCCGGGGATCCCTTGTCCAGCCGTTCGGCCCAAGCCGGCGGGCGCGGCGGCGTGTCCGGCGGCCCCGCTTTGATTGCGGCACCGACACGCCGGCTGTCGGTCTGGGTGGCCGGCGTGATCGGGCGGAGTTGAACGCCTACGACTTTCGACAAAGCGATGGAACGGCCGCTGATGGGAGCATGGCCGGTTCGGTTGTGCGCCCTTTTGTTTGTGGGTGGCATGGCGCAGGTCTCGACCGGGCGGCGTTGCTCGGCGCCTGCTGGGCGACGGATCATGGTCTGTATTATAACAATTTGGAATGCGGGGTATATTTTTCATAAAAGTCCCTAAGACAGCTAATTAATACAATTGGCTGAGGGACTCTTAGCATTGGTAGCGAATTGTGAAGAATGTTATTGACGAATTGAAGGGCCCGTGACACTTTGTTTCCTCGACTAAGATGGAATCGATAGAACTCGATTGTTCTGACCGGCTTTAGCTGGTCGTACCGACAGGCCCTAAACCGGCCGGCTCGAAACCGACAGACTCTCAAGATGGCGGCGTTCGAACGCCGGACGGGTGATGATGGCTGCGCGTAACAATGGCGTGGGTGATGTGCCCTCCGCTCAGACCTCGGCGGTTGGGTCGCTCTCTCCGTGGCATCGGCTGGTGCTGACCGGACGTCTGACCGTGCTGGAGGCCGAGGACCGGCGGGTCGAATTGTTGACGGCGTTGGTTGGAGCCGATCGCATCGAACTCGACGGCAGCGGTCTCGAGGCGGTGGACGTGGCTGGACTTCAGCTTCTGATTGCCATGCGCCACAGCGCCGAACAGGCGGGCAAGGCGGTCCGGTTGGCGGGGCCGCCCGAAGGCGCGCTTCGCCTGGCCCTGACTGCCGCGGGTTTTATGGAAGAGACAGGCGGCGAAGCCGCTGGCAGTTACGACAGGTTCTGGCGCGGAGAGGGTTGACCGGACCATGAAGAAGAAAAAGATACTGTGTGTCGACGATTCGGCCAGCGTCCGTCAGATGGTGACGTTTACGTTGGAACAGGCCGGCTACGACGTGGTGTCGGCAGTGGATGGGCGTGACGCCATACAGCGACTGCAAGCGACTCCCGTCGACTTGATCGTCACAGACCTGAATATGCCCAATCTCGACGGAATCGAACTGGTCCGGCAGGTACGGACCATGCCGGCTTTCAAGTTCCTGCCGATCGTCCTGCTGACCACCGAGTCCGAAGAGACTCGCAAGCAGGACGGTCGGGCGGCCGGCGCCACCGGCTGGATCGTGAAGCCATTCAAGCAGGACCAGTTGCTCGCAGTGGTCAAGAGGGTGCTCGGCTAGCGCGGTCAGTGTTGTGACCGAAGCCCGTCGGTCCTGACGATCGTGGGGTGGTTACAACACGCCCTATTCAACCCGCTACCGTTCCGTTCCAGCCCGACCGGGTGGAAGTGGTCGATCGGAATGGGAACAATAGCCCTTCTTGGGCTTGCACAAGGTAAATATCCGGGTGGCAAAGCGGGAGGGCACAATGATCGTGGGAACCGATCCGGCAGAAACCTTCAGACAGGAAGCGGCCGATCTGCTCGCCCAGCTTGAAGGCGCTCTGCTTGACCTTGAGGCCGTGCCCGAGGATCGTTCCCTGGTTGACCAGGCCTTTCGGGCACTGCACACGCTGAAGGGCTCGGGGGCCATGTTCGGCTGGGAGGCCCTGGCTGCCTTTACCCATCACATTGAGAGCACCTTCGCCCTGGTCAGAAACGGCGAGTTGAAAGTCACGCGGGATCTTGTATCTTTAACGCTGGCTGCCGCAGACCACATCCGGGTCTTGCTGGACCGGCCAGAGTCTGCTGATCATTTGCGAGGTGAGGCACTTCTGGCCTCCTTTCGCGACCTGACCGGTGCCGCCGGGCAGAGCCACCAGGATGCAAGCAAGCCGACGGCGAAGAGTGTCGCTCCCTCATCCGAGCGGGTGTTTCGTATCCGGTTCCGTCCCGGCCGCAATGTACTGGCGTTTGGTTGCAACCCGTTGTTGCTGCTGGGCGAGCTGCGGGCGTTGGGGACCTGCACGGTGCTTCCCATCACCGACGCCGTACCGACCTTGGAGGAGATGGAGCCGACCGATTGCCTTGTGGCTTGGGATGTCCTGCTGACCACCAGCGCCACCCGTTCGGCCCTGGACGAGGTGTTTTTGTTTGTGGCGGATCAGTCTGAAGTGGGGATCAGTGAAATCCCCCTTGAGGATAGCTCTGCCGCCGGCCGCCGGCTCGGTGAGATTCTGGTGGAACGGGGCGACGTGGCGCCCGCGGATATCGATGAAGGTCTGGGCCGGCAGGAGCGACTGGGGACGCTGCTGGTCAAGTCCGGCAAGGTCTCCGAGGATCGCATCGCCTCGGCTCTGGGTGAGCAGCGCCACCTTCGGGAAGCCAACAAGGCGCGGGAGACGACGGTCTCCGGCGCCACCATCCGGGTGCCGGCCGAGCGCCTGGACAGCTTGATGGATCAGGTCGGCGAACTGGTGATTGCTCAGGCGCGGTTGATGCAGGTGGCCATGGCCGATGCCAATCCGCTGCTGAAGTCGATTTCCGAGGACATCGAACGGCTGGCTGCCGAATTGCGCGACACCGCCATGGGCATCCGGATGCTGCCGATCGGCACCCTGTTCGGCCGGTTCCGGCGCGTGGTGCATGATCTTTCCCGCGAGTTGGGGAAGGCGGTCGAACTGACCACCGCCGGGGAAGAAACGGAATTGGACAAGACCGTGATCGAGTGCCTGAACGATCCGCTGGTCCATCTGATTCGCAACGCCGTGGACCATGGCATTGAGGATGCGGCACGCCGGGTGGCGGCGGGCAAGCCGGAAGGCGGGCGGGTGCATCTCTCGGCGGTGCATTCCGGTGCCCAAGTGCTGATTACCATCGAGGATGACGGGCACGGTCTGGATCGAGCGGCAATCCGGGCCAAGGCCGAGGAGCGGGGACTGCTCCAGCCGGGCCAGGAGGTCGGCGATGCCGAGCTGTTTGCGTGCATCTTTCAAGCGGGTTTTTCCACCGCCGCCGCGGTCACCAATGTTTCCGGCCGGGGCGTCGGCATGGACGTGGTCAAACGAACCATCGACGGCCTGCGCGGTACCATCGAGGTGACCAGCGCCATCGGCGAAGGCACGGCGATTACCCTTAAGCTGCCATTGACCCTGGCGATTATCGACGGTTTGCTGGTGCGGGTTGGCGATGAACGGTACGTCGTGCCGTTGTCGGCGGTCGAAGAGTGCGTTGAGTTGACCCGCCTGGAAGACAGTCGCTCGGGCGGTCGGAGTTTTCTGAACATCCGGGGCGAGATCGTTGCCTTTATTCGCCTGCGCCGGCTGTTCGAAACTCCCGGCGAACCTGAAGTGATTCAGAAAGTGGTGATCGTCACCCTGGGCGAAACCCGGATTGGCCTGGTGGTCGATCAGGTGATCGGTCAACACCAGACCGTGATCAAATCGTTGTCGCGAATGCACCGCGATCTTGACGGTTTTTCGGGCGCCACCATCCTTGGTGACGGTGCCGTGGCCCTTATTTTGGATGTCCCCCATCTGATCAAGTTCGCCCGTGATCGGGAGGCGACGGTCAGAACGCCGTGATCTCTTTACGGCTTTCTGATCATTAAAGAGTTAACCAGACGGCGGTCCGTGGAAGACGGGGAGTTGACATCATGCGTTTTACCATCAAGGCGAAATTGTTGCTGGCGTTCGGTGGGGTGCTGATTTTGGGGGCATTTTCGGCATACCTGGGCGTCACCAATCTGGGTATGGTCAACGATAATTTTTCCCGGACGGTGGAGGGACCGGTCAAGTGGGCCTTAATTGAGCAGGAACTTCGGAAAGATTTGCTAAAGCTGTCGACGCTTGAAAAGGTACTCGTGCTGCAAAGCGATGACGACAAGATGAAGCGAATTGAGGAACAAATTGTAGAGCAACGTGCTTTAATCCAGAATCAAATTACGGTCTTACGGGAGATCGGCACCGAGTCAAGCCGCAAGAAACTTGATGAGATGACGCCGATTTTAGCAGATTTGATCAAGTCGCAAGATGATCTTGTTCGCTTTGCGTTGCAGAATTCGACGGTCCGAGGTATCGAAGTGCTGGTCGGCAAGAGCAGCGAAGCGTTTGATGGTGCCATGACGGCATTGAAAGGTCTTGAGGAGGCTGGGGCCGAACCACAGGTGGTCACGATCCTGGCGCAACTCCCCGCCGAAATGCAGCGCATCCAGTACTATGAGTCGTTATTGATTCTTCTGACCGACGACAAAATGATCGCCGACTACGCGCAACGCGATGACCGTTTGCTCCAGACTATTCAGAACCAACTGGCGGCCTTGGGCGAGCACGTCGCTCAGGCCCAGCGCGCCCCGCTCCAGCGATTTCTGGCTGTTTGGGAGGCCTACCTGCCGCTGCACAAACGGGCGGTGGCCTATGGTGTGGAAAACGGGACGGCGCATGCCCTGGACCTGTCTACGGGCAAAAATCAGGACCTTCAGGATAAGATCGACGGTATCATCAAGGCCATTATCGACATTAATCAGGGACAGTTGAAGGAGGCCGTTGCGACCGCGACCGGGACGTTTGAGACATCCCGTATTCTGCTGTTGATTATGGCTCTTGTGTCCGTCGCCATCGGTTTTGGGGTGGCCGTTTGGATTTCGTGGACCATCTCCCGGGGACTGGCGCGGGCCAGCGGTTTGGCCCAGGCCGTGGCCGAAGGCAATCTCGCCGTCACGGTGGACTATCGGGGGCGGGATGAAATCGGGGATTTGGTCATTCACCTCAACGCCATGGTCGAACGCTTGCGACAGGTGGTGGAGGATATCATCACAGGTGCCGAAAATGTCGCTTCGGGGGCAGGAAATGTCGCCACGGGCGCCGAGAGCGTCGCCACGGGCGCGGGAAGCGTGGCGACCGGTGGCCAGCAGTTGAGCGCAAGCGCCGAAGGCCTGTCCCAGGGGGTTTCCGAGCAGGCGGCCTCCACCGAGCAAGCCTCCAGCGCGATGGAGCAGATGGCGGCCAACATCCGGCAAAATGCCGACAACGCCACCGAGACCGAGAAGATCGCGCGGCAGTCCTCGGTGGACGCCGGCCGGAGTGGCGATGCCGTTGCCAAGGCGGTCGCGGCGATGAAGGTCATCGCCGAGAAAATCACCATCGTCCAGGAAATCGCCCGGCAGACCGATTTGCTGGCCCTTAACGCCGCCATCGAAGCGGCCCGGGCTGGTGAGCATGGGCGGGGCTTTGCGGTGGTGGCGTCCGAGGTGCGCAAGCTGGCCGAGCGCAGTCAACTGGCGGCGACCGAAATTGGCGCCTTGTCCACCCAGACTCTGGGTGTTTCGGAACAGGCTGGAGATATGCTGGCCCGACTGGTTCCCGATATTCAGCGCACTGCCGGGTTGGTGGCCGAGATCACTGCCGCTTCGCGCGAACAGAATGCCGGGGCCGAGCAGATCAATATCGCAATCCAGCAACTCGATCAGGTGACACAGCAGAATGCTGCCGGTGCCGAGGAAATGTCTTCGACCACCGAAGAGTTGTCGGCGACTTCGGCCCAATTGTCGGAAATCTCGACCCAACTGTCGGCCACCTCCGAGGCGCTGTCAACCCAGGCCCGGCAGTTACAGGACACCATTTCGTTCTTCGCCCTGGCCGAAGCGGTTCCCGAGCGGCAGCCGGTCCAGCGCCAACCGCCACCGCCGCCACTGCCGCCACCGCCTGCGGTTGAGCGGACGCTTCGCCGGCCCGCCGCCGAGCCGGTGACACGGCAACGGCCGCCCGCACGGCAGGGGCCGGGCCGGCCATCGGGCATGGTGGTCAAATATTCAGGCTCCGGACTGAAATCCGACACCGTCGGCGACGCCCACCGTGTGTCCCAGGCCCATTCTCCCGGTAAGGGTTTCGCGTTGAAACTCGACCCCGCTGCCGGTCACCACAAGGATGCCGACGATGCCGCTTTCGAGCGCTATTGAGGCCGCGACCGGCGGGCGCGACGCCCTTCAGGTGCTGACCCTTGGGCTGGCGGACGAGATTTTCGCGATTGCCACCGAGCGCGTTCATGAGGTGCTCGACGTGATGCCGATCACCCGCATTCCCAACAGCCGGCCGTTCATCAAGGGCCTGATCAATGTGCGGGGCAAGGTCATCACCGTGACCGATCTTCGGACCAAATTCGGGATGCCGCCGATTACCTGCACACCGGATACCCGGATCGTGGTTCTGGAGGTGCGTCTCGGCGACCAGCCGACGATGGTCGGCGCACTCGCCGATCGGGTCTACGAAGTCACCGAAGTGGCGGCGGCGGCGCTGGAGGAGGTACCCCGGATCGGCATGCGCTGGCGTGCCGACTTCATTCAGGCCATCGGCAAACGGGGCAGTGACTTCATCATCATCGCCAATATCGATCAGGTCTTCGCGTCGGAGGAGTCGGCCCTGGCCTAGTGTTGTAACCGAAACGCTTCATACCCAATGATCGTGTCTCGGTCACAACGCGACACCGAGAACCCGCTCGTGGTCCAGCCCGACCGGCGGATACCATCAGTGGGAGTCGGAACGCATGCGCCTCGGGTCAGGACGTGCTGATGTCGTGCTGGGCCAGTGGCCTTGGTCTTCATCGACCGGCCGATGATGTGCCCTGATAATTCGGCTTTCGAGACTACGGCTTTCGAGGAGGATCGATCCCCTATGCCCCAGCCCGCATCGTCCCATCCCGCAGTGCCTTCATCCCTACCGTCCCGTCTTCGCCCGTCGTCGGTTCGGCCGATGGCTCTTGATGACTCCGTGCAGTACCTGACCTGTGGCGTCGGTGACGAGACCTTTGCCATCACGGTGGCCCAGGTCCGGGAAGTGCTTGATGTGTGTCCGTTCAGCCGGGTGCCGAATATGCCGCCCTGGGTGCGCGGCATGATCGACGTCCGGGGAAAAGCCGTGCCGGTGATTGATCTTCGGGTCAAGTTCGGCATGCCGCCGGCCGAGGCCACCGATCGCTCGCGGATCGTCGTGCTGGAGGTGGTGGTGGAGGGTCGGCCCCTGGTGTTGGGCGCCCTCACCGACCGGGTCTACGAAGTCACCACCCTGGACGCCGGCGAGATGGGGCCGCCGCCGGAAATCGGCACCCGCTGGCGTTCCGAGATTATTCGTGGGATTGGCCGGCGTCATGACCAATTTGTCATCGTTCTTAATCTGAACCGGGTCTTTACTCTGGATGACCTGACCCAAGACAGCCGCTGATGGGCGTCGGCCCGGCACGCCATCATTCCCTGACGCACACCCATGCGCTCTTGTCCCGCCCTCAGATATCCCTTACGGTGGTGGCGTGGCATGGGGCGGATGGTCGGGCCGCCCTGGCTTGGTTTGTCTCGCGGTGGCGGTAGGGCGGGGCGTGCCCGTCTCGTGACAACAAACGGTAGAAGTGTCCTGAAGCGTCCTTGATGTCCCACTCGTTATCGGCGCCCTCCGATCGACCGACCCTCAGACTGTTCCCGGGCGAGGTCTTCTGTGAGCGCGAACCGCATCTGATCAGTACTATTTTGGGCTCGTGCGTGGCGGTTTGTCTGTGGGACCGGCGACTGCGTTTTGGCGGCATGAATCATTTCGTCCTGCCGATCCGGCCCGCGGCCGAGCTTCCATCGGGTCGCTTCGGCGACGTGGCGATTTCGGCGCTGTTGGAGAGCATGGTCGGTCTGGGGAGCAGGCTGGAAAACCTTGAGGCCAAGGTCTTCGGTGGCGCCAATGTGCTGGTGCCCGAGGCGGGTGGCGTGTCGGTCGGGCGGCGCAATCTTAGACTGGCCATGCGGGAACTGCGGGCGCGGCGGATTCCTGTCGTCGCCGGTCGACTGGCCGGAGACCAGGGCATCGTGCTGCTGCAATGTACGGCGTGCGGGGATGTCTGGGTGCGTCCGATCGTGAGCACCGGGGCTACGGCACACCCCCGAGCCGCGCGACCGCGGGGGCTATTGCGACGGCGGGTCGGCCGGAGTGCCGCCACCGTCGAGAGGGCTGAAGACAATCGTGGTGAAACGTGTCCGACCTGCGGCACGACCACCCGGAGCGGGGAGCCATCATGAGTGCCGACACCCGGAGCTACGCCCGCAGCGATTTTGGCCGCAGCGAGTCCATAACGGCTTGGGCGCAACGCCTGAGGGCTGCGGCTGGGCGATTCGCAACCTTCTTTATCCCGCTGGAAACGGTGTTCCTGGCGACCGGTGAACGCTTGCGCGACCTTCATGGCAAGGTCAGGGCGCTTTCGGCCCAGGCCGAGGCGGCCGGTGCCTTGCTGGCTTCGGCCGAGTTCGAGGCTATGCTGCAAGGCTTGACCGAAGCGGCGGGGCAGGTGAGCGGTCTGCGCCATCGCCGGGACGGCCTGGCGGAGTCCCTGGCGGCCATGGTTGCGACCACCGACGTGATGCTCAAGGCGCTGACGACATTGTCCAGGGTGATGTTCGACGTGCGGGTTCTGGCCATCAACGCCAAGATCGAGTCGGCTCAACTCAACGCCAGCGGCGTCGATTTCTCGGTGTTCACCCGGGAAATTGCCCGGTTGGCCCTCAGCGGCGAGCAGACCATTACCGCGGTGGGTGGCGAGTTGGCGGCGCTCCGGACCGCGGCATCCCACGCCCTGTCTTTGCAGACGACGGTTGAAGGCGAGGGGCTGCGGGAACTGGACGCGGTTGCCGGTCGCCTGACCATGGCCATGGATGAGATGCGCGAGCGTCAACGGCTGGCCAGGCTGGGGGTCAGGGATATTCCCAACCGGTTGCAGTCGCTGTTTGCCCATATTGCCGATCTGGTCTCGGATTTGCAGATTTACGACATTACCCGTCAGCGACTGGAGCATGTCGAGCGGGCGTTGACCGTCGCCGCCGGGATGATCGAGGCCACCGATCCGTCCGGCCTGGATCAAAGCCAGTGCCCGGTGTTTGTCAACGGCATCGCTGACCTCCAGGCGCGTCAGGTGGCGTACGCCGAAGAGCATTACCGCACCGCCGTTGACAGCGTCGGACGAAGCCTCGCGGCGATGGCGGCGGGTGTGCCGGCCGTGGGCGCGGCCTGCGAGCAGAGTTTTGGCGGCGACGGCCTGACATTGCAGCACATTGAAGGGGATCTGGAGACCGCAAGCGCGCTGTTCGCCAAGTTCGCGGCCAGCCGGGCCCAAGCCGAGCAGAGTCTTCGCCAGGTCGCCGAGGCGGCGGGGCGTGCCGGGGAACTGATGCGCGGGTTGAACGGCGTCAACGGCGACATGCGGCTGATGGGGCTCAACGCCTCGATCAAATGCGGCAACATGGGCGTCAAGGGACGGGCGTTGAATGTGATTGCCCAACAGCTTCAGGCGTACGCGTCGCTGACCCGGACGCAAGTGGAAGCGGTCGCCGCCAATCTTGGCCAGGTGACCGCCTCTGCCGGCAGCATCGGCAGCCGCACCCGTCGGGAGACCGATGTTGCGGCCGGCGCGGACGATGTGGTGGCGCTTAAAAAGGCACTCGACCGGGCGGTGGACCGCTTGCGTCGCACCGGGACCGAAGCCGCAACTCTGCTGGGCGAGATCCAGACCGGGGGCGGCGCCCTGGTGGACCTGACCCGGGTGGTGGCCGATGGTTTTGCCGATGGCGCCGGTTGTCGTGAGCCGCTGGAGCGGTGCCTGACCGAATTGAAGGCGCTGGCGGCCGACAGTGCCCCCAACCTGAGCGGTACCGCCCTGGAAGCCGCGCGCAAAGAGGTGCTGGCCTTCACCGAGGCCCATTATACCATGGCGAGCGAACGCTCCATTCACGGCGCCGCCATCGGCGGACGCAGCCTGGTGGATCTGCTGACCGGTGCCGATCAAGCCCTGGTTGGCACCGGCCTTCGCCCGACAGCCGGTGCCCTTCCGGACATCTCCGACATGCTGTTCTGATCTTTGGTGGAAATTCATTTAAAAAAATTATAGAACTTGGGCGAAGGCGCGGTTCCTAAGCTAACTAGGTTCCGTGTCGCTCAGGCCCCTTGTTGACACAGTGATTGGACGACAGGGTGCCGGGATCAAGGAGGTTGCTTATGGGTTCGTTGCTCAGAAATGCGCCAATTTCTTATAAATTGGGAACGATCGGGGCGGTGGTTATTTCGTTGTTTTCAATGATGGCTTGGTGGGCTATCGACGGATTCGGAAAAACTATCTCGCGGGTTGAAACTATCGAGAGTGCTCGTGCCTTAGTTGATGTGGTCAGGTCGGCCCAAATCGGGAGCAAAGAAATCGGTGTAAGCATCCGCGATCTGATTTTTGCCCAAACCCGGGAAAGTGCGGCAAAAGCGGCGGAAAAAACCAAAGCCAACGACGCCCAGGTCAATGAAAAGTTGAATAAGCTAAACAGTTCCGCTATCGGAGAAAATTATTTACGCGAGATTAATGAAATTAGGGCATTGTGGTCTGATTATGACGCTTTATTAAAGACAGTGATGGACGCATCAATCTCCAAGATTGAAGTGCGCGAACAGTTTTTCAAACAAGGTCCAACACTTACCGCAGCGGTCGGGGAGTTGGTGGCCGGCGCCACGGCGGATACCACCCCCGAAGGCCAGATCGCCGCCAATCTGGCCCGAAAAGCGGGGGAGATGCTCAGCAAGCGCCGGATTGCCATCTGGCGCTACCTGGCGGTCTTCGATGACAGCCAGTTGGACCATTTCCATCAGGCGGTGGTGGATTTCGACGGCGTCATGGGCCAGTTGCGGATCAGTGCTCTGGTTGGACCGGTCAAGGCGCAACTCGGTGAGCTTCAGCGGCTGAGCGACGACTACAACAAAAGCGGAGGCGAGGTGGTCAGACTCGCACAGACCGCGAATGATCTCTATTTCAAACAGGCGACCCAGATTCGCGCCAAGGCCGGTGACCGATTGGACACCCTGGCGAATGACATCGCCGGCGACGAACAGCGGACCGTGCAACAGGTGGTCACAGACGCACGGTCTGCCATGACGGTGCTGACGCTGGTTGGCGGGATCGCCCTGGTGCTGGTGGTTCTGGCCTTGTGGGGCATTGGCCGCATGATCTCCAGGCCGGTGATATTGCTCACCAGAACCGTAAGCCGGATGGCCGAGGGCGACCTTGATGTGACGGTTCCGTTTACCGAGTCCCGGGACGAGGTCGGCGCCATGGCCGGTGCGGTGGAGGTGTTCCGGCGTCATGGTCTGGCGGCGCGCCAGGCCGCCACCGAGCAGGCAGCCGAGCAACAGGCCAAGCTGGCCCGGGGCGCGCAGATCGATCATTTGACCGCCGACTTCGATGGTAAAGTCACCCGGTTGGTGGACAGCCTGTCGGACGCGGCGCGTCAGATGCAGGACGCCGCAGGCTCCCTGTCGGTTACGGCCGAACAGGCCAATGGTTGCAGTCTGGTGGTGGCTTCGGCGTCCGAGCAGGCCTCGGCCAACGTCGAGACCGTGGCCGCCGCGGCCGAGGAACTGGCAACGTCCATATCCGAAATTGGCCGGCAGGTCGGACAGTCCACCACGGTGTCGACCCAGGCGGTCGTCAGTGCTCAGCATGCCGGCGCCGTGGTTTCGCATTTGGCTGATGGCGCCCAGCGAATCGGCGAGGTGGTTAGCCTAATCAGCAATATCGCAAGCCAGACCAACCTGTTGGCGCTCAATGCGACCATTGAGGCGGCGCGGGCCGGTGATGCCGGGAAGGGCTTCGCGGTGGTGGCATCCGAGGTCAAGGCACTAGCTAACCAGACCGCCATGGCGACCGAAGAGATCACTCAGCAGATCGGCAACATCCAGGTGTCCACCCGGGAGGCGGTGTCGGCGATCGAAGGGGTTGCGAAGGTCATCATTGAGATTAATCAAATCTCGAAAGCTATTGCCGCGTCAGTGGAAGAACAGGACGCAGCAACTCGGGAAATTTCACGCAATATTCAACAGGCGGCCAGCGGCACACACGAGGTTACGACCAACATCGGCGATGTCACCCGCGCCGCGTCGGCTACCGGGGTGGCGGCGACCCAGGTCCGCTCGGTTGCCCGGGAGGTGGCCGGACAGTCCGACCGCCTACAGCAGGATGTCCACTCGTTTCTATCGGCGGTCAAAGCGGCCTAGTGTTGTGAACGAGACGCTTCAGTCCTGACGATCGTGTCGAGGGCACAACACAACACATTGAACAAGCGAGTGTTCCGGCCCAACCGGGTAAAAATGGTCCGTTGGAGTCGGAACACTAGGATTCGGTGCGTGACCTGAACATCCGGAAGCTTGCGCCCTCAACCCCGCCGCCCCTGGCGGGCGAGGTTGAGGGCGAGCAATCGGCTTAAGGCCTCTTCCCCGGCAATGTCCGTGGGCCAGCCATAAGCCGCGGCCACGGCGTCGTCGAGTGCCCGATGGGCGTTGACCAGCCAGGACGGGCGCAGGTTATAGAGGTTGGTCAGGGTGCGCTTGTTAAGCTCGGCTTCGACCTCGGGGCCGCTGGGCAGGGTTCGGTTCGGGTAGCCCGGGACAATTTCGGGGATCGTGTTCACCCAGTCGGGCGGGTTCAGCCAGTGGCGACGCATGCGATCCAACCGTTGCGCGGCGTGGGCGATGGCTTGGGCGTGCGGCGGCGTTCCGGCAGAGGCCGCCGCCGGACCACGGGGAGCCAGACCGTCGGGAAAAGGGAACGTTTCGAAGGTGGTCGAGGGTGTGTAGCGGGGCCGGTTTTCCAAGCTGGTCCCGGTCCGAAGCGCCCAGGCTTGATGGAACCGGCTGTGTAAGATGCCAAAAATGGCATCGTCGCTGCTGGCGATCACAATCAGTTGGTGGTCCGGGCAGATCGGCTTGGCAAGCCAGACGAATAGGCGGTATTTGGCAACCGTCGGCGTCGCAATGTACCGGTCCAGATTCCGAAGAGCATCCCACATGCCCGGTCGGGCTTCAGCGTGGCGCCACCAGCGATGGCGATAATGATTGCGTCGGTTGTGGTCCCGCCCGGGCTTGACGGTCCTGAGAACATGGGCAAATGGCGCCTCGTATAAGGCGGCTTCCGCTTCGGTCATCTCCCACCCAAAGTCGATGACCCATTTGTCCGCCGGCCGTCGGGTGACATCCATGCCATTGACCCACGGTCGCAAGACGTCGCGGTTGGGCCGGTTGGGCGAATTGGGCGGCAAGAGCAACCAGTGTCGGGCGGTTTCGCCGGGAATATCAAAGGCGCCGCCTTTGGTGTCGCCCATGAACGCCACCCCGGCATTGTCCGTCAGTCGCCCCGCCATGGTCAGGTTGATGGCGGAGGCGGTCAGGTCGGCATGAATCCGATGGACAGGTTTGCCATCGAACGTGACGGCGTCAGGGGCAGCGGCGCTGCCGAAGGCGATCAGGGAGACGCGGACGGCGGCGCCGGCGACCAGCCACGGTTCGTCGTCCCAGGCTTCGAACAGGGCGCCGGCGCGGGCGATGGGGTCCAGGACGCGGCGATTGGCGCCACCGCGGATGGAATTGGTCGTGACCAGGCCCGCGGCGCGCAGCGTGCCCGCATTGATCCGTTGCCAGGCCTTGGCGAACCAGTACGTCACCAGATCGGCCTCGGCCGGCACACGGCCGGCATAAACGGCAAAAAGAGTGTTCACATAGTCATCGCCCAGAACCGCACGCAGGCGTTTGCCGCCAAGAAACGGCGGATTGCCCACCACCACCTCGGCCGCCGGCCAGTCGGCCTCGGTGCCGTGCGGGGTCAGCAGAGCGTCCCGGCCTTCGATGCCGTCGAACTGTCCCGGGATTGGGGTCCGGCTGATGCCAAAGCCGTTCCGGAGCTGCCATTGCCGCTCGCCGATCCAGAGGGCGATCCGGGCCAGATCGGCGGCCCCGACGTGGATTTCAAGGCCTTTGACGGCTTCGGAGGTCACGCGCGGACGGTCGGCCGGGAGGCCCAAGCCGTAGCCCTCGCTCAGGACCTCCCGGTCAAAATCTTTCAGGTGAACCAGCGAAACCGACAAAAAGGCGCCGCAGCCACAGGCGGGATCCAGAACCCGGAAGCGCCCGAGCCGCTCGCGAAACGCCCGCCAGGCGGCGTCGGCATCCGCCCGGCGTCCGCTCTCGCGGTGATGGGTGATCCCCGCCTTGACCGCCTGCCACTCCCGGCGCAAGGGCGCCAGCACCACCGGTTCGATCAGCTTCATGATCGTCGCCGGGTCGGTGTAATGGACACCCACCGCCTGGTGGTTGAGGGCCGCGCCCTTGCGCTGCCCCGAATCAAGCCCGGCTTCGAACAGGCTGCCGAAAATCAACGGGTCAATGTCAAGCCAGTTCAGGCGGGCGGCCTGGTCAAGATCGGCGATCTCGGACGCCGACAGCGGCAGGATGTCGACGTCGTAACCGTCGTGGAACAATCCACCGGCGAATCGTTCCTCCATGACCTGAAACAGGGTGCGAAGTCCCGGTGGGAACCGTTCGGACTCCCGGATCGCGTCTTCAAGGACAGCCTGCACCCCGCGGCCGGGGAACCCCTGAAGCGCCTCCATGAACAAACAGCACACGATCCGATTGAGAAAAAGGGCGACCCGCGCCCCGGCAAAGCCGCGGTTGCGTAGCCTGCTCGCGATCTCGGCGAAAAGCCTGACGGCTTGACGGGTCATGTGGTGATGTTGACGCTTTGAGGCGCCAGGGCTTTCAATGGGTATCGACGATGGCCCGAATATCCTGGGCACGCAACCAACCGGGGGAACCGGCGGGCAAAAGTCGTTCGGCGCGTTCGGACTGGCTGCGGGCCATGGCGCGGTCCCCTTTCGCCACCGCTTCTTCGGCCAGGGCATAGGCGACCATGCCGTCATTGTTCTTGCGACCCCAACCGGTGGCCACCAGCCGCCACAGGAAAGGCGAGTTGCGTTCCTGACGGGTGGCGAGTTGAAGGTGTCGAAGGGCCTCGTCGATGACGTGGGGATTGTTGGTTTCAAGCAAAGCCTGGGCCAAGGAGCCCCGCAACAAGCCCGACTCCGGCAACAGCTCGACCGAGCGCCGGTAGGGGGCTAAGGAGTCCGCAACCCTCTGGTTTTCCATCAGCACCTGGCCCTTCAGTTCGTAGAAGAACGGATTTCCAGGCTCCCGGGCGATGAGCGCATCGATCTGGGGCAAGGCCTCGGTGAGGTTGCCCTGGCGGTAGAGCGCGATGGCCCGGGCATAGCGGGCCGGGATTGACGGATCGCCCGCCGCGTAACGGCGCAACGCCAGAGCCGGGTGGAGAAAACCCACCAGTTTGGCCTTAAGGCGTTGGAACTGCTCGTGCGCAGCCGGCGTCAGCATGCTGTTCTTCCAGGGCGACGTCTCAAGATGGCTGGCCACCGCGTCAATGCGGTCCTGGGTCAGCGGATGCGTCCGGGTGTAGGCGACCTGGCGACTGGCGGGCAGCAATTCCTGACCCGCCAACTTTTGGAGAAAGTCCCGAAGGCCCTGAGTCGTGACGTGGGCGGAGTCGAGGAAACGCATCCCGGCGGCGTCGGCCGAGCCCTCTTGGGTTCGCGAGAACGCCAACAGGTTGTTTTCCGCCATACCGGTGCCCCCGGTAATCACCGTGGCGGCGGCACCGGGCTGGCCGGTGGCGATGGCGGCGCCGACCCCCAGCACCATGGCCAGCAGCGCCTCCGCCGAGGCGTTTTCCATGGCGTCACGGCCCCGGATCAGGTGGCCGCCGGCGATATGGCCGGTTTCATGGGCCATCACACCGACCAACTGTTCAGGATTGTCACACTCCTGGAGCAAGCCGGTATAGATGAACATATTCTGGCCGCCGGCGACGAAGGCGTTGATCACGTCTTCCTGAACCAGGATGATGTCAACCGCCTCGGGGTCGACGCCGGCCGCCTGGAAGATTGGCTGCGCGTAGCCCCGGATGATATGTTCGATCTCGGCGTCGCGGATGAACTCCATCTGTTGGCCGCGGCCGCCGCTTTCCTGAGCGGTGGCCGCGGCCAGCGGAATCAGCAGCAGCGCCAGCGCCAGCAGCGCGGTTTCCCACCGCCGAATCGCCCACCGCCGAATCGCCCACCGCCGAATCGCCACCTCCCCGCCTTTTCTGAATAGCGAGTCCGCCTTGACCACATCCCTTCGCTTTAGCACTGCCTGTCTCCCGCCGATGGGCCGGGGGCCATGGTTCCCGTCCGTTCGGGCTGCTGTCAACTGTGCTGATGCCGGCTCCGCGCCCGCGGCGGGGCGGTTGCGATGCTGGGCGGTGGTGGCGGCCATGATGCTTGTCACGGCCGGCTGTCACCCCAGCAAGCCGATGTTGGGTCTCAGCGGCTATGGCGCCGCCGACGATCCCCGGGCCGTCGAGATCGGCCGGGCGGTCATCGAAAACGGCGGCAGCGCCGCCGATGCCGCGGTGTCCATGGCGCTGACCATGGCCGTGACGCTGCCGTCACGGGTCGGGCTGGGTGGCGGCGGCCTGTGTCTGGTCCATGATCCGGCCACCAGGGCGGTCCGGACCCTCGATTTCCTTCCCGAGTCGACAACCGGCGGGGCCCCGATGCCCGGCCTGCTGCGCGGCCTTTACACCTTGCATGCGGCCTACGGCCACCGGCGCTGGGAAGAGGCGCTGGGCGCCCCGGAATCCCTGGCCGGGCTGGGAACCCCGGTCTCACGGCAACTGGCCGCCGATCTGCGGGCCGGAGCCGATCGGCTGGCCCACGACCGGGGGGCGCAACGGCTGTTCCTGTCCACCAACAACCGGCCGTTGGCCGAAGGCGAGACGCTGGTTCAGACCGAATTGGGAGCAACGCTCGGGCTGGTCCGTCAACGCGGCATTGCGGCCTTCTATGGCGCAAGCTTCGGCGCAAGCGAGTCAAGCCTTGCCGAAACCCTCGCCCGGGGGTTGGGCGTCGATCAAGGCGGACTGGCCGGCGTTCGGGCGCGGTGGGGCGAGACCGTCCAGGTCGAAAATGATCATGACGTGATCCATTTCCCCGACAAGTCCGGATCAGGCCTTGCCGCAGCCTGGCAGGCCGGGCTTGCCGCAGGCGACGGCGACTGGCTGGGCGCGATGATGGGAGCGTTGCGGGCGAATGCCGGAAGTGTCGGAGCGGCCGTCCCCACCGCGGCGCTTGCGGTGGTGGATCCTCAGGAACAGGGCGTGGCCTGCGTCTTCACCATGGGCGGCCTGTTCGGCAACGGCCGGGTGGTTCCCGAATTGGGTGTGCTGGCGGGCGGTGGCGGCGGGGCCTCGGGGGTCGGCGGGCCGGTGCTGATGGTCAACCATCACCAGGAAACCACCTTGTTTGCGGCGGGCGGCGCCGCCACCGGGGCCGAACCGTCGGATCGCGCGGCGGCAGGGGCGTTGCTGTCGGCGCTGCATAATTCAGCGGTGGACCACCGCCCGTTGGGCGGGATGGTGACAGAGACGTCGGCCATGGCGCCGTCAGCGGCCCTCGGCGTGGTGGAGGCGGTGGCGTGCCTCTACGATCACCAGCACGGGGGCAAAAGTTGCGGTGCGGTGACCGATGCCCGCGGCTTGGGTGGAGTCTTCACGGTGCTGAAATAAGGCTCGTTCGGGGAGATCTGTGATGCTGAAGCTGGCCCGCCGCGGCGCCATTCCGCCGTTCTTTGTGATGGAGGTGATGCGCGCCGCCGCCGAGCGTGAGCAGGCCGGCGGCGAGGTTCTGCATCTGGAGGTTGGCCAGCCCGCGACCTCGGCCCCCGCCGGGGTGGTGGAGGCCGCTCGGATGGCGCTGACGAACGAACGGCTGGGCTATGTCGGGGCGTTGGGAACACCGGCCCTGCGCGCGGCCATCGCCCGCCATTATCGGGACCACTATCACCTGGAGGTTCCAGCCGGGCGGGTGGTGGTGACCACCGGTTCGTCGGGCGGATTTGTGCTGGCCTTTCTGGCGGCCTTCGACGCCGGCGATCGGGTGGCCATGGTCGCCCCCGGGTACCCCTGTTATCGTAATATCCTCACGGCGCTGGGGGTGGTGCCGGTGGAGATTCCGGTGGGGCCGGACACCGGCTTCCAGCCGACCCCGGCGCTGCTGGACGCCGCCGGTCCGCTGGACGGGCTGGTGGTGGCAAGTCCGGCCAATCCGACCGGTTCCATGATCGGCCGGACGGCGCTGAAGGACTTGGCCGGTGTCTGCGCCGACCGCGGCATTCGGCTGATTTCAGACGAAATCTATCACGGTATCACCTACGGCGAGGCGGCCGTCACGGCCCTGGAGGTGACCGGCGACGCCATCGTGGTCAACAGCTTTTCCAAGTATTTCTCCATGACCGGCTGGCGGCTGGGCTGGCTGGTGGTGCCGGAACCGCTGCTTCGCCCCATCGAGTGCCTGGCGCAAAACCTGTTCATTTCGGCGCCGACCTTGTCGCAAATGGCGGCGTGTGCGGCGTTCGATTGCCGCAACGAATTGGATGGTCATGTTGCCCGTTATGCTCGCAATCGGGCGCTGCTGCTGGAAGAATTGCCCAAGGCCGGGTTCGACCGGCTGGCACCGGCGGAAGGAGCTTTTTATCTTTACGCGGACGTTTCGCGACAAACCGACGACAGCGAAGCCTGGTGTCGGCAATTGCTTGCCGAGACCGGCGTGGCGATCACGCCCGGGATCGATTTCGATCCGGTGCGCGGTCGGCGGTTCGTGCGGATTTCGTTTGCAGGCGCCCACGAAACCATCGCGGAGGCGGCGAGACGACTGCGCTCCTGGCGGCGCTGAGACCGGCCGAGCGGGCAAACCATGACCGACGATATTGGGGGACGTAACCCAGGTGCCGTTGCCCCCCGTTGATCCATGTCAAATTGGCGTCACCGACGGGAGCGTTGCGGGGCTGGCGTGCGCGCTGTACAACGGTCCTGGTTCGGGGATAACATACGCTATCCCACGGTTCCGGCCCGTTGGTGCGTCGGGGAAACAGTTCGTTACCAATTGCCTCGACGCCGGTCATCTTGGCGTCATCCGAAATCCGTACTGTTGTCGCTGATGATGACCGCGGATTCCCCCCTGAACACTGCCACCCCGTTCAGGACGGGGCAGGGCCGGGGGCCTTAGGGGGAGCCCTGGCTCCTGGGGGGCGGCCGACGCCGGTGGTGCGCGGCCGACGAACCGGGCTTCAAGGGAGCGGTGGCTGTAACCAGCACCCTTGCGTGAAAAGGTGCGAGTATGTTGATCAAGACCATCACCAGGATGAACAAGACTCACCGGTCGCGGGCCCGTCGCGTGACCGCAATCGTTGTGGCCGTCACGCTTGCGGCGGTGTCCTTACCGGGCGCCGCTTGGGCCGATGAGCGAGACCACTGGCGCGGCGACGATCACGAACACTGGCGCGGCGACAATCACGAACACTGGCACGGCGATCTGCCTCGCTTTCACGAATTCGATCTCGATCACTGGCGCAGCGCCCACTGGTGGCACGGCCTGCATGACGGCCGTGACGGCTGGTGGTGGGTGTTGGATGGCGCCTGGTACTGGTATCCGTCACCAATCTATCCGTATCCCGATCCTTATCGGCCACCGGTGGTGGTGGTTCCCAATGCTCCGCCCTCCGGCCCGCTCTGGTACTTCTGCCGGAGCCCACAGGGCTATTACCCGTATGTGGCCAATTGTCTGGTTCCGTGGCAGCCGGTGACGCCGACCCGGTAAGGAACCGCCCGGATGCCGGCTTGACGAAGTCCTGACGGGTCAGAACTTCGTTGCCGCTGCGGCCGGGACATGGCCGTGTGAATACTGTGTCGAACGCCCGGCGCGGCGGGGATCCTGCCTTACGGTTTCAGAAAGGTCGGATCAATCAGGGCGTCGAGGGTGTTGACAACGTCAATGTCGGCGGCAAGCACCCCGACCTCCTGAAGGGCCTGGCCGGCACCGACAATGGCCGCGCCTTGGGGTGGGCCGATTGTCTAACCCGGGAAGTCCGTGCGTTCAAGTTGCCGGGCGTGCTTCATCATGGTCCTGATCGATAGACAGCATCCGGTCGGCGCATCATACTCGCGACGGCCAACAGGCATTGCCCCGTCTCATGCCAACGGAGGATCAGACCCTTAAGTCTCTGTTGATGGCGGGGGAATCCGGGTCCGAGGGGGTATGCGCAACGGTTCCGATGCGGCGATGGAAGGAGTCCCGGCGTGAGCGTGCAGAGCCAGTTCAACAAGGCGGTTCGGCTTCATCAGGCGGGACGGCTAGGTGAGGCCTTCGCGCTGTATCGTGAGGTGTTGGAGGCGGAACCCGGCCATGCTCAAGCCTGGCATCAAACGGCGGTCCTGGCCCATGGTGCCGGCCATGGCGATCTGGCCGTGCAGGCGGCCCGGGAAGCGGTGGCCCATGGGCCCAACGTGGGCGAATTCCATAATACCCTCGCCAGCCTAAATCTGGTGGCCGGTCGATTTGATGATGCCGTAACCGGCTATCGGCGGGCGGTGGCGCTCAAACCCGACTATGCCGAGGCCTATTGCAATCTGGGCAATGCGTTGCGCGAGGTGGGCAACTACCAGGAGGCGGTGACCTGCCTGCAACGGGCCCTGGCGTTGCGGCCCGGCCTGGCTCAGGCTTGGAACAACCTGGGCACGGTGTGGCCAGAGTTGAACCGGTTAGATCTGGCGGTGGAGGCCTTCCGGCGGGCCTTGGAATTGCAACCCCACTATCCCGAGGCACACAACAATCTGGGCGTGGTGCTGAAGGACCAGGGACGGCTGGACCAGGCCATGGCCTGCTACCGGACGGCGCTGGAACAATGGCCGGGCTATGCCGCGGCCCAGTCGAATCTGTTGTTTTGTCTGTGCTTCAAGGAGGATGCCGAGCCCGCAGCGGTCTTTGCCGAGCATCTGCGTTTCGATCAAGCCCAGGTCCGGCCGCGGGCGGCTGCGATGACCGGCCATCGGAACACCCGGGAGCCCGAACGACGGTTGCGGGTTGGCTATGTTTCTCCCGACTTCCGGCTTCACCCGGGCGGTCATTTTCTGCTGCCGGTGCTGGAGCAGCACGACCGCGACCGGATCGAGCTGTATTGCTATTACAGCAACCCCAAAACCGACTCGCTGACCGAGGCCTTCCGACGTCGGGCCGACCACTGGCTGCCCTGTCACGATCTGTCCGATCCGGCCCTGGCGGAACGCATCATGGCCGACGGCATCGACATTCTGGTGGAGTGTGCGGGTCATATGCTGGGCAGCCGGCTTATGATGTTCGGCCGACGGCCGGCGCCGATTCAGATCAGCTATCCGCTGTATCCCAACACCACCGGAGTCTCGGCCATCGACTACCGGATCATGGACCCGTATTTCGCGCCGCCCTGGGTCGACGACTGGCACAGCGAGAAACTGATCCGGTTACCCGACGTCCATGTCTGTTACCGACCCAGCCGGAGCGATATCGCACCGCTCTCCGCACCACCCTGCCAGGCCAACGGCTTCGTCACGTTCGGCAGTTTCAATAACTTCGCCAAGGTCGGGTCGGCGACGGTTGCGGCTTGGGCCGACATTCTCCAGGCCGTGCCCGACGCCCGGCTGATGCTGAAATGGAGCGGGCTGGCGCAGGGTGGTGCCGCTTGGTGCCTGGATCGTTTCGCCGTCCATGGCATCGGCCCCGAACGACTGATCCTGGCGGATCCCTCACCGGACCCTTACACCCCTTATCGGCAGTTGGATATCGCACTCGACCCGCTGTTCGCCAACGGCGGCACCACCACCTGTGACGCCCTGTGGATGGGAGTACCGGTGGTGACTCGGTACGATCGCACTCCGTTCTCCCGGGTCGGCCTTTGTCACCTGACCAATGTCGGACTGCCCGAACTGATTACCGCCGATACCGAAACCTATGTCACCACCGCCGTCTGGCTGGCCCGGGACCGGGCGGTGCTGGGCGATCTGCGCCAGGGTCTCAGGGAACGGATGGCGGCGTCGCCGCTGATGGACGCTGGGCGCTATACCCGCAACCTCGAGACGGCCTATCGTGCGTGTTGGCGCCGCTGGTGCGCCAACCAGCCGCTGGCGGCTTTTGCTGTGGCGGCGGCGGCTCCGCCGCCGGTCTGAGTGAGGCTGCGTGATGTTCAGTTTCGGCAAGTTATTAACTCTGGCCCTGATGATCGGCCTGGTGGTCATGGCCTATCGCTGGCATCGACGCTTTGAGCAATACCGCACCGCCCGCGCCCGTGCGCGGAGGGCGGCGGTCAGGCCTCAGCCGGCGATTGAAGACATGATCAAATGTCGAGCCTGTGGCGTCTATGTCCCGGCTCGTGGCGCCCGCGATTGCGGCTATGCCGATTGCCCCTACCGGCACGGATAAGGTGGAATCGATGCGGTGAGTGCGACGCCGATATGGGGAGATGTCCGGCATGGTTGCAAGCGATACACTGTTCGAGGCTCTGGCAGACGGATCTCTACAGGGCATCCTGGTGCATCGCGAGTACCGGCCCTTATTCGTCAATGATGTTTTTGCCCATATGTACGGTTGGAGAACCAGGGCCGAGGTGTTGGCCCTGGCGAGTGTCAAAGCTTTGCTGGCGCCCGCGGGGGACGTTGGCGGGACTGATGCTGGTCGGGTGGCGAAGGGGTACCGGCGCGATGGCTCGGTCGTCTGGGTGAAGGCAACCACCAGAACCATCGACTGGCTGGATGGCTCGGCCGAATTGGTGATCCAACTCGACATGTCCGAACAACGGCGGATCGAGGAGGCCCTGATCATCAGCGAACATGAGGTGAGCAGCTACTTCGACGCTCCGCTGGCGGGCATCGGTGTGCTGACCGCCGATGGTCGGCTGATGCGCTGCAACGAAATGTTGGGCCGGCTGATGGGATGTTCGCCGGCAAAACTGTTGGGGCGATCGTTTCGCGATGTGACCGCGCCCGAATTTTTGCCGGCGAGCGAAGCGGCCTATCGGCAGCTCCTGGCAGGGGTTGTGGAACGGCTGACCGTCGAGAAAAGCTATCGTCGTCCCGATGGAACCCGGTTCGAAGCCGAAGTGACGCTGGCCTGCGTGCGGGACCACGGGGGTCGGCCGGGTTACGTGGTGGCTATGATTCAGGACGTGTCCGGCCGTAAAGCGGTCGAACGGGAATTGCGTCTGGCAAAAGAGGTCGCCGATCGCGCCAATGCCTCCAAGACCCGGTTTCTGGCCGCCGCCAGCCACGATCTCCGTCAACCGCTGATGGCGCTGGCCATGTTCGTCTCGGCCCTTGAGGCGCTCAATCATGACCCCGAGTTGGAAACGGTCATCGGCAAGATCAAGGTGTCGGCGAACGAAGTGACGGCGCTGCTCAATGTCCTGCTGGACATTTCCAGACTCGATGCCGAGATGGTGACGCCGTCGCCGTCGGTGTTTGCGCTGGGACCGCTGTTCGATAAGTTGGAGCGGGAATTCTCGCCGCTCACCCAAGCCGCCGGACTGTTTTTCCGCACGGTATCGACCAGCGTCATGGTGGCCACCGACGCCCTGCTGCTGGCGGCCATTCTACGGAACCTGTTGAGCAACGCCGTCCGCTATACCGAGCGGGGCGGTATCGTGCTCGGTTGCCGCCGGTCTGGAGATGGTGTGCGCATCGAAGTTTGGGACAGCGGAATCGGCATTACCGAAACCGATTTGCCGCTCATTTTTCAGGAGTTCTACCAAATACCCAACCGCGGGCGCAATCGGGCGGCGGGCATGGGGTTGGGGCTGGCCATGGTCTCGCGGATGGCCCGCCTGTTGGGCCTTCCGGTGGCCGTGCGTTCGGTGCCGGAACGGGGGTCGGTGTTTTCCGTGACGCTGGCCCGTGTGACCGGAGTCGTGACGAACGATGAGGTTTCGGCGGCCGAACCGGCACCGGCGACGCCCCAACGGGCGGCGCTGATCGCGGTGGCCGACGACGAGGAGATCGTGTGCGACAGTCTGGGAACGGTGCTGGAGTGCTGGGGCTATCGGGTCCTTTCGGGTAGCAGCGACCGCGAATTGCTGGCGGCTTTGACCAGGGCCGGCGAAGTTCCCGATCTGGTGATCGCCGACTTTCGACTGGCCGTCGGTCGCGACGGGATCGAACTGATCCGCTACCTGCAACGGGAACTGGACCATGCCTTTCCGGCCGTGTTGTTGACCGGGGACATGGCGCCCGACTGGCTGTCCCAGGCCGAAGCCAGCGGCCTGCCGGTCCTGCACAAGCCCGTCAACGGCCAGGAACTGAAAGCCGCGGTCACCGCTTTGCTCGGCCACCCGACCGGGGATCGCAACGCCGCAGCCGGGTCTAGGAAGCAGGCCGTGAAGGCCTTATAGCTTGGCCGTGGCAACCTTTTCGCGGGGCATGGATTTCAGCGAGCATGGACTTCAGCGACGCACAACTCGAACGCTACGCCCGCCACATCATCCTGCCCGAGGTCGGCGGCGTGGGGCAGGCGCGCTTATGTCAGGCCCGGGTGCTGGTGGTCGGGGCCGGCGGCCTCGGGTCGCCGCTGCTGCTCTATCTGGCCGCCGCCGGGGTGGGAACGCTGGGGATCGTCGATCCGGATGTGGTCGATCTGTCCAACCTGCAACGCCAGGTGATCCACGATGGCGCGACGCTCGGCAGACCCAAGGTCGACAGCGCGCTCGACCGTATCGCCGCCATCAATCCCGAGGTGCGGGTGGTGGCGCACCGGGTCCGCCTGACGGCCGCGAACGCCATGGCTCTGGTGGCGGATTATCATGTGGTGGCCGACGGTACCGATAATTTTGCCAGCCGCTTCCTGATTAACGATGCCTGCTTCCTGGCCCGGCGGACGCTGGTCTCGGGGGCGATTCTGCGTTTCGAAGGCCAACTGTCGACCTTCAAGCCTCATTTGGGGGGCGCTCACCCCTGCTATCGCTGCCTGTTTCCCGAGCCTCCGTCGCCGGGGCTGGTGCCGACCTGTGCCGCGGGGGGGGTCTTCGGCGCCCTGGCGGGCGCGATCGGTTCGCTCCAGGCCGTGGAGGTGTTGAAGGAAGTGTTGGGTATCGGCGTAAGCCTTTCGGGTCGTCTGCTGCTGTTCGACGGCCTCGCCACGACCTTCCGCACCATCCGGTTCTCCCGCGATCCGGCGTGCCGGTTGTGCGGCGATCATCCGACCCTCCTGGAGCCGTCGGACGTCTAGAGCGGTTTCCGAACCGGTCGCAGCGTCTGGACCGCAGCCGTCCGGGGCCGCAAAGGGGCGGTCGGAGCCGAAACTTCAGCGCCAGTGGTGCCAGTGGCCGCCCCCCAAGGTAACGCCGATGCCACCCAGGATCGGCGGGCCGTAATAGGCCGGCGGGCCATAGACGTAGGCGGGAACATCGGGGGGAGAGACGTAATTGTAGCCGCCCGGTGCCCCGGTGTAAGCGCCGCCATAAGGGCCGGGGTAGGCCGGGTAAATCGCGCATCCCGCCACCGACCACGCGACGGCGGCTAGCAGCACCGCCGGCAATCCCTTGGCCCCTGGGCCGATAGCCCGGAGATTATGTTGGTTCATGGCACCCCTCCTGTCCAAACGGTTCGTTCCGCCCGGCGCGTGGGTTCTTCAGTAAGGAATATCGTCATCCGCTCGGGAGCTTTCCAGGTCGGTCGCCCCCCCGAGGCCATCCGTCAGTCCACGACGTTGATGGCATCGCCGTAATCGCTTTGAGTTCGAACTATAATACACTATATTCTGTGTGTGACGGTATGTCACACACAGATAAATTGATCAAGATGCTAGGGTGTTACTGGAAATTATCTGTAATAATATTCGATCGCAACAGTCGATGAGTATTATTTCGAGCGCCAAAGCATCTTCTCATGAGTGACGCGGGGTCACCGACAAAATTTACGAAATATCAATGACCGATTATGTTCAATCAAGATCGGCATTAACAATCATTCGGTGGCGTTAAATGTTGTTTAATTCATATGAATTTATTTTTATATTTTTACCTATTACTTTAATAGTATTCTTCATTTTCGGCCGGTTTAACAGCATGTTGGCCGCTGGTTGGCTCACTTTGGCATCCTTAGGATTTTATGCCTGGTGGAATCCCATCTATGTGCCATTGTTGATTGGCTCGACGTTATTCAACTACTATGCTGGCCGACTCATTGCCCGGCAACGGCGGTGGTGGTGGCTGGCACTGGCCGTGATAGCGAATCTCGGGTTCCTTGGCTATTTCAAGTATGCTGGTTTTTTCGCGCAGACTCTTGACGCGCTGACCGGTTGGACGTTGGCATTGGGTATGATCGTGTTGCCACTGGGTATTTCGTTCTTTACATTTACTCAAATCGCCTTTCTCGTTGATGTCTTTCGAGGAGTAGTGAGGGAGGTTAATCCTATTTATTATGCTCTATTCGTTTCCTATTTCCCACATTTGATTGCTGGACCGATTCTTCATTATAAGGAGATTATTCCACAATTTATCGTCCCTCAAACTTATTGCCCAAATATTAATAATATTACGATTGGAGTTGTATGGTTTGTTATCGGACTATTTAAAAAAGCCATTCTGGCGGATGGTGTTTCAGTTTATGTCGGTCCGACATTCGACGCTTCGGCTCCTGGGATGGTATTGTCCTGGGCCGGTGCCTTTGCCTATAGTTTACAACTCTATTTTGACTTTAGCGGATATTCTGATATGGCCATTGGAATATCCCTATTGTTTGGGGTTCGCTTACCGTTCAACTTTAACTCGCCATATCGGGCGCACAACATCATTGAGTTTTGGCGCCGTTGGCATATGACTCTGGCGCGTTTTCTACGTGATTACCTTTATATTTCGCTGGGTGGCAACCGTCGCGGGCCGGCCCGCCGCTATGCCAACCTGTTGATCACCATGGTCCTGGGCGGTCTGTGGCATGGTGCGAGTTGGACCTTCGTCGTTTGGGGTACGCTCCACGGTGTATATCTGACCATCAATCACGCCTGGCATGCCGTGCGCCGGGGGATGGGCAGCGATCCCCGCCGTGATGGACCCTGGGTGCGAACCGCCGGTTGCTTGCTGACGTTCCTGGTGGTCCTGGTCGCATGGGTGTTCTTCCGGGCCGCCGACCTGACCGGCGCCGGCCGGGTCCTGGCCGGGATGGCCGGTGTCAATGGCGTGGGCGGCACAAGTGTTGATGGGAGCGAGTGTCTCTGGTTGGCTGGTCTTTCGTGCCTGGTCTGGTTTTTCCCCAACACCCAACAGTGTCTCGGCCAGGCGGAGGGCCAGGCCATGCCCGCCTGGCGACCGACCCTGGTCTGGTCCGGGGTGGTGGCGGTGGTGGCGGCCATCGCCCTCTCATCCCTGGAGCGGCATAGTGAATTCCTTTATTTTCAATTCTAAGTCCGACGGAGCCAAGACATTGCCATTTTATCCCTTTCGCTTATTTTTTTTATGTGTTCTTGCCGCTATTCTTGTGGTTGGCTGCATTTCGTATCGCGGATTCATCGTCGTCAAAGTAAAGCTGAACGTCGCCGATATGATCACTGACGGCGACAACGGCTGGGTTTACTATAATTTTAGCCAACGTCACGATCTTGTTGACGTCGGCAGCCATCAGGATCAATGGACCCGCTCGGGGTTATTCTTCTCCGAGGGCGACGACAACGCCGGCGACCGGCACGGTTCGTTGCGCGCGGCCCTCACTCTGCTGGAAGACGGCAAGCCATTGGGCCCGGCTCATGCGTTCGACGACGCCATCCACCATACGGGGGACGGCGCTTTCTCGTTCCGAGCCATCGGTCAAGACCGGGTGCTGGCATTCTCGACATCCGACAACAGTGATCCGCGCAACAATGGCCGCCAGTACCGGGTTTTTTATCCGATTAAAATGGCGCCGGGCCTCTTTAATGGCGCGATCATCCTGTTCTGCTTTCTGATCCTGATGGAGTGGGTGAGGGCACGCCGACACCCCATCAAGGTTTTTATTGGTTTGATCCGGCTCACCGTGATCACGGTTCTGGCCGGGCTGGTTGCAGGGGGCGCCGCTTCATACGCCGGACGGCTGGTCTTGACGCAAAACCTGAATCCGTCATTTATGGGACCGGACAGTGGGACGGGCTGGCTCTATTTCAATCTGGGAAATGCCTTAACCCGCTGGGGACTATTCTTTACCGAAGGTGATAATAACTCCGGGCCTCGACACGGCGAATTGCGCTCGGGCCTGACGCTTCTGGAGAACGGCAAGCCGTTGGGGCCGGCCCATGCCAGCGATGGTGTCATTACCGGCACGGGCGCCGGGGCCTATGCGTACAGGGCCATTGGGACCGATCGTGCCTTAGTGTTCTCCAGTTCAGATAATAGCGATCCTCGAGATAACGCCCGTCATTATCTCGTCCGTTACCCAATCGTCATGAATACCAATGCCTTTCACGCCGTATTATTCCTTTTTTGTTGCCTGATTATGGCAGAATGGATGTGGTTAAACCGTCGCACCTGCACAACCATGCCGGAACCAATCCACATTGTGGCAGAAAGTCACCCGAAAGTCAGATATCCGGCGCTGTCATTGCGCAACTATCTGATCACAATGGCGCTGCTGGTAATCTTGATGGCTCCGATCATCAGCATCTGGCGCGACGTTGCGGTTTGTCGGTCTGATGGCTATGGTTCAGACAATTTTCTTGCCGATTGCGACTCCCCAGCTTACGGCGTGAACGAACACGGCGCTTTTTATTTTGATGTCGAGTCCCAGGCGATTGCGGCTTTACGGTCCGCCGATGTTTTATTTCTTGGCAATAGCAAGCCTCAATTCGCGTTTTCCACGGCGGCGACAGCCGCTTATTTCAGCCATATGAACCTGCGTTACTATCTGATGGGGTTTGTTTCGGACGATTCTGTATTCGCGCGTTTGCTCATGGAGCGGTTTCAGATTCATCCGAAATTGGTTATTATTAACGCCGATCCCTTCTTTTCATCCTGGCGAACCGCCTGGACCGCCGCGATTATCGATACCCCGGTGACCGCACGGTATCGGGCTTATCGCAATCTAATCGGTCAACAGCTTCACAAACTCTTCTCGGCTGTGGTCAGCCGAGGGTGGTTGGGTTGGGGCAGCGGGGCGTCGATCTTCAGATCACGCAGCAATGGCAGTTGGCTGACGGCTTACTATAAGCCGGATCAACATGTCCCGCTTCAGCCGGAGGCGGACGTGACGGCTCAACAACTAAGCGATACTTATGATATTGCTAAAGATTTCAGGCCGCTACTACCGGAGGATGATCAGTGTACCGTGGTCGTCTATGTTCCTGGACCATTCTCATCGGCCATCGCCGCTCACACCATTGCCCAGAAGATGCATTTTACCTACATCTCCGCCGATCTGCCGGGACTGATGTCGGTCGAAGGCCACCACTTGGACCGGCCAAGTGCCGAGCGGTGGAGTGCCGCCATTGTCTCCCAATTAGGACCGGTGATCAGACATTGCGTGTTGAAGTCCTGACGGGCCAGGACTTCAACAGCACCGGCTCAGAACTCGATCCCGACCTGTGCTTTGATTCCGGCCTGAAAGGGGTGTCTGACCGCCCGCATTTCCGTGATCAGATCAGCCGCGGCGAGCAGTTCGGGAGGGGCGTGGCGGCCGGTGACCACGACATGGAGTTCGGGACGACGGCCGGCCAGGATCGGAACCACCTCGGAGACGGCCAGGAAACCGTAACGCAACGCGATGGTCAGTTCGTCCAGAACCACCAGCCGGTAGCGGGACTCGGCGATCATCGCCCGGGACTCGGCCCAGGCGGCTTCGGCCGCGGCGGTGTCGCGAGCGCGGTCCTGGGTTTCCCAGGTGAAGCCTTCGCCCATGACCCGGATGCGGACCAGATCGGCAAATCGGTCCAGGGCCGCCAGCTCTCCGGACCGACGGCCGCCTTTGACGAACTGGACCACCGCCACGGGCCAACCATGGCCCACGGCGCGCAGGATCAACCCCATGGCGGCGGTGGTCTTGCCCTTACCGTTGCCGGTATGGACCATCAACAGCCCTTTTTCGCCATCCGCGGCGGCAACCTTGGCCTCTTGAAACGCTTTCCGCCGAACCATCTTCGCAGTCCAGGTGTCGGCGTCCATCATGGGCTCCAAGGGCCATCGATCAAATGAATGAAGGACCCCATCACGCCTCCCCGTCTTTCCCCGGCCGGGGGACAGGTCAAGCCCTCGGCATCCCAGCACCGGAACAACGGCGCCGCCGCCGGTCCGCCGAGCACCGTGGTATAGTGGAACTCGTGGCCCCGGTAGATGGCGCCGGCCGGACCCAGCGGCGTATTCCCGGCCAATGCCACCTGACGGTAACCGAGCTGAAGCCGACGTTTGGCAAAAGAGGATTCCAGGGTCAACAGACCCGCCATGGCGTGGCGGTGGCCATGGGCATCGACCAGACCCCGGCCCAGCACCATGTATCCGCCGCACTCGCCGTAGACCGGTTTGCCGATTTCGGCCGCCCGGCGCAGACCGCCAAGGAACCGGTGGCGATCGGCCAATTCACCGGCATGCAATTCCGGATAGCCGCCCGGCAGATAAATGGCGTCGGCATCGGCGGCCGGTTCCTGGTCCGACAGCGGCGAGAACGGCAGCACTTCGGCCCCGGCGGCGTGCCAGCTCTCCAACATCCCCTCATAGGCGAAGGCGAAGGCCCGGTCGCGGGCGACGGCGACCCGCTGGCCCAAAGGCGGCAGTCCGAACGGCGCTCCGGCTTTCGGGCGGGGCAGGCGCAGGGGAGTGGCGATGGCGACGAAAGCCGGCACGTCCACCTCGCGGCCGATAATCTCCGCCGCGCGGTCCAGAAACACCTCAAGATCGGGATGTTCGGCCGCCTGGACCAGTCCCAAATGCCGGTCCGGCAGCGTCAGGCCGGCATGCCGGCGAACCGCGCCCAGCACCGGCACGGCCAACGGCGCCAACGCCCGGCGCAGCAGGGCTTCGTGCCGGTCGCTACTGACCCGATTGAAAATGACCCCGGCCAGTCGCAGTTCGGGATGGAAGCTGTGGAAACCATGGACCACGGCGGCGGCCGACCCGGCCTGACCCCGGACATCGACGACCAGCACCACCGGCCAGCCGGTGGCGAGCGCCAGCCCAGCCGTCGAGCCCGGGCTTCCGGCAACGCCGTCGAACAGGCCCATGACGCCCTCGACCACCACCAGTTCGACGGCGGTACCGGCCCGCCAGGCGAGATCGGCCAGGGTGTCCGGGCGCATGGCCCAGACATCCAGGTTGCGGCAAGGCCGTCCGCTGGCCGCAGCGTGGAAGGCGGGGTCGATGTAGTCGGGTCCGACCTTGATCGAAGCCACCCGGCGTCCGGCGTGGCGCAGCCAGCGCAAGAGCGCCAGCGTCAGCGTGGTTTTGCCCCCGGAGGAGGAGGGCGCCGCCAGGATCACACCGGGCGGGTTGCCATCGCCACCGGTCACGGCGTCAGCCAATCGAGGGTGGCCCGCAGGCGCACCACCTCTCCGACCACCACCAACGCCGGCGGCTCGACGGTCGCGGCCACGGCGACCGCGTCGCCCAGGCTGGTCTCGATCACCTGTTGATCGGCGCCGGTGGCGTTGCGGACGATGGCCACCGCCTCGTCGGGTCGGCGTCCGGCGGCCAGCAATCGCGGGACGATGGCGTGGAGATTTCGGAGCGCCATGAACAACACCAGGACCGGCGAGCCTTGGGCCAGCGCCTCCCAATTCAATTCCGGCACCTTGCCCCGGATGTCGTGGCCGGTGACAAACGTCACCGCCTCGTTGACGCCGCGGCAGGTGAGCGGAATACCGGCATAGGCGAGGCCACCCAAGCCTGCCGAAACCCCCGGAATAACCCGGAACCGCACCCCCGCCGCGACCAGCGCGAAAATCTCTTCGGCGCCGCGGCCGAACATCATGGGATCACCGCCCTTCAGGCGCAGCACCCGTCGGCCGTCCAGCGCCTGTTCGACCATCAGGGCGCAGATGTCTTCCTGCTTGCACGAAACCCGACCGCCTCTTTTCCCGGTCAGGACCACTTCGGCCTGCGGTCCGGCCAGGGCCAGCACTCGGGAATCAATCAACGCGTCATGCAGAATGACGTCCGCGGTCCGCAGACCGTGCAGGGTGTTCAGGGTCAGCAACCCAGGGTCCCCCGGGCCGGCGCCCGCAAGCCACACCCAGCCCGCCTCGAACGGCGGCGGGGCAAACTCCAGCGGCAGGAAACTGGTTACGTCGAACACCCAACACCCTCTTCCTTGTTGGCCCGGCCCTGATGGCCCCGGCGTCGTCCGGCCCACAGGATCAAGTAATCCGCCTTCGGGTCAAGCCCAGAGTCGCCCATCACCGGACAGGCCTGGACCGGACGGTGCCATGTGGTGGCTTCGGATCGACAGAGGGGACCGGCGCCGTTATAGTTGGTGTGACCTGGGAAGATTCGTCCTAGGGCGTCAACCATGCGGAACAGGAGCGGGTATGACCGAACAGACTGGAATCGCGGCGGCAGGACTGCTGACCGTGACCGACAGCGCGATCCGGCGGATCGGCGCGATCATCCGGAACGACGGCAGGGAGGCGCTGATGCTACGGCTGTCGGTGGCCGGTGGCGGCTGTTCGGGCTTTCGGTATGACTTCACCCTGGACGACAACCGCACCGGGGACGACGTGGCGTTCGAGCGCGACGGCGTTACGGTGGTGGTGGATGGCTGTTCGCTCGACCTGCTCGCCGGGGGCACCTTGGATTATGTTGAGGACCTGATTGGGTCATCGTTTCAGGTGCGCAATCCCAACGCGACGGCGTCATGTGGTTGCGGATCATCCTTCGCCGTTTAAGATTCGGGCCAAGCCAGGGGGGCGAAGGCGCCGGTCCGGCCCCTCAAGGACACCTTGATGGATCATCGTCAATACTCGATGCGGTGAACACCCGCGCCAAAAAAATGGTGGAACTCCGTACCCTTCTGGCTTAAACCCCGGGGGGTACTCTGCTCGCCCCTGGCAACGGCGGGCGGGGTCGTAAACACGGAAGACCCTAGCCCAATTTATCATCCTCCTCGGGTGCCCATGTCGTGGTTTCGTCTGTCTGTACGCCGCACCCGGCCATTTTCCCTGCTTCAGGCGGGGGTCCTTGTTCTGACGGGGGGGCTGCTGGTCATCGCCTTTGCCTCCTGGACCGGGCTGATGATCGTGGAGCAGTCCATTGATCCGACCCAGGTCGGGCCAGGCGCGGAAGGATACCAGTTGGTGGATTATCATGTGGACTCGCCACTGACCGCGACCGGTTCGTTCGTCACAGGGTGCGATGACAACGCCGGGTCAAACCAAGGCGCATTGCGCTCGGAGTTGAGGCTCTACGAGAACGGCAAGCTGTTAGGGCCGCCCCATAGCCCGCCGGATCGTATCGGACGGGTCGGCGCCGGGGCCTATGCGTACCAATGTACGGCACCACCGTGGATCCGCGCTTTGACGTTCTCCACCTCCGATAACAGCGACCCGCGCAGCAATGGTCGCCACTATCTGGCTCGCTATCCGGTCCATCTGACGCAACCGCTGTTCGTCGAGGCCCTGAGTCTTGCCATGACCGGTATCTTGATGCTGGGGGCCTTGGGTCTGTTGCGAAACGTGTCATAGCGCCCGCGTCGGCTTAAGAGCGGACCGTAGCATCTGACCTCAGATTGACTCCGTTGGGCACGATGGTGCTCTGGTATGGTTATAAGATGTGGAGAATACGGACGTGTCAGCCGAATTAGCCAATACTCTATCGACCCGCAAACAGGCCATACTCGAGCTGGCGGATCAGTTGGCCCCCGAGCGGCTTCGTTGGATCAAGCGCAATTCCTATTTTTATCACGACGACTGGCATTTCATGAGCTTTCTGATTCCCGAAGGGGCTCGGGTTTTGGAATTAGGTTGCGGGATCGGTACGCTGCTTCATTTTCTGAAACCATCATACGGTGTCGGAGTCGATTTCAGTCCCGCGATGGTCACCGAAGCCCGGCAGAGATTTCCTCACTTGAGGTTTATCGAGGGCGACATTGAAAATACAGCGATTTTGGAGGCCATTGAGGGACCTTTTGATTATATTATTCTCTCTGACATGATCGGGTTGCTTGATGATTGTGAGGAGACGCTATCGTCGTTACACCGGTTATGCGATCGCAATACCCGTCTGATCATTGCCTATTACTCTCATCTATGGGAGCCGGTGCTGAAAGGGGGGGCGCGTTTGGGCTTGTGCATGCCCCACCGCGAGCATAATTTTCTGTTACCCGCAGACATTGCCAACTTGATGGAATTGGCTGATTTCGGTGTCGTGCGGTTCGAATGGCGCCAACTCCTACCGTTGCGTCTGTTGGGTCTCGGGTCCCTGGTCAACCGCTTCGTCGGGACGTTACCGGGGATTCGGCTCGCTTGCTTGCGCAACTATGTGGTCGGCCGGTCGCTTCGCCATGCCCGTATTGATGTCCGCTCTGCCACCGTGGTGATTCCGTGCCGTAATGAACGGGGCAACATTGAACCGGCAATCCAGCGAATGCCGCAGTTCTGTCCCGACCTCGAAGTCATCTTTGTGGAGGGTCACAGTCGTGACGGCACTTATGAGGAAGTCGAGCGGGTGATCCGTGCCTACCCGGACCGCGACATCAAGTTGATTCGCCAGGACGGGGTCGGCAAAGGCGATGCGGTCTTCAAGGCTTTTGACTTGGCGCGAGGCGAGGTTCTGATGATCCTTGACGCCGACCTGACCGTACCGCCCGAACAATTGCCTAAATTTTGGAACGCCTTGACCAGCGGTAAAGGGGAGTTTATCAATGGCACCCGCCTCGTCTATCCCATGGAAGGCAAGGCGATGCGATTTTTGAATTTGCTCGCTAATATTACCTTTTCATGGTTATTTACTTGGCTGCTTAATCAGAGATTTACCGATACTCTGTGCGGCACCAAAGTGCTGCTCCGATCCGACTATCAGCGGATCAAGGCCAATCGTAGCTATTTTGGTAATTTTGATCCGTTTGGTGACTATGATTTACTCTTTGGTGCGTCAAAATTGTCTCTCCGGACAATTGAGATGCCGATCCGCTACGCCAACCGCAGCTATGGCCAGACCCAGATCTCGCGCTTCCGTCATGGGTGGCTGTTGTTACGCATGGTCGTCTTTGCCTACTCAAAGTTGAAAATACTGAAGAATTTCCGGAAAGATCGGATGCCGCTATGATATCGCCTGCCGATCATCAAGCGATGCGGATTGAACACCCCGAGAACAGCGATCGGGGTCCGCTGTCCCTGGCCGTCGGATCGAGATCCGGCCTCATCGGGCTGATGCGTTCGGTACGCTGGCAGCTAGGATTTGCCTGTTTATTCATGGCAGTGGCGATCTGGCTCAGCAGCGGCACTCTGGCGGTTTATTCGGCAAATACTCAATCGATCGAGTTAAATAATTGTGGATACACCGGGAATATTGATCATTCCCATCATGAAGCCGTTTATTGGATGCTGAAAGGGTTGCCGATAGCCTATTGGGGTGACAGTGTCGCCTTGCGACGCATTCTCTATCCGTTACTGGCTTTTCCATTCTTTGAGACATTTGGCTATACGGTTGGCGGCGTCATCGCCAACGTCGTCTTTCATGCGCTGACCCTGGTTGGATTCGCACGATTCCTCTTTTTAACGGTTGGCCGGCGCGGCGCGATTGCCGGCGTTTGGCTGCTTGCGACCTGGCCCGGAATTTTTTATTGGGCCGGGCTACCCTACGGCTATGCGGCGATCGTGCCGATTTCGGTCTGGGGCTTCATTCTGCTGTATTACTTGCGACGGCGCCGCTTGACCCGGTCGGTGGGTCTGGCCTGTCTGGGGATCGGCACGCTCTGCCAGGCTTACGATCTGTTGGCCTTTTTGGGCGTGTCTGCCCTTGGCCTGATCCTGATCTACAATCGGCGGCCGGCGGCGGCGGTGCTCGGGGTCACCGGACTGGCTTTGCCATCCTTGGTGACCATGGCCATTCTGGTTTATGGCTTCGGTGTGCCGACCCTGTCGAACAGCAACTCCGACATTTACGGGAATATTCTCCATGGCTACCTGGCCGTGTTCCAGGGCACCGTCGATTGGGGACATTGGCTTAACCTGCTGGGTGACGTGCCACGCACGCTGGTGGAAAATTTCTTTGACAGTAGCTTTATCGTTTTGCCGTTGGTGGCCCTTGGTTTGGTCGCTCTCAATGTAGTGTGGCGAGTGGTGCCCGCGCATCCGGTAGAAATTATGCTGGTTGGTAGCATATTATTGGTATTTTTCTTTAACAACTTGGCGCCGCCGTATGAAGGCTGGCAAATGCGGGGCGTTTGGATCGCTCGACTGTATCAGCCGTTGTTTATCGTGCTGATATTTTTTACCGTCCGCATGGTCGCCGCAGCGCGCCTGCGGTCCTTGGCGATCCAACTTGCCGTCGCGATTCCGGTTCTGGCCGCGGTCGGGCTTGACGGCTCTTTGGCCCTGGGTGGTTATGTCGCCAATTGGAACATGTCATCGCTTGTTTACTACCGGTTTTATCGGGAGCGCCCGCCCTCGGCCTATCACGACCACCTTGCGATATTCGGCCGACGGCCGCTTGGCTTTTGTGTTTCGGGCAAAACTTGGCCGGTCGAAGCCAGTTTGGACGAGCGGTCCGGCGTCCCGGTTTGGACCATGCACACGGTGCCCGGAATCTCGGCCGGTCAGTCAGAGTGAACACGCCAAGAGTGATGGGACGGGACAATGTTGCGTATCGCCACCTGGAACGTGAATTCCGTCAGAGCGCGTTTGCCGATCGTCACGGCTTGGCTTGCCACCGAGCGGCCGGACATTCTGTTGCTCCAGGAACTCAAATGCGAGACCGATGCCTTCCCCCATGAGTCGTTTACCGACCTTGGCTACCATGCGGTGGTGGTAGGCCAGAAGGCGTATAACGGCGTTGCGATTGTGGCGCGTCGATCCTTGGACATTGACCGACCATTGACGGTGCTGCCTGGAGATGACACCGACGGTCAGGCGCGTTATCTCGAGGCCACGGTAGCGGGACACCGGGTGGCCTCGCTGTATCTGCCGAACGGCAATCCGGTGGACAGCGAAAAATACCCCTATAAGCTGCGATGGCTCGCACGGCTTCGCGCCCACGCCGCTCATCTGCTCGCTTCCGAACAGTCAGTGGTTTTGGGCGGTGACTACAACATCATTCCCGAGCCCGAGGATGTCTACGCACCCGAAGAATGGCGTGGCGATGCGTTGTTCCGTCTGGAGTCGCGCCAAGCGTATCGCGCGCTGGTCCATCTTGGACTGACCGAGGCCTATCGCGCATTGCACCCGGTGGTCCCGGGGCAAGCGCCGGCCTACACCTTTTGGGATTATCAAGCCGGTCGCTGGCCGCGTAACCAAGGGCTACGCATCGACCACTTTCTGTTGTCACCCCGGGCTGCCGACCGGATGGAAGCTTGCACCATCGACCGACAACCTCGGGGACTCGACAAGGCCTCTGACCACACGCCAGTCGTGCTGACCATGAGGGACTGACCTGTTTTTCTGAGCTATTCCTGATCGACGGGCTCATCCAGGTCCGGCAACCTTTCCTTACGCGGCGGCAGCCGATCGATCCATTTCTGGACCAGCTCCTGGTGCAGCCTTTCTTCCTCGGCGAAGGTATTGGCGAGTTCCTTGACCTGAGGATCGGAGGTCGCCTCGGCAATACTGGCATAGAAATTACCGGCCCGCCGTTCGCACTCCAGGGCCAGATCAAGGGCCTCATGTTCGCTCATGCGGTAATGACCTTCGCCAATCGGCACACTTTCCGGGGCCTCCAGATCGGGCCAGGCGAAATCTGAAGCGTGCTTGGATTGAAGATCATGACCTTTGGCAAGAGTATTCAGGCGATCCACATGCTTCTTCTCGACCTCGGCCATCGCCCGAAACAGCTTGGCCACCCGAGGATTGTTGTGCATATCCATTTGGCCGGCGAGATCTTCGTATCGCTCCTGCGCTTCTTTTTCCACTTCGGTAGCGTGGACCAGAAGTTCTTCGATGGTATTGATGATCGGGGGGGCGCTGGCGCTCATTGGAAACTCCGTGAGAATGAAACGATAGGCTGCGTCCACCATAGCGTGGCCCCGATGGTCTGGCTACTCTCCGGTGCAGCTTTCCGCTGCCTTGCGGGCTTGGGGTAAAGATTGTATCTAGGCGTCTCCGGGGACCGGGGTTGCCGGCGGTCGGAGGTTTTGGGAGGTGCCGCGGAACACTTGTCCCGCTCGACGCCACCCCACATTTAAGGTGCTACCCAGCAAGGATATGGACGCATGAAAGGTTTGTTCGGTTCTTTGGGCGCCAAGGCGCAAAGCGCGGGGGCCGGCGCCAATGACTTGGTCAAAGAGGGCTCCGACCGCGCCTTCATGGCGGACGTGGTGGAGGCTTCGCGCACTGTCCCGGTGATCGTGGATTTCTGGGCGACATGGTGCGGGCCGTGCAAACAGTTGGGACCGGCCCTTGAACGGTTGGTGCGCGGCGCCAAGGGTGCGGTGCGCCTGGTGAAAATCGACATCGACCGCAATCCGGCGATTGCCGGTCAATTGCGGGTGCAGTCCATCCCGGCGGTCTATGCCTTCTTCCAGGGCCGGCCGGTGGATTTCTTTGTCGGCGCCTTGCCTGAGTCCCAGCTTAAGGCTTTCGTCGACCGGTTGCTCAAGCTGCCTGGGGGAGGTGCCGCCGCCGGGCCTGGCGACGACCTGGAAGAGGCTTTGGCCGAGGCTCACCGAATTCTGGACGAGGGCGACGCCGCTTCGGCCCGAGAGATTTACCAGGATATTCTGACCCATGAACCGAGCCACGCCGGTGCTTTCGCCGGGTTGATCCGGTGCCTGATTGCCATGGGCGACCTGAAACGGGCGCGTCAACTGGTGGACAAGCCGCCCGAGCGACTGGCCGGTGACAAAGCCGTGGCGGCGGCCAAGGCAGCACTTGAGGTGGCCGAGCAGAGCCGTTCGGTGGGGTCGGTTCGGGAGTTGCAGGGCCGGGTGACGGCGGCTCCGGACGACCATCAGGCTCGCTTCGACCTGGCGCTGGCGCTGTTCGCCGAGGGACGGCGGGAAGATGCGGTCGGCGCCTTGCTGGAAATTATGCGCCGCAACCGCGAGTGGAATGAGCAGCAAGCGCGTAAGCAACTGGTCAAATTTTTTGACGTGTTCGGGCCGACCGACCCGTTGACGATTTCATCGCGTCGTCGATTGTCCTCTATACTCTTCTCGTGAGGAACCTATGTTGATGGCATGATCGAAATGCCAGACGAACCAAGCCTCAAGCTTTTTCCGGGTACGTTGCCGATCTTCCCGTTGTTGGGAGTTTTGCTGCTGCCGCGGGGACGATTACCGCTTCATATCTTCGAACCTCGCTATGTCGCGATGGTCGAGGATTGCCTGACGGGTGATCCTATGATCGGCATGGTTCAGCCGGTCAGTTCCGATGCGCTCGCGGTTTATGCTACCGGTTGCGCCGGAAGCATTACCGCGGCCCGCAGTCTTGACGACGGCCGTTATCTGGTGACGCTGACCGGAGTCTGTCGATTCCGGATTGAGAAGGAGTTGGAACCGCACCATGGTTACCGGCGCGTGGTGCCGGTGTGGGCAGAGTTCCGCGATGATCTTCTGGACGAGGGGGGGGGATGCTTTGATCGCGACCGCTTGCTTAGTGTACTCCCTTGCTATCTCAAGCTGAACGATATCGCGGCCAATTGGGAAACGATCAAAGGAGCGCCCGACGAACGGCTGGTGACGTCGCTGGCCATGATCTGTCCGTTCGAGTCCAACGAAAAGCAGGCCCTGCTGGAGGCGCCGACGCTGGCGGCACGGGCCAGGCTGTTGATCTCGCTCATCGAGATGGCCCTGGTAACCTGCCAGGACGGCGATCGTCGGTACGCCTGCCACTGAGGCGAACACCAGCCGGTCACAGGGGCGCCGATGCTCGATAACGACATCATGTGGTATTGGTTTACCGGAGCCTTACTGTTTGGCATCCTTGAAGTGTTCGTTGAGGGGTTCGTCGCCCTGGGATTGGCGGCGACCTGCTTATTTTTTGGCGTGATCTCGAATTTTTCTATCATCTACCAGAATATGGCGGCCGCTCATTTTTTGGTGCTGGCGGCGGTCATCGTTGCGGGCTTCTTCGTTCTCGGCAACCGTGTGTTCTGGGGTAACCGGAACGCCGGGCCGGTGTCGCGACTCGGCAATTGTTTCCGCGACAAGATCGTCGGGCAGGTCGCGGTGATCAAGGACCCGATCATCAACGGCCTGGGCAGCGTCGAAGCCAACGGAACGGTGTGGAAGTGTCGTGGCTGCGATGCGCCCGCCGGGAGCCGGGTGGTGGTCGCGGATATTCAAGGGAACACCTTGCTGGTCAAGAGCCTCGGGGATGATTAGGGTAGCGTTATCGAATCCGGGACGAGGGAAGGGTGAGCCCATGAGCGAGGACAGGAAATTGGCCGAGGGTCGCAACATCAAGGCGGTGGACCCGAAGCTGCTGGAAATTCTGGTTTGTCCCCTGACCAAGGGGCCGTTGCGTTACGACGCCGAGGCGGGCGAACTGATCAGCGACAAGGCGGGATTGGCCTACCCGATCCGCGACGGAATTCCCATCATGCTGGTAGACGAGGGCCGCCTTTTGGAACCCGGCACGGTCGGGAACAGTGGAGGCAGCTGATGCCCGGGACACAGGCGCCTCCGGCCGGGAACCCGGGCAAAACCCGGCATTGGCCGAACGAGATTCGCCTGCGACGGGCAGAGCGTTGCCTGGAGATTACTTTCGAGGACGGCACCCACTATAGCCTGTCGGCCGAGTTTTTGCGGGTGGAAAGCCCGTCGGCTGAGGTCCGGGGACATGGCGCCCGCGACCATAAGCGCGTGGTTTCCGGCTGTCGACACGTCGCCATCACCGCGGTCGAGCCGGTAGGCAACTATGCCGTGCGCTTGATTTTCGATGATGGCCACGACAGCGGCCTCTATTCTTGGACGACTCTTTACGAGTTGGGTCAACACCGGGACGAGCTGTGGGCCGAATATCTGGCTCAACTGGCTGCTCACGGTGTCAGCCGCGACCCCTGATCACCACCGCGCGGCGTGACGCCATGGCCGACCCGCCCAGGCAGCGTACGCCGACACCTGAAGAGCTTGCGCTCTGGCATCTGGCCATGCGTGATGCCGTGCCGGTGCGTCCGCGGTCACCGGCCATATCGGCGATGCTCGCCGTCCCGGCGGCAGACCAATCGCCTTCGTCAACCGGGGTGCCGCCTGCGGCCTCGACAGCGGCGGCCCCGGTTCCTGCACCGGGCAGACCCGGTCTTCCGCCTCTGGAACTCGGACAGACGGTCGGTCTGGATCGTAGGACCGACGAACGGTTGCGGCGCGGTCAATTGGTGATCGATGGCCGTATCGATCTCCATGGCTTGACCCAATCGGCCGCTCATGATGCGTTGGCCCGGTATCTGGACGACAGTCAGCGTGTCGGGCGGCGTTGCGTCCTGGTCATTACCGGTAAGGGCGCGGTGAGTCAGGGCGGCGGGGTATTGCGCAACGCCACACCGCGCTGGCTGGCCGAACCCGGCTTGCGGCGATTGATCGTGGCGATTCACCGCGCTCAACCGCGGCACGGCGGCGATGGCGCGCTTTATGTGTTGCTCAAGCGACGACGGACGTCGGGCGAGTGATGATCCGTGGGTTTATCCCCATAGGCGCTCGGATCATCCAGAACCGGGTGTGTCCCCCTCTTCAGGGTTCAACGGACGCCCACATTGTGGCACACTTCCGGAGATGCGATCGGGAAGGTTCATTCATGAACACGATTAAGAAGCACGCCCCTGTTGATGCAACGACCGAAAGCCTGTCTCTGATTGCCCGCAAGATCGACGCCATGGATCGCCGTCAGAGTGTGACATTGGTCGAGCACGGCACACAACTCAAGGAACTGACCAGCGACGTCGGTACCCTGAAGGGGGATGTCTCCACCCTGAAGGGCGATGTCTCCACCCTGAAGGGGGACGTTTCCACCCTGAAGGGCGATGTTTCCACCCTGAAGGGCGACGTTTCCACCCTGAAGGGCGATGTCTCCACCCTGAAGGGCGATGTTAAGGCGCTGAAGGGCGATGTGAGCACATTGAAACAGGGACAAGTTGTCCTGATGGACAATCAGGTGGAACTGAGGCGGGAGATGCGCGACATCAATGCCAAGGTGGACGCGCTGCTTGCCCACTTTGGGGTGGGCAAGTCGGCGGAATGACCGTCCGGTCGGTCCCCCTAGTGGTCCGCGTCAACTTAACTGCATGGCACCGGAGACCGCGGCCGTCCCGGCCGCCAAAGGACGGGCGAGACGCCCGCGGTCCTATCAAATAACCTGACGCGACCCCCTAGCCAGCAACGGTGGGAGGAACCGGCTTTTTATCGCTGTTGGCCGTCAGGAGCTTGCTGAGGGGACGGTGCAGGTGGGAATTGGCGGCCAAAATATCGGGGCCGCTGAGCGGGTTGCGACCGCCATTGATTTCGGTGACAAAGCCACCGGCTTCGGTCACCAGAATGATGCCGGCAGCCACGTCCCACGGACTGAGGCCGGTTTCCCAGAAACCGTCGTAACGGCCGGCGGCGACATAGGCGAGATCAAGCGAAGCGGCGCCGAACCGGCGAATCCCGGCGACCTCGGCCATCACGGTCGAAAGCTGGCTCATGAACGCGGGATGATTGCCGCGGCCTTTGAAAGGCATACCGGTGGCCACCACCGCGTCATCCAAACGCCGCCGTTCCGACACCCGCAACCTTTGAGCATTAAGGAAACAACCCTGACCCTTTTCTGCCCAAAACAGCTCATCTCGCACCGGTTCGTAGACGACGCCGGCGACGATTTCGCCCTCGCGCTCCAGACCGATGGAGATCGCCCAGTGCGGCAAGCCATGCAGGAAATTGGTGGTGCCGTCCAGGGGATCCACGATCCAGCGGTTACCCCGGTCCCGGCCATCGGAGCTGCCGGACTCCTCCATCAGAAAGCCGTAGTCCGGACGGGCCTTCGAGAGTTCAGCCCGCAACGCCCGTTCGGCTTTGGTATCGGCGGTAGAGACGAAGTCGGCCGGTCCCTTGCGCGAGACCTGAAGTTGCTCAACCTCGCCGAAGTCGCGGATCAGAAGACGCCCGGCCTTTTCGGCGGCGCGGGCCATGACATTGATGGTCGCGGAACGTGGGGCCATTCGACGGTCAGTCCTTGGCCCGCTCGAGATAAGTCCCTTCGGCGGTGTCCACCACGATCCGGGTGCCGGCCTCCACATGCGGCGGAACCATGACCCGTACACCATTCTCGAGCTTGGCGGGTTTATAGGACGACGACGCGGTCTGGCCTTTAACCACCGGATCGGCCTCCAGAATCTGCAAGGTCACGGTCTGGGGCAATTCCACTGCCAGTGGCGCGCCCTCATAGCTCTGGACCGTCACCGGCATACCTTCCTGAAGGAACACCGCCGGGTCACCGATGATCTCACGCGGGATCGTGGTCTGCTCGAAGCTGGCATTGTCCATAAAGGTAAACAAATCGCCTTCCGAGAACAGGAATTGCATCTCGTGCTCGTCGAGCCGTACCCGCTCCACCGATTCCTGAGTTCGAAAACGCTCGATGGTTTTAGTCCCGGTCCGCACGTCCTTCATTTCAATCTGAATAAAGGCGCCGCCCTTGCCGGGTTGGACGATCGCGATCTTGGCGACCACCCACAGCTTGCCGTTATGCTCCATAACGTGGCCGGGGCGCATGGTGTTGGCGTTGACCTTCATGGGGGACTTACCGTCTTCTTCGCCTGGTTTCGAGGACCCGCTTTCGCGTCGGGGCGGACCGTAGCAGCTTGTTTCCCCCGAGGCAACGCTGCGACCTGTCGATAACGGACGAATATGCCGGCAGTGGCCGTGGCGACGGTGATGTTGGGCCGATCAGACCTCGATGACCAGCGTCGGCTTATAATGACCATGCGTCAAAACCAATAAGGCGCGCAGATAGGCGGATACCTTTTGGGCCGTCTCGGTATGCTGGGACAGGCAATAACGCAATTGACTGGCGATGCGTCGGGCCTCGATGATTTGGTCGCTGGGACTCTTTTCGCCGTTGTCGGCAGCGATACCGATCAGATGTTCGGTATCAGTGGCTTTGATGGATGGAATGACCACCTTGACCAGATCATCGGCCGGTGTCGGTGGCCGGTGCAACGGCACTTCAGCAGCATGGGACGGGGTCGCCGGCTTGATCGGCGGCGACTTGGCCTGGGGCACCCTGGCCGAAGACGGTCCGGTTGCCGACGCCTGGGCCGGCGGCGTTTTGGGCCTTGGGGGAGCGGTTTGGGGGGTCTCGGTCTGTTGCCGGAAATTGCGGCGAACATTTTGCTTGAGGCGGCGTTTGACCGGTTCCTCAATTTCCGGGGTCGCATCGACTTCCTCGAACAACAGGTCGAAGATCGAGGCCCGATGAGGGTTCTTGTATTGCTGGCGACGGTCCTGGTTTTGGCTATGGTCACCTTGCTGGTTCCAGCTCAGGGCATTGGCACCGGTCACGCGATCGGATGGTGGTATAGCCAACCCTGACGTGCCATCATCTGCCCGTGCCATGGCTTTAGCCCCTGTTCCGTCTGAGGCCGATTCCGGGGCGCACTCACTGCCCCCAGCGTTTGTCATCATGCCGTTAAAAGCCGTCAAGCAGCGGCCGAAATACATTCCTTAAAGAGTAAACGCTCCTTTTGCGTTTTCAAGTGTCCTGCGTCACTGCGCAGCGACCAGCAGAGCGTCCACATTCAGATGAGCTTCCAGGTGATCGGCCAAGGCGTCAAGGGTGGCCTCGACCCCGGCCTCGAAATTGTGCGGTGATGGCTTGCCGCCCAACTCCGCCAGCAAGGCAGCCCGGAAACGGTCGCTGCGGAACAGGCCGTGGAGGTAGCAGCCCGCGACTCGACGATCGGCACTCACAGCACCATCGCACCGGGTCCCGGAGTCACGGTCGCCAGCGGTCAGTCGCAGCATCGGTCGGGTGCAATCGGGACCCTCGGTCCGTCCCATGTGCATTTCGTAGCCGGTGACCGGCGCTCCGGTGGCGATATCTATTCCCTTGGCGTCCGACAGCATCTTGTCACCGACCAGCACGGTGGTGACATGCAGCAAACCGAGTCCCGGGGCGCCCCCCGGCGAGCCTTCAACACCGGTGGGATCTTCAACCCGAAGACCCAGCATTTGATAGCCGCCGCAAATGCCCAGAACCCGGCCGCCCTGCCGGACATGGGCGAGAATATCGATGTCCCAGCCCTGAGCGCGCAGAAACCCGAGATCGGCCAGGGTCGACTTGGTGCCAGGCAACACGATCAGGTCGGTGCCGGCCGGAATCGGGTGGCCCGGAGAGACCAGGGTCAGAGCCACGCCGGGCTCCTGCGCCAGCGGGTCGAAGTCGTCGAAATTGGCAATCCGCGACAGCAGCGGCACGGCGATGCGAATCCCGTCATCGGGAAGGCCGGTTCGGGTCCGGGCGTGGCTCAAGTTCCGGGTTTGGCCCAGGCCCATGGCGTCCTCGGCGGGCAGCCGCCCGGCTTGGGCAAACCAGGGCACCACGCCGAAGCTACGCCAACCGGTCCGGTCGGTGATGGCCGTCAGGCCGTCGGCGAACAGGCTCACGTCGCCACGGAACCGGTTGATGATATAGCCTCGGATTTGCGCCCGTTCCTCGGGCGCCAGCACCGCCTGGGTTCCGACCAGACTGGCGATGACACCGCCCCGGTCGATGTCACCCACCACCACCACGGGAACGCGGGCGGCAAGGGCAAAACCCATATTGGCGATGTCTCCGGCCCGGAGATTGATTTCGGCCGGACTGCCGGCTCCTTCTACCAGCACGATATCGGCTTCAGCCCGAAGGCGCTCGAAGCTCTCCAGCACCACGGGCATCAGCCCAGCCTTCAGGCCTTGATAGGCGCGGGCTTCGGCGGTGGCGCGGACCCGACCTTGCACCACCAATTGAGCGCCCAGCTCGGATTGAGGCTTCAACAGCACCGGATTCATGTCGGTGCGAGGAGCGACGCCGCAGGCCCGGGCTTGAAGCGCCTGCGCCCGGCCGATTTCGCCGCCATCGGCGGTGACCGCGGCGTTGTTGGACATGTTTTGCGGCTTGAACGGCAGCACCCGCAGTCCGCGCCGGGTCAGCGCCCTGGCCAAGCCGGCCACCAGCAGCGATTTGCCCACGTCCGACCCGGTGCCCTGGAGCATCAGGGCCGAAGCCCGGTGTGTGTTCATGAGAGGGCCATCTCCAACCGGTGCCAGGCGTCGGCGTCGGCAGGCAGCCCGAACCGCAACCAGCCGGGGTGAGCCTCGAAACGGCGCACCAGGATGCCGGCCCGGCCGAGGCCTTCAAACACCGTCCCGGCGTCCGGGGTCCGGGTCAGCCGGAACAGGGGGGTCCCGCCAAGCACGGTGAGACCATGGGCGGTCAGCACGCGGTCAAGGCGGTTTGCCGACGCGCTGAGCCGTCCTCGAGTCTCGGCGATCCAAGCGCGATCGGATAGCGCCCGACCGGCGATGACCGCCGCGGGACCGCTCACCGGCCAGGGGCCGAGCGCCTGACGCAGGCGGGTCGTCACCGCCGGCCCGGCCAGGGCGAAACCCAGGCGAAGCCCGGCCAGCCCGAAGAATTTGCCGAACGAGCGTAAGATGATCAGGCCGGGCAAACCGGCAGCGGCGGCGACGCTGGCGCCGGGAGCGAGATCGGCAAAGGCTTCATCCACCACCAGCCAGCCGCCCCGGGCGGCCAGGGTTCCGGCCAGGGCGGTCAGGCGCTCGGGCTCCACGATGCGGCCGTCGGGATTGTTGGGGTTGACCACCACCACCGTATCCCAGGATTCGTGATACAGTGACTCCGTTCCGGCCACGGGGCTTACCCGATGGCCGGCGGCGGTCCAGCACGCGGCGTGTTCGGCGTAGGTGGGGCCAAGCACGGCAACCCGGCCCGGCCGGCGCAGATATGGCAACCACTGGATCAGCGCCTGGGAGCCGGGCGCGGCGACCAGATGAGTCGGGTCGGACGCCCCGAAGGCGCGGGCGGCGGCGACAGTCAGATCGTCGATGGTGGCGGGGTCGGGCAGGCGTTGCCAGACCTCGGGAGCCAGCGGCGGGACGGGATAGGGCCACGGGTTGATCCCGGTGCTGAGATCAAGCCACGGCTCGGGGGCGTCGCGAAAGCGCAGCCGTGCGGCTCCCAGATCGCCGCCATGGTCGGTGACGACCGGAAATCCGGCGGCAAGGGCAGGGGCGGTAGACATCGGTGGCGCAAACACCCAGAAGCACAGTGAGGGGGAGGACTGGTGATGGGGGATGTCGAGCATAGCGTCGCGGTGCTGGCGGTGGCCATGGTTATCGATGGACTGGTGGGATACCCGGCGGCGCTGGTGCGAACCGTGGGGCATCCGGTGATGGTATTGGGCGCCGTGATCGGTTGGCTGGAACTCGCCCTGAACCGCCCGGCCTGGAGCGAGCCTGGACGGCGGCTGGCCGGACTGGCGGCGGTGCTGGCGCTGGCGGCGTTGGGGCTGGCGGTAACGGTGCCCGTGGTCCTGGCCTGCCGGGACTGGACCTTTGACGGGGTGAAGGTTGGCTGGCTGATCGAAGCGGTGCTGGCGGCAATGCTGCTGGCCCAACGCAGCCTGGGCGAGCATGTGGCGGCGGTGGCCGAAGGCCTTGGCGAAGGCTTGCCCGAAGGCCGGCGGGCGGTGGCGAAAATCGTCGGCCGCGACCCCGAGAGCCTGGACGAACCTGCGGTGGCTCGGGCGGCCATCGAGAGCCTGGCCGAAAACTTTTCGGACGGCGTGGTGGCGCCGGCGTTCTGGCTGGCGGTGGGCGGATTGCCGGGCATTGTCCTCTATAAAGCGATCAACACCGCCGACAGCATGATCGGCCATCGGTCACCGCGCTATCGGGCGTTCGGCTGGGCGGCGGCCCGACTCGATGATCTGGTCAATCTGCCGGCGGCACGGCTGACCGCCGGGCTGATCGCCCTGGCCGCGACGCTGACCCCGGGCGCCTTGGCCGGCGGCGCGCTGACCACCGCCTGGCGCGACGCCGGGCGCCACCGTTCGCCCAATGCCGGTTGGCCCGAAGCGGCCATGGCCGGGGCGCTGGGCCTGCGGCTGGCCGGGCCGCGGGTGTATGGGGGCGCCCGAGTCGAGGATGCCTGGATGGGCGACGGTCGGGCGGACGCGACCCCGGCCGACATCGAAGAGGCGCTTGCCCTGTACCGGCGCGCCTGCCTGGTGGCCACGGCGCTGGTGGTCGCCGTCTATGCCTGGCTGTCCGGCTGGCAGTGAAACCGCGGGACTTGGGCTCCGGCCAAAAAAATGCGACGCCCCACCGTCGACGGATGCTTGAAATCCGCCCCGTTGTCGTCCTATGGTCCCGGCCCGGGCAAGAGTGGCCCGTGCGCGTTTGGGGCGTCGCCAAGTGGTAAGGCAGCGGATTTTGATTCCGCCATCCGGAGGTTCGAATCCTCCCGCCCCAGCCAACCCTCCCACCTTTTTAATGCACCAACATCTTGCCTGGTTGTCGCCCGTAACGGGCGCGCCGTCGGTTGTGGCGTGCCGCCTTTGGCAGAAAGGGGGCATGGCTTGTTTACAGGAAGGGGGCGATCGCGTATTTCCGTCGGGACACGGCTTGGGCGGCGGACGATGAAACTGGTATCGGTAAAAATCGAGGGCTTCCGGGGCATCGTGAGCCTCGCTCTTGAATTTAATCCGCGTCTGACGGTGCTGGTGGGTAAAAATGGCACGGGTAAAACCAGTATTCTCGACGCCCTCGCCATCTTGCTCGACCAATATCTGGCACGATACATCAGAGCATCAGCCCAAAGCGCGTTACCCTTGAAGGAAACTGATCATCATCGGGATATTCGTCGAGGAGGTGGGGTCGGCGATTCCGAAGCATATGCGACAACTATGACCTCCCTTGAGGTCAACGTTAGTGCTCATGACAATCCTCTAGCTTGGGCAGTGCGTAAACAAACTCGCACTGGTAAGATACTGGGAAAAGAAAGCCGAAGCCAATTTGATAATTTGAATGTCTATGTTCGGCATCGCACCGAGAATAGAGGGGCTGATTTCTCCGGTGAGCCCCTTTTAATCTATTATGGTCAACGCCGGGCGGTGTTGGATGTGCCGCAACGGCTTCGGGAGGCTGCCGATCAAAGAAAAGCAGCAGCCTTCTCGGGCGCCCTCAAGGCCGATTTGGAATTTCGCGAATTTGTCGTGTGGTTCCGGGATCGCAGTCTGGAAGAAGCCCAGCACTGGCGGGAAGACCAGTCCTATCGCGATGGCCAACTGGAAGCCGTACGGCGGGCGATGACGGAAAAAACCGGTCTTAAGAATCCGGAACACCGGCAGGGACTGCACGTCACCAAAAACGGCGTGGACTTGCTGGTTTCGCAGTTGTCCAGCGGCGAACAGACATTTCTGGCCCTGGCCGGTGATCTGGCCCGACGACTTGCCATGCCGAATCCCGATCTTCCCGATCCCTTGCAAGGGCCGGGAATTGTCCTGATCGACGAAATCGAGTTGCACCTGCATCCGCGCTGGCAGCGGGTGATCCTGCCCTGGCTGACCGAGACCTTTCCCGGTTGCCAGTTCGTCATCACCACCCATTCGCCGCAGGTGCTCGGGCGGGTTCATGCCGACTCCATTCGCGTCCTGCATCCCGGTGCGGACGGGCGGATCGAGGTTGGCATTCCCAGGGCGGCCTATGGTCGCGATAGCAGCGAGATTTTGCTGGCGGTGTTGGGGGCCGATGAACGGGACGCGGAGATCAAGGCGCGCCTTGATCTCCTGGAAGACGCCATCGGCGCCGGCCGTTTGTCCGAGGCCGCGACGCTGCTGGAGAGCTTGCGCCAGGAGATTGAGGGGGAACCGCCGGAACTGACCCTGGCTCAGGCCCGGTTGGACCGGAGACGGCGAGCCCAGACGCCATGAAATATTCGTCGCAAGGTCCGGCGCCGTCCTGTCTCCGGGAATGGTTGGCCCTGGAAAATTCGGAGTCTGGGTGGACTCCCAGTTGGAACAATTTCGGGGGCGAGCCAAAGACCGGGACCTACACAGCCCTGGTTAAGGAGCAGGGACACGTCTCGCGCCTATTGCGGACGGCGCCTCGACCGAGAGAGGACGACAGGCGGCCATATCGACCATTTCTGGCCCCAAACAGCGTTTCCGAACCTTGCCCTCGACTATCAGAATCTGTTCGCCAGTTGCGGCCCGCCCAGTAGGGAGCGGCAAATTCCAAGCACTTGCGGCGACGCCAAGGGAGACTGGTTTGACCCTGCCAATGACATCATTCCGTCTGATCCGCAGTGCGAAATGCGGTTCCGCTACAATGGCAACGGGGCGATTCGGCCGACCCGAAGCGATGACACCATGGCGGATACGGTGATCACGACGCTGAACCTCAACGACCCGGCAATCAAGGCGGAGCGGGGAAGGCTCCTTGCCGGCATTGAAACCGATATTCAAGCCGGCGATATCGCGTCCGTCAACCGGGCCGAGATGATTGCAGATTACCGAAGGCGCACTGAAGACGGCCGACTCAAGAGCCTTGGCCATGTCGTGGCCCGCTACCTGGAAGACGAACCCTTTTGAGCGTGCCGGTCGCTGCCGACTGACCCATCCAGACGGGTTGGCCCGCCGGCCTCACCACGCCATCGGCGCACGCGGGCGAACGGTGTTGCCGACCGGCGGCAGCATGCCCACCCGGCTGCGGCGACCGGACCTTTGGGCGGTTGGGCCATGATCCATCATCATCATCATGGGACCGTAGTCCCGCAGCACGACGCCCCGCTCACTGGCCCGTTTTTCCAGTTCGGCATAGTTTTCGGCCCACAGGTCGAATCGTTCATCGGCTGTTTTGGCGGCGCGTAGCTTTCGCAACAGGGCGAATCGCTCGCCAAAGGTCATCAGGTCCCGGGGCAACACCGAGACCGTTGGCTGGGAGACCGACGGCGTCGGTTCTGCCTTCGCGGTATCCGCCAGGGCTGACCCCAGTCCAGGCGGAAGAACCAAAAGCCCGAGAACGGCCCCAATCACCGCTGTCTTGTTCATGGACGCCTCCTTTTCCAATGCGGCCGGAGTCTCCGGCATGGCGGCACCGTCCAACGCCCGACCGACGCAAGGGGGCGATCACCGGCGGGAGGATGCCACACGGCAGGGCCGTTACCCAGGGGTTTTGTCCGGCCTGCTTGCCGCTTCCGGATCATGGTCCCCGAATCATGAAAATACCGTGTCGAGATCAGGTCCCCGGCGGTTCCGGCCGGGCACCGGGCTCGGGTTCCCCGGTTCGCTGGTGAGGGTGGTTGCGGGAGCCGGGCGGAAAATGGATAGCCACGGTGGTGCCGATGCCGAGCGTGCTGTGGATGACCACGCTGCCGCCATGAATCTCCACCAACCCCTTGGTCAGTGACAGGCCGAGGCCGGTGCCGGCAGCTTCGCGGTTGTACCGGTTATCGATCTGTTCGAACGGCAGGAACAGGCGGTCCAACTGGTCCCGGGCGATCCCGGTTCCGGTATCGGTGACCGAGATCACGATACCGCCGTCGGCCTGGCTGCCGCCGTGAACGGTGACCTGACCGCCGGACGGGGTGAATTTCAGGGCGTTGGACAGCACATTCAAGATAATTTGCTTGAAGGCCCGTTCGTCGGCGTAAAGCAGCGGCAGGTCCGGGTCGAAGTCGAGGGTCAGTTCGACCTGCTGACGGCTGGCTTTATCCCGGATCAACCGGACAATCGAGGTCAGGGTGTAGCGCAGTTCCTGCCACTGGGGTTCGATCTCCATGCGGTGGGCTTCGATCTTGGAGAGGTCAAGGATATCGTTGATCAGATCAAGAAGGTGCGCCCCAGACTCAAAAATATCCCCGGCATATTCCCGGTAGCGTTCCAGGGCGGTCAGACCGAACGCGGCGTCACGGATGATTTCGGAAAAACCCAAAATGGTATTGAGCGGCGTGCGAAGTTCATGGCTCATGATCGCCAGGAAGGTGGACTTGGCCCGGCTGGTTTCTTCGGCAGCCACCCGCGCCTGTTCCAGGCCAAACTCGATTTTCAAACGCTCGGTCGCGTCGCGCACCACCACGACGGCACCGGTGACGATGGTCCCCGTCACCAACGGCGCCACGGTATAGTCCACCGGCAAAGTCGAACCGTCCGAGCGGCACAACAGGTCATTGCGCACCGTTTGGGGTTCGTTGGAATGGCAGGCCGCCCAGATCAACCCCTCACCGCGGGTCGACTCGTCGTCGGCGCTTCCGTGCCCCACAAACAAATCGGAAGCCGAGCGGCCGATCAGCTCGCTCCGCGGCCGGATCGACAGGCGCTCCATGGCGGAGTTGGCGAAGGTGATCCGGCCACTGGTATCAATACCGAAGATCCCTTCTGCCACCGACCGCAGAATCTGCTCTAACCGGTCATTGAGATACTGGATGCGAATCTGGTGGCGGCGCTGGTCGGTGATGTCGGTAGCGGCGCCGACCATCCGCACCGCCTGACCATGGCCGGTCCGAACCGCGCGCCCGCGATCAAGAATCCAGCGGTAGAAGCCGTCCCGGTGCTGAAGGCGATGAACATTCTCGTAGATCGGGGTCTTGGCGGCCAGATGCAACTCGATGTCGGTCATGGCCTTTTCCAGATCGTCGGGATGGACCCGACGGCACCATTCGTCCCGACTGTCCGAGACCTCGGCATCCTGCCAGCCCAGCATCTGCTTCCAACGCGGTGAATAACTGCATCGGCCGGTCATCAGGTCGTAGTCCCAGATGCCGTCGTTGGTCCCGGAAACGGCCAGCCGGAACCGTTCCTCGCTGTCGCGCAATGCCTTCAGGGTCGCCTGGTGGCCGGTCACTTCAGCCTCCAGGCGTTGGTTTTGCGCGGCCAACTGTTCGGCAATCCGGCTGATATCCCGCCGCATGCGGTCCAGTTCGAGGAACACCCGCACTTTGGACAGCAGGATCGCCTCGTCGATGGGCTTTTCGATGTAGTCGGCTGCCCCGGCATCGTAGGCGCGGGCGCGGTGGGCATCGTCCTTGTAGGCAGCGGTCAGAAAGATGATCGGAACCCGTTGAGTCCGCTCTTCGCCCCGAAGCAACTCGGCCAGTTCATAGCCGCTCATGTCCGGCATCTGGACATCAAGCAGCATCAGCGCAAAGTCGTGATCAAGGGTCCGCGCCAGGGCCTGGTTGCCGTTGTCGGCAGAGATCACCAGGGCATCCACTTTGGCCAGCAACGCTTTCAGGGCCAGCAGGTTAGCCGGTCGGTCATCAACGATCAGAATCTTGGGTCGCTTTAAGGGCATACCGAACACCAAAGCGCGACAACGTCAGAGGGCCGTCGCTGGCGCCCAAGGTGATGAGATTGAACCGCGCCGTCAAGGCACTCTGACCACCGATGGAGGGATGTTTCAGCGGAGGGCGGATCGGTAGATACCAAGGCGACTCCCGGCAAAATCCCGACAAGGAATGCCGTCATTTCATCGGGGACGATTACCGCCACCGGTGATCATGGCAAGTCTGCGACCGGGCCGATAGCATAATCAATGAACTCTTCCATTGCAGCGCGGGGCGGGATTGAATGCGGGCCGGATCTCCGGCAGTGCAGATATTTTTGGAGAACAGCAATGGACAGGCTACCAGTTCAAGCTGGAAGAGGCGAGGTATCCGTGTGGATGATCGTCACACCCTTGACCCTCGGCCCGCTACAAGTTGTTGCAGCGCGGGGCGGCCCGGATCAACAGGATATTCGGCCCCCACCTGTAACCGCTTTATGTCGCGACCGGTTCGGAAACATCAGTCAAGCACGGTGCTAAGGTCAGAGTCTTTATCGTGTTAATGTCATCTGAACAATGACCGAAGGCGACATCTGGTTGATTGACATATTCCAATATGCGTTAGTGATCAAAAATACCAAACGAAGCGGGCGGTGCAGCAATGTCGCAGCAGCCATCACCTATCTTGGGGGCTGGTTTCGGAAGCCAACATTTTCACGTAATTTCATCACAATGATTTCAGTTTGTCTCGGGCCGTCGTCCATGTTGACGATGAACCGCCGGGATATTACTACTGTCCCCGAGAGAACGACGGGGAACGATCATGGACGGTGATCCTTGCGTCAATCCGCGTACCCTGGTATGCGCCAGTGGTCATGCGCTGTTTATTGCTGAATCGGAGGTGATGGTCCATTGACAAGAGCCCGTAGCGCGGCTCTTCGCAGCCGCAACTTTGAGATGTGTGGCCGGCGGACGTCGGCGCGTCTCGAATCCCCCCTCTGGCAGGCATTCGATGAAATCTGTGCCGATCATGGTGTGAACCGGGCCGGGCTGGCGCGGATGATCGACGCCCGAAGGGTCCGGGGGACCGGATTAACCAGTGCCTTGCGCATTTTTCTGCTCAGTTACTACCGGGCCGCTGCTCGGAAAGACACGCGATCGCGGACGGATGAGGCACTCCTCAACCTGATTTCCGCACTCGATCACGTCGGCCCTTCCGGTGATGGTCCGTTGCTGGGTGCCGAGACCCTGGTGTCTGAAGCGAAAGCCCCGTTGAGCGCGAATTGACCCGTTTCGGCCAACGCGCCGGGACATGAGACCCGATCGGTCTGCGGTCGCCTGAAGGCAAAGCTTCCGGCCGCCGGCGGGCGGTGGCCATCAACTGCGCACGGTGGCGCCGCCGATCGCTTCAAGGTCAAAGGCCGCGGCAAGCAGGGCTCTGGTATAAATTTCGCGCGGCGCCGTGAACAGTTGCTCGGTCGGCCCATGCTCCACCACGCGCCCGTCCTTCATGACGATGACTTCGTTTGACAGCGCCCGGATCACTTTCAGATCATGGCTAATGAACAAATAAGCCAGGCCGTGACGGGCTTGCAGATCGCGGAGCAGGTCGACAATTTGGGTTTGTACCGACATGTCGAGGGCCGAGGTCGGCTCGTCCAGCACCACGAAGCGAGGCTTCAGCACCATGGCCCGGGCGATGGCCACCCTTTGACGCTGGCCGCCGGAAAACTCGTGGGGGTAGCGGTGGCGGGCGCCCGGGTCCAGTCCGACCTCTTCCAACGCCGTAATGATCAAGGCCTCGCGTTCGGCGGCATTCCCGCCCAGACGATGAATTTTCAATCCTTCGGCAACGATCTCCCCGACCGACAGGCGCGGGCTCAGGCTGCCGAACGGATCTTGAAACACGATTTGCATCTGTCGGCGCAGCGGGCGCATTTGCCGGCTGGACCAGTCCTGAATCTCGTGGCCATCGAAACGAATCGCTCCCCGGCTGGCCGTGAGTCGCAGCAAGGCCAGGCCGAGGGTGGTCTTGCCCGAGCCGGACTCTCCCACCACGCCCACCGTATGGCCGGCGCGCACCCGTACCGAGATGCCGTCCACGGCGCGAATGTGATCGACGGTCCGGCGTAAAACCCCCTTCCGAATCGGGAAATGGACTTTGACCTGTTCGCCCGCCAGCACCTCGGGAGCATCGGCCGGAGCCGGAACCGGCCGGCCCTTGGGTTCGGCCGCCAGCAGGCGGCGGGTATAGGGATGAACCGGCCGCTCGAACAGATCGGCCACGCTGGCCTGTTCGACAATGGCGCCGTCATTCATCACGCAAACCCGGTCGGCCATCTTGCGAACAATGCCAAGATCGTGGGTGATCAACAGCAACGCCATACCAAAGCGCCGTTGCAGGTCCTTCAACAGCGTCAGAATTTGGGCCTGGATGGTCACGTCCAGGGCGGTCGTCGGCTCGTCGGCAATCAGCAGGTCGGGTTCATTGGCAAGCGCCATGGCGATCATCACCCGCTGGCGCTGACCGCCCGAAAGTTCATGGGGGTAGGCGTCGAGTCGGCGTCGGGCCTCGGCCAGGCCAACCAGTTGTAGAAGCTCCAGAGTCTGCCGCCGCGCTTCGGTCCGCCCCAGTCCCTTGTGTAAAATCAGGGTTTCCGCCACCTGGCGTTCGATGGTGTGGAGCGGATTGAGGGAGGTCATCGGCTCCTGAAAGACCATGGCGATCCGGTTGCCGCGAACGCTGCGCAACACCGGTTCGGGCGCGCCGACCAATTCAATGTCCTGGAAACGAATGCTGCCGCTGGGATGGCGGGCCAGCGGGTAAGGAAGCAGTTGCAGGATCGACAACGCCGTCACCGACTTGCCGGAACCGGATTCGCCCACCAGCGCCAGCGTTTCGCCAGCCGCCAGCGCGAACGAGATGCCCCGGACCGCGGGCACGTCGACACCCGAAACACGGAAGGTCACGGCAAGGTCGCGGACCGAAAGCAGAGCGGCCATGGAAACTCCGAACCGAGGGTCAAAAATTCAGGGTTAGGGATCGCATTTCCGCCACCAGATCGCCAGCGTCTCCAAAGTCGAGGCGCATCACGGTCCAGGCGCAACCGAACCACGAATGATCGGCGACCCAAGCCTTGACCCGCTCGTGGACCAGGGGTTCGGTCAGCGGTTGGAACACCATGTCGGTCAGCCGATCAGGGAGTTGCGGCCCCAAATTCTTCTGGACGTCCGTGCGCAAGGAGGCCGTCACCGCCGCGGTCAGACCGCGGTCGACGGCGAGACAGGCGTTAAGAGTCTGGTACCGCGACCATAAATGCATCAGGAAACCGCCGACCACGGCGGTGACGATCACGCCAAGCACAAAGCCCCTCATGGTCCTGTCCTCCAAGGCTGGTCCGGATCGGGCGCCCCCCCCGGCCCGATCCGGGCTGATTGATGGTCTCATCCTGGCCCCCGACTCTAAAGGGCTTCAACCTGGGCTGCGACCCGCTCCATCTCGCGTTGGACGTCTTGCGCCAGGCGAAGGGTTTCATCCCAGTCGGCACGCTCGGCGGCCTGTTCCAGCAGGCGGGCGGCGTCGGCCAGCGGTCGGGCACCAGCGGTGCGCGAGCATCCTTTAATGTTATGAGCACAGTCGCGAACCGCCGCAGCCAGCCGACGTTCCAGTGCCTGGATCAGGTCCTGGCCAATCTGACGGCTGACGGTCACGAAATCCCCCAGCATTTCCCGGATCAGGGCCGGATCGTCGCCACACAGCGCCGCCATCGCGGATGGATCGATGGCCGGAACGGACGGCGCGGTTGGCACGGGAACGGGAACGGGCGGGGCGGCGACGGCGGAGGGCGATGGCTCATCCGTGAGCCATCGCCGAAGCGCCGCGCCGAGTTTGCCCAGTTGAAGCGGTTTACACAGATAGTCGTCCAGGCCGGCGGCGCGGAACCGCTCGGCCTCGCCGTCAAAGGCGTTGGCGGTGAAGGCAATAATCGGCAGATGGCGACCGCTGCCGCGTTCACTTTCGCGAATACGGCGGGTCAATTCGAAGCCATCCAACTCGGGCATGTGGCAGTCAGTCAACAACAACGAGTAGTCGCGGGTGGCCAGGGCCGCCAGAGCTTCCCGGCCACCACTGACGATGTCGGCGTTAACCCCCAGGGTATTGAGTTGCATGGAAATGACACGTCGATTGACGGCATTGTCTTCGGCAACCAGCACCAGTGGCGCCGCGCCGCGTGGCGCCACCGATAGCTGGGTGGCGTTGGAAGGGGACGCCGGTCGGTCGGGGCTGAAGCCGTCGAGGCCGACCAGGGGGGTGTGATCCCGGAGGTCGGACCGATGACGGCCATCGCCGCTCCGCCGGCTGTGAGGCTCGGGGTCCGGCGACAGCCGGTGTGCGGCGATGGCCACGGCGCGGACCAGGGCGGTGCGCCGGACCGGCTTGATCACGGTCAGCGAAGCGTCCGAGGCGCGGGTCCGGCGTATCTTGCTCTCGCCGCTTCGTTGGCTGATCAGGACTCCGGGAATCATCAGGCCGGCGCGCCCAAGTCCCAAAGCCTCGCGCACCGCCATAACCGAGGCCTGATAGAGCTGGGACTCCAACACCACCACGTCGAACGGCCGGCCGGCGGCAAGGGCGGCATGGGCACTGTTCAACAGCGACGAACCATCGACGCTGGTCACCACCCGGGCGCCCGCAGCGATCAGATAGCGGGTCAGAAAGGTGCGGGCCGGTTCGCTCATCACCGCCAGGGCGACGTTCAGACCGGCGAGCGACGGCTGATCGGAGGAACCGTCGCCGCCGTTCTGTCCGGGGCCCCTGATCGCGTCCCCGGGCGGCACATCGAGGACCACGTTGAACGCAAAGGTCGACCCGCAACCCGGTTCGCTCGTGACCGAAATACCGCCGCCCATCATCTCGGCCAGCCGGCGAGAGATGGACAGGCCGAGACCGGTGCCGCCATAGCGTCGGGCGGTGGAGTTTTCGGCCTGGGTGTAAGGCTGAAACAGGGTCGGCTGGGCGTCTTGGGAAATGCCGATGCCGGTATCGGTGATGCTCATCCGAATCCGGGCGCGCCGACCGGCGACGGCGGTCTCGATCTCGTCCAGGTCTACCCGCAGGACCACCTGGCCGTGCTCGGTAAACTTAATGGCATTACCCCCAAGGTTGAACAAAATCTGCCGGAGCCGCAAGGGATCGCCGATCAGCGCGGGGGGCAGTGCGGGGTCGACAAAGGTCACCAGGTCCAGGTTTTTATGCCACGCGGTCGGGGCCAGGGTTTCGGCGACCCCCTCGACCAGCGCGGCCAGAGAGACCGGTACCGACTCCAACACCAGCATTTCCGCCTCGATCTTGGAAAAATCGAGGATGTCGTCGATGATACGCAACAAGGCGGTCGCCGACTCGCGGATGGTGGTGACAATTCCGGACTGCTCGGTGTCCAGGTGCGTTCGATCCAACAGTTCCATCATTCCCAGCACGCCATTCATCGGCGTGCGAATCTCGTGGCTCATGGTGGCCAGGAAGATTGACTTGGCCCGGGTCGCCTGCTCGGCCTGTTCCTTGGCGGCGCTCAAGTCGGATTCGGTCTGCTTCAAGTGCGAGATGTCGTGAATCCAGCCAAGATAACCGGTCTCACCATCGAAGCCGTGGGGATCGCCCGACAGCAGCGCCCAAAAGGTCGACCCGTCGGCCCGTCGCAGACGCAACTCGGTGTCGCGAATGGCGACGCCCTCGCTCATCAAGTCGTGGTAGCGACGCCGGTCGACGGGATCGGCCAGCAGGGTTCGCATATCGACCCCCGACAGCCGGTCGGCGGGCAGGCGGAAAAGCTCGGCAAAACGCAGGTTGGCGAAGGTCAGCCGGCCATCCAGACCGATGGCGCCGACCCCGACCGGGCTGCTTTGGAGAATCGTCCGCAGGTGTTCGCGACTGGCCAGCAGTTCCCGGGTGCGGTCCGCGACCATGCGTTCGATGTGAACGATGTGTTCGTAGGAGCGCAGGGCGGCAACCACCGAAATCACCAGATCGTCGGCGCCAAGCTCCGCCTTGGAGCGATAGTCGTTGATGTCGTACTCGAGAATCACCTGACGCTGCGGCGCCTGGCCGGGCTGACCGGTGCGGAGAATCAGCCGGATATCGGAATCCCCCAGGTCCTGGCGAATCGTGCGGATCAGATCGAGTCCGGCATGCTCGGCTTCCATCACCACGTCGATGATCGCGACAGCGACGCCCGGGTGGTGGGCCAGCTGCGCCTGGGCCTCCGCCGCCGAAAACGCATGAAGAAGCCCGAGCGGCCGGTTCCGGTAGCGGACATCCCCAAGAATCAGGCCGGTCATGGAATGAACATCCGGCTCGTCGTCCACCACCAGGACCTGCCAAGGTTCGGCGCCGGTCTGATCGCCCTCCGCTTCGGCGGCGAAGACCAGCTCTTCTTCGACGGCGGCGGCCGTGGCCGGTGACGACATGGGGTCGGCAGGGGTCATGATCATGGCACCTCGGAACGGGGAGGCGACGGCTGGGAGGACACCGGCACCGCAGCCGTGGGCGAGGGAGGACGTCCGAGGTCGGTGTCACCGGCGACCGTGTTTTGATGGGAGGGCGCTTCGCGGGGAAGGTGAATGTTAAAGGTGGTGCCGCTGCCTTCGGCACTGTCAACGGTGATGCGCCCACCCAATGTTTGCGTTACCAGATTAAGGACAATGTGCAGGCCCAGACCGCTGCCGCCGTTGCCGCGCCGGGTGGTGAAGAAGGGTTCGAAAATCCTTGCCTGAATTTTCGCGGGAATACCCCTGCCGTCGTCGCTGAAACAAAGGTCAATGTCGTTGGTTCCGGCCGGCGCCGACACCGAAATCGTCATGGTTCCGCCCGGGGATTTGCCTCCGGCCGACTTGGGATCGGCGGTCTGCTGGGGGCCGGGACCGTCCGGGATGGGTTGGGTCCGGGGCGGCTTGCCGTCATAGGCGTGGGTCAGGGCATTCATCACCAGATTGGTCAGTACCTGGGATAACGCCCCCGGATAACTGTTGATGGAAAGGTCCGGCGGGCAGTCGACCACCACCCGGTGCGGGGTGGTGCGCAAACGCGGCCCCAGACTGGTAACGACCTCTTCAATATAAGTCTTGAGGTCGAAGCGGCGCAACTCCGCGCTGGCCTGATCCACCGCCACTTGCTTGAAGCTGCGGATCAACTCGGCGGCGCGGTTGAGGTTGCCCGACATCAACCGTGTTGATTCGGCGGCTGAGGCGGCGTAGGTCAGCAATTCTGACTTTTTAAGTTGACCGCCTTCGACGGCGGCCACCAGTTGTCGGGTGCGATTGGCCAGGTGACTGGCGCAACTGTAGGCGATGCCGACCGGCGTGTTGATTTCGTGGGCGATGCCCGCCACCAGCATGCCCAACGACGCCATCTTTTCGGCCTGAACCAGGCTCGCCTGGGTTTCCTTCAGTTCGGCATAAGCCTGTTCGGTGGCCTGCATGGCCGCCGAAGTCTCCGCGGCCGAGCGGGTTTCGGCGGTGACGTCGGTGTAAGTGCAGACGAAACCACCCATAAATAGCGGGTTCGAATGAATTTCGATCACCGTTCCGTCGGTTCGTCGGTGTTTGACCGTGAAATACTCGGTGGGCAGCCGTTCCCAAGAGCGTTCCAGGCGTTCCGGCGACTCCGGCCCGCCGAATTCGCCGCGCTCGATCTGGCAATCGATGATTTCGCTGAAGGTCGGTCGCTGGGTCAGCAATTTGAGCGGAACATTCAGCAACTCGGCGGCCCGCCGGTTGAACGTCACCAGTCGCAAGGACTGGTCGAACATGACGATGCCCTGGTCGACGTTTTCCAGCGTCGCCTGAAGAATCGCCCGTTCCTGTGCCAGGTCCAACTCCGCCTGCTTGCGCTCGGTGATGTCGGCGATAATGCCGGTCAGACGCACCGCCACGCCGTGGCCGTCCCGAATCGCGGTCGCCTTGTCCTCCATCCAAAGATAACCGCCATCGTTGCGGCGCAGCCGGTAGACGTTGCAGTAACTGGACGTTTCCCCGACGATGTGACGCAGCGATTCGCTCAGCACCCGGGTGCGGTCATCGGGGTGAGTCAGGGACTCCAGAACCGACGTCGACATCGGCAATTCGTCCGGGCTGTACCCCAGGATCATGGGCAATTCCACCGACCACCAAAGTTGTCCGGTGGTCAAATCCATATCCCAGACCGAGGAGCGGGTGGCGGCGATGGCCAGGCTTAGTCGCTCCTCACTCTTGCGAAGTGCAACCTCTTCATAGGCGAGCTTGACCAGAAGGCGATTATACACGGCAATCAGGTTGCCAAGTTCATCATTGGCTTGCCACTCCACCAACTCTCGGCTGCCCTTTTGTTCGGCCAGTCGCATGGACGCGATCAACCGGGCCAGCGGAACGCCAATGGTCAGGCGATAGGCGATCAGCGCCGTAATCACCGTGACGACCAACAGCAGGCACAGCAGCCAGATGGCGTTGAAGATTTCCTCGGTCAATAACCGGTTGACCGGGTTATAGGAATAGTAAAGCGTGATATGACCGGACGGTTGCCCGTTGACCATGATCTGTCGGGTGACGGCCGGGATCGGTGCGGTTCCGTTAGGGGGCCGCGAACAGCCCGTTTCTGGCCATGAATAGGTGAACGGCGTAATGTCGTTGGCGACCTCGATGCAAAGAATCTCCCGGTTAACCGAAATCGCCGAGACGATGTTACGGGTACTCTTGAGGTCGAAAGTGGATGGGGTGCCGGCTAGCGCCGCGGCATTGATTTCGGCAATACTGGTTACCTTGGCGGTCAGGGCAAGGCGAAGATCAATTCGTTTGGTGTAAAAGAATGCGGTGGCAAAGGCGATGGTTGATGCGGCAAGGATCGGAATCAGGATCAGCAGGAACTTTGCCCAGGCGGCCGGAACTCTTGCCCACAAGGCGGCTCTGACCATCGCCATCGTCCTTTTCTGTCCAACCCGCGATAACGGCGCTCGGGGGCACCGGATGCTCTGAGTGACCCTATATCAGATGCCGAGGCGCTCTGTCTCGGACCGGGCCCGCCCCGATGATGGTGCCGCGAGGTTTTCACCAGGACCAGGCTTGAGGGGCAACGCTGGTTAGGCTAATCTGCCCTTAGAAAAAAGAGTAAACGGCGGAAGAGGCTGCGGACGCATGATGGCCGCGCGCTTCGGGTTTGTATCAACATAAGGGCAGAGGACCAAGTCGGAACAGGCGTCGACCGGGCGGGAAAACCGACGGGCCGGGTGGCGCTTCAAGAGGACCGCGGTCGTCGCAAGAAGTGAGGACATTATGGAGTTTCACGCGCGCAACCTGGCAGATGCAATAGAAGCGCGTCTCACCGGGCGGCTGGAATTTACGGACCATGACCGCCTGCGTGACATCGTCGCATTATTGGACGCTCCCAATCTGCGTCGGTTCGTGGTTGACGTATCCGGGCTCGATTTTATCGATTCGGCCGGACTCGGCATGATTCTGATCCTTCAGGAAGAAGCCGAGCAGAAAAATATCAAACTCATCGTGCGCGGGCCCCGAAACGACGTTAAGCGATCGATCGACCTTGCGAAAATCGGTGAAATTGTATCTATCGAATACTAGTGAGGCGAGCATCATAAGCTGTCCATATACCGTAGTCGCCGACCTTGTCCCGGCGGATGCGGGAGGGCGGTGCGCCAAGCGTTTCAATGCATTCGGGCCAGGCAACGGCGACGCACCGAGAGCAGGACACCGGAGTTGTCGGGTTCTTTTGTTAAGCGATGTTGACCGGGGTTCGCTGGCGGCGGCTCTCAGGGGGTCGTACGCGGCGTTAATCGAAGTGGTTTCTGACGATGAACCGGCGGGTGACTGGACGGCGGCGGCACTCTCGAGCACGGGATTTTACCTGTCGTTGAGCACGGCTACCAGCTTCAGTCTTCAACTCGCCGCCTTGATCAGCGACGAACTGGTGGCGCGTGCCGTGCTTTCGGTCGAACAGCGCTCGGTGGTGGAGTTGTGCTTGCAGGAGGCGGTGGCTAACGCCATCGTCCACGGCAATTTGGGTATTCCCAGCACCGCCAAGGACCATCCTGAAGGGTATCGCGTCTTCAGCCAATTGTTGAATGAACGCCTGGCCGATCCGCTGTTGCGTCGCCGACGGACCGACGTTTTTACCCGTTGGTCCGGCCGAACCCTGGACATCAGCGTTGCGGATCAGGGCGCCGGCTTTGACACCTCCTTGATTCCAACCGAAATCGACACCACCAGTCGCTCGGGACGGGGGTTCGTGTTCATGCGGGCGCTCGCCGGTCGGGTGGCCGTGACCGATGGCGGGCGCTGTGTGTCGTTACGGTTTGCCCTATGATCGATCACCATAGACCTGTTGGGGGAAAGGTTGGTCATGACGATTTCCCTCGATGACTGCCGAGTTCTGGTTGTCGACGACAACGAGTTCAATCGGAAATCGCTGTCGCTGCTGCTGCTGCGCAGCGGCCTTCGGAATATTGCCTTTGCCGCCGATGGGATCGATGGTCTGGCCAAGGTCGAAACCTTCCGGCCCGATCTGGTGTTGTTGGACGTGGCCATGCCAAATATGAACGGCCTGGAGATGTGTCGCCGGTTGCGCGCGGATCCCCGTCATGCCGATCTGCCGATCCTGTTCCAGACCGCGCTAGATCGAGATGAGGAACAGGTGGCCTGTTTCAATGCCGGGGGAAACGATTTCATCAGCAAGCCGATCCGCCCGGGCGAGTGTGTGGCGCGGGTCCGCCATCAGTTGGAGCGGCGCAAGTTGTTCCGCGATTTGACGGCGTTCCGCGAACGGGTGCAAAAGGAACTCCTTCACGCCCACGCCATGCAAGTGTCGTTGTTGCCCGAACCGCGCCGGATCGCCGAATTAGCCGAGAGGTATGGTCTCGACATCACCAGTCACTTCGAAACATCCTCGGAATTGGGTGGAGATTTATGGAGTGTGTTCGATATCGACGCCGATCGGGTCGGATTTTTGATCGTAGATTTTGCCGGGCACGGCATCACGGCGGCGATTAATACTTTTCGTCTGCATACTCTTTTTGAACGCAGCTCGGTCTGCCGTGCGGATCCGGCCGAGTGGCTCACCTATCTCAATACTGCTCTGAAGGATGTCCTGCCGACCGGACAGTTCGCCACTGCTTTTTATTGTGTTCTTGATAAGCGAACGCATCTTCTGACTTTTGCCGGCGCCGGCGCCCCCAACCCAATTCTTGGCGTCGATGGTGACTTGACGTTGCTTGACTCGTCGGGACTGCTGCTTGGCATCTCGCACCATGCCAAGTATCGCACCCGCCAGGTGCTGTTGCCGCCGGGGGGATTCTTGCTGCTCTACAGCGATGCATTGCTGGAATGCCGCAACGCCGATGGCGTCCCATTTGGTCAGGAGGCTTTGCTGGCCCAGGTGCGCCGGACGATGGCGGCGGGCCAGCGTCCGGCGGACCCGGTTTCGATGGTACTCGAGCCATTTCTCCGGCAAGTGGCGCGACCGTTGCGCGATGATCTGACACTGATCTGGATCGGACGGCGTTAGAGCCGACACCGATCAGGGGACATACGCCACCGCATGCGGGCAAGATGCCCGGGGTCCATGCGCCCCCCGTCAATCGCTATCGTTCAATTCCATCATTGCGGTTCGTAAGGCGCGTAGCAACTGGGGATTGGGTTGATGAATGGCGGGCGCCGCCTCCTCGTCCTCGGACGGTTCGGGGGACACCAGGCGCCGTTTGACCTCATGCACCACCTCGACCAGGAGAAACCCCAAACTCGATTCGGTTAATGCGGCGACCAGATCCGAGAGTTCAGGATTGGTCAGGGCGGTGGGGTCCGACCGTCGCGGTTCCTCCGCCAGTCCGCGGCAGGTCATCGCCGACGGTGCAGCCACCACCGGGAAGGGCGCGGCCACCGGCACGGGAGCCACAGCGGCGATGGTTGGCGCCACCACCGGGTCCGTGGAGTCTGCCGGCGGTTTGGCCGGTCGGCGGCCACGGCGGCGACGCGGTTCGGTTTCCGGTAAAGCCTCGAACAGACTGGGTTGGCGGTCCGGGAGCGGAGCGGACGTCGTCATGGCAGGGGCTCCTAGATTTCCAAGAAGGGGGCGTTTTCCAAAAGAGGGCCTGGTCTGAGGCTGGCACCACCGTCGTTCCCGGTTCATTCTACAGCAACCCTCAGTCTTGTCGAGAGGGTTGCCACCCATGGGGCGATAATGGCGTGCTATGATCCTAGGGGCGGAGACGGTCCGTCCCATGAGGGAAGCAGGGAAAGGGAGGCCGCAAACGTGGTCGAAGGTGAGCACCATCGGAAATCGCCGTCGGCCGAAATGCGAGGTTTGCTGGCGGCCAACCGGGATTTCTATCGAATCGTCGAGGAACGGGACATTGCGGCGATGGCGATGCTCTGGGCACGGGCGGTGCCGGTGGCCTGCATCCATCCCGGTTGGCCGCCGCTGGTCGGCCGCGACCGCGTGGTGCAAAGCTGGACTGAAATTTTGCGCAGTGCCCAGGCTCCCACCATTCGTTGTCACGACGAACACCCGATCGTCTATGGCAGCTTCGGTCAGGTGGTCTGTCTGGAAATCATCAATGGCGCCTTGTTGGCCGCGACCAATCTTTTCATCAAGGAGGATGGGCTGTGGCGGATGGTCAATCACCAGGCCAGTCCCGTCGCGGCAGCCATTGCCGAGCAACTGGAAGAGGCGCTGGCGGCGCCCCGGGGACGCCTGAATTAAGCGGCCCCGGCACCAGGGAGGATGAACAATGGAGTGCCAGGACCTTGGCTTGATCGGGCGAATCGTGATCGTCACCGGCGCCGTGGGGAATCTGGGTCGGGCCGTCGCCGCGGGCTGCCTGAGCACCGGCGCCGTTCCCGTGCTGGTGGATCGCAGCGACCGGTTGGAGGCGGTGTTCGGTAGCCCGGCGGCGGCGGGAACAGCGTTGCTGGTGCCCGGAGTCGACCTTGCGGATGCTGCATCCGCCCAGCGCATGGCCGAGCGGACCTTGGATCGATTCGGTCGGATCGATGGACTGGTCCACACGGTCGGCAGTTTCCGCGGCGGGCGCCCCGCCCACCAGGACGACCCGGACATGCTGAATCGTCTGATCGACGCCAATCTGCACAGCGCCGCTCGAGCCTGTCAGGCGGTGGTGCCGTCGATGATCCGGCAGCATTCCGGTCGGATCGTCACGGTCGGCGCCGCGCCCGGCCTGGTCGCGCCGGCCGGTCTTGCGGCCTATGCTGCGAGCAAGGCAGGCCTGATTCGCTACAGTGAGGGGTTAGCCCAGGACCTGCGCCGCAACGGCATCACCGTCAACTGCGTGGTTCCGACCATCATCGATACCCCGGAGAACCGCGCCGCCATGCCGGATGCCGATCACAGCCTGTGGGTGTCACCCGACGCCATCGCCGATCTGATCCTGTTTTTGCTTTCGGATCGGGCGCGGGCCGTCACCGGGGCCGTGATTGCGGTGCCGGGGACAGCGTGAAGTCCCAAGCCCGCGCTTTCTGATTGACAGTCCCGCTTGCCGCCAGCCACGGTGTCGCCGCCGCCCGCGGCTGTCGGCGCCGGTGGTTTTTCAGCGTCTTTTCAGGGCAGAGGCTTAGTGATGCGTAGGATGGTAACGGTTGCCGGCGTGGCCGGCCTGGTTCTGCTTGGCGCCACGTCCCCCAAGGCGCAAACCGCCGAGACTGCTCCGCCCCCGTCCCCGACCGCGACCGCACCGTCGGCTGAGACCCAGCCGACGCCGCCACAGACGCCGGGAGCAAGTATGCGCACCATGGGGCAGGGCAAGGCCTTTAGCATGCCTTCGGGTGAAGACCCTTGGGGAATGGCCGGACGCGGTGACGAGGCGTTTGTCAACTGTGCCGGATGTTCAATGGTGTCGGCGCCCCTGTTAAAGCGCGGCACCGAGGTGCTTAAGGTCCTCACCGAGAAGCAAACTCTGCCGGCCTCGCTGGTGCGGTTAAACGGGGCCGAGATTGACGCGCTCCTGCGCGGCAACTCCTGGAGTAGTGCCGTGATCGCTGGCCCGTTCGGCAAGGAGTATGAACGGTTGCTGGCCTTTGATAACGATGGGCGCGGGCGCTGGCTTAATTTTCACGGCGGACCGAAGGGCTATAGCTCGCTCTGCGAGTACAAGATTGACGAGGACTTGCTCTGTTTCTCGTGCAGTGGAACCGGGCCGGCCCAATGCTCGGCGATCTATCGCGACGGGGATCTGGTGATCGCTCATGACGAGGAGCAAGGCCAGTTTGAAATATATGATTGGATCATGAAGTCCCGTTGGGAAGACAATCGGTTCCTGGCGCCTCGCTGATCGTCCGTTCCGGCCGGTCGGTGGCGCCGATGAACCGTGTCGTGGTGGTGCTGGGGATGGCCACCGAGGCTGCCTGCCTCGCGGGTCTCGGTCTGCCCATCGCGTGCTCCGGTGCCCGGCCCTGGCTGGCTCGGGAGCGGGCCGAGCGGCTGGTTGCCGAAGGAGCAACCGGCCTGGTCAGCTTCGGCATCGCCGGGGCCTTGCGGCCGGGGCTGGAACCGGGAACGCTCCTGTTGCCCCAGGCGGTGGTCGGGCCAGCCCCACAGTCCGACGCGGAGGCCCCGGTGTTCCCGGTGGATGCCGCCTGGCACGCCCGGGTCGCGGCCATGGCGGGAGCATGCGGCCTGCCAGTGGCGAGCATCGGCCGGGTAGCCGGCTCTGACCTTGCCGTGACCACGGTCGCGGCCAAGGCGGCGCTGGCCCGTGCCACCGGCGCTGCCGCCGTGGATATGGAAAGCCATGTGGCGGCGGCGGTGGCGCGAAAACACGGGTTGCCGTTGCTGGTGTTGCGAGCCATCGCCGACCCGGCTGGACGGGCAATTCCGCCACCGGCGCTGGTTGGTCTTGGTCCCGACGGGGAAACCCGCCCCCTGGCGGTGGCACTGCGACTGCTGGCCGCGCCGTGGACGCTGGCCGCGCTGTTGCGTCTGGCGGCCGACAGCCGGGCCGGCCTGGCCGCCCTTGGCCAGGCCGTTTTGCGCTTAGGCCCGACGGCGTTCCTGTCCGGCTAACTCGCCGACGGCATCCGACACCACCTGATCGAACACCTGTTGCGCCGGCCGTTGGCCGGTTAACGGGATTTCAGGAGCCATCTCGCCCTGGGTGCGCACGCCGCGCAAGGCCACCCAGGCGGCCTTTAACGGATGGGCCACCGCGTCGGCGGCGGCGGTCGGTTCATACCCGCAATGGGCCATGCAGTCCGCGCATTTTTCGTAGCGGCCGGTGCCGTAGCCGTTCCAGTCGGTATCGGCCATGAGTTCCTGGAACGTCGCGACGGTGCCTTCGTTCAGCAAATAGCAGGGACGTTGCCATCCGAACACGTTACGGGTCGGGTTGCCCCAGGGCGTGCAACGGTAGTCCTGGTTGCCCGCCAGAAAGTCCAGGTACAGGCTGGAATGGGTGATCCGCCATTTCCGCCCGCGTCCCAGACGGAACACATCGCGGAACAGTTCCTTGGTCTTCCGGCGGTTGAGAAAGTGTTGCTGATCCGGGGCCCGTTCATAAGCATAGCCGGGAGCGATGGTCACACCTTCGACGCCAAGATCGCGGACGAAATCAAGAAAGGCGGCAATGTCGGCGGCCGGGACACCGTCAAAAAAAGTGGCGGCGCAGTTGACCCGAAAGCCGCGTGCCAAGGCCGCCCGGATGCCCGCGACGGCGCGGTCGAACACGCCGTCCTGACAAACCGAACGATCGTGATGCTCGCGCAGGCCGTCAAGATGGACCGAAAACGACAGGTAGGAACTTGGCGTAAACAGATCTAGCTTCTTTTCCAGCAGCAGAGCGTTAGTACATAAGTAAACATAGCGGCGCTGGGCGACCAGACCGGCAACAATGTCACCGATCTCCTTATGCAGCAGCGGTTCGCCGCCGGGAATCGAGACCACGGGCGCGCCGCACTCTTCGGCGGCGTCCAGACACTCCCGAACGCTGAGCCTCCGGTTGAGCACAACGTCCGGATAGTCGATCTTGCCACAGCCCGAGCACGCCAGATTACAGCGAAACAACGGCTCCAGCATTAAGACCAGCGGGTAGCGCGTGCGTCCCAGTAGCTTCTGTTTGACGATATAGGCGCCAATGGCGACTTGTTGCCGTAACGGAACTCCCACGTCGTCCTCCCTGGTCTGCTCGAACTTCAAGCAGAGTCACGCGGTCAGGGGTGTCACCCTCTCCGCAATCGACTCGAATTTGGGGCAGATTCACGCGGCGAGGCGGGTCGCCCTCGCCGCGATCCACTCCGGGCACTACGCTGTCGCTTCCACACCGTCCAGTTCGGCAGGCAGCTTGAAATGAACGTTCTCTTCGATGCCGTCGAGCAACTCCACCTGGATCGGCCGGATTTCGGCGATCCGCAGCACCAGTTCCTGGACCACTTCCTCGGGAGCGGACGCCCCGGCGGTGATGCCGACGGTACCGACGCCCTCTAACCATTCCGCTTGCAAGGCCATGGCATCCTCCACCAGATAGCTGGGCTTGGCCATCTCGGTACCGATTTCCCGCAACCGGTTGGAGTTAGAACTGTTATGCGCTCCGACGACCAGGATCAGGTCGACCATGGCGACCATTTGCCGGACCGCGCTCTGTCGGTTTTGCGTCGCGTAGCAGATATCCTTCACATCGGGACCGACGATGGCTGGAAAGCGCGCCTTCAAGGCGGCAATGATTTCGCGGGTGTCGTCGACGCTGAGCGTGGTCTGGGTGACATAGGCCAGACGCTGGGGATGCTGCGGGGCAATGATGGCCACGTCCTTGACCGAAGAGACCAGATGAACGGTGCCGTCGATCTGACCCATGGTGCCTTCGACCTCGGGGTGTCCGGGATGGCCAATCAGCACCACGTCGTAGCCGTTGCCGGCGTAACGCTGGCCTTCCTTGTGGACCTTGGTCACCAGCGGACAGGTGGCGTCGATCACATGCAGGCGGCGGAGCACGGCTTCGGTTTCGACCGTGCGGGCGACCCCGTGCGCACTGAAAATGGTTACGGCACCGGGGGGGATGTCGTCCACGGTTTCGACAAAGCGAGCGCCCCGTGCCTTCAATCCCTCGACCACTCGCTTGTTATGAACGATCTCGTGGCGGACATAAACCGGCTGGCCATAAATGCGCAAGGCCCGCTCGACGATTTCGATCGCGCGTTCAACACCGGCGCAAAATCCCCGCGGCTGGGACAAGATAACGCGCAAGGGCTGCTGGCTCATGGGGTCCATCGGTTTGGAGACTCCTCATCGCGGTAGACTCCGCTGCGCGGCGACGCGCCAGGCGAAGGGGGTTCGGAAGAGCCAATCGCACCCCCGCGATCGCGACCGCACCCGCGTTGTGGCCGACAGGTACCACAGCTCCGCCGCCGATGCCATGGGTGCGTGACGATACCCACCCCGCGGCCTCCGGGGGCGGCTTGATATCCTTCGGCACCCCATCGCCGCAGCATCGTTGCGAGATTCGGGGCGTGGCGGAAAGATCACTTCGTCTGCAAGAGATGCCGGGGGGCGTATGACACCTTGACGCCATCCTATGGAGCATGGTTTTTGATAGCCCTTCGTTCAGGTGGGCCGATGACGCCGCACCTGTACTGGTGGTGGCCGCACGATGGCGGGGGCGATGTTGCGGAAGGTCCGGCGTGGACAGGAATCCGTAATCTTTGGCCCGTATTGTCCCGGCGGTCAGGTCAACGGCGAACGAGGCGGTGGTGGCTTCTCATTTGGAACAGGCGATGGCGCGGGCGGCGGCGTCGGTCGAGGCAGCGATCGATCGCTTGCTTGTACCGACCGTGCGCCCAGAGGCACCTTTATGGGATGCCATGCGGTATGGCGCACTGGGAGGAGGCAAGCGACTGCGCCCCTTCCTGGTCTTGGAGAGTTCGGGTTTGTTTGACGTGGCGCCCGAGCACGCCCTGCGAACCGGGGTGGCGGTGGAGCTGATTCATTGCTACTCGCTGATTCATGATGACTTGCCAGCCATGGACAACAGCGACCTGCGCCGGGGACGGCCGACGGTTCATAAACAGTTCAACGAGGCGGTGGCCATTCTGGCCGGCGACGGGCTGTTGACCCTGGCCTTTGAAGTGTTGGCGGACCCCGCGACTCACCCGGAGTCGTCGGTGCGCTCGGCGTTGGTGACGGCGCTGGCGGTGGCGGCGGGACCGTCGGGCATGGTTGGCGGCCAGATGCTTGATCTGGTTGCCGAAACCACGTCTTTTGATCTGGCTGAGACCAGCCGGTTGCAAGAGGGCAAGACCGGGGCGCTGATCCGATTCTCCGCCGAAGCGGGCGCGATTCTCGGCCATGCCGGATCGGAGCAGCATCAGGCCCTGGGTGCTACGCCCGGGATATCGGCCTGGCCTTCCAAATTGCCGACGATCTCCTCGATGTGGAAGGCTCGGCCGACGCCGTCGGCAAGCCGGTCGGCGTTGACGCGGCGGCCGGCAAGGCAACCTTCGTCTCGTTGCTGGGCGTCGCCGGCGCGCGGGCCGAAGCGCAGCGGCTTGCGGATCGTGCCGCCAGTCATCTTGATCAGTTTGGTGTCCGCGCGACCAATCTCCAGGCGGTCGCTCATTTCATTGTCCATCGTAACGCCTGAAGACAGGCCGGGCCTTTCGTCAGTCAACCGGGCCGTGGCCTGCAAACCACGGCGATGGTGCGGATGAACCGGTGTTATGCAGACGGCGTTTTCAGACAGGCTCGCGTAGTTGACAGGCTCCGAGGATTCGGCAGGCCTGAGAATGGGGAGAGAGAATTGAGCGCACCCAGCAAGACCCCGCTGCTTGATCGCATTCGGGAGCCGGCCGACATTCGCCGTCTCGCCCCCGAGCAGTTGACGCAACTGGCCCAAGAATTGCGGAGCGAGACCATCGATGCTGTGTCGGTTACCGGCGGCCATCTGGGGGCGGGTCTCGGCGTGGTTGAGCTGACGGTGGCCTTACACTATGTGTTTAATACGCCAGCGGACCGCGTCATCTGGGACGTCGGGCATCAGGCCTACCCCCACAAGATCCTCACGGGTCGGCGTGACCGCATCCGCACGCTCCGCCAGGCGGCCGGCCTTTCGGGTTTCACTCGGCGTTGCGAGAGCGAGTACGATCCGTTCGGCGCCGGGCATAGTTCGACCTCCATTTCAGCCGGACTGGGGATGGCGGTCGGCCGTGATCTGGCGGGCGCCGCAAATCAGGTGGTGTGCGTGATCGGCGACGGCTCCATGAGCGCCGGCATGGCCTACGAAGCGATGAACAACGCCGGTTCCATGAACAGCCGGCTGATCGTCATCCTTAACGACAACGATATGTCGATTGCGCCGCCCGTCGGGGCCATGAGCGCCTATCTGTCGCGCCTGATCTCATCCAAGCCCTATCTCAGTCTGCGCCACTTCGCCAAGGACATCGCGGATCACCTGCCCGAACCCCTGCGCAATGCCGCCCGCCGAGCCGAGGAGTTTACCCGGGGCCTGGTGACCGGCGGAACGCTGTTCGAGGAACTGGGTTTTTATTATGTCGGTCCGATCGACGGCCACAATCTCGACCACCTGTTGCCGGTGCTCCAGAATGTGCGCGACGCCGAGGATCGCGACGGCAGCACCGGGCCGGTGCTGATCCATGTGGTGACCAAGAAGGGCCATGGCTATGCGCCGGCCGAGGCGTCGGCGGACAAGTTGCATGCCGTCGCTCGATTCGATGTGGTTACGGGCGCTCAGGCCAAAACCAAGTCCAACGTCCCGACCTACACCCGGGTGTTTGCCGACGGTCTGATCGCCGAAGCCGAACAGGATCCGAAAATCGTCGCCATTACTGCGGCCATGCCGTCCGGCACCGGACTGGATCTGTTCGAGAAGCGTTTCCCCACCCGCTGTTTCGATGTCGGCATTGCCGAGCAGCACGCCGTAACCTTCGCCGGCGGCTTGGCCTGCGAGGGGTTCAAGCCCTTTGTGGCGATTTACTCCACATTTCTCCAGCGCGCCTACGATCAGTTGGTCCATGACGTGGTGCTCCAAAAACTGCCGGTGCGTTTTGCCCTGGATCGTGCGGGCCTGGTCGGCGCCGACGGCGCCACCCATGCCGGCACCTTCGATCTGGCCTATCTGGGGTGTTTGCCCGGAATCGTGCTGATGGCGCCGTCAGACGAGGCGGAACTGATGCACATGGTGGCGACCGCCGCCGCCATCGACGACCGGCCAAGTGCCATTCGCTATCCGCGCGGCGAGGGTGTCGGTATCGATCGGCCCCAACGAGGGCAAGTTCTGGAAATCGGGCGGGGCCGGATCATTCAGGAAGGCAATAAGGTGGCATTGCTCAATCTGGGCAGTCGGCTTGGCGAGTGCGTCAAGGCGGCCCAGGAACTCGCCGCCCGTGGCCTGTCCACCACCGTTGCCGACGCCCGTTTCGCCAAGCCTCTGGATACCGCCCTGATTCGGCGATTGGCCCTGGAGCATCAGGTCCTGATCACCATTGAAGAGGGCAGCGTCGGTGGCTTCGGCAGCTTTGTGCTCCATGATCTCGCTCACGCCGGACTGCTCGACGGCGGTATCAAGATTCGTCCCATGACTTTGCCCGATCGTTTCATCGAGCAGGACACGCCGATTCGGCAATATGACGATGCGGCCCTGAATGCACGTCATATCGTCTCCACCGCACTCCGGGCCCTGGGAGTGGCAGACGTCGTCGGAACCGCGCGAGCTTAAGTCCAAAAAGGGAATCGGCGCCCGGACCTTGGGCCGCTTGGGCGCCAGGGTCCGTTCTGTGTCCTGGGAGAGCGGGCATCGCGTCGTGCCCGCTCTCCCAGGAAGCCATCCCATGGGCAGCGTTTCGGGCCGATCCTGACGCCGATGGGCTTTGCCCCCTTGACCCCATCAGGACCGAGGCGGTTCCAGACCTCCAATCCGTGATGGTTTCCAAAAACCCCCGGCCGTTGGCGGGACCAGGGCAAGGCCCAGGTGGGGGCGAGGGCAAAGCCCCAATAGCGCCGATGGGGTCATTCTCATCATTCCCCTGGTGGGATCGTTCCGGCCAGGGCGCAACGCCAGCGACATCTCGTCGCAGCATCCCAAGGGCAGAATTGTCGGGCAATCAACAGTTCACAGAGCCAAAAAGCTCTGTGAACTGTTTAAAGTTTACCATGACATCCCAAAAACCCGCAAAGCCGGTAGTGCCCGTGTTTATTGTCCGGATTTTTGTGGAAAACCAAATGACGAGCCTCTCCAATAGACAATCGTTCTGGCACAGAGAAATCGATTTGATTGCAGTCAGCAAGGCTTTTCGACAGTTTTGTTTGCGCCAAACTGTTTAAAAAGCCAAACAATAGTTTCAGACCGTTGCGCCCGGCTGGGGAAAAAATTGAAACGCGATTAACATTCCCCTAAGATCACTCAATCGCAATGCGAAAACGGGATGGGTCTGTTTGCTATCCCGGACAGGACCGTTAGAGGATGGCAACGTGGCAAGAGCGATGACACGCCAGGGTCATGGAGACTAGAAGCCATGTCATCGGTTGCCGATGGTGCCAACCAAACCATGCAAAAGAGACGATCGTTGGTAGCGACTGCCTGAAGGTTAGGGGCCGAAAGACCGATAGCTTTTCTGACCAGGGCGTCAGCACGATCGGGAGGCGTAGGGGAGACGGTCGGATTGAGTGACAAGAATGACGAAAGTGTCGAAAGTCCCCCCCCAGATGGGCCGGCCCGGAGTGAATCCGTGATTGCAGACGTCGGTGGTTTGCTCGTGTTCGATTGCACTATTCTTGACGAGTTAGCCGAAATGCTGGACGACGACGAGGAGCTTGACGGTTATTTGGCGCTGCTGGAACCGACCGTACGGCCGCGGATCACGACGTTGACGCGCCAAATTGCGATGGGAGAGATGGCCGGGTTGTTGGTGACGGCGCATGCCCTGGCCGGCGGTGCCGCCTGTTACGGCCTGTGTGCGCTCAGCGCCGCGGCTCGGCGGGTAGAGGAGGGAGCCCGGACCGCACAACCCGAGATGGCGCGCAAGGGCGTGACAGAGGCCGTCAGGCTCGTTGAGGCCTCCCTGTCCGCAGTCTCGAGCTGGCGAAACGGCCGGCTGCCGGCTAAGCCCTCGCCGCTCATCACTGGCCTTGTTGTAACGTCTTGACGAATTCCGCCAATCCCGCCTGGCGCCGACGCCTTAACCGTTCCGCCGCCAGTATCGCCCGGATGCGGGTAACGCTGAGGTCGAGATCGTCATTGACGATGACGTAGTCATATTCGGCCCAATGGCTGACCTCGTCGTTGGCCTTGGCCATGCGTTGGGCAATCACTGCCGCAGAATCCTGCGCCCGGGTTCGCAATCGGCGTTCCAACTCGCCCGCCGATGGCGGCAGGATGAACACACTCACCAGATCATCCCGGGCCGTTTCCGCCACTTGTTGGGTGCCTTGCCAGTCGATGTCGAACAGCACGTCGCGCCCGTCGCGCAATTGGGCCGCGACCGGTGCTCGGGGCGTACCGTATTTGTTACCGAACACCGTCGCATGTTCCATGAAACCATCGGCGACGACCATGCGATCAAAGGTGGAATGGTCGACAAAGTGGTAATGGACTCCGTCGATTTCGCCGGAACGGGGAGGGCGGGTGGTCAAGGATACGGACATCGACAGGTCCGGCTCGTTCTCCAACAAACGCCGGGAAATGGTGCTTTTTCCGGCGCCGGATGGCGACGACAGCACCAGCAGCAGGCCTCGACGATGAATGATGGGAGCGGAAGAGGGCGGGGTCATTCGATATTCTGTACCTGTTCGCGAAACTGCTCAATGATTGCCTTGAGGGCCAGGGCAATTCGGGTCAGTTCAACGTCGGTGGATTTGGAGCAGAGCGTATTGGCTTCCCGGTTAAACTCTTGGCAGAGGAAATCGAGGCGGCGTCCTATGGCATCGCCAACGGCCAGGAGGTCCCTGGCCGCAGCCAGATGGGCACGGAGCCGGTCCAATTCTTCCCGTACATCCCCTCGCGCGACCAGCAGCGCCAACTCCTGAGCCAGCCGTTCTTGGGGCAGGCTCGGCACGGCATCCAGCAGGACCGCCAACTGGGTTGTCAGACGCTCGCGCAACGCCGCCGGTTGGGTGGCGGCACAGTCGGTTGCCGCCACCACCAGCGCGGCCATCTCGTCGAGTTGACGAGCAAGCACCTCACCCAACCGTCCGCCTTCTTCGGCCCGGGCCACGGCCAAACGGTCGAGAGCGAGCGTCAGGTCGGCCACCAGCCGCGTCTCCCAATGCTCGCGCGTCGTGGCGTCATCGTCGTCGACGGATTCGATGACGCCACGAATCGCCAACAGGGCATCCAGACGCGGCGGTGCCGCTCCGGCCTCCGCCAGGTCACGCGCCAGGGCCAACACCTGATCGAGCAGTGGCCGGTTGATTCGCAACGGGGTGGTGGCGGCGGTACGGGTAAACGTTACGACAATGTTGACCGAACCGCGCTTGAAACGGCGCGCCGCTTCGGTTCGAACCAAGGCTTCCAGCGACTCGAAGCCGCCGGGCAGACGGCAGCGAATGTCCAGATTGCGGCCGTTGACGCTTCGGGCTTCAACGGTCCAGGCGGCACCGTCGGCTTGGCTTTCGGCCCGGGAAAAGCCGGTCATGCTGACGACCGGATGAAGTTGGGCGGGATGGCCCTGAGCGGGAGGAGGTTGAGCCACGCGGTAACGGAACCTTCCGGTGTTGGAAACAGGGAGTGGCGATCGGGCGATCCAGAGATCGGGCGGTCCAGACGACACGAAACCCCGGCGCCGTTACGGCATCCGGGGTTTCAGCATCACCACGACGGTTCGCGTCGCCCGGATTATTCGGCCTTGGTGTAGCCCCAAACCGAGGCTGGCGGGAAGTTGCGCGGGGTCCAACCCAGGCGTTTACCCTTCAGGCCCAGCTTCTTCATGTCGAGCGGCGAGGTGGCGCAATAGGTGTAAAGCAGGAAGCGTCGGCCCTTCGGCAATACCCGATAGATCGCCGCGACGATTTCCTTTTGGAGGTCGATGGGCAGCATCACCATCGGAATACCGACAACGATGGTTCCAACCTTGCCAACCAGATCGTCACCGATAAACTTTTCGATTTCCCGGCAGTCGCCGTGGACGACATTCACGTCGGGATAGGTCTGATGAAGGAACGAGGCCAGTTCGCCATCAATCTCGATGGACCAGACCCGCTCGGACGGCACGCCGGCCTCAAGCAATGCGCGCGTGATGGCCCCGGTGCCGCCGCCAAATTCCACGACAATCTCGTCGGCCGCGCAGATCACGTTATTGGTCACCAGCTTGCGCAAACCGATCGAGGACGGGACAATGGAACCCATCGACAAAGGGTTGGCCAGCCAACGCTGGAAGAAAACCCAGGCAGCCGGAGGGGCTTTGCGACCTTTCGCCTTGTCGGCAACGTCGACTTCGGTTTGTGACATGTGCGGCCTTTCGCCGTTAAATGTTTCGGGCGACGGACCAGTACCAGGAGTCACGCTCATGGCCCCCGTTCCATCGTCCCCCATGCATAGCGGAAGGGTGTAACAAATCGGAAGAGGTCAGGACAACACTGAAAAGACGGCTGTGGTCGCTTCAGTGTGTCATCTGATCCTTTTCGGTCACAGGGCCGAGACCGGCAGCATATGCCACAAGGTCTCGGCATAGGACAGGCTAACCACCAGGCCCGCCGCAAAGATTATCGCAGCAGCGGCAAAGCCGAGGCCGACGGCAACCGCCAGGCCGTCATGTTCGATGAGACCAAGCGCGATGATAATCAGGCCAAAGCCAGGCAACCAACCGATCAGGGGCAGGGGCGTGATGGCGATGGCGGCCATCACGAAGCAAATGATGCCTAGCCAACGCTCGAACCCCGTGGAGGTCAGGCGAGGCAAACGCGGCCGGAGCATACGCTCGATGATGCGGAGTCGGGGCAGGATGCCGTCGATCATGGCCGCCGCTGCCTGGGACGACAGGGAACGCCCAAGGAGCCAGGCGGGAAGTTCGACCGTTCCGCCGCTCCGCATCATTTGAAAGGTGAAGAGCAGCACCGGCAGGTTGAACAATACCGAAACGCCCAACGGTACCGGCATAACCATCGGGATGGAGAGTACCAGCAGGATGCCGCCAATGGTTCGGTCCCCCAGCGCAGCCATGGCATCCGCCAGGGACACACGGCCGGGCGGCAGAGCGTTCCGGAATTCGGCGAGCAGTTCCGAGATACGACGGTCATCGGGAAAACCGCGGCTTGCGGTCACGATCCCTCCTGTTTTCTTTCCATTTGGTTGATTGGCGCCGCTTATAACATCAACACCAACGGCATGCCAGGGGCAGGGGCGGCGCCCCGGTCCCAGGGGCAGTATTCCGACAGGATCGGGTTCGGCGCGCGTTGCCTCGACCCGCACGCGCCGTTAACGATGGCGGTGGATTGGACAAAGAGCCGGGACCGCTTCTCATCGAAAAGTGCCGTGCTCGCGAGACATGCTATAAGATGGTTACCGGTGATCCCGGGTTATTATTGTGCTTCCACGATCGAATGGATAGCTTATGAAACTAATGGTCATGATTCGATATCCTCTGCTGATCATGGTCTGGGGGCTTCTGGCTGTTCCGTGCGCCGCGCAAGAGGTATTGCAGATTGGGACTTACGGTAATTACCCTCCTTGGACTATCAGCGGCAGCGATGGCACGATCACCGGTTTTGAGATAGACATGATCAACGACATATGTCCGAGAATGAAGGCGCAATGTACGATTAGAGCGGTAAATTTTGGAAAACTATTCGATGATTTGGCTGCCGGCGTCTATGATATTTATATCGGTGGATTGACTGCGACCTCTGAAAGGTTGAAGCGGGTCGACTTCAGTCAGCCTTATGCCGCCACATCAAGCGGCTTCATGACGACTGCCAAGTGTCCTTTGGCGGCAGCACTCTCGTTGAATCAGGTCATTCTTGATCAAAACGAAACCGATCTCCCGGAGTCATTGCGTGGTTTCCTTCAGGGGTTGCGGGGTTTCCGACTGGCGGTTCATGTTAACACGGTTCAGGAACGGTTTTCCGACCTTTACCTGAAAGATATCGTTGATATCAGGCGCTATACCTATGAAGAGGCGATGTATGACGATATGTTATCCGGTCAGGTTGATGCCGTCATGGCGACCAGTTGGTCTTTGTACAATTTCGTGGCGCATAATAGTAACCGACCGAACCCCGCGGTGTTGTTCGGTCCGGTCCTGTCCGGCGGATTGTTGGGAAGCGGGTTGGCCGCAGCATTGCGACAAGGCGACTCTGACCGGCTGGCCCGGTTGAACGCGGCACTTTCGGCTGCAATCGCGGATGGGACCCTGGCTCGCTTGTCGTTAAAGTGGTTCGGGTACAACATCGCACCCGATTAAGCAAAAGCACCGGTCGGAAAATGGAAACCGGCGGCACACCCCCGCGGGTCATCCCGTCCCCTGATCCGCAATCGCCTCCAGAGCCTCCAAAGCCTCCAGCCACGTGTCCTCGGCGCTGGCCAGGCGCTTGCGGTGTTCGCCCAATTCAATCTGAAGGCGAATCAATTCATCACCGGTTCCGGTATAAAGCTTGGGGTCGGCCAACCGTTTTTCGAGTCGCTCACACGCCGCGGTCAACTTGGTGACCTCGGCCTCGCTGTCGGCGGCGCGTCGACGCAGCGGAGCCTGGGCCGCGCGCTGGTCGGCCGCCACCCGGCGCTGGTCGCGCCGGGTCGGCGCGGCTTCGTTGCCGCGACGGCCTGCCCCGCCGCCCGAGCGCATCCGCTCCAGCAGCAGGGCGCGGTAGCTTTCCAGATCGCCGTCATAGGCGGTACAGGTGCCGTCGCCCACCAGCCAAAGCCGGTCGGCGGTCAGCTCGATCAGGTGAGGATCGTGGCTGATCAGGATCACCGCGCCTTCGAAGCCGTTAATCGCCTGGATCAGCGCGCTGCGGCTGTCGATGTCCAGGTGATTGGTCGGTTCGTCCAGCATCAGGATGTGAGGCGCTTCCCGGGTCATCAAGGCGAACAGCAGCCGAGCCTTTTCGCCACCCGAGAGCTTGCCGACCACGGTCTCGGCGCGGTCGCGCCCCAGGCCGAAGCGGGCCAAGTGAGAGCGCAGCTTCTCTTCGGGGGTAGTGGGCAGAACCCGCTGCAACTCTTGGATTGGCGTGTTGGTCATGGTCAACTCATCGGCCTGATCCTGGGCGAAGTAGCCGACCTTGAGTTTGCCCGAACGGCGGTACTGGCCGGAGAGTGGCGCCAACCGGTTGGCCAGCAGCTTGATCAGCGTCGACTTGCCGTTGCCGTTTGCCCCCAACAGAGCAATCCGGTCATCCAGGTCGATCCGCAGGTCGAGTCGGCTGAGCACCGGCCGATGGTCGTAACCGACCGCCACGTTTTCCAGGGTGATCAAGGGCGGCGCCAGCGGTTCAGGGCTGGGAAATTCGAATTCGGGGGTATTTTCCTCGACGATGCCGACGATGGGTTCCATCCGCTCCAGGGCCTTGATCCGGCTCTGGGCCTGGCGGGCCTTGGTGGCTTTGGCCCGAAAGCGGTCGATGAACGACTGGAGATGCTTGCGCTGGGCCAATTGCCGGGACTGAAGCGCCGACAGGCGTTCCAGGTTGGCCCGCCGGGTGCGTTCAAACTGGTCATAGCCCCCGGCATAGGCGACCAGCTTGCGTTGGTCGATATGGATGGTCCGGGTGGGAACGGTGTTGAGCAGTGTCCGGTCGTGGCTGATCAGCAGCACGGTATGGGGATAAGTCTTGAGGTAACCCTCCAGCCACAGGGTCGCCTCCAGGTCCAGGTGATTGGTCGGTTCGTCCAGCAGCAACAGGTCGGGCGCTGCGAACAGGATGCCGGCGAGCGCCACGCGCATACGCCAACCGCCCGAGAACGTACCGACGGCGCGGGTCTGGGCCTCGGCATCGAAGCCCAGACCCGACAGAATCTCCGCCGCTCGGGCCGGGGCGGCGTGAGCGCCGATGTCGGCCAGGCGGGTATGAATCTCGGCGATTCGGTGAGGGTCGGCCGCGGTCTCCGATTCGGCCAGCAACTGCGCCCGTTCCTGGTCGAAGCTGAGCACGGTGTCGAGCAAGCTGGCCGGGCCGTCAGGGGCATCCTGGGACAGGCGGCCGATCCGGCAGCCCGGTGTGATCGCCACCGAGCCCGCATCGGGGGCGAGTTCGCCGCCGAGCAGTCGCAGGAGCGTGGTCTTTCCGGTGCCGTTGCGGCCGATCAGCGCCACCTTGTGCCCCTTGGGCACCACCGTGGAGGCGTTCTCGAACAGCACCCGGCCACCGAACCGGAAGGTCAATTCATTGATATGAAGCATGGTCCACGAGTGATAGCACGGGCGGGCCGGCGATTGAAGACTGCGACTCGAGGCAGGGCAAGGCAGGGCCGGGCAGGGGCGGGCGACAGACGGCAGCAGGCGGTTGCCCGCGAGGGGAGTCCAGCGATATAACCCCGCGACCTCGCGGATATCAACAGGAGCACCAGGACCATGGCCGTCGAACGGACCTTATCGATCCTTAAACCCGATGCCACCCGTCGCAATCTGACCGGCCAGATCAACGCCCGGTTCGAAACCGCCGGCTTGCGCATCGTCGCCCAAAAGCGTCTGTGGCTAAGCCGTGCCCAGGCCGAAGCGTTCTACGCCGTTCATGCGCAACGGCCTTTTTACAATGACCTGTGCGCCTTCATGTCCTCGGGACCGGTTGTCGTCCAGGTTCTGGAAGGCGAAGACGCGGTGACGCGCAACCGCGACATCATGGGCGCGACCAATCCGGCCAACGCCACCCCGGGTACCATCCGCAAGGACTTCGCCGAATCCATTGAGGCGAACTCGGCTCACGGTTCGGACAGTGCCGAGAATGCGGCGACCGAGATCGCATTTTTCTTCAGCACCATCGAAATCGTCGGCTGAGACTCTGCTCACCGTCCCCGGTTGGCCGCGCCCCCGAGTCTCGGGGCAGGGTCGGCCGGGAACGGCTGCAGTTCCCACATTTTGCCCTGGTCGCGGTCAAACGCTGGCAAGCGCCAGGCCGCCGACACACCGGGCCGTGACACCGAGCGCCGAGCCAGCACGGGAAGACCCCGCTGTGCGATCCGCGTCTCCCGCAGATTTCAGGTTGCGCCCCCTTGCCGGCGGCAACCAACGAGACTATTTCCTCTCTCATTACCGTCCCTGCATCTGGTATTTTGTGAACATCCGATGCCCCAGGGATAGCGAAGCCGGCAAATTGGTACCAGAAAGGCGGCTCTGGAAACCGGTGGCAGCCCGTGGGTTGGGACGGTTCGTGGGTGTGGCAATGTAGCAACGGACCGTGATTAATCGCCTGAGATCAGTCGCTTCGGCCGGATGGTTTTCTCATTTACTGGCGGTTCTTGGGCTGACGGATTAGATTAGGCGATTGAAACGAAGGGAGCGGTGGTCTAGGGTTACAGTCGATGCATGGTATCTTGAGCGGGTCTGGACCGAGTCAAGGTTCAACTCGCGTGTTGTTGCGTATCGTGTGTAGCCTATTTGACTATTTGTGACCTGAACAACACAGTCGCGCAGGACCTCCGCAGTGAGGGTTTGATCGGGCAATCGACTTCGAGTAACGATCGGCTACAAGCTTTACCCAGGGGTTCTGCTGGTCGCTGATCACGGGGTTGATCAAGTCTCCTTAAAAGGGTCGTTACCGCGATCTAATGAACTCGGTCGAAACGGGGAGTAGGAAGATGAAGGTTAAGGTTTTTAGCTTGGGCGTGCTCGGCTTGGCATTGTCGGGTTGTGGCCACATGGAGTTGGTGGGTCACACCATGAGTGCGCGCGAGTATGGTGACCCGAGCGTTTTTGAGGCGCTCAAGAACCAGACTCCGGTCGGATCGCCCTTTACCCAGGCGCTGGCCAAGAATTACACCGAACTGGCGGTTAACCAGAAGGAGGAGGGTGACCTCCGTAATTACGAGGTGTTCGCGCGCAAGGCCCTGTTGTCGGCCGAAGGCGTGGTCATCGATCCGGAATTGCCGGACCGTTGGGACCTCGACAAGGTCAATTGGGCGCCCCGGGCTGTGACGGTTTCTTATGCCGAAGCGTATGCCTGGCGGACCCGGCTGACCAACGCCCTCTTCAAATGCACGCGCAACCGTGCGCCGGAAGCGGCTGCCAAGGCTCAGAGCTCCTTCGACGCCCTGATTGAGGAGCTGGAGGAAGGTTGGGAGAAGACCGAGATCGAGGCGATCAAGGCCGACTTCCTGACGGCGGTGACCCTGGTCGAGCAGTCATGCCCGCCCGCCGAATACCCGGACAGCTTTGTGATCTTCTTCGATACGAACAAGTCGAACATTCGCAAGTCCGACATGCCGATCATCGAGGAAATCGCTCGCCAGCTCAAGAAGGCGAACGCCAACGTCGTCCGTTATGCTCCGGATGCCGACCAGCAGGTCAAGCTGGCTCACATCATCGGTTGGGCCGATACGCGCGCTTCGATGGACTACAACATGAAGCTGTCCGAGCGTCGGGCTGAGTCGGTGAAGAAGGCGTTGGTCGCCGCGGGTGTCAACCCGAACGATCTGAGCGTCGAAGCTCGCGGTGAGACCCGCTTGCCGAAGCCGACTCGCGACAACGTCAACGAGATCCGCAATCGGACTGACCACATCATCGTGTACATCAATCCGATCCCGCCGATCCCGTTCTCGCCGGCGCCCAAGGAGTAAGTCCTCCCTAAGGACCTGCGGGCTCGTCAGTCAGAGCCAATAAAGAGGACCCGGCCGCAAGGCCGGGTCTTTTTGGTTGGTGCGATCGGGGGATCAAGTCATCGAAACCAGAATCATTCCGGTACAGACCAAAGAGACACCGGCCCAGCGCCGGAGCGAGACATGTTCTTTCAAAATCAATTGGGCGCCGGCGGTGGCGACGACGTAGACCAGCGCCGTGGCAGGGAAGACGGTGCTGAGCCCGACGAAGCTCAACAGTGCGAGAAAGGTGAAGAAGTGGATGGCGGCCGCGCCGATTCCGGCGGTGAAGCTGGGACTGCGGAACATTCGCGCCAATGTTCCGACCAGCGCGCGCGGGCGAAAACTGGTCACCTCGCCGATCTGCTTCATGGCGCGGGCCACCAGGATGTCACTGGCGGCATCCGCCAGCACCATGAGAGCCACCAGCCCGATGGTCAGGGTCATCATGCCGGTTGTCCCTCCTGGACGGGTGCTTTGTCCCTGGCGGTACCGACCACCAAAGCGACTCCGGCTGCGACCAAAAGGGTCCCGAGCCAGTGTAACGGCGATACCGACTCGCCGAGCAGCCAACCGGCCAGCCCGACGTTCACCACGATTTCCACCGAAATCACCGGCAGGGCAAGACTGAGGTCGGTCCAGGACAGAACCAGCGTAAATAACAGTGTAAAGGTTGCGAGCAAGGCCGCTCCGGCCCACAGCCAGGGACTGGTGAGCGCCAGCCCGGCGAGCGCGATCCAGTCTCCCGAGTCGGCGTTAAAAGCGGCGGCCAAGTGTCGCATGCCCAGACTCAAGCAGATATTGCCGGCGGCTTGGGCTGCGACCGCGACAGCGAGGAACAAAAGCGTTTTCATGACGACTCGACACCATGGTGGTAGGGCGCCTGATCATAACCAGCGCCTGGCCAGGGTGTCGCGGGGGTTTTTTGGCGGGTCACGGCACGGCCTCACGTCAAGGGGGTCGAACCGACCCCCTTGACGGGGTCGCTACTTCTTCAGCCGGGCCAACCGATCGGCGAGGTTGCCACTGGTGACGCCGCCCTGGACGGCCTTCAAGGCCGCGGCAATGTTCGGATCATCGGTGGTCGGTCGGGTCAGGGTGGTCAGGGTCTCGGCCTTGAGCTTGGCCGCTTCGGTCTTGGCCCGGGCCTCGTCGGAACGGCGCTGCATGGCGTCGGTGGCGACGGTCAGGCTCGAGGTGGAGGTCTGGCGCAAGCCTGCGACTTCAGCGGCGCGCTTGGCCTTCTCGTCGGCACGTTCCTGCTCCTGGATCGCCCGCTGCATGTCGCGCTTGGCTCGCTCCAGGGCCTGGCGGGCGGTGGTCAGCGCCGCGGCTTTTTCCTGGTAGGCGGCGTTGGCCTGGTCAAGCAGGGCTTTGACCTCGTCCACGTCCTTCTGCTCGCTTTCGACTTCCGGCTGGAGCGTTTCCAATTGCGCCACCAACCGGTTCAGGCTGGCTTCGATACCGGCATGGTCAGGGGCGGTGGGATCGGCAAGCTTGGCCTGAAGCACCTCGGCTGCCGCCAGCAACTGATCGTACCGCTTCCGGGCGGCCTCGGCTTCCCGGACTTCCCGATCATAGTCGGCCCGCAACTTCTGGATAACATCGCCGGCCCGGTCCAGGTCCTTCTCCATTTGGTCCAGTTGGGCCTGGGTTGCCGATTCGGGATCGATTTCGACGATCGCCTTGACGATATCCTGACCGAGTTGTTGGCCTTTGACGCCGACGAAGGACTTCACGAAGGAGAACATGCGGATGCCTCATCAAGTGGTTGGTGATACCGGTGACGGTCGTGACCGGGGCCGCTGGTGCCCGGTGCGCCGGGACGGGCAGGGAACCGGTCCGCAGCAGCACGCGCGCATTATGTCCTATCAAAAGGGGACAGACCAAACCCTGTTCAAGAGGTCCCCATCACCGGTGTGGCTGTACACCCTTGTCTCAAGCAAATGTGGCGCGGTGGGGGCGTGCTGGCCTCGGCGGCCGTTCCGGGTTATGGTCCAGCAATGATTGCTCCCTGCCTTGCGCCTTTGCTTGCGCCCACACTCCGTCCCGAAGGAGGGCGGCGTTTTCGTTTGGTGTCGGACTTTCAACCGGCCGGCGATCAGCCGCGCGCCGTCGAAGCCCTCTGCGAAGGCATCACCCGCCAGGAACGGAATCAGGTGTTGTTGGGTGTCACCGGTTCGGGCAAAACCTTTACCATGGCCCACGTTATCCAAACACTGCAACGACCCAGCGTGGTCCTGGCACCCAACAAAACACTGGCAGCCCAACTTTACGGGGAAATGAAATCGTTCTTTCCCGATAACGCCGTAGAATATTTTGTCTCCTACTATGACTATTATCAACCCGAGGCCTATGTTCCGCGTACCGACACTTATATAGAAAAAGAAGCCGACATCAACGAACAGATCGATCGTATGCGCCATGCCGCGACCCGATCGCTGCTGGAATGCGACGATGTGATCATCGTTGCGTCTGTATCGTGTATTTACGGTATCGGCTCTCCCGAAATGTATAGTGAAATGACATTGCCTCTGGAAGTTGGAACATCCGTCGACCGCAATGCATTATTACGTCGCCTGACCGACCTCCAGTATCGCCGGAACGATCTGGCGTTTGGACGGGGCACCTTCCGGGTCAGGGGAGATACCATTGAGTTGTTCCCGGCGCACATGGAGGACCGTGCGTGGCGGCTGTCGCTGTTTGGCGATGAATTAGAGGCCATTCACGAGATCGATCCCCTGACCGGCGAAAAGTTGGTGGCGCTCCCCGGCGTGCGGGTTTACCCGAACAGCCACTATGTCACGCCCAAGCCGACGCTGCACCAAGCGATCGGGCAGATCAAACGGGAACTCGACGTCCGGCTCGGTGAATTGGAAGCCCAAGGCCGGCTCCTGGAAGCCCAGCGCCTGGATCAGCGCACCCGATTCGATCTGGAAATGCTGGCCGCCACCGGCATCTGTGCCGGCATCGAGAACTATTCGCGCTTTCTCACGGGTCGAGCGCCGGGCGAACCGCCGCCGACCCTGTTCGAGTATCTACCCAAGAACGCGCTCCTATTCGTAGACGAGAGTCATGTGATGGTGCCGCAATTGGGCGGCATGTATCGCGGCGACTTTGTGCGCAAATCGACGCTGGCCGATTATGGGTTCCGGCTGCCCTCGTGCATGGATAACCGCCCGCTCAAATTTGAGGAGTGGGAGACCATGAGGCCACAAACAGTGTTCGTGTCAGCAACACCCGGACCGTGGGAGTTGACGCAGACCGTCGGCGTCTTCGTCGAACAAGTGGTGCGGCCGACCGGGTTGATTGATCCGCTGGTGATCGTGCGACCAACCGAACATCAGGTGGACGATCTGCTGGGAGAATGCCGGGATTTGGCGGCACGGGGACTGCGGGTTTTGGTCACGACCCTCACGAAGAAAATGGCCGAGGCGCTGACCGAATACTTGCACGAGAACGGAATTCGCGTCCGTTATGTTCATTCCGACGTCGAAACTCTGGAGCGAATTGAGATTATTCGAGACCTCAGACTCGGGGCGTTCGACGTGCTGATCGGGATCAATCTGTTGCGCGAGGGGTTAGATATTCCCGAATGTGCTCTGGTGGCCATTTTGGATGCCGACAAGGAAGGATATTTGCGCTCCAAGACGTCGCTGATCCAAACCATCGGCCGCGCCGCCCGCAATCTGGAAGGCCGCGCGATTCTCTATGGCGACAAGATCACCGAAAGCATGCGCTACGCCATCGCCGAGACCAACCGGCGTCGGGAAAAGCAGCAGATCTACAATGCTGCCCACGGCATTACCCCCGAAGGCGTGCGCAAGTCGATTTCCGATATCATGTCCAGCGTCTACGAACGGGGCGATCGGGTCACGGTGGACACCGGCATTGCCGGAGCGATTCACCTCGCCGGCAGCAATCTCAAGGCGGTGATGGCTGACCTGGACAAGCGGATGCGCGCCGCCGCGGCTGACCTGGAGTTCGAAGAGGCGGCTAGGCTGCGCGATGAACTGCGACGACTCGAAGCCACGGACCTGGGCCTTGATCGTCCGGGCATGGCGCCCCGGGCGGTCGCGGCAGCCAAGCCGGCGGGACGACGCGGTCGGCGAAAGTGACCGGAGCCCCTGACCTGTCAGCTTCCCTGTTTCAGGGTTTGCACATGCTTGATGAATTTCTCGAGAGCCTGTTGCAGATTGTAAGAAGCATTCTTGAGTTCAATGCTGACGGTTGATATCCCGGCGACTGCGGTCTTAGCCTCGGCGCTGCCCTGAGCGAGATCGCCAATCTGACGAGAGATATCGGTACTGGCGCTGGCCGCCCGCTGGATGTTATGCGCAATTTCGGTGGTGGCCTGGCCCTGCTGGATCATCGACTCGGAGATATGTTCCGAAATGCTATCAAGACGCGAAATCACCTCGCCAACCTGACCGATTTCGGCCACGGCATGCTGTGTGTCCTTTTGAACCTGACCGATTTGTTTCGATATTTCGTCCGTCGCCTCGGCGGTTTGACGAGCCAGGTTCTTGACTTCATGGGCAACGATGGCAAAACCCCGGCCGGCTTCGCCCGCCCGTGCCGCCTCGATGGTGGCGTTGAGCGCCAGCAGGTTGGTCTGGCGGGCGATGGCCTCGATCAGGCGTAGCGCATGGCCAATTTTTTGGGTGGATTCGGCCAGATTGGCAATGGTCAGGCGGGATTTTTCCGCGGCGTCGCGGGCATGCGCAACGATCTGGGACGACTCGCCGATCTGGCTGATCACACCGGCGATGGACGCCGTCAACTCCTCGGTGGCGGCCGCCACCGTCTCGACGGTGTGGCTGGCCCCAACGGCAGACTGGGCAGCCAAGCTGGCTTTGGTGTCGTTGCGATCGATGGTGGCGTCGATGCCCTCGGTGGCTCGACTGACCCGGCCGGAAACATCCGTCACCGTACCGATCGCGCCCAACACCGTCTGCTCGAAATTGTCGGCCAGTTCACAGATCATGCCGTTCGCGCGATCAAACAAGGCCTTTGAATAGGCTGCAAACGAAACATCCAGATCGACAAATACCGCGCTGGAAATCAGTGCATAGAGCTGCCCGGCGCGCGCCGGATTGCGCCGTTCCTTTTCCGCGATGACGATGGCCAGGCGGCGCATGAAAAAACTATAAGCCGCGAAGTACCAGTGCGGTGGCAAACCGATCTGGTGGTGGATTGCACCGATCCGGGTTGCTCGAGCCAGATAATCGGCATCGAAGCGCCCGGAAAATAGTGCCTGCCAATGGCTCCGCTGCGCCGCCTTAAGGCGGGCGACATCCTGTCCGTCCAGCAGGGGGCCCAGCGCGGGAATTCCCGGCAATACGGTGTAGAACTCGTCGAGGATTGGTGCCAGCGCCCCATCAATCAGCGCCCAGGCGTCTCGATAGAGTTGCGGCGGCGTCCGGTCGAGTCCGACAAACACGAGGCGGGCCTTAAGATCACTGACACTGGTCATTTCCTGGGTCCCTGGCAGACTTGCGGCGGGCCCAAAGGGGCAGGAGTTCCCGGCGCCGAACGAGTATGTTACGTTGCACACTATGGAGACAAGGCGGAAAGCGCCAAGTCAAGTCCGCCGGGCCTACAATTCGGACAAGCCACTCCGCGGAATACGGATTTCGCGATGGACCGAAACACTGAAGAGCAGGCCGCAGCCCATCAACAAAGTGAGCATGGCCGTGCCACCGTAGGAGACCAGAGGAAGGGGGATACCGACCACCGGAATAAGGCCGGTGACCATCGAGACATTAACGCAAACATATAGAAAGAAGGTGGTGGTCAGGCCAATTCCAACCAAGCGTCCGAACTGATTGCGACAACTCAACGTAATGACAATCCCATAGACGAACACTAACATATAAAGCAAAAGTATAAACAAGCCACCAATCATCCCGAATTCTTCAGCCAGCACCACAAAGATAAAATCAGTGTGTTTTTCCGGCAGGAATTGGAGTTGGCTCTGAGAACCGAGCATAAACCCTTTGCCGAACAGCCCTCCTGAACCAAGAGCAATTTTTGATTGAATAATATTATAACCCGTCCGCAGCGGATCCCGCTCCGGGTTAAGAAAGTTGAATACCCGCTGCTTCTGGTAGTCGTGCAGAAACTCCCAGCCGATAGGAATGGCACTCAGGCCACCACCGATCGCCAAAGCAAATTTCCAAAGCCTCACCCCCGCCGCAAAGAAGATGGCCGCAGCGGTGAACATCAATAGAAGCGCCGTACCCAAATTCGGCTGGAGCAACACCAATCCTACCGGCAAAAATACCAAGCCGATGGGCGGAATCAGCACCAATGGCCGACCGATCTGATCCAGGGTCAGGCCGTGGAAGTAACGAGCCAACGCCAAGACCAGCGCCAATTTCATCAGTTCCGAAGGCTGGAGCACAAAAAACCCCAGGTCAATCCATCGTTGCGCACCCATGCCAACCTGTCCCCTGATCTCCACGGCGACCAGCAAACACAACATGACCCCATAAATGGCATAGGCGAAGCGCAACCAGATGCGGACATCAATCACCGCAAAGATCAACATGATAATGAAGCCGGGAAAAAAGCGCACCAACTGGCGCATGGCCCACGGCTCCCATTTACCACCGGCCGCAGAGTAGAGCAGACCAACGCCTATACCAGTAATAGTGCATATCAATAGGACCAACCCCCAGTTGATCAATCTGATCTTACGGGAGAGAGTCAGGACCGGGCGTTGTGGTTCGAGATCGGAAGCCATGACCTGGGCTTTGGTGTGGAAGGAGGGGCTGGCAGCGGGTGGTACCCTATCACCGAATCCTGTCCGGAAGACAAGAATGGTGGCGGGCCTCCGGTCATGCGCCCCCGTCGGGTCTCCCGCGTTGGCGGGTGCCCGGCGACCGGGGGGATTCGGGGCGGGTTATGGGTTGATCCAGGATGCCGACGCGCTTAAAAGCCGGGGTGGACGGTGATCGTGGTCATGAGCAGGATCGATTCGCCTGTATGGTTATCAACCCGGTATCAGGAGACGACAGGCTGCCGCTCCGGTTGCCCTGGTGGCACCCCGAGGCGTTGCGGCGCCGCCGGAGCCATTTGGAAGCACGTGCGCGGATTTGTGCGGCGATTCGGCGCTTTATGGCTGACCGGGACGTGGTCGAGGTCGATACCCCGGCACTCCAAGTCTCACCGGGGCAAGAACCGCATCTGTTGACTTTTGCCACCGAGTTGCAAGAGCCCGAACCCAATCGACGACGCCGGCTTTACCTGCACACCAGTCCGGAGTTCACCATGAAAAAGCTGTTGGTGGCCGGAATGCCGCGGCTTTTTCAATTAACCCATGTTTTTCGTAATGGCGAACGGTCGGCCACCCATCACCCCGAGTTTACCATGCTGGAATGGTACCGCGCAGGGGCCGGCTATCGAGAGCTGATGGGGGACTGCATCGCCCTGGTTCGGGCTGCGGCCAGGGCTGCGGACTGCCGGGGCTTTCGGTTTCGCGGCATCCTGTGCGATCCGTTCGCCGAATGGCAGGTGCTGACGGTGGCCGAGGCCTTTGCCGTCCATGCCGGTATCGATTTGCTGGCGACGGTGAGAGATGCCGCCGAGTCCGACCCTGATCCGGCGCCGCTGGTTGCGGCGGCGGCGGCGGTCGGTGTTGCCGCCCATGACGGCGACCGCTGGGAGGATGTGTTCTTCCGGGTGATGTTCGAACGGATCGAACCGGTGCTGGGGGTCGGGGTGCCGACGATCCTGACCGATTATCCGATCGCGATGGCGGCACTGGCGCGGCCTAAGCCTGAAGACCCGCGTCTGGCCGAGCGGTTCGAGCTGTATGCCTGCGGTCTGGAACTGGCCAATGCCTTTGGTGAACTGACCGACCCGGCGGCTCAACGGACTCGGTTCGAGGCCGACGGGGCCTTGCAACACCGCCTTTACGGCCGCCGGACGCCCATCGACGAGGATTTCCTGGCGGCGCTGACGTTCGGCCTGCCCGAAAGCAGCGGCATTGCTCTGGGCTTCGACCGCTTGGTGATGCTGTGCACGGGCGCTGAACAGATCGAGGATGTGCTGTGGGCGCCGGTGGCGCCGGGCATAACCGGGGCAGGGCAGGGCAAACCCCAAACCCCATGAGACCGTGGGAAATCAAAAGCCCGGTGCCGGGAGCGCCGTCCAACGGCATCGCGTTCAGGGCTTATCTTCGGGGGGCCTACGAGGTCCAACTCCCCCGGTCGCCGAACCCCCTCACCAATGCCCGAAGTCGACTCGCCGTCTCCACGGTCAAGCCCCGGCAGACACTCCCGGGGTCAAAATGCCGCTGGAACGCCGTCAGGCACGCCGGGATTCCGGCAGTTTCCACGTCGTAGCCATAGGTGGCCAACAAGCGCCCGACCTCCTCGTCGCTGGTTGGCCGGCGGTCGTCATCAAGGGGCTCTGGCCAAACGCCGATACCGGATTCGGCCAAACCCTGCCAGTCGAACAGTTCACCTGGGTCTTCCTTGCGGGTGCAGGCGATATCGGCATGTCCGATCACGGCCCAAGCCGGGATGCCGTGGCGCCGGATAATGTCGAGCGCCAGCCCCCGGAAGGCGGTCATTTGAACCGCCGGAAACGGCCGGTAGCCCCATTCGTGGCCCGGATTAACCAACTCGATCCCCAGAGAGCGCGAATTAATGTCGCGGCAACCCCGCCAGCAGCCGACACCGGCATGCCAAGCCCGCCGGTGCTCTGGCACATGGCCATAAACGGTGCCGTCCTCGTCGATGGTATAATGGGCGCTGACACCCGAACCGGGCTGGCACAGACGGCTAAGCGCAATCTCGGCGGTGGGCAGACCGGTATAGTGAACCAGCACCAGATCCAGTGTCGCACCCGCGGGCCGCGGTCCGTGATTAGGGGACGGCCGATCGATCACAGTCATTTCAAGGTGGGCAACCTGCTGGTTTAAGTCTCCGATCGGGGCTGGCGCGGCGGTTCTTCAAGAGTGGATTCAGGAGGAACCAGTCGGTCGTAAAGCACACCGAAGCTGTAAGCCGCCACCGTACCCAGAATGCCCAAGCCACAGCCAAAAATAGTGTTACTGATCACAATAGCGGTAACCGGAAGCGCCGTGGCGCCGTTGGCTGCCGCCGGGTACAGAACCATCGCCGCCGACCCGCCAAGCACAGCAGCGCCGAAGAAACAAGATTCTCCCGCGTTGCGGAGCAAGTCATCGGCGCGGCTGGGCGTTGAGGTGGCACAGAGAATCACCAGCACCAACAGCAGTCGTTTCATAATCTGAACGCCTTTCCAGGCCCCGATTCCGGTTAAAAGATAACGTCGTAGATCCAGCCCAGTACGGTCGCCGAAGTAGCACCGACCGCCCCAATGCCACAACCGATAATCGCATTAGCCGCGATGGCTTCGGTGACGGGGAGCGTCAGGGTCCCGGTCGCCAGCGCCGGAGTCAGGCCGTAGTAAGTGGTGGCGGCCAAGGCCGCAGCCCCAAAGCCGCAAGACTGAATGGCATTTCGCATCAATGACGTGGCAGCTTCGGCCTTCGCCGGCTGAGCCAGCGTGATCACCAGGGCCAGGGCAACAACAAGACGTTTCATCGGCAAATTCTCCCAAGGTCGTTCGGGGACTGAGTTGGGGACTAGTCACCGGAGCCAGCGCCAGCCCGGCGATGCCGGATCGGCCTTCAACCCGCCACAGATTACGCCGAAACCCGGGGCGGTCAAGAGGAACGCTTCCACCTTTACTATATCGTGATTCACGGTCCCCAGGATCCGGACCCTATAGTGTCGCCGACCGTGGGCGTCGTCGGCCTTACGCCCCCTGTTCCAACGCCTCACGCAACGCTTGCAGTTCAAGCCAGCTTTCCTCGGCCGCGGCCATTTCGCTTTGACGGGTCGCCAATTCGGCGGTGAGTCGTTGAAAGGCGGACGGATCGCGACGGAACAACGTCGGGTCGGCGACCTGTTCAGCCAGTGTGGCAACCGAACGGCTCAGGGCCTCGATGCGCTCGGGCAACTGGTCCAACTCCCGTTGCTGACGATACCCCAGTTTGCGGCGGTTCCGGGCGGCGGGCAGGGGGACGACACCGGCTGGGCGTGGCGTGGGCCGGGTTGGGATAGAGGCGGGCGGCGGCGGCCGCTGGCGCGCGTAATCACTGTAACCACCGGCATATTCGGAAACAATTCCATCGCCTTCCACCGCGATGGTTGATGTCACCAGCCGATCTAAGAAATCACGGTCGTGACTGACCAGAAGCAGCGTCCCCTGGTAGTCACTCAATACCTCTTGGAGCAAGTCAAGAGTATCCATGTCCAGGTCGTTGGTCGGTTCGTCCATGATCAGCAGGTTCGACGGCCGAGCGAACAGAAGCGCCAGCAGCAGTCGGTTGCGCTCGCCGCCGGACAGGGTTCGCACCGGGCTATCAAGCTGGCGGCTGTCAAACAGAAAGTCCTTGAGGTACGAAGCGACATGGCGCGGCATGCCGTTAACCATGACGCTGTCGCCGCCAAACGGGCACAGCACCTGCCTCAATCCGGCTTCGGGATCGAGGGCGATACGCTTCTGGTCGAAATAGGCCGGCTCCAGGGTCGACGACAATCGCACCGCCCCGGAGTCGGGTGCGAGCCGGCCGGTCAGCAGCTTCAAGAGGGTGGTCTTGCCGGCGCCATTGCGGCCGATCACGCCGACCCGATCACCGCGCAGGATGCGGGTGGAAAAGTCATGGACCATGGGACGCAGCCCCGACGAGGTCTCAAAGCTCTTGGAAATGTGCTCGGCCTCAATCACCAGCCGCCCGCCGGTTTCGGTCTCGGCAATGGCCATTTTGACCTGACGGCCACCCGCCACATGATCGGCGCGGTTCTGGCGCAGGTCCAACAGTGCCCGTACCCGCCCCATATTGCGGGTACGCCGGGCGCTGAGTCCCTCGCGCAACCACAAGGTTTCGGAGACGATCTTGCGATCCAGTTTGTGAGCGGCGTCCTCGTCGGCGGCAAACTGCTCGGCCTGCCAGGCCTCGAAATCCGAGAACGGCCGTTCGGATTGGCGTACCCGCCCACGGTCCAGCCACCAGACCCGCCGGGCCAGTCGGGTGAGAAACGCCCGATCATGGCTGATCACCAACAAGCCGCCGCGGAAGGCCAGTAACTCGGATTCCAGCCACTCGATGGTCGGCAGATCCAGGTGGTTGGTCGGTTCGTCCAGCAACAGCACGTCCGGAGAACCGACCAATGCGCGCGCGAGGGCCGTCCGCCGCAACTTCCCGCCCGAGAGCACGTCCAACGACCGTTCGGCCGGAAGCTGGAGCCGGTCAAGCACGGCATCGACCCGGTGCAGCGACTCTTCATCACCGGCCGGCAGGCCCGCGGCGACGAAGTCGTGGATGGTCGAAAACCCGGTAATATCGGGCTCCTGGGGCAGGGTACCGATGCGGCAGCCGGGCTGCACGAAGCGCTCGCCGCCGTCCGGCGTGTTCTCGCCAGCCAGCAATCGCAACAAGGTGGATTTGCCGGAGCCGTTACGGCCGACCAGGCACACCTTGTCACCGCGGCCGATCGCCACATCGACGGCTTCAAAGAGCGGTCGTCCGCCGAAGGTGACGGTGGCGGCCTGTAAAGCAAGTAGGGGAGGAGGAGCCATGAAAGTCAGCGGTCTCGCGCAGTTGGCGTGCGCCATATATAACGATCAGGCTCTTTTTCGCCATGATTCAGTGTGCGAAACCGCGCTCCTGGCAAACGGCAGCAAAGGCGGCGTCGATCGCCGCCGCTTTGTCGTAGGCGACCAGACGCAGCGTGCGAGGCAACCCCTGATCCATCAGGCGGTCCGGATTGAGGTCTTGGGCCAACCGGCGGTGAGCAAGCCGAACCGTCATTTCGTCGGCGGTCCGATCGACGCCCAACACGGCGTAGGGATTACCCTCGCGATGGTGGCGCGCATGAATGCGGGCAAACGTCGCATCGTCGATTTCCAACAAGCTGGAGATTTCGCGCAAGTACGTCAGTTCCCGGTCGTCAAGATGACGGTCGGCGTACGCCATAGCGAACAAGCCATCCAGAATCTGTTCCAAAATCACCGGTTGTTTGCGAAACTGCCGCGCCGCCTGAAGCGCGTACCGTCGGAAGTCCACCGCATCCTGGCGGACTTGATCAAACATCTGGCCGGCGACCTCCATGTCGTCCGGCGATAGCCGGAACACTCTTTTGAAGGTCTCGACCTCATTGCGGCTGATCGTGCCGTCGGCCCGGGCCAAACGGGAACCCAAGACCACCAGTGTAATGGTGAAGGCGGTATCGCCGCTGGCCGCCGTCGCGGCCTCGCATCCTTCATCGTTACGATTGTGGCGGCCGATCCAACCCAAAATCTTGTGCCAGAAACTCATCGGGGTCGCTCCTTGCTCACTGTTGCAGCGTAGCCATAAGAGCCATCGCTCACTGATTTATCGCGAAAAGCCCTTTTTTCAACACAGGTGTCAACGGTGTGAGAGCTGACTCAGTTTGTTTGGGAAATTTTTGGTGGGGTTTCATTTCGTTCGATATATTACGGTATCAACAAACGAAAGGAGCACCAAACGCCGGAGCATGCCCAATGCGCGATGCCTACTTGTCTTAACGATAGGATGTTTCACCGAAGCATTTGGCTTGGTTTTCCATAATATATCTTATGCGACAATTCGTGCAATATGGCGCACCGCTTTTTCCGCGTATTATCAATATGTTGCAAGCTATTTTTCATCCGCGCTACCGTTCCCCAGAAAGTGAAAACGACAAAGCCACCGCTCAAGATAATATTATCGATTTAAATCAATGCAACGGTAGCACCGACAACCGAACCAAAATCGCCGATAGAGCACCAAGAACAGTCAAAATCGTACTCACACCAATGATCAACAGCCACCGCAACAAATCACTTTTAACCGCCTGAATCTTCCCATCAGACTCAGCCGCGCGACGCTCAACACGCTCACCCAGCGCATCAAAACGCCCATCCATCTTAAGCTCAAGCTCACGCAAATCCCCCTTGGTCGCCAACTCGGCGCCCGACATGGCTTCGGCCAGGGCATCGGCAATCCCTTCCGCCTGTTCCTGGCTCATATGCGCCGTGTCACGCAGCTTGCGCGCCAGCTTCAAGGTATCGAAGGCAACGGCACTCATGATTCAGCCCCAGATCAAACCGAACACGGCAGCAGCCTACCACATACAAGCAGCCCAATCGACCAGAACCAACCCGCCCAATCGACAACACCTCCACCTGGACGAATGATCCGTCTAGTAGCGGCTCACAAACACGACCCCGACGCCGGCCCGCTCCCGAACGGTCGGCCTTGCGATCGACAATTTCCCTCTGCGCCAACAGGCCAATATCCATGTTCCCCAGATTTCCATCGATGCCGAGGTCGGTTTTTCCGTCGAGAACATCACCCAGACCTTCGGCGGGGCCGGTGCGCTGGCGGCGCACCTGAAGTCCGGGGCCATCCGCGGCATCGTCAATCTCGTCGGCTGCAACAATCCCAAGGGTTCTCTACGAAAAAGCCGTCACCAACGTGGCCGACATCCTGCTGGCCAACGACATCCTGATCCTGACCAATGGGTGCGCCTCGTTCCCCTTGCTCAAAACTCGGCTATTGCGGCCCGCGCGCCCAGGACAAGGCCGGACCGGGCCTGCGCGCCCTGCTTGCCGACAACGATCTGCCGCCGGTCTGGCACATGGGCGAGTGCCTGGATAATGCCCGCGCTTCCGGCCTGTTCCGGGCGCTGGCCGACGCCGTCGGCATCCCGTTGACCGCGGCGCCGTTCGCGTTCTCCAGCCCGGAATGGAGCAACGAAAAAGGCGTCGGCGCCGCCCTCAGTTTCCGTCTGCTCGGCCTTGATTCCTGCCATTGCATCCCGGCGCCGGTGGCGGGTTCGGAAAAGGTGGCGCGCTTTTTTTGCGGAAGAGACCCGAGCATTACTCGGTTCGGTGATGGTGGTGGTCACGGACCCGAAAGACCTCGGCAGGCTCGGTCGCTGCGAGGCCGTTGACCACTCCGCCACATTAGACTATCTTTCGTCTGGTTTAGTATAGTAATGCGGGGCGGATTTCCATGGCCGAGCCAAGTGACCAACAGCGGCGACAACAACCGACCGCGGCATATGAACGACGGATCGGGATCGTCGGCGCCGGTTTCACCGGCACCCTGCTGGCGGTCCATTTGATCCGGCTCGGTCGCGTCCCGACCCGTGTGCTGCTGTTCGACCGGAGCGGACGGTTCGGCCCCGGACTCGCCTACCGCACCGACGATCGCGACCATCTGCTCAACGTCCGCGCGGCCAACATGAGCGCCTTTCCCGACCAGCCCGACCATTTCATGGCGTGGCTGGATCCGTTCGATCCCGGCGCCGGTGCCGCCGGGCAGGCCTTCGCGACCCGGGGCCAGTACGGCCGCTACCTACAGGACGTCTTGGAGACTGCGCGGCGGGAAGCGCCGCCGTTCCTTCAATTCGACTCGATCGCCACCGAAATTGTCGACCTTGAGCCCATCGCGGCGGGATACTGCCTGATTGGAGCGGATGGTTCGGTGCATCCGGTCGACGAGGTGGTGCTCTGTCTCGGCAATTTCCCGCCCCGGCCGCCGGCCATCGCCAATTCCGGGTTTTTCGCCGATCCCGGGTATTTCGTGGGCAATCCCTGGAACAATGACGCGATCGAAGCGATCGCGCCCGATCGTCCGGTGCTGATCCTGGGCAGCGGCCTGACCATGGTCGACGTGGCCATGACCCTGACCCGCCGGGGCCACCGCGCACCCGTGGCCGTGCTGTCGCGACACGGCTTGCTGCCGACCGTACACCGGGCGACGTCACCCTGGCCCGATTTCATCGCCAACCGGCGCCTGCCCGAGACCGTGCCGGCGCTCCTCGCCCTGGTCCGGGGTGAGGTCCGGCGTGCGAGCCGCGGCGGGCGTGACTGGCGGAGCGTCATCGACTCCCTCCGCCCGCACCTGCCCGCGCTGTGGCGCAGCTTATCCTACCGCGAAAGGCGGCGCTTCCTGCGCCATCTCCGCCCGCTTTGGGACATCCACCGCCATCGCATGGCCCCCGAAATCGCCCACATATTCAACCGGTCGCTAGAGGACGGGAGTTTCCGGCTGGTGGTCGGACGCCTGCTCGACCTGGAGCGAACCGGCGGCGATACCGTCGCCAGCATTCGGTTGCGCGGCCTGGATGACCGGGTGACACTGACCACCGATGTGGTGATCAACGCCACCGGTCTCGCCACCGACATCCTCAAAGTTCCCGATACCCTGATCCGCAACCTCCTCGCCCGCGGCCTCGTCAGACCCGATCCGCTGGTCATAGGCCTTGATGTTTCCGACGACTGCGGCCTAATCGATCGAGGCGGGCAATCGGTGTCCGGCCTTTACGCCCTGGGTCCCTTGACCCGCGGGGCCTGGTGGGAGATCACGGCCGTGCCCGAATTGCGCAATCAGGCGGCTCGGTTCGCCCGGCTACTGGCCGATCCGACATGACGTCCCGGCACGACCAGTACGACGATGACCATCTCCGCGCGATCCTGCGGGACGTCCGGGTGATCGCCATGGTCGGAGCCAGTCCCGACTGGAACCGGCCCAGCTACTTCGCCATGAAGTATTTACAGGACAAGGGCTACCGGATCATCCCGGTCAATCCCAGGGCGGTCAGTCAAATCATCCTCGGCGAGACCGTTATTCCCGATCTCGCGGCGCTGTCGGTCAAGCCCGACATGGTCGACATCTTCCGCAATGCCGAAGCCGCCGGGCCGCTCACCGATCAGGCCATCGCCCTGGGCGCCCGGGTGGTGTGGATGCAACTGGGCGTGCGCAACGACGAGGCCGCCGCCCGGGCCGAGGCCGCCGGTCTGACGGTGATCATGAACCGCTGTCCCAAGATCGAGTCCATGCGCCTGTTTGGCGAACTGGGCTGGCAGGGCATCAATACCCAGATCCTGACCGCGAAGCGCCGCCCGCTCACCCGCACCACCCGAAAGCTGATGTGACGTCATGAACCAAAACCGCCCCTTCGGCTTCGAGACCCGGGCCATCCATGCCGGCGCCGCGCCCGACCCGGCCACCGGCGCCCGGGCCACGCCGATTTACCAGACGACCAGCTACGTCTTCGACGATGCCGACCACGCGGCCTCACTGTTCAATCTCCAGCAGGTCGGCTTCATCTATTCGCGTCTGACCAACCCCACGGTGTCGGTGCTCGAGGAGCGTCTGGCCAGCCTGGAAGGCGGGCGCGGTGCCGTCGCGGCCTCGTCGGGTCATGCAGCCCAGGTGCTGGCGCTGTTTCCCCTGATGCGGCCGGGCGACGAGATCGTGGCCGCGCGCCAGCTTTACGGCGGCTCGCTCAACCAGTTGGGCAACGCCTTTCCCCGCGCCTTCGGCTGGGTCACGCGCTTTGCCGATGCCACCCGGCCCGAAACCATCGGGGACGCGCTCTCGCCCAAGACCAAGGCGATTTTCATCGAGAGCCTGGCCAATCCCGGCGGCGTGGTCACCGACCTCCGGGCGATCGCCGACATCGCCGACCGGGCCGAGGTGCCGCTGATCGTCGACAACACCCTGGCTACCCCCTATCTCTGCCGGCCGATCGAGCATGGCGCCACTCTGGTGGTCCACTCGACCACCAAGTTCCTGTCGGGCAACGGCACCTCGCTGGGCGGGGCGGTGGTGGACAGCGGGCGCTTCGACTGGGGCCGGGACGGCCGCTATCCGGCGCTGACCGAGCCCGATCCCGGCTATCACGGCCTGCGCTTTTACGAAACCTTCGGCGATCTGGCCTTTTCGGTCTATGGCCACGCCGTGAGCCTGCGTGATCTCGGCCCGTCCCAGGCCCCGGTCAATGCCTTCCTGACCCTGGCCGGCATCGAAACCCTGGCGCTTCGCATGGACCGCCATTGCGCCAACGCCCTGGCGGTCGCCCGCTGGCTGGAGGCCCACCCCAAGGTGGCACAGGTCAACTACGCCGGCCTGCCCTCCAGCCCGTTCCACGGACTGGCGCAACGATATCTGCCGCGGGGCGCGGGCGCGGTCTTCACCTTCGGGCTCAGGGGCGGCTATCAGGCCGGCGTCGCGCTGGTCGAGGGCGTTCTTCTGTTCAGCCATCTCGCCAATATCGGCGACTGCCGCTCCCTGATCATCCACCCGGCCTCGACCACCCACCGCCAACTCAGCCCCGAAGGGCTGGCCGCAGCCGGCGCCGGTCCCGAGATGGTCCGGCTGTCGGTCGGCCTGGAAAGCGTGGACGACATCATCGCCGACCTGGAGCAGGCGCTCGCGAAGCTACCGTAGGCCGGTTTTCGACCTTACGTGCCGGTCGGGCTCGGGCGCACGGGCGCCCGGAACCGCGGTCGCGGTTCAACCGGGTCAGGACGGAAAGGTGATGAACAGCGGCGAGGTCCAGACCTTGGCGTCGTCGGCCTGGCGCCCCGTCAGATAGACCGGGCGGAAGCCGCGGGGACCGTTGACCGGCTCGACCACCAGCTCGCCCCGGACCTCGCGCGGCAGCGGCCGGTCGGTCAGACGTTCCAGGGCCAGGAACAGCTCGGTACCGCCCAGTTCCAGGCGCAATTCGCCTTTTTCCCACAGTTCGGCTCCCGAGACCTGCCAGCGGAAGTCCGGGCGATGTTCGAACGGGTTGCCAGCGCTGGGGTCGCCGACCTTGACATAGCCGCCGATGGTGCCTTCGACGGTGATGGTGGCGGCATCCAGGCCGCTGGCCTCGATCTCAAGGGCGTCGGCATCGCCGTAGGTGTCCGAGCGAAAGCCGATCCGGGTCGCCCCCGTGCGCCAGCAGGCTTCCTCGGAATGCTCGAAGCCCCGGGGCACCACGCCATGAATCACGGCGCCGGCCAGCGTCAGCGTCCCCGCCCATTCGGCCCAGCGATAGCGGTCCTTGATCCGGGCGCCGCCCCAACGCAACCGGATGCGGCGCGGGGAATAGCCGGCCTCTGCCTGGAGATCGCGGCTCCAGAACAGGCCGGTATGGTCATAGGCGGCCAGCCGGTCCCACCCGACATCGCCCAGCACCCGGTATTCGACTGGGACCGGGCGGTCGGCGGCAAAGGCATCGCCCTGGATATGCTCGCCCGCCCGGATCAGCGCCACCGCGCGCTCGCCGGTGGTGGCCCAGGTATGGCGGGCGCGCAGGGCGGTGGCGATGCCGGCCCGGGTCAGGGCGGGCGCGACGACGCCGGTCAGGCCGCCCTTGGTGCCGAACACCGCGGTACCGGGAATGCCGCCGCCGCACCGGCCGCGGTGCTCGTCGCCCGCCGCAGAGGCGCCCAACTGGTGGCCGCGGGCGATGGCCTCCTGATAGAACCAGGGAAAATGCCCCCAGCTTGAGCCGACCTCGATCAGCTTTTCCAAGGTCGGATAATGCCAGGCGAGATTGGCGCGCCGGCCGCCGACATGGGGGATCAGCAGATGGCCTTCGGGGTCGTGGGTGTAGGTGGCCCACAGTTCCTCCAGCGGCCAGGCCCCCGGTTGCAGGGCCTGGCCCTTCATCTCCTCGTTCCATTCGAAGGACCGGGCGACCCGGCCCTCGGCGTCGAAGGGAAATTCCGGCGTCCGGCCGTGGAGGAAGACCACGTTGTGGTCGCCGCCGGCGCAGGAATTGCCGCACCATTCGGTGCCGGGATAGCAGACGAACGCGCCATCGACATGCAGGTCGTGGATCAGCGCCACCGCCTTGTCCCAGCGCTCCTTGGTGATGTTGAAGTCGTTGGCGGTGTAGCCGAGCACGTCGAGCCCGGCCACGTCGCGGCCGTAGGTCAGGTTGTAGCTTGTGTCGTTGGTGCCGATGGTGTCGTCGGAATGGACGTGGAGATCCGCGAACCAGGCCCTGGGCACCTCCAGGGCATCGTCGACGCTCACGAAGGCTTCGGCCACGGCTACCCGGGAGCTGCCGGCAAGCCGGGCCACGAGGCGCAGTTCACCGGGCCGGTCCACGGGCAGGCCGGTCACTGCCGCCACCGCCCAACCGTCGGCGGCCAGCGCCACCGGCACGGTCTCGATCGGCACGCCGTCCCGCTCCAGCGACAAATCCACCGTGCCGCCCTGGTTCCAACAGCAATTGCCCCAGGCATCCTCGCTCCGGACCCGCACCGTGAACGCCTGATCCCGTCGAACCAGCCGCGGCCCGACCAGGACCAACCGGGCCGGCGGTCCCGCGACCACGTCCAGGCGGATATCGCCTTCGACCGCGGCAAAGCGGGAGGTTCCCAGCGGGTCCACGTAGCCCCGGAACGTGAAGCCGCTTTCCACGAAGGTCTGGACCCGGGTGCCGGGACCGCCGAAGCGGCGGTCGCCAAGACGCACCCGGATGCGGTCGCCGGGATTGAGGTAGCCGTCGACCACGTCGATCAGGATGGCCTTCTGGAACGGCCGCTCGTGGCCCTTCTGGTCGAAGCGCACCTTGAGCGACTGCACGGTCGACGGGTCCTGGCCTTCGACCAGCGGGCCGGCCTGGTATTCGGCGCTGAGATAATTGGCGCCCTCCGGATCGACGGTCTGGAACAGCGCCCAGTCCGAATAGAACTTGAAGGCGATCTTGATCCAGGCGCCGTCGGCGATGCCACTGCCACCGACCTCGTAGTCCAGCACCACCTCGTCCCACGACCCGGCGACCAAGCGGTCGTGGGACCCGGTCAGCCGCCCCAGGAACGGCATGGTCTGGGTGCGGGCGTAGAGACCTTGGGGCGCCACATGGGCGCCCAGCCTTTGGGCGATGGTCTGGGCCGAGCGTTCGTCACTCATGGTCGCGGGCCTTTCCCTTGTCAGATTTCGTAATTGTCGGCGAGGCTGGCCGCGAGCCAGGCGCTGGGGCCGTTATCCGTCGCGACCGGACGTAGCCGGGGCGTGGCGTTCTGCACGTCCCTGACCAGGCGACCGGGCTTGCCACCCAGGATCAGGATACGGTCGCCGAGATAGGTGGCCTCGTCAAGATCATGGGTGACGAACAGGACGGTTTTACGCTCGCCCTCCCAAAGACCCACCAGTTCGTCCTGGAGCATGGTCCGGGTAATGGCGTCCAAGGCCCCGAACGGCTCGTCCATCAGCAGGACGTCGGGATCCACCGCCAGGGCGCGGGCGATGCCGACGCGCTGGCGCTGGCCACCCGACAATTCGTAGGGCCAGCGGCGGGCGTAGTCGGCCATGCCCACCCGGGCCAGGGCGGCTTCGGCCCGATCCCGGGCCTGCTTCGGCGTCACCGCCAGCCCTTCCAGTCCCAGCGCGACATTGTCCAGCACCTGGCGCCAGGGCAGCAGGCGGGCGTCTTGAAAGACGAAGCCGACCGAGCGACGGTCGGGTCCGGGCGTACTGTCCAGCGTGGCCCGTCCGCCCGATGGCGGCAGCAGTCCGGCAACCACTCGCAGCAGGGTCGACTTGCCCACGCCCGACGGCCCGACGATCACCACGAACTCGCCCCTGCCCACCGAGGCCGAGAGGGCGGTCAGCACCGGCACCGGTCCGTCCTTGGCCGGGAACGACAGGCTGATGTCGATCATCTCAATCATCGTTGCCACTCCAGCAGTCGGTTCTGAAGCCGGACGAACAGGAAATCGGTCAGCCCGTAGAGCGCCGCGATCGTCACCATGTACAGCACGACCACATGGGTGGCGAGCAGACCCGAGGCCTCCATCATGCGCAAACCGATTCCGGGAATGCCGAACAGTTCGGCCGCGACCACGGTCATCCATCCTTGGCCGAGACCGGCGCGCATCCCGGCCAGGATGCCGGGGGCGGCACCGGGCAGGACCAGCTTGAACAGCCTGGGCCATAGGTCTCCCTGGCCGAAGGCGGCGCCCATCTCCAGCAGGTCCTTGTCCACCGACCGCACCGCGGTCAGGGTGGCGAAGAAGTTCAGCCAGAACACAGTGATGGCGATGATGAAGGCCGCCGCGGTCTCCGTGACGCCGAACCAGATGATCGCGAACGGAATCCAGGCGATGGCCGGTATCGGGCGCAGCATGCGGACGACCCAGGCGGTGGCGGCCTCGGTGCGCGCCGAGAGCGCGCAGGCGATGCCGAAGCCGATGCCCAACACCGAGCCCACGGTCAGTCCGATCGAATAATGCCACAGGCTGTGGCCTATCATGGCCAGCCAGTAGCCGGCCTTGATCTCGCTGGCGATGGCCTCGGGCAGGCGGCTGGGTGGCGGCAGCAGCAGCCCGGGCGCGATCCCGCTGCGGGCCAGGGCCTCCCAGGCGACGAAGAACGCCACCAGCCCGGCGGCCGACAGGCCGACCCGCGACCAGCCCATCACCGGGCGCCGTCGTAGAAGCTGAAATCGAAGCCCTGCTCGGCCGGGACCGCGCTGCCGGCGATGCCCAGTTCGCCCTGAAACGCCTGCATCTTCCGGGTCGCCTCGACGATGGCATGGGGATCGGCGACAAACTTGGATGACGGCGAGACCATGGCCCGTTCCAGGGTCGAAAGCTCGAGCAGTCCTTTGCCGATGAACTCGTAGGCGTCCTTGGCGGCCCGCTGGGAATCCGCCTGGATCAGCGCCACCGCCTTGACCTGGAGCCGGACCAGACGGGCCACGGCGTCGCGGTTGGCCTTGATGAAGGCGTCACGGAAGGCGACCACGGTGCCGGGCTGGTCGGGAAACATCTCGCCACCAAGCGCCAGGACCGCCGCGTCGGGATCATGGTCGCGCAGAATGGTGATCGAGGGTTCGCGGATCATCGCGGCATCGATGGCGTTGGCCAGCAGCGCCTGCTGGGTCTTCTCGATGCCCATGCTGACCAGTTCCACCTTGTCGGCGGGAATCGCCGCCACCTTGGTCAGCCAGTGACGAAGCACGGTATCGGGGACCGAACCGGGCGGCTGGGTGGCGATGCGAACCTTGCGGCCCTTGGCGTCGGCGAAGGCGATGATGGCGTCGCGGGAAGCCTGCTTGCGAGCGAAACCGGCAAGCTCACCCCGGGTGACCAGGGCCAATTCCTCGACGGCGCTGTTGGCGACCACCGAGACCCCGACGCCGGCACCGCGCGCCACCAGCACCGGGCCGATGCCGGCATAGATGGCGTCGATTTTGCCGGCGGCCAGGGCCTGGATCGCCGCGGTTCCGGCCTCGAACTTGGTCAGGTTGAGGTCCAGTCCCTCGTCCTTGGCCCAGCCCTCGGCCGCCATCACGAAAAGCGGCGTCGAGGCCAGAATGGGAATGTAGCCGATCTCGATCCGGGTCGAACCCGCCTGGGCCTGGGCCTGGGCCAGACCGAGACCCAGCATCGCCCCGGCGATGAGCAAAACGCGTGCGACGGTCTTCATGATTCACCGCCGATCGCGCGCACGGTCAGGCTGAGGGCCGGTGGCCGCGCCAGCGTCTGGAACACCACGCAATAGCGCTCGGTCAGCTTGACCAGGGTGGCGATCTGGTCAGGCATGGCGTCGGTGTTCAACTCGAAGCGCAGGCGGATGCCGGTGAAGCCCACCGCGGCGTCCTTGGCCACGCCCAACGTGCCGCGAAAGTCCAGGTCGCCTTCGGCATGGACGGTCCCGCTACGCAGCTCGATGCCGAGCGCGGTGGCCACGGCGCGCAGGGTCACGCCGGCGCAGGCCGCCAGAGCGTCCAGCAGCATGTTGCCCGAACAGGCCTGGAGTCCGCTGCCGCCGGTCGCCGGGTGCAGCCCGGCCTCGACCAGTGCCCGCCCGGTATCGACCCGGCAGGCGATGCCCTCGCCGTCCAATTGCCCGACCGAGGTCAGCGTGACCAGGGCGGCGACGGGCTCGATCCGGTAGCGGTCCTTGAGTGGAGCCTGAAGTGCGCGCAGGTCGTCGGCGGAAAGGGTCATGGGCGGCGGGTCCTCGGTTGGCGGTGGCGGGCCGGCCTTACCCGGCCAGCCCAAGGTAACGTCGTTGGCGGCGGCTTATTACACATATATACGCTGGCCTATGCAACAGGATTGACACCACGAAATGCCATTTATAGAACATTACCCCAGTCGATAATTGCACTTTGCCGAGCCCGCCGCGATGCGCCCATCCGCCCCCCATCCCGTTCCCGCGGCCTTCGCCGCCTCGGCCCATCTGGACGAGGCCGGCTATCACGCGCTCTATCGCCGCTCGGTGGCGGATCCCGACGGATTCTGGGGCGAGGCGGCGCGGGCGCTGGCCTGGACCAGGCCCTTCACCCGGGTCCGCGAGGGCGATTTTTCCGGCGACGCCCAAGTCCGCTGGTTCGCCGACGGCACCCTGAACGCCTCGGTGAATTGCCTTGATCGCCACTTGGCCAGCCACGGCGACCGTCCCGCCATTCTCTGGGAGGGCGACGAGCCCGAGGACCGGCGCACCCTGACCTACCGGGACCTGCACGACCAAGTCTCCCGGCTTGCCAACGCCCTGACCACCCTTGGCGTGGGTCCGGGCGACTTCGTCGGCATCTATCTGCCCGTGATTCCCGAGGCCATCGTCGCGGCCCTGGCCACGGCCCGCATCGGCGCGGTTCACGCCCTGGTGTTCAGCGGCTTTTCCGCCGAAAGCCTGGCCCAGCGGCTCAACGATTGCGGGGCCAAGGCGCTGATCACCGCGGACGAAAGCCGGCGCGGCGGCCGGCTGGTGCCCTTGAAGCGCAACGCCGACCAGGCGCTGGCCGAAAGCCCGTCGGTGCGGTCGGTCGTGGTGGTGACGCGCACCGGCGCCGAGGTCCCGTTCAGCCCCGGCCGCGATCACCGTTACGAAAACCTCGTCGCCGCGGCCGACCCGATGGCGCCGCCGGTGGCGGTAGGCGCCGAGGACCCGCTGTTCATTCTCTACACTTCGGGTTCCACCGGCCAACCCAAGGGCGTGATCCACACCACCGGCGGCTATCTGGTCCACACCGCCCTCAGCTACAAATACGTCTTCGACCATCATGATGGCGACATCCACTGGTGCACCGCGGATATCGCCTGGGTCACCGCCCACAGCTATGTGCTCTACGGTCCCCTGGCCAACGCCGCCACCATCGTCCTGTTCGAGGGCGTGCCCGGCTATCCGACGCCGGCCCGGTTCTGGGAGATCGTCGACCGCTATCACGTCACCAGCTTCTATACCGCGCCGACCGCGGTGCGATCGCTGATGCGCGAGGGCGACGCGCCGGTGCTGGCCACCAGCCGCCACAGCCTGCGTCTCCTGGGCTCGGTGGGCGAACCGATCAATCCCGAGGCCTGGCACTGGTACCATCGGGTGGTCGGCGGCGGCCGTTGCCCGATCGTCGACACCTATTGGCAGACCGAAACCGGCGCCATCCTGATCGCACCGATTCCCGGGGCCACCCCGCTCAAGCCGGGCTCGGCGACCCGACCGTTCTTCGGGGTGCAGCCGGCCCTGGTCGATGGCGAGGGCAACGAGATCGCCGGCCCCGGCGAAGGCCATCTGGTGATCGACGCCCCCTGGCCCGGACAGGCGCGGACCATTCACCGCGACCACGCACGTTACGTCGATACCTACTTCCGGCGCTTCCCCGGCCGCTATTTCACCGGCGACGGCGCCCGGCGCGACGCCGACGGCTATTACTGGCTGACCGGCCGGGTCGACGACGTGATCAACGTCTCCGGCCACCGGCTGGGCACGGTCGAACTGGAAACCGCCATCGCCTCCCATCCCAAGGTCGCCGAGGCCGCGGTGGTCGGTTTTCCCCACGCGATCAAGGGCCAGGGCATCTACGCCTACGTCACCCTCAAGGCCGAATTTCCCGAGACCGACGGCTTGCGCCGCGAGTTGATCGACTGGGTGCGCACCCGCATCGGCCCGATCGCCAGCCCCGATGTGATCCATTGGGCCTCGGACCTGCCCAAGAATCGCTCGGGCAAAATTCTGCGGCGCATCCTGGCGCGCATCGCCCGGGGCGAAACCGACGATCTGGGCGACCGCACCACCGTCGCCAACCCCGACGTGATTCCCGAGATCATCGGCCGCCGGGCGGCCTGACTTTGTCCCTACGACTGGAGAAACCGATGTCTTTTGCTGATCTGTGGCGCCGCGCGAGCGCGGCCGGTGTGGTTCTGGGATTGCTCGGCGGCGCGGGCGGCGCCCTTGCCGCCGACAAGGTCGACGAACTCCGACTCGACTATGCCTATTACAATCCGGTCAGCCTGGTGCTGAAGGACAAGGGATGGCTGGAAGAATCGCTGGCCGCCGACGGCATCAAGGTCCGCTGGGTGCTGTCGCTCGGCTCCAACAAGGCGCTGGAGTTCCTTAACGCCGGCAGCATCGACGTGGGCTCGTCGGCGGGCGCGGCAGCACTGCTGGCGCGGATCAACGGCAATCCGGTCAAGGCGATCTACGTCTATTCCCGGCCGGAATGGACCGCCCTGGTCACCCGTGCCGACACCGGCATCAAGACGGTGGAGGACCTCAAAGGGAGGCGCATCGCCGCCACCCGCGGCACCGACCCGCACATCTTCCTGATCCGCACCCTGGCCGAACACGGCTTGAGCGAAAAGGACGTACGGATCGTGCTGCTTCAGCACCAGGACGGCCGGCTGGCCCTGACCAAGGGTGACGTGGACGCCTGGGCCGGCCTCGACCCGCTGATGGCCCGGGCCGAGTTGGAGGACGGCGCCCACCTCTTCTACCGCAACCCCGAAATCAACACTTGGGGCGTGCTCGACACCCGCGAGGATTTCGCGGCCAGCCACCCGGAACTGGTGGCTAAGGTCCTGGCGGCCTATGAGAAGGCCCGCGCCTTCAGTCTCGCCAACCCCGGCGAACTCAAGTCGATCATCGCGGCCCAGGCCAAGTTGAGCGACGAGGTCGCCGCCCGCCAGTTGGAACGCACCGATCTTTCGACCGGCGCCATCGGCGACCGCCAGCGCAAGACCATCGAGGCTGCCGGACTTGCCCTGCAACAGGCGGGGGTCGTGCCGGCCGAGGTCGACGTGCCGGCGGTCGCCGCCGCCCTGGTCGACGTCAGCTTCGTCCAGCGCCTGGGCATCAAGTGATCAAACCGGTCCGTTGGCCGGTCGGTCTGATCCTGCCGCTCGGCCTGGCGCTGGGGTGGGAGGCGGCAGTGGCCTTGCATTGGGGCAACGGCCGCCTGCTGCCGCCACCCAGCCGGGTGCTGGCCACCCTGGCCGAGCTGTATCGCACCGGCGATCTGATCGGGCACATCCAGGCGACTCTCCAGCGGGTGGCGCTGGGCTTCCTGCTGGGCGTCGCCGCCGGCACCGTGCTGGGTGCGGTGTCGGGCTATTGGGCGCTCGCCCGGCGCCTGATCGACCCGACCCTCCAGGCGTTGCGCAACATTCCCTCGATCGCCTGGGTCCCGATGTTCATCCTGTGGTTCGGCATCTTCGAAGCGTCCAAGGTGATCCTGATCGCGGTGGGCGTGTTCTTTCCGATCTATCTGGCCCTGACCGCCGCCATCCTCAGCGTCGACCGTAAGCTGGTGGAGGTCGGCCGCATCTTCCGCTTCAGCCACGGCGAGATGATCGTCCGGGTCCTGCTGCCGGCGGCGTTGCCAAGCTACGTGACGGCGCTCCGCGCGGGCCTGGGGCTGGGCTGGATGTTCGTGGTCGCGGCCGAGTTCATGGGCGCCGAGCAGGGCCTGGGCTTCCTCCTGGTGGACGGCCAGCAAACCGGCCGGCCGGCGGTGATTCTGGCCTCGATCACCGCTTTCGCGGTGTTGGGCAAGCTGACCGACTGGCTGCTGGCATCCGTCGCCGCCCGCTTTCTTTGCTGGGAGGACGGCTTCAAGCCGGTGGAATAGCCCGATGCTGGACATCAAGGACGTTTCCAAACGCTATCCCAACGGCGTGCCGGCCCTGGACGGGGTCGGGCTGACCGTGGCCCCGGGCGAGTTCCTGGTGATCGTCGGCGGCTCGGGCTGCGGCAAGAGCACGCTGTTGCGCCTGATCGCCGGCCTGGATCGCGCCACCGCCGGCACCGTCGCCCTGGACGGCACGCCGGTCACGGCGCCGCGGCCCGAGATCGGCAAGGTCTTCCAGGAGCCGCGCCTGATGCCGTGGCTGACCATCGACCAGAACGTCGCCTTCGGCATCCGCCACCTGCCGGCCGCCGAGCGGCGCACGCGGGTGTCGGAGGCCCTGGCCCGGGTCGGCCTGGCATCCCATGCCGGCCACTGGCCGCGGGAGCTGTCGGGCGGCCAGGCCCAGCGGGTGGCGCTGGCCCGCGCCCTGGTCGGACGGCCGGAAGTGCTGCTGCTGGACGAGCCGTTCTCGGCGCTGGACGCCCTGACCCGCACCGATCTGGAAGAGCATCTGCTGGACTTGTGGGCGTTCGACCGGCCGACCATGGTCCTGGTCACCCACGATATCGAAGAGGCCCTGTTTCTGGCCGACCGCATCGTCGTGATGCACCCGGGTCCGGGCCGGATCGTCACCAAGCTGGTCCCGCCCCTGCCTCGCCCGCGCGACCGGGCCGGCGCCGACTTCCACACCTGGAAATACCGCCTGCTGGTCGAACTGGATCAGGCCACTCGCCGGCTCCCGGGTGACGAAGCCTTCCCGGCGGCGGCGATCTGAGCCCTGCCCTCCTCTATCCCGGGGCGCGATCCAGAGCCTCGGTCAGGTCGCCGATCAGATCCTCCACCGCCTCCAGCCCCACCGACAGGCGCAGCAGATCCGGCGGGACCGGGCTGGTCGGGCCTTCGATGGTGGCGCGGTGCTCGATGAAGCTTTCGACGCCGCCCAGCGACGTCGCCCGTTTCCAGACCGTTACCCGGGCTGCGGCGGCGATGGCGGCGGCAGCACCGCCCTGCACCCGGATCGAGAGCATGGCGCCGAAGCCGCCGATCATCTGGCGCCGGGCGGTCTCGTGGCCGGGGAAGCCGGGGAGACCGGGGTACAGCACCTCCAAAACGTTGGGATGGGTCGACAGCCGCTCGGCGAGGGTCTGGGCCGAGCGGCAGGCCAGCGGCACCCGGGCAAACAGCGTCCGCATGCCGCGCAGCAGCAGCCAAGCCTCGAACGAGCCGAGGATGCCGCCCATCTGCGCCCGGTTGGTCTTGATCCGCTGCCAGAAATCGTCGTCGCTGCCTGTGACCAGCGCCCCCGCGACCACGTCGGAATGGCCGTTCAGATATTTGGTCGCCGAATGCATCACGATGTCGGCACCCAACGCCAGCGGTCGGGTTAGGACCGGCGTGGCCACCGTCGAGTCCACGGCCAGTCTGGCCCCGGCCGCGTGGGCAATGCCGGCGAGCGCCGCGATATCCGAGACCGTCCACAGCGGATTGGCCGGGGTTTCGACCCAGACCACCTTGGTCCGCCCGGGAATCACCGCGGCCCGCACGGCGTCGAGATCGGTCGGGTCGACCATTTCGACCGCCAGCCCCCAGCGGGTGGCGAAGGTCAGCAGCCAGTGGCGGAGCGCCCAATACATGACTGGTGGAATCACCACATGATCGCCGGGCGCCAGCGCCAGGAACACCGCGCTGGCCGCCGCCAGGCCCGAGGCGAACAGCGCCGCCGCCCGGCCGCCCTCCAGCTCGGTCAGCACCGCCTCGGGCTGATCGTAGCCCGGACAGTCGGCACGGGCGTACATCCGGCCGCTGCTGTAGCCGTTGTCGGAATCACGGACGAAGGTGCTGGACGGATGGACCGGCGGCACCACCGCGCGGGTGACGGGGTCGATCCAGCCCAGCGCCTGGGCGGCGACGGTCGCGGGCGAGGTCTTTTTCGAGGTCATGGCTGGAACCTTACCACGTCGCCGCCAGTCCCAACAGCTCCAGGATGCGATGGCGTAGCGCCACCAGATGGGGATCGTCGCGGTGACGGGGATAGGCGCGCTCCACCGGCAGGTCGGCGACCAGCCGGGCCGGTCGGGGGCCGAGGACCAGGACCCGGGTGGCCATCACCAGCGCCTCTTCGATGTCGTGGGTGACCAGGAGCGCCGTGAACCCGGCGCGCCGCCACAGACCGACCAGTTCGCCCTGCATACCCAACCGGGTCAGGGAGTCGAGCTTGCCCAGGGGCTCGTCCAGGATCAGCAGGCGCGGGTCATTGACCAGCGCCCGGGCCAGTGCCGCGCGCTGGGCCATGCCGCCGGAAAGCTGGTGCGGATAGGCGCCGGCGAAGGCGCCGAGTCCGACCAGACCCAAGGCCTTTTGGATGCGGTGCCGTTCACCGCGCATCAGGCCGCGCGCCTCCAGGCCCAAGGCCACGTTGTCGCGCACGGTACGCCAGGGAAACAGCGTCGGGTCCTGGAACACCATCAGCCGCGACGGATCCGGCCCGACGATCGCCGCGCCATCGGCCAGCAGCCGGCCGGTGGTCGGCGGCTCCAGGCCGGCGACCAGCCGCAGCAGGGTCGACTTGCCGCAGCCGCTGGGGCCGAGCACCGCCACGAACTCGCCCGGCTCGACCCGGAAGGAAATCTGCTCGAGCACCGGCAGCGGCTCGCCGTGCAGGTCGAATCGGTGATCGACGCCCGCCACTTCCAGGGCCAAACCCACCACCGGTTCGGGATCGCGACGGAGGGGTGCGGCGGCTACCATTTCAGCAATCCCTTCTGCCAGACCAGCACCCGGTCGCGGACCCGGAACAACAGCCCCACCAGCGTCGAGCACACCAGCGCCAGCACCAGCAGCGCCGCATACATGTTGGCGTAGGCGGCCCAACCCTGGGCCCATTGCAGATACCAGCCGAGCCCGGCCTTGACCCCGACCATCTCGGCCACCACCAGCACCGAAAAGGCCATGCACAGTCCCATGAACAGGCCGACGAAGACGTGCGGCATGGCAGCCGGGATGGCCACCCGCAGCACCAGGAAGCGCGGACTGGCACCAAGGGTCCGGGCGATGTCGTAATAGGCGCTGTTGACCCCGGCGACTCCCGACCAGGTCAGTACCGCCACCGGAATCGCCGAGGCCAGGGCGATCAGGAAGACGCTGGCGCTCCAGCTCGACGGAAAGGCGAAGAAGGCGATGGGCAGCCAGGCGGTGGCCGGCAGCGGCCCGATCAGCCGCAACAGCGGGTGGCCCCAATAGGCCACGGCCCGCGACCAGCCGATGGCCACTCCGGCGGTGAAGCCGGCCACCGCGCCCAGCAGATAACCCACGGCCAACAGGCCGAAGGAGGCGAAGGCACATTCGGCCAGCCGCCGGCCGTCGTCCAGGTAGACCTCGAGAAAGGCCTGGGGTGGGGCGAAGAACGGGCGTGGCAGCAGGTTGAGCTTGGCCACCGCCACCTCCCAGACCGCCAAAGCCAGTGCCAGCACGATCAGCCAGGGGGCGAGGTTACGCAGCCGCTCGAACAGCGCGCCGGTCCGGCTGCCCAACAGGCCGACCAGGACCAGCAGGGCGCCGCCGACTGCCTCAGCGGCCGCCAGTTCTCGGGTGTAGGCCCAGTCGTCGGCATCGGGCCAGGCGGCGGTGAGTGCGCCGGCCCCCACCCATAGCGCCCCCGCCGCCAGTCCCCCGACCCAAGGCTGTAGCCAGGGGCCGGTCCCCGTTCTTTCCGGCACAACCGCCGGCTCCAGGGTCGAAAGTTCGCCGGTTACAGTCATCGCCGCCTCCCCGGTTCAGGCGAGCACGTCGTCGACGATCTTGTCGACGAAGCGCACCGGGTCCGTTGACGCCTTGATCACGTTGATCGACTTCAGCTCCTCGACATAGAGGCCCAACTGCCGCTTGAATTCACCGCCGGTCGGGTGGGCGCCGTGGGTGTGGCTCTTGAGGATGGCGATGATGTCGTCGCGGCTGGCATTGGTGACGAAGGGCGCATACGCGTCCGCGGTCTGTTCCGGGTGATGATGGGTCAGGTCCTGGGCCTCCAGCAGGGCCAGGGTCAGCGCCTTGGCGGTCGCGCGGTCCTCGCGGATCAGCGAGCCGCGCACGCCGATCAGGCAGCACACCCGGTTGGCGTACTCGCCCGACAGGTTGGTGGCCAGCTCGACGAAATTCCCGGTCTTGAGGAACCGGAAGGTGTCGGGGTCCTGATGGGCGATGGCCACCGCTTCGCCCTTGTCCACCGCCGCCGCCAGCAGGTCGCCGGGATACTCGCGGAACGTCACGTCCTTGGCCAGGTCGAAGCCGCGCCGGGCCAGCAGCACCGAAAAGAAGTTCTTGCCCGGACTGCCGCCAGGCGTCGCCGCGATGGTCTGGCCGCGCAGACCGTCAAGGGTCGTGATGCCCGAGGCCTTGGAGACCAGCAGGCGCAGGCAGCCGCCGTGGGTGCCCGCGGTCAGCTTCACGTCGAAGCCCTGCTCCAGCGGCTTCAGCCAGCGTAGCGCCATGCCGACGCTGGCGTCGGCCTTGCCGGTGGACAGCGCCTCCAGCAACTGATCGGTGGTGCCGGCGAAGTTGATCAGTTCGACGTCGAGGCCATGCTTGGCGAAGAAACCCAGCTTCTGCGCCGCCGCCACCGGAGCCAGGCAGGTGGCGTTGGGGAACCAGCCCAGCTTGATCGGCTTCAAGGCGCCGGTCACCACCGGTTCGGCGGCAACCGCGGACGAGCAAATATCCCCGGCCAGCCAGTCGCCATCGACCCCGTCCCCCATCCCGCCCAGGCCAAACGGCAAAGCCAGCCCCGCCGCGGCCGCCCCGCGCATCAGGGCGCGCCGGGAAACGATCCGCCCGTTCACACCACCAACCCGTTGCCCGTCCGGTTCGCGCAGAAAACCCACCATGGCTCGATCTCCATATTTAACGACTGTATCATGTGGTAACCGATCGTTATTTATACGGCAATAGCGGCATATTGACAAGACCATCATTCAAGCAGATTAATGCACAATAAAAGGGGGAGGGTTGCCATGGCCGACGTCTACGCCGCCATCGCCGAAGCCGATCCGCGCCAGCAGGTTTTACGATCGGCATATCTCGCGGACCTGGCTTTGCCGGAAGGCGCCCATGTCCTCGACATCGGCTGCGGCACCGGCCCGGTCACGCGCTCCATCGCCGGCCTTGAACGGGTGAAGCGCACGGTCGGGCTCGATCCCTCGCCCACCTTGCTGGAGCACGCGCGCCGACTGAGCGCCCAAGCCGACATCGCGTTCCACCAGGGCGATGCCCGGCGCGCCTGGGGCCGGTTCAAGGTCAGGGTGGCAACGCCGCCGGCGTCGACACGCCAAAGCAAGGGCGACTCGGTCATGTCACGCTCTCCATAGATCATAATCATGATACCGTGTTCGAAAAGTCAAAACTTTCCGAACACGGTATCATTTGCGGCGCAAGGCCCCGGTTTCATCCACCCGGCGCAAGGCGGCCAGTTCCTCGGGCGTAGGCTCTGGAACCGCCCGGGCATCGGGTGCGACCTTCAGGTTCCAGCCGGTGTTGGCCCTGATCTCCTCGATACTGGAGAAAGGAAACCAGCCATCAAGCCGGAACTCCTTGCTGTCCGGGTCGGGGCGCAGAATGCCGAGGGTGGTGATGATCGCGCTGGGACCGCCGCCGGTGAAGCCGTAACGGCTCCGGGCGTCACCGCCGGTCAGATAGCCGGGCGAACTGATGTAGCTGACCTTGTCTACGAAGCGCTTGGCCTCGTGAGCGGCCATGATGATGAAACGGCCGGCGCCGCAGGCGATGTCGTTGGCACCGCCGGCACCGTTGAGCCGGGTCTTGGGCAGGCGATAGCGGTCGCCGATGACGCCGTCGCCGTCCCAGATGGCGGTGGTGTTGACGTTGCCGAACTTGTCGACCTGGGCCGCGCCGATCACGCCAACGTCGCAACGGCCCGAGGCGACCAGGCAACCCAGCGCATCAAGGGCCGAAGTGAAGCTGGTGGCGTTGGCCGAGATGCGGTTGCACTCGATGCCCCAGGGCAGACCGCCGACTGGCGTGGCGCCGTAGACCCCGCCCTCGGTCATGGCCCGGACGTTGGGCGCGTGGTGGGCCTGTGCGAAGAAGCCGGCCAGCATGGAAAGGCCAACCCCGAAGATGGCCAGCTCGCCGTCCTGGACTTCCCGTCCGGTGGCGATGGCCATCATCTCCTGGCCGGTATAGGGCGCGCTCATTGCAGGACCTCCGGCGGCAGAATCCACGATCGGTACGGGTCGAGCAGGAACGAGGTCGGCCCCCGGCTCAGGGCCGCCACCGTGTCGCGGCCGATGATGTCCAGATAGCCGCCGATGTCGTCGTAGCTCTCGACGAAGTCACGCAGGTAGCCCGCCGTCCCCGCTTCGGTGGCCAGCGCCTGGTTCATCAGTTTCATGTGCGCCTCGTCGACATCGTAGAGGCCGGGCGAACTCTGGGGCCAGGCCGCGAACGGCCACCACACCACCGCTTCGACCACCAGATCGGGAATACGCACCAGATTGGGATATTGGCGCATGCAGGCGGTGTCGACGATGGCGTCGGCGATCACCACCACCCGCTTGGCCGCCCGGGACAGCTCGAAGCGGCTCCATTCGGTGCCGAGCATGATCGTGTTGCCCAACGGATCGGCCAGGGACACGTGAATCGCCGCAAGCTCCGGGATCAGCGGCCGTAGCGCCCCAATCTCCCGGCCGCTGAATGGATCGGTGACGGTAGCGATCTTGCTCCGGCATGGATACTCGTCGGGTGCGAAGGCCGAGCGGTCCTGGATGTCCGAGCCGACATTGACCGTGGCCGGCACGAACGGCCAGCCCAGCGCCCCGCCCAGCAGACGCAAGGTCATGGACAGGTTGGAATAATCCTCCAGCTCCAGCCGGCCGCTCTCGACCGCGCGGCGCAGGCCGTTGGCGAAGCCGAACACCTCCAGCCCGGAAAAGCCGCACTCGGCCTTGGCGACGGCACCGGCCGCCGCCAGAAGGTTGAGTTGCTGGCTGTTACAGTGGAAGATCGCGTGCAGGTCCTTGCGCCCCTGACGCAGCAGTTCACGGCCGAACACGATGGCGTCGGAGCCGACCGGCAGGGCGGCGCCGCTGGCATATTCCATGCCGTCCCGGGTGTAGCGACGGACGGCTTCGGACAACGGGATCAGTTTTCCAGGCGGCATTTCATCGGCACCTATCGAAGCTGGTAATGAAACAGCCGTACCGGCTGCTCGAACACGTGGTCACCGCCTTCGGAGCGGCCATGGATGGCGAAGGCGGTGCGCGCCTCGCCCTCGACCCGGGGCAAGGCTGCCCGCCGGGCGGGATCGACCGACACCGCCTTTCGGGTGAAGTCTTCGAAGTCGGCGAAGCGCTCGATGTGGAGACAGGCGGCCTCGTCCACCGGCTCGAAGCCCCGCGACGGCGCGGCCTTCAGGGCTTCGAGCGCCGCCGCCCGCACCTCGGTCTCGTCCTCGACCCAGCGCAGGAGCTGGAAGTACGGCCCCGCCGCCACCGGCTCGACCACATGAAGCCGGCCGCCGGGCCGCAGCACCCGAGCCGCCTCTGCCAGCGCCCGGGTCTGGAGCGGCATCGGCACGTGGTGCAGGCTGAACAGGGCCGCTTGTCGTGCTCGGCCAGCACCTGGCGTGCCGATGGCTGTCAGGTCAAGCCGGCGGCATCGGTCACTGGCAACAACCGGCAGGACACGCGTCCGACATTCGGTGTCGACACGGGGGCTGGCGAGCGAGGACGAACATTCCGCGAGGTCCTTGTTCCGGTCTGCATTCGGCATGGGCCGGCTGACGGCCCGCACCGTCCTTTGATAATGCCAGACCGCCGAACGGTCGTCAATATATTTCTACCAGAGAAATGATCTAATCCGGAATTTTCAACATCGCCGAGTTGTTCTTTATATCAGATGTCGTAGTTCAACTGGCCGTCCCGGGTTCCGACCGGCCGGCTGGACTCTGCGAGAGTGGTCGAATCGAGAATCCCGGCCACGGCATCACGCACCTGCCCCATCAGTCGCCGAACGCGACACGTCTCTTCGCTGACACAGTCGTCGCACCGCCGGTAGGCCGTCTGACTGACACACGGCACCGGCGCTAACGGCCCGTCGAGCAGGCGGATCACCGTGCCATCCTTATCCGCTCCGGCGGCAACGCCAGGGCGTATCCGCCGCCCTTGCCTTTGCGGCTCGATAGAATCCCCGCGTTACGCATCTCCAGCAAAATCATGTCCAGAAACTTTTTGGAAATGCGCTCGCGAGCGGCGATATCGGCAATCAGTACCGTCCGGTCACCCGGTTGATCGGCTAGAAACAGGAGTGCCTTCAATCCGTACTTCGCCTTCTTCGAGAGCATGCTGGCCGGTTCTCCTGATCTATGACGCCCGGTCCATGGCCCGGGACACCCCACCAAACTAACAGACTTGCAGACGAGCGTCTCCGCCGCTACAGTTCTGGTGAATATAATAATTTTTACTGGGCGTATATGTTCAATTTTGGGAACCTGCGAATGCCGTTCCCCGACGCCTTCGGACTCGAGACCCTCAGCCTGCACGCCGGCCAGCAACCGGACCCGGTGACCGGGGCGCGGGCGGTGCCGATTTACCAGACCACCTCCTATGTGTTTCGTGACGCCGACCACGCCGCCGCGCTGTTCAACCTGGAACAGCCGGGGCACATCTATTCCCGCGTTAGCCAGATCAGGCCGGGTGGCGTCTTCGCCAACCCCTCCTCACGTCCCGATCGGTTCGCCCGTGTGAAGCGACAGCAGCCCCCGAGTGGCTCCGACAACATGGGCCACCCGCCACTCACCATAACATCACTAGGTCCATCGGATTTATGTAGAACTAAGTGCCATTATGTGTGATTATACTCTTATTACCGGCGATGCATTGTACTTTCGTGGCAAGGCCGGGGGCTGAAGGCCAGCGGCGATGGCCACGATCTGAAAGCGAGGTGTGACATGGCGAAGCCCCGCAACCCCGGCAAACCCCAGCCCAACGCCTGCCCATCTCGGCCGGATTTGGGCAACCGCACCATTCTTTACATTGGCGGGCACCTTCAGGGCGTCGCCCACTTCAGGCGCCTCGTGGAAGATTGCAACGGCAGCTTCGCCCATCACGACGGTGGCATGGAAGAAAGCATGGGGCGGCTGAAGAGCCTGTTCGGCCGCGCCGACGCCGTGGTGTTCCCGGTGGACTGCGTCAGCCACTCGGCCCTGGCCGAAATCAAGCGCCTATGCCGACGCTGGAACAAACCCTACCTGCCGATCCGTCGGTCCGGCCTGTCGGCCCTGGCCCGCGCCCTGGAAACCTATGCCGCCGACGGCCGACCGGGCACCCTCCGTCCGGGACACGTCTTCAATCGGGCACCCGGACCTGTCGGCGCGACGGGAGGCACGACCCCGCTACGGTAACGCGTCCCCGCTACGGTAACGCGTCCTCGGCCACCGCCCGTGTCGATCGAACAGGGTCTCGCGGTACCAAGGTCTGCTGCGAAGACCGATAATTGTTTCATACCCGGGGCGGTGCAGATAACGAATCCCAATAGGCGTCATTCGATGAACATGATTCACCGAAATACGAGAAGTGAGCCCGCAGGGTTTCAAAGGTTGGTCGCGTATTTCGATCGGCCGGCCAACGGCTCGCCGACCGCCACTCGATGGCTCGGACGTGATGACAGCCGAGCCATCGGTTGCTACGAGGGCCTGCGACTGCGCAGTGTCTTTCAGCCCCTGTTTCTGACGGCCACGATGAAGCCTTTTGCCTGGGAAGCCCTCTTGCGCGCCAGTGACGCCAACGGACGGGACGTCCCTCCGGAGCAGGCCTTCCGGGTTCCCGAGACGGCCGACGACATCGTCTATTTCGACCGCCTGTGCCGCACGATCCACGCCCTCAACTTCGTCAGTCTCGCCGTGCCCGACGATCTGTTGTTTCTCAATGTCGGTGGCGGGCATCTGTCGAATGTCAGCAGCGGCAACCACGGCGATATTTTCGAGAGGCTGCTCAGACATTGCGGCTTGCAGCCGTCCCAAGTGGTGCTGGAGATCATCGAATCACGGATCGACGATCTTGATTGCCTGGTCGATGCGGTTGCCGCCTACCAGAAGCGAGGTTACCGGGTCGCCATTGATGACTTCGGCTGCCAGCATTCGAATTTCGACCGGCTCTGGCAATTGTCGCCCGACATCGTCAAACTCGACCGCAGCCTGATCGTCCAGTCCGAAACCAACCCCAGGGCCAGGATCATCCTGCCGAAACTGGTGGAAATCATCCACGATCTCGGTGCCCAAGTGGTCTGCGAAGGCATCGAAACTCCGAGCCAGCACGCCTTGGCGATGGGTGTCGGCGTCGACCTCGTGCAGGGATTCTTCTACGCGCGCCCCTATCCCGAACTCGCGCGCCGGAGCCTCGCGTGACTTGGTGATCTCGGGCCGACGGCAACAACCCCGCCCCGCGCGTCACCACGCCCCTGCCGGCACCGCAACGGCCGCGGCCATGGTCAGACCGGCGGCGATCCAGGCCAGGGCTTTTTGCCCCCGCGACCAGAGCAGCCCTTCCAGCGCCAGCACCCGCAGTCCGCCCAGCCCATGCCCGACCACCAGCGCCACCACCGCCGCCTCGAACCCGCGATGAAGCGGCAGAGCGGCCACCTGAAACACCGTCGCGGCCAGTGCGGGACAAACCACGCAAGCGATCGAGACCGAAACATGAACCGGGACGAACAGGACCAGGGCGATGCCGGTCAATCGCTGGATGGACAGCGCGGCCAGGCCATGACGGCGTTCCCGCCACAGGCCGTGCACGCCAAGACCGCCGTGGATCAGCGCCAACCCGACGACACCGGCATAAAACAACGGCCACCCGACGCCACCGCCCGGCCGCGCGACCAACGCCGCCCCGCCGACGCTCCAAACCTGAAACAGATGAATCGCCAAACCGCCGGCCAGCAGCAGCCCGGCCAGCCTTTGCCCCAGCCACAGCAGGACGTGGCGCCGTACCGGGGTCATGGCTCGCCTCTCAGCGCCGCCAGCACCGCGGCCCGTTTCAGGCCGGCAATCGAGCGGCTGGGATCGAGGCCCTTGGGGCAACACGCGGTACAGGCGCCCTGGCTGTGGCAGGTGAAGAGGCCGCCCGGCCCCGCCACTTCCGCAAGGCGCCGCGGACCGTCGGCGTCGCGCACGTCATTGACCAGAGTCCAGACCCGGTTAAGCGCCGCCGGCCCGGGATATCCGGGCTCGGCCCCGGCCACCCGGCAGGCGGCGGCGCAGACGCCGCAACCGATGCACTCGATGGCGGCATCGGCATTGCGCCGGGCCGGAGACTCGGGCGCCACCAGGGCCAGCACGGCGTCGCCGCTCTCGCAGGGCCGGAAGCCGCCGCCCGCCGCTGCCCATTTCTCGAAGAACGGCGCCATGTCCACCGCCAGATCCTTGACCACCGGCAGGCCCGGCAACGGCGCGAGGTCAAGGCGACCGCGACGAGCGACCAGACTGACCCGAGTCCGGCAGGTCCAGCGCGGCCGCCCCTGAACCAGCATCGCACACGAGCCGCACATGCCGACCCGGCAACTGAAGCGGTAACCCAGGTCGGGCGCCTGGTCGCGCTGGATGGCGGTCACAAGGTCGAGCACCGTCGGGTCGCCGGTGATCGGCACCCGGAAATCAACCGGCACCGGCGCCCCGTGTTCGCCGCCGCGCCGGATCGTCACCGTAATCACCTCGCCCGCGGTCATCGCCCGGTCTCCTGCGCCGGGCGAACCCGCGTGTGGCGCACCGGCCGGTTGGCCGCCGTCAGCACCTCGCCCTGCAAGCGGACTTCGGTGTAAGAGGACGCCGCCAGATCACCCGGTTCCGGGAAATCGCAGCGATAATGGGCGCCGCGCGAGCCCTGCCGGGTCTGTGCCGCCAGGAGGATCGCCCGGCTGACCAGGATCAGGTTTTCCAGATTGAGCCAGTCGTGCCACGCCGGATTGTAGGCCGGAGAGGCGCTTCCAGCGCCGGTTTCGGCCAGTTCCGCACCCAGATCGGCCAGCGCCGCCTCTGCGTCGGCGAGGTCGCGGCCGGTGCGCAGGATGCCGACCTTGTCCCACATCAGCGTCGCCAGTCGGTCGCGCAGGTCGGCCAAGCGTCCGGCCCCGTTCCGGTGCAAGGGCGCCAGCGCGCGCCCGGCGGCTTGGTCAAGCAGGTCCCGATCGGGTTCGCGAAAGCCGGAGGCATCGCGTAGCCACGCCGCCATGGTGTCCCCGGCGATGCCGCCAAAGATGGTGGAGTCGGCAACGCCGTTGCCGCCCAGCCGGTTGGCGCCGTGAACCCCGCCGGTGTCCTCGCCCGCCGCGAACAGGCCGGGCAGCGCGGTGCTGCCGTCAGGGGCGAAAACGACGCCGCCCATCATGTAGTGGGCCGAGGGAATCACCTCGACCAGTCCGCCCGCGAGATCAAGGCCGCAGTCGGCGCAACGCTCGACCATACCCTTGAACTCGGCACGCACCCGGGCCGGGCCAAGATGGGCCATCTTGAGGTAGAGCCCGCCATGGGGCGTGGCCCGCCCCGCCCGGATTTCCTCGATCATGGTGCGGCTGATGATGTCGCGGGTGGCGCGTTCGGCCCGGTCGTCGACGCGCAGCATGAAGCGCTCGCCGCCTCCGGTCAGCAACCAGCCGCCCGCTCCGCGCAACCCCTCCTCCAACACGGTGCCGGTCATCCGGGTCCCCGGCCCTGCCAGCAGCCCGGTGGGATGAAACTGCACCATCTCCATGTCGCGGAGCGGCAGGCCGGCGCGCAAGGCCATGGCCATCCCGTCGCAGCTCTTGTCGCCCGAGGGCGTGTGATAGCGATACATGGTCGGGCCGCCGCCGGTGGCCAGCAGCACCGCCCGCGCCCGGACCAGCGTGAAGTCGCCCGAGCGCATGTCGATGAACAGCACGCCGGCCAGCGCCGCCCCGGCGGCATCGGGCAGCAGGGCTATGGCGCGATGGTCTTCGAGCCGTCGGATGTCGCGCGCCCAGACCTGCTCGGCAAGGCGTCCGATGATCTCGATGCCGGTCAGGTCGCCCTTGTGGACGGTGCGATCGAAGCTCTGGCCGGCAAACGCCTTGCGGTGCAGGCCGCCGTCGGGACCGCGGTCGAAGAAGCAGCCGATCTGGTTTTCCAGTTCGCGCACCCGTGCCGGCGCGGTCTCGACCAATTTCCAGGCTAAGTCCTGATCGTTGATCCAGCCGCCGCCTTCGATCGTATCGAGAAAGTGGCGCTCGACGCTGTCGCCGGGACCGACGGCAACATTGTAGCCGCCCTGAACCATGCGCGTGCAGCCCGACTTGCCGAGCAGCCCCTTGACCGCGACGGTGACCGACGCTTCGGGAGCGCCGGCCTTGGCGTGAAGAGCCGCGAACAGCCCGGCGCCGCCGGATCCCAGGATCAGAATATCGGTCTCGAGACGGATCACGAAGTCACGCCCAACCCGGCGAGGACTGCTGTCCGGTTGTGGCGGGCGCGGGCGCGCACCACCTCATGCAGATCATTCCCGTGGGTATCCATCGTCACCAGCAGCGGTCCGAAGTCGCGGACGGCGAATTTCCACAGGCTTTCGGGGTTGAGGTCGTCGAGATCGACGTCGTCGATGCGCTCGATCCAGGTGGTCTCAAGGGCGGCGGCGCCGCCGACCACCGCCAGATAGACCCCGCCGAAGGTGCCGAATGCCGCCAGCGAGTCCGCTCCCAGCCCGCCCTTGCCGATGATCGCCCGCACGCCCAGCCGCTGGAGCAAGGGCCGGGTAAAGCGTTCCATGCGCAGGCTGGTGGTGGTGCCGACCGAGACCGGCGCGTAGCCGGCCGGATGCGCCGGCCCGATCGGCACTGATCGGACGTTAGGTGCCGTGTGAATGACCGCGTGGCCCGAAAGATCGAAGCGGGTGTGGCGGTCGCGGTCGAACAGATGGATCTGGGTCGCATCGCGAATGCCGAACAGGGTGCCCCGCACCGTCACCCGGTCGCCGGCATGCAAGTCCCGGATCATGGTCTCGGTGAAGGGCGGCGTCAGGGTGATGTCGGCCATCGCCTAATCCCCCCAGACGACGCCGGCCGGCGTCACCGTCGCCGAGGCGCGCCGGGCGGAGTGACACTGGATGTTCACCGCCACCGGATTGAGCGTGATATGGGTGGCGGCCAGTTCCACCTGAACCGCGAAGGCGGTGGCGTCGCCACCCAGCCCCTGGGGACCGATGCCCAAACCGTTGACCGCCCGACTCAAGGCGCTTTCCAGGGCGGCCCCGGCGGCATCGGGACAGCGCGTGCCCAGCGGCCGGGTCGCGGCCAGCTTGGCCAGATGCATGGCCACATCCGAGGTTCCGCCCAGCCCGACACCGACGATGGTTGGCGGACAGACCTTGCCGCCCGCCTTGAGAACGGCGTCGATGACGAAGCGCTTGACCCCGTCGAGCCCATCGGCGGGTAGCAGCATGCCGAGATATGAGCCGTTCTCCGAACCGCTGCCCTTGGGCACCAGCTCGAGGCGCACGAAATCAGGTTCCGGATCGAAACGGAATTCGATCACCGGCACCCCTGGCCCGGTTGAATCGTGGGCGTTGGCCCGCGTGATCGGATGGACCACCGACGAACGCAGCGGGTGCTCGCGGGTGGCGCGGCGAACCCCTTTCGCCACAGCCTCGCCGATGTCGACGCCATCGAAACTGACGCCCCGGCCGATGGTGATGGTGACCAGGGGAATGCCGGTGTCCTGGCACAGCAGGCCGTCGTCCCGTTCGGCCACCCGGACATTCTCGGCCATGGTGGCGAGAACGGTCCGGGCGGTGGCGTCGGTCTCCGCCCGCTCAAGCCCGCCGATGGCCGCCTTGACAGGCTCGGGCAGCCGCTTCAGGGCACGGATATAGAGGGCACGAACGATGTTCTCGACCGGGGCGGACTCCAAGATCATGGCCACGGCCCGTTTCAGCTCCCCGGCTCGCCGTGGATTTCCGGGAAGAACAGGTCTTTCCAGGACTGGGCGTCGGCCTTGATCGCGCCGGTCTTGTGCATAAAGCTGACGTATTTCAGGATGTTGAGCGGCGTCGTGGTGAAGTGGGCGTCGGGGCTGGTGATCAGCCGCCGCACGAAGGCGGGATCGAGCTTGGACTCGTCCTCGGCAAGATAAATGCGCGTCGCCTCGTCGGGATCGCGGTTGATCAGGTCGATCGCCTGGCGCAGCGCCGCCAGAAAGGCGTCATAAATCAGGGGATTGCGCTCGCGGAAGGCGGCGGTGGTCCACACCGAGTTGAAGGTCGCGGGACCGCCGAGCACGTCGTAGGAACTGAGCAGACGATGGATGCCGGGCGCCGCCAGTTCCTGCTCCTGGAACGGCGGGCCGCCGAAATGGCCGGTGATGCCGGCGCCCTTGGACAAGAGGGCCGACAGCGCGTCCGGGTGCTTCATGGTCACGGTGAACCGGTCCAGGTCCCGGTAATGACCGGGGCCGAACGCCTGTTCGGCCGCCATCTGGAGCGTCACGGCCTGAATCGAGACCCCGACCGCCGGCAACGCGATCTTGTCCTGGTCGGTCAGGTCCTTGAGGCTCCCGACGGCGGGATTGTTGGTGACCAGATAGATCGGCAGGGCATTGAGCGAGGCCACCCCGCGCACGTCGAGCGAGCCCCGGGTCTTGGCCCAGATGGTGACGAACGCCCCGACCCCGCCGGACACCAGATCCAGGCTGCCCGAGAGCAGCCCGTCATTCATCGCCGAACCGCCGCCCAGATTGGTCCAGGTCACGGCCAGATCGGGCAGGCCGCGCTTGGCCGCCTCCTGTTCCAGAAGCTTCTGATGCCTGACCACATGCAGGGGCAGGTAGCCGATGCCGTACTGGATGGCGATCCGAACCTCGTTCTGCTCCGCCCGCGCCGCGCCGGACGGAACCAGAGCAAGACCCACGACGATAGCCAAAACAGCCGCCAGCCGCCGCTTCCGAACCTCGCCCATGACCACCCCTTGCATAAGACTATAATACCTGTAGACTACCAGTGAACGTCGAAGGCGGCAAGACATTTAACGGATGGGCCGTCACCGACAGTGGCATTTCACGCCATTTAACTGGAATTCAGTCATGCACCTCGCCCGCTTTCCCCGCGTCCATCTGGTCCAGGCCCCAACGCCGCTGGAGCCTTTGCCGCGTCTCAGCGCCCATCTCGGCGGTCCGACGCTGTGGATCAAACGCGATGACTGCACCGGCCTTGCCACCGGCGGCAACAAGACTCGCAAGCTGGAGTTCCTGGTCGGCGAGGCGCTGGCCCAAGGCGCCGACACCCTGGTCACCCAGGGTGCGACCCAGTCCAACCATGTCCGCCAGACCGCCGCGGCGGCGGCACGCCATGGCCTCCACTGCGAGGCGCTGCTCGAGCGGCGGGTCGACACCGACGACCGCGATTACCTGTACGGTGGAAATGTCTTCCTCGATGGCCTGTTGGGTGCCGTCCTGCACCATCGTCCGGGCGGCACCGATATGGCAAAGGCTCTGGAGGACTTGGCCGCCGATCTGCGCGCCCGAGGCGCGAAGCCGTATGTCATACCGGGCGGCGGGTCCAACACCACCGGGGCGCTGGGTTATGTCGCGGCCGGGCTGGAACTGCTGCATCAAGCCAACGAGCGCCATCTGTACGTCGATGCGGTCGTCACCGCCACCGGCAGCACCGGCACCCAGAGCGGACTGGTGGCCGGCCTGGCCGGCGCCAACAGCGGCATCCCCGTGTTGGGCATCAGCGTGCGCGCCCCGCGCCCGAAACAGGAGGAGGCGGTCTACGCCCTGGCCCAGGCGACCGCCGAGCGGCTCGGCGTCCGAGGCGACATCCCGCGCTCGGCGGTCGAGGTCGACGACCGCTTCGTCGGCCCGGGCTACGGCCTGCCAACCCCCGAGATGATCGAGGCGGTGACGCTGTTCGCCCGGCTCGAAGGCATCCTGCTCTGCCCGGTCTACACCGGAAAAGGCGCCGCCGGCCTGATCGGCCTGATCCGCGAGGGCCGTTTCGCCGCGGGCGAAAACGTGGTGTTCCTGCACACCGGCGGCAGCGCCGGCCTCTTTGCCTATCAGGACACCTTCCGTGCTGCCTGACCCGCTCACCACCGCCGCCGGCCGCCCCGACACCCTGGGCGTGCTGGGCGGCATGGGGCCGCTGGCCACCGTCGATTTCCTGGCCAAGCTGGTTGCGCTCACCCCCGCCACCCGGGACGCCGACCATCTGCCGGTGCTGGTCTACGCGGTGCCCCAGGTGCCCGACCGGGTGGCGCCGATACTGACCGGTTCCGGGCCGTCACCACTGCCGGCGCTGCTGGCGGGCATGCACTGGCTGGTCGCGGCCGGTGCCAAGGCCATCGCCCTGCCCTGCCATACCGCCCACCACTGGGCCGATGCCATCGACGACGCCAGTCCGATACCGTTGTTGCACATCGCCGACGCCGCGATAGCGGCCCTGGAGGCCGGCGGCCTGTCGGGCGCGACCGTCGGCATCATCGGCACCCGCGCCACCTGGCAGGCGGGCATCTATCAGGACCGGCTCTGCCGCCGCGGCTTCGACACCCGAACCTGCCGCGACACCGAGCTTGAAACCGTGGTGCTGCCCGCCATCGCCCTGGTCAAGCAAGGCGCCCCGGAGCGCGCCCGGCCGCTGTTTGAGCGCGCCATCGCAGCCCTGCTGGATGGCGGCGCCGACGCCGTGCTGCTGGCCTGCACCGAAATCCCGGCGGCCTTCGCCGGCCACCGATTGCCGGCCCGGGTCATAGACGGCACCGAAGCCCTGGCCCGGGCCTGCATCACCTGGGGGCTGAGCCGGCGCACCTGAGTCTCAGCGCTGCATGCCCCATTTGCGCACGGTGTGGACTTCGATGGTCCGGAAAATCAGCGCCTCGACCAAGAGGCCGATGATGATCACGGTGGCGAGGCCGGCAAAGACGCTGGCGGTCTCCAGCCGGTTCTTGTTCTCGAAGATGAACCAGCCGAGGCCGCCCGAGCGCGAGGCCGCGCCATAAACCAGTTCGGCCGCGATCAATGTCCGCCAGGCGAAGGCCCAGCCGATCTTGAGGCCGGTCAGGATGGCGGGAAACGCCGCCGGCACCAGGATGCCGGCGATAAAGGCGACGGTGCCGAGGCCGGCATTGCGCCCGACCATACGCAGGGTCTCGCTAACCCCGCGAAACCCGGCATGGGCGTTGAGTGCCAGCGGCCACAGCACCGCATGGACCAGCACGAACAGAATCGAGGGCGTACCCAGGCCGAACCACAGCATGGCCATGGGCAAGAGGGCGATGGCCGGCAGCGGATTGAACATCGCGGTCAGGGTCGCCAAGAGATCGTCGCCGAAGCGCGTCGCCGAAGCGAGCCCGGCCAGCAGCGTCGCGATCCCCACCCCAAGACCGTACCCCATGAGCAGCACCTTGAGCGAGGTGCCGACCATGGCCGGCAACTGGCCGCTGACCGCCGCGTCCCAAAACGCCGCCACCGTGTCGGTGAAGGTCGGGATCATCAGCGGGCTGTCGAGCCACAGCGCATAGACCTGCCAGATCAGCGCCAGCAGCACCAGGATCACGCCCCGGCGCAGCGCCGCAATACCGGTCAGCCGCCGCCACAGGCTGAGCGGACGAACCACCACCGGCATGTCCGCGTCTTCCGCGGGTCCCCTGTCTTCGATCGCCACCATGCCGCTCCCCTGGTCAGATCGGCCGGAACGCGGCCGTGCCGTCGCGGCGAATCTGCTCGACCAGCCCAAGCTCCCAGGCGATATAGCCGCGCATCGCCGCTTCGGAATTGTCGGTGCCTTCATAGGGCCGGCGGTAGACGTCATCGGGCTTCGAGCCATAGGCCGACCCGCCCGATTCGAGCGAACGCCCTGACGCGCCCCAGGCTGCGGTCCCCCCTGCCAGCACCCGCACCGGCCGCCCGGCTTCGGCCGCGGCCCAGCGCGCCAGCGTCCCATCGGGCGAGGTCAGAACCACCGGCCGATCTCCGGGCAACGCTGCCAGATCCTGGGCCAGGCGCCAGCGCGCCACAAACCACGCACCCGGAACGTGACCGGCGCGATAGGCCGGACTGAGGGCCAGATCGGCCACCGTCACCGCCTCGGCCGCGAGCAACGCTTCCAGTTCGGCAACGCCGATCTCGTCGGCGTCCGGGGCCGGGGCCGCTTGGGGCGGCCGCCACGGCGCGTGCCCGCAGATCACCCCGGCAAGTCCCTCCTCCAGCACGAAGACCTCGTCCCAACCGATCTGGCGCAGCCATGAGGCGGTCATCGCCGCGGCCACACCGTCGCCGTCGGCCAGCACCAGGCGGGCGCCGCGGACACCGACATGCTCGTCGGTGGCCTGCACCAGCTGCCCGCCCGGGACCGGCGTGAAAGCGGCGGCATGGCCCTGCAAGCACTCTTCCGGCGCACGCACGTCGAACCGGTACAGGGTGCGAACATCGGCCTCGGCCTCCAGCTAGGCCAGGCCGGTCCGGTCGATGAAGCGAACCCCGGCGCGCCCGGCCACCCGGAGCGCCGCCGCCCGCGACCAGCCGGTTTCGCGGGGAGCCGGCAATCGCCGGGTTGCGCGCAACTCCAGTGACCGGCCCGCAAGGGTCCAGCCGATGGTGCCGTTGCGCAAGGCCCGCACCGGATTGGGCAGGCCGGCGTTGATCAGGGACTGGGCACCGATGATGCTGCGGGTCCGGCCGGCGCAGGTGACCACCACCAGGGTTTCGGGCGGCAAGCCCAGGGCCGGCAGCCGCCGAACCAGTTCGGCACCCGGGCAGTTGACCGCACCCGGGATGGTCATCACGCGGTATTCGTCGAAAGGCCGGGCATCGAAGATGCATACGTCGCTGCCAGCCGCGACCAGCCCCGCGAGGTCGTCGGCATCGATCATCGGGGTGTGGCGATGGGCTTCGACCCATTCGCCGAACGCCTTGGAGAGCACGCCCACGTCCCGAAAGATTTCCCCGCCCGCCGCCCGCCAGCCGGCCAGCCCACCCTCGACCACCGCTAAGTCGGTATAGCCGAGCATGGCAAAACGCGCCGCCGCCCGTTCGGCCAGCCCCTCGCCGTCATCGAACAGCACCAACGGCGCCGATCGTCGCGGCACCAACGCCGCCACCCGTTCCTCGATCCGGCCAAGCGGCAGGTTGACCGCGAACAGCGGCTGAGCGCGGCTGTACGCGCCCTCCTCCCGGACGTCGAGAAAAGCGATTTCGGCGCCCGAGCGCAGCCGGGCGCGCACCTCGGTCGGGGACAGCGTCGGCGCCATGCCGGTCAGCTCCCGGCCAGATGGTGTATGTCCGGGAAGAACAGGTCCTTCCACGAGGCCGGCGCCTTGGCGATGATGCCGACCCGGGCCATGAAGTCGGTGTATTTGGTGATGTTCTGGGGCGCGATGGTGTAGATGATCTCGGGGTCCTGGAGCAGTGCGGCGACCTCGTCCACGCTCTGTTTGGCGTGATCCAGCCGGACGAAGATTTCCGCCGCGCGCTTGGGCTCGGCCTTGATGATCGCGTTGGCCTCTTCAACCGCGGCCAGCACCGCCTTGAACACCGTGGGGTTGCCATCGTGGAATTTGCGCGGCGCCCACAGGCCGCTGAAGGTGCCCGGCCCACCCAGCACATCATAGGACGACAGCACCCGATGCACGCGCGGGTCGGCCAGTTGTTGATATTGGTAGGGCGGACTGGTGAAATGGGCAGTGATCTCGCTCCTGCCCGACAGCAGAGCGTTGGTCGCGTCGGGATGGGACAGGCCGACGGTCAGGGTGTCGAGGCGGTCGAACTGGCCGAACGCCTGATCGGCGGCCATCTCAAGAATCGTCGCCTGATAGGCGACCTTGACCGCCGGCAGCGCGATGCGGTCCTTGTCGGTGAAATCCTTGAGGTTCCTGACATTGGGATTGATGGTGTTGAGGAAGGCTGGCTGGGAATTCAGCGCCGCCGCCGCCTTGATTTCGGCACTGCCGCGGGTCTTGTCCCACAGCACGATGAACGGGGTGATGCCGGCGGCACCGAAGTCGGCGCTGCCCGAGAGTAGCGCGTCGTTGACCGCGGTCGGCTGCGCCAGCGCGGTATAGACGGCGGTCACGGGATGCCCGAGCGCGGCGGCCTGTTTCTCCACCAGCTTCAGGTCCTGCAACAGGTAGATTTGCAGGTAGCCCAGCCCCTGCATACGCGCGAAACGCACCTCGTCCACCTCCGTGGCGGCGGCGGCACTCAGGCCGATCCCGGCCAGCAGGGCAACGCCCAGCGCCAGGCCAATGGTCTTGCCGGTGTTCATGATCCCTCTCCCTCGGTTGATCCGGTCAGGGCCGCCAGCACCAAAGCCGGCACCTCGCCCGGGGTCGCGGCGACGCGGACGCCGGCCCGCTCCAGGGCCGCGCGCTTGGCGGCGTGGCCGGCGCCGGCGCCGCTGATGATGGCGCCGGCATGACCCATGCGCCGGCCGGGCGGCGCGCTGGCTCCGGCGATGAAGGCGACCACCGGCTTGGTCATGGTTTGGGCGAACGCCGCCGCCTCCTGCTCCTGGGCACCGCCGATCTCGCCAACCAGCACGATGGCGCGGGTGCGCGCGTCCGCCGCCAGCGCCGCCAGCGCGTCCCGGAACGAGGTTCCCGGCACCGGATCGCCGCCGATGCCGATGAACGCCGACTGGCCAAGCCCGGCCCGGACCAGTTCCAGGCAGATCAGCGTGCCCAAGCTGCCGCTGCGCGACACCACGCCGACCGCGCCCGGTCGGAACACCCGGTCGTTGAAGGCCGGCATGATGCCGGCAAAGCCGGCGCCCGGAGTGACCAGTCCGGCGGTGTTGGGGCCAACCACCCGGGTTCCGGCCCGTCGGGCCAGGGCATGAACGGTCAGCACATCGTGCAACGGCACATGCTCGGCCAGAATCGCCAGCAAGCGGGCACCAGCTTCGATGGCGTCGGCCGCCGCCGCCAGCACCGCGGCCGGCGGCACGAACAGCAGCGCCACATCGAAGCCAAGGTCGCGCCCGGAGGCGACCACCGGCAGATCGAGGTGAATTTCGCCGGCGCGCGCCGGATGGACGCCGCCCACCACCCGGGTGCCGGAGGCGATCATGTGCCCGGTCCAGAAGCTTGCCTGACGGCCGGTGATGCCCCAGACCAGCACCCGGTCTTGCCGCGTCAGGATCATCGCGCCGCCTCCACCGCCGCCCTGACCGCGTCTTCGGCGCGCTCGAAGGGCGTGATCCCCAGGCGCGCCCCGATCAGGGCCACCGCCTCGTCCTCGCCGGTGCCATGGACCGAGAAGAACACCGGAATGGTGGGCGCCAGCGCCTGCCAGGCTTCGACCACGCCGCCGGCCATGACGTCGGTCCGGGCATAGGCGCCGCAGAAATTGACCACCAGACTCCTCAGTCCCGGCTTGGCGAGCAGCAGCTCGAGCGCGGCCCGCGCCTTGGTATAGGCGTCCCCGCCAATCTCCAGGAAATTGGCGGGGTCCCCGCCGAAGTGGCACACCATGTCGAGAGTGGCCATGGTCAGCCCGGCACCGTTGGCCAGCACGCCGACCCGTCCGTCGAGTTCGACGAACTGAAGCCCCAACGCACGCGCCTGCCGCTCCAGCGGCGTCGGCCGGCCGTCTTCGGCGGCCTCCACGCCGTCGGGCACGATCTTGCAGTCGGCCGCGACCAGCGAACCGTCGGCCAGCAACGCCAGGGGATTGACCTCGACCAGGACCGCCCGCTGCTGCCGCCATACCCGGTACAAGCCGGCCAGGACTTGGGCCACCGCCGGACTCTCTGGCACGAGGCCGGCCAGGGCGTCCGGGCCGGGGCCGTCGAGGATATCCACCGGCAAACGGCGTAGCGCCCCGCCGTCCGCGGCGGCAATGGCTTCGATGTCGACGCCGCCCTGGGGACCAAACAGGATCAATGGCCCCCGCGTCGCCGGATCGGCAACCACGGCGGCATAGGTCTCGCGCACGATGTCGAGGCGCGGTTCCACCAGTACGGCGCCGACGGTGTGGCCCGCGATCGTCGAGCCCAGCAACGCCCGGGCAGCCCGACCGGCCGCGGCGGCATCGCCGGCGAAGCGGATGCCGCCGGCCTTGCCCCGGCCGCCGGCCGGGACTTGGGCCTTGACCACCACCGGCCCGAACCGGACCGCGGCGGCGGCGGCTTCGGCCTCGTTCAGTGAGACCACCCCGGGCGGCACCGGCAGGCCGGCGGCGGCCAGAATGGCCTTGCCCTGATGTTCGAGCAGGGTCATCGCGGTCAGACTCCCCACCGCTTGCGATAGTCTCCGAACAAGGCCGCCTCGTCGGGTCGGTCCTCGGGGATCGGCGTGACCAGATGGGTGATGTTGACGAAGTGGCGCCAGGACAGGTTCTCGCTGATGCTGTTGCCGGCCCAGGTGCCGCACCCCATGCTCAGGGTGAAATTCAGTCCGTTGTCGAAGCCGCCGCCGTTGCCGAAGGTGTGCGCCTGATTGACCAGAACCCGCACCACGTCGGTCCCTTCGGCCAAGGCACGGGCTCGCGCCGGATCGGCGGTGTGGATGCCGCAGGAATGGCCGCTCCCCTGGTAGGCCAGGATGGTCCGGACCAGCGCCCGGGCATGGTCGAAGTCCCGGGCGCAGTAGACCGTCAGCACCAGCGACAGCTTCTCGCCGGACAGGGGATGTTCAGGCCCGACCCCGCTTTCCTCGACCATGAAGAAGCGGGCGTCCCGGCGTTCGAGGCCGAAGCGCTCGGCCAGCACCGCGGCATCGCGGGCAATCAGTGTGCGGTCGAGCCTGCCGTCCCGCCACAGCCCGGCTCGGATGCGGGCGCCCTCCTCGGCCGAAACCCGTGCGCCGCCGGCCCGCTCCAGCGCCGCCAGCGCCGGGTCATAGACGGCGTCGAGGATCACCAGGGCGTTTTCCGACGAGCATGAGGTGGCGTTGTCGAAACACTTGGAGGCGGCGATCTTCGCGGCGGCGGCACCAAGGTCGGCGCTGTCGTCGATGATCACCGGGACGTTGCCGGCGCCGACCCCGATCGCCGGGGTCCCGCTGCGGTAAGCCTGCCGGACATTGGCCTGGGAGCCGGTAACCACCACCAGATCCACCGCCGCCATGACCCGGCCGGTCACGTCCCGGTCGATGGGCGCCGGCAGCATCTGGACCAGATCGGGCGGGCGGCCGATGCGCGCCAGTTCGGCCCGCATCAGCTCGACCGCCCGGCCCGTCGTGCGCACGGCAGACGGCGACGGCACGATGATGATGGCGTTGCGCCCCTTGAGCGCCATCATCGCCTTGTTGACCGGCGTGGCACCGGGATTGGTCGCCGGCGTCACCGCCGCAACCACGCCGACCGGCTTGGCGAATTTGACCAGCCCGCGCGCCGGGTCCTCTTCGATCACGCCCACCGAGCGCACCCGGCTGAGATCGCGCAACGTACCGAAGGTCTTGCGCTGTTTCTTGACGATCTTGTCGGCGACAGTGCCGAGCCCGGTTTCGGCCACCGCCAGTACGGCCAGGTCGCGGGCGTGCTCCGGGCGATAAAGCGACCAAGCCAGTGCCGTCACCGCCTCATCCACGGCCTCCTGGCCGGCTTCGGCAAAGGCCGCCTGGGCCTCCCGCGCCCGCCGGACCAGTTCCGCCACCCGATCGTCTGCCGCGGCCCAGCCGGACATGCTCACACCCTCGCTCCACCTACCTGACGTTTCTCCGTACGGCATACGTAGATATTTGTCAATTGACTCTATGGTTTTAGTTATGTATCATTATTTTAACATGACAAAATAGTTATTACGACGGTCCTCCCATGGCGGCTCCCAACGTACTCGGCTCCTATTTCACGCTCTCAGAAGGCGGAGAGGCTGCCTTTTCGGTCGAGCCGGCGGCGCTCAAATTCGGTCCCGGGGTGCTGCGTGAGGTCGGGGCCGATGCCCGCGCCCTCGGTCTCGGACGCATCGGCCTCATCACCGACGCCCGGGTGCGGGCGCTGGAGCCGTTCGCGGTGGTGCTGGACAGCCTGCACAAGGCCGGAATCGACGTGGTGGTTTACGACCAGGCCCTGGTCGAGCCCAGCGACCGCTCGATGATCGCGGCGGCAACCTTCGCCATCGAGGCTCGGCTAGACGGTTTCGTGTCGCTCGGCGGCGGCTCGGTGATCGACACCACGAAGGTCGCGAACCTGCTGTCCAGCCATCCGGCCGAGTTTCTCGATTACGTCAACCCGCCGCTAGGCCGGGGGCGGCCGGTGCCGGGACCGCTCAAGCCCCACATCGCCTGCCCGACCACCTTCGGCACCGCCAGCGAAACCACCGGCATCGCGGTGTTCGATCTGCTGGACCTCGAGGTGAAGACCGGCATCGTCTCGCGCCGCATCCGGCCGACTCTGGGCGTGCTCGACCCGACCAATCTCTATTCCCTGCCGCCGCTGGTGGTGGCGGCCAACGGTTTCGACGTGCTCAGCCACGCCATCGAAAGCTACACCGCCCGCCCCTTCACCGCCCGGCCGGTTCCGGCTGAACCCGCGGCCCGGCCGCTCAGCCAGGGGGCCAATCCCTACGGCGACATTGCCTGCCTGGAAGCGATCCGCATCGCGGCGGCGCACCTGGAAGCCGCCGTCCGCGATCCCGCCGACCTTCCCGCCCGCGACCGGCTGATGTTCGCCGGGCTGCTCGCCGGCATCGGCTTCGGCAATTCCGGTAACCACCTGCCCCACGCCATGTCCTATCCGGTGTCGGGTCAGGTCCGCGACTACCGTGCCGCCGGCTGGCCCGAGGCCGAACCGCTGATCCCCCATGGCATCGCGGTGGTGGTCAACGCCCCCGCCGCCTTCCGTTGGACCGCCCAGGCGACCCCGGATCGTCACCGCGCGGCTTTGGCCGCCCTGGGCGAGGAGGCTCCGGCCGACAAAGCGGGGGAACGGCTGGCGGTCCGTCTGACCGGCCTGATGCGCGCCACCGGCATTCCCAACGGCCTTTCGGCCCTGGGCTATGGCGAGGACGACATCCCGACTCTCGCGGCCGGCGCCTTCCAGCAGAAACGGTTGGTCGACAACGCCCCCCGGCCGGTGACCGAGGCCGATCTCGCCGCCCTGTTCCGGGCCGCGCTCCGCTACTGGTAAATCATCAGAAGGACAGTGCCTATGACGATCCGCCCTTCCCTTCGCCGCACCGCCGCATCCTGGCTGGGCGGCGCCCTGCTGACGCTGGCGGCCGGCATCGGCTGCGCCTCTGGCGCCCGCGCCGAGGCCGGCGCCACCGACTGGGGCTGGCCCCAGCCCTATGAGCAGGTCTCGGAAAAGTCCAAGGCCTGGCTGAAGGAGCAAGGATTCTGGCCGCTCGGCGTCGGCTTTCAGCCGCCCTGGACCGGCCAGAACGCGCTCAATATCGTCATCGATAGACTGGACCTGCTGGGCAAGCGCGGCATCGAAACCAGGTTCACCAGTTTCAATTCCGGCCCCGACCTAATCGAAGCCTTCACCGCCCGGCGCATCCAGGTCGGCGGCACCGGCAACTTCCCGTATCACTCGCTGCTCGACCGCAAGGTGCCGGTACGGGGCATTCTCAATTATCCGCTGCTGACCCACGCCACCATCGTGCCCAACGACTCACCCTTGAAGTCGCTCAAGGACCTCAAGGGCAGCAATCCGCCGGCGGTGATCGGTATCGTCACCGGCTCATCCGCCGAGTTCTATTTCCAGGCGGCCGCGGCCGCCAACGGGCTGGAGATCGGCAAGGACGTCATCCTCAAGAACCTGCCGCTCTCGGAACAGCTACAGTTGCCGGCCGGAGTCGCCGCGGTGGTACCGTGGGACCACACCGCGTCGTTGCTGACCGAGGAGCGCAAGACCGGCCGCGCCATCGACACCAGCCACCCCTACAGCATTTATGAGGGCATCGGCTTCGTCCGTCAGGAACTGATCGACGGCGCGCCCGACGTGGTCCAGGCGCTCGCCGACAGCTTCGTCGAGGCCGCCCTTTGGCTCCGCCTGCACCCGGACGAGGCGGTGAAACTGCTGCACGAGCACCCCTCGCTCAAGACCGTGCCCGAAGAGTTCCTGGCCAGCCAGGTCGCCCGCAACAACAACCTGTTCAAGCCGACCCTGCTGCTACCGCAACCGGCGTTCTGGGCCGCCGAAAACGAGCGCATCCGGGCTTGGCTCAAGGAGCGCGGCCGGCTAACCCGCGACCTCGGCGCCGCCGAATACGCCGACTCCTACGCGCCGGAATTCCTGACCGCGACCTTCGGCAAGCTGGGTTGGAAAACGCCGAAAATCCCGGTCTACCTGCCCTCCGACTGGACCGGCAAGATCGGCAGCGTACCCTATCCGCCTTACTTCAATCAGGTCACCGCCACCGCACCCCAGCCGTTCCCGGAACCGGGCGATCTGGCAAGGTCCTGGACCTTCGGCGGAAAGACCTACGGACCATGACCGTCGAAGCGACCTGTCAGGACCTGACGCCGCGTCGGCTCGCCCCGAGCCGCCGGCCGCGGTGCCCCAGCCTGCGGGGCTATGCGCTGCTGGCCGCGGCCCTAGCCCTGTGGGAAGTGCTGAGCCGGTTCATCCTGCCGTTGTCCAATCCCCAGGTCGCAATCCTGATGCCGGCGCCCAGCGTGGTCGTGGTTACCGCCGGCCACCTGATCGCCAGCGGCGAACTGCCGGGCCATCTGCTGGCCTCCCTGAAGCGTGAAGCCGGCGCCTTCCTGTTCGCCCTGGCCGCCGTGCCGCTGGGCATTGCCATGGGATACTGGCGGGCGGTCCACGAGCAACTCTATCCCCTGCTCGAGGTCCTGCGGCCGATCCCGCCCCTGGCTTGGATTCCCCTCAGCATCCTGTGGTTCGGCCTAGGCGACACCCAGAACCAGTTCATCATCTTTCTCGGTATGGTGTTCCCGATCCTGATCAACACCATTGCCGCGGTCCACCATGTCGACCCCACCCTGATCCGCGCCGCCCGCTCGCTTGGTGCGGGGGAACGGGCTGTGCTGAGCCGGGTGGTGCTGCCCGCGGCCCTGCCCCAGATCGTCACCGGCATCCGAGTCGGCCTCGGCGTCGGCTGGATGGCGCTGGTCGCGGCCGAACTGGTCGGGGCCAGCGACGGCCTGGGCTTCCTGATCAACGACGCCCGCTCGCTGTTGCGTACCGACATCATCGTCGTCGGCATGCTGACCATCGGCCTTGCCGGGTTGGTCTTGGATGTCGGCGTCCGCCGCCTCGCCGTCCGATTGCTGCCGTGGTCGGCGGCCCTGGCCCGTTAGCAAGGGTCGAGCCCATGGGTCGGCTGGTGGTCGATGGCGTCTGCAAAATCTTTGACGAACCTCGCGGCGGCCCGCCGGTGGTGGCGGTGGACGGCGTCTCGTTCACCCTTGAGAATGGCGAGTTCTGCGCCATCCTGGGCCACAGCGGCTGCGGCAAGACCACCCTGCTCAACATGGTGGCGGGCTTCGAGGCTCCGACCATGGGCAGCCTCAGCGTAGACGGCGCACCGATCCGCGGCCCCGGCTGGGAGCGTTCGATCATCTTCCAAGACTATGCTCTGTTTCCCTGGCTTAGCGTCGTCGGCAATATCGGCTTCGGCCTCGACATGAAGAGGACTGCCCCGGACGACCGGGACCGCGCGGTGCGCCACCACATCGAGCTGGTCGGGCTAGGCGGCTTCGAGCACCATTTCCCCCACCAACTTTCCGGCGGCATGCGCCAACGGGTGGCCATCGCGCGGGCGCTGAGCGTCAGCCCGCGAGTGCTGCTGATGGACGAGCCCTTCGCCGCCCTTGATGACCAGAACCGGCGGAGCATGCAGGACGAACTGGTCCGCATCTGGCAGTGCGAGCCCAAGACCGTGTTGCTGGTCACCCACAGCCTGGACGAGGCCATCCTGCTGGCCGACCACATCATCGTGATGACCCGCCGTCCGGGGCGGATCAAGCGCCGGATCACCGTCGACCTGCCCCGCCCGCGCGACGAGGACGATCCCGGCTACATCGCCCTGCGTAAGACCCTGCGTGCCCTGATCCGCGAAGACGCGGCCACCTGACCCTGTTCCGCAACAAGGACCCTGCCCCATGCCGCGCATTTCTTTCAGCGAAGCCTTCGTCGAAACCCTGGTCTCCCACGGCGTCACCCATGTCTTCGGCATCGTCGGGTCGGCCTACATGGACGCGCTTGACCTGTTCGAACCGGCGGGCATTCGCTTCATCTCGGTGGCCCACGAACAGAATGCCGCCCATGCCGCCGATGGCTTCGCCCGCATCACCGGCCGTCACGGCGTCTGCATCGGCCAGAACGGGCCAGGCATCACGAATTTTGTTACGGCCATCGCCGCCGCTTATTGGGCGCATTCGCCGGTGGTGGCCATCACCCCCGAAGCCGGCACCGCCGGCACCGGCCTGGGCGGCTTCCAGGAAACCGACCAATTGCCGATCTTCTCGAAGATCACCAAGTTCCAGACCCACATCCATCGACCCGACCGCGTCGCCGAATTGACCAACCGGGCACTGGGCATCGCGCTCAGCGAGCGAGGACCGGTCCAGATCAACATCCCACGTGACCATTTCTACACCGAGTTCGACGCCGAACTGCCCCAACCGGTTCGGATCGAGCCCTCGGCCGGCGGCCCGGAGAGCCTGGAACAGGCGGCAAGCCTCCTGGCCGAGGCCCGTTTCCCGGTTATCATCGCGGGTGGTGGCGTCATTACCGCCGATGCCGGTACCGATCTCGCGCGCCTTGCCGAATTGCTCGGGGCACCGGTGGCGTCAAGCTATCTGCATAACGATTCCTTCCCGGCCAGCCATCCTCTGGCGCTGGGGCCGCTCGGCTACCAGGGTTCGAAAGCGGCGATGCATGTACTGGCCCAGGCCGACGTGGTGCTGGCGCTGGGCACCCGGCTCGGGCCGTTCGGCACCCTGCCGCAGTACGGCATCGACTACTGGCCAAAGAACGCCAAGGTCATCCAGGTCGATTCGGACCGCCGCACCCTCGGACTGGTCAAGCCGGTGGCGGTGGGCATCCATGGCGACGCCCGGCTGGCCGCCGGGTATCTGCTGCGCCGACTGTCCGGTCAGGCGCTGGCCGGAACCGCCACCCGCGACGCGCGCCTGCGTGAAATCGAAACACGCCGTGCCGCCTGGGAACAGGAACTCGACGCCCTGTCGCGCACCGACGGCCCTCCGCCCAGCCCACGCCGGGCGCTACGCGAACTGGAAAAGGCCCTGCCGGCCGACGCCATCGTCAGCACCGACATTGGCAACATCTGCTCGGTGGCTAACAGCTACCTGCGCTTCGAGCACTACCCAAGCCTGCTCGCCCCCCTGGCCTTCGGCAACTGCGGCTATGCCTATCCGGTGGCGCTCGGCGCCAAGGTCGCGGCACCCGACCGCCCGGCCATCGCCTATATCGGCGACGGCGCCTGGGGCATGAGTCTGGCCGAGGTGCTGACCGCCGTCCGCGAGAACATCCCGGCCATCGCGGTGGTCTTCAACAACAGTCAGTGGGGCGCCGAGAAGAAGAACCAGATCGACTATTACGCCAATCGCTTCGTCGCCTCGAACCTGGAAAATCCCAGCTTCGCCGGCATCGCCCGCTCCATGGGTGCCGACGGCATCCGGATCGAGCACGCCGACTCCATCGGCGACGCGCTCCGCCAAGCCATCGCCGCCAATCGGCCGACGGTTTTGGAGCTGGTGGTCAATCAGGAACTGGGCGAGCCCTTCCGACGCGATGCCCTCAGGAAGCCGAAGCGCCTACTGGCCAAATACGCCGCCTACAGCGTCGAGTAACAGTGCCGTTTAGATTCCGGCCCCGGTTTCGAAACGTTCATCGAACAGCATACCCTGGATGTGGTCGTGCAGAGCGTGATTACCGTCGTTGATCAGCTCGGCACGCACCCGTCCCGGGTGCGGCGACAGCACCAGGATACGGTTGCCGACCAACAGCGCCTCTTCGATGGAGTGGGTAACGAAGACGCCGGTGAAGCGGATGTCCTGCCAAAGCCCCAGGAATTCCTCCTGCATCCGTCTCCGGCTAAGAGCGTCAAGAGCCGCGAACGGTTCGTCCATCAGCAGGATTTCCGGCTCCATGGCCAGCGCACGGGCAATGGCCACCCGCTGCTTCATGCCGCCCGACAGCGTATGGGGATAGGCATCGGCGAATTTTGCCAGCCGAACCTTGTCGAGGTAGTGACGGGCCCGCTCCTCGATGGCCCCTTTACCGCTCAGGCGCCCGCTCGCCCGTAAAGGAAACATGATGTTGTCGAGCGTGGTCTTCCAAGGCAGCAACTGGTCGAATTCCTGGAACACCATCATCCGGTCCGGCCCGGGCCCGGCGATGGTCCTCCCCTTAAGGCGGATTGCCCCCTCGTCGGGCGACAGAAACCCTCCGATACTTTTCAGCAGCGTTGATTTTCCGCATCCGGACGGCCCGAGCAGTACAAACCGGTCGCCTTGCGAGACCGTGAAACTGACCCTCCAGGTCGCGGTCACCAGCGCTGTTTCGGTTCGGTAGCGCAACGTCACAGCGCCGACCGACAATAGTGGCACCGCTTCGGTATTTCCGGGCGTCTCGTTGCTCACACAGCGTCCCCGTGGCAAGGATATTACACTTCATAAAACGCACATCTCTCTCCACTACTTTACCATTTTTATAAACCATGTCACGTTGGAAATTCACTTGCTGGTCCTTCCTCGACCTTCCATTCGGCACCGATGCGGAAACCATCTGTTCCGTGGCCATCGGGATCGGCCGGCACTTTGGGATGCCGGCAGACTTCATGCTGACCCTGGAGGCCATGAGCGAGTCCGCCATGGGTATCTACGAACACCTCGGCTGGCATGAAGGAAGGATCGGTCTGCGCGATATTGTCGATGGCGCAATTTATCCATGCATCGTCCCGCCAAACTACCGGGGACGGGCTGGAGAACTCTGGTTCGTCAGGCTGTTGCCCCCGCCCAACGCCACTTTCGACCATGGCGTGGCCTTCACCTCACCTTATGTACTGGTCGACACCAACAAAACGGACTGGCTGGCGTTCTTCGACCGACAGGAGCGTCATTTACCGTTGCGCCCCCCCCCCCCCGCCGACCAGGTCGCTCACCGCAAGGCGCTGTTGAAGCGAGGGCCTGAACCCAATTATTGGAGCGAATACATCTTTCTCGCCTATCACGCGATGCCCGCGACAACGCCATCGCCCTGTGTGGCATCCCCGATTTGCCGCATAGCCTGCCCCATGCGGACGTGAACGATGATGGTGATGAGGGATGAGGGCCGACCAGTCGGGCCGCTCGACCGCCTGAGCGACATCGCCGCGGCGCCGACCGCCGCCGCGCCCTTCCGTCCGGACCAAAATCGGACTACATTTGGTCCGGCATTCGGAGACCCACGATGAAACTGTCTGAGCAGGTTAAACCCATCAGCTACCTCAAGGCACACGCCCCCGAGGTCATCCGTGGCCTGACGGAAAGTCGGGAACCCATGGTCATTACCCTCCACGGCGAGGCGAAGGCCGTGCTGCAGGACATCGCGAGCTTTGAGCAGACCCAGGAAACCCTGGCGCTGCTCAAGGTGTTGGCGCTGACCAGCAAGGCCGTGGACGAGGGCAACGTCGAACCGGTGGCCGACGCCTTCGTCCGCATTCGCGGCCGCCTGCGAACCTGACGGCCATGGCCTTCGACGTCCTGGTGTCGGAAGACGCCCAACGCGACATCGAAGACATCTACCGCGATATCGCCAGCGCCGATTCCCCTGAAAAAGCCGAGCGCGTTTTTCTGGCCCTGGAACAGCTCTGCTGTTCCCTTTCCGAATTTCCCGACAGAGGAAACGTGCCAAAAGAGCTTCTTCCCCTCGGCATGACGGAGTTCCGGGAGGCCCATTACAAGCCCTATCGGGTGATCTACCGCGGAGGCGGGCATCACCAAAGCCGCCTGTGCCGCTCTGGGCGTCGCCCGCGCCAGGCTCTATCGCAGGCGTGCGCATCTGGCCCGGCCACCGATCGCGCCTCGTCCCAGATCCCGCCCGGAGCGGGCTTTGAGCGCGGCCGAGCGGCAGGCTGTGCTCGACCTGCTGCGTGAACCGCGCTTCGTTGACCTCGCTCCGGCGGAAATCTACGCCACTCTGCTCGACCTGGGCATCTGCGCAGGAGGCGGGTGGTGGCGAGGCTGGCGAGCTTATCGCCAACGAAGAGATGGTGAAACGTCTGATCGTCGAGATGGTCGGCGTCATTCCAAGCCTTCAGGAGTTGGCTGAACGCCTTGGCTTCCTGGTCGCGGGGCAGCGTGAACTCCGGATAACGCCCGATGATGCCGTGCCCGAGCAGGGTTCGGGCAGCACGCATACCGTCGATGCGCGTTTCGTGGGTTCAATCGATGAATTTTTTTAAAATTAAGGCTCCGTAAGGTGGGTATTTTTCAGTGGCGATGGGTTGACAGCCATTCCTCAAGGTGGGACTCGATGTACCTGGGCGGATTTGAAGCTGTCGATATATAATCTATTGTTCCATCCCTATCGACAATGTAGGAACCAACTCCAGGAGGTTTATCATCGATATTTCTTGTCTCAAGGTATTTTGGTGGAGCGATTTCGATTACCCACCCAAATGGATATTCTTGAGTTAATGCCTCATCAACAACCAGGTGATATCTAGCATCTCTTTCATTTTCTCGTTTTAGTTCATTTCTAACGATTGATAGTGCATCGCTAAGCGTTATCTCTGCCTTTTTGTCTGCGGCGGCTATGTGTGTCAAAGGCAAATTATGATAATTATGGATGCACAAACCCATAACTAATACTACTGCGACCGTTATAACCATAACGTTCATTGGCTTCCTCCGGTGTGTAGATTACCTTTCTTGGGCTTGTCTTTCATTTTTCTTTTTTATCTTGCCCATCAATAATTCCGACCACTCCTCCGACATTTGCAATAACCAGGACATGCGACACCCCATTTGGATATATGATCCCAATGACAGCAATTGCACCATCCCCAGCCTCGCGGACTTTTGTGAAAATCTCATCAAAGCTTCCAAGCACAAATGCTATCTTGTAATGCTTTTTTATCTCAGGCCAACCAACCCCCCTACCAGCTTCCGCCACCGCGTCAGGATTAGTTCCCCGCAGTCTTTCAATGACGGCATCCATGATCTTTTCACAGTTATCTCCGCTGTTGGTTGGGTTTACTTCACTAGCAATCGAGTCAAGAAACTCTTTTTCCTTGTTTTCATTGCCGAACACGGAGTCAAACCACCCTGCTTGGATGATGTCCGTACTGTGGTCGTTGCGCCCCTCTGCGACAGCCTCCGCCCGGCCCTGCAAGCTTTGTAAAGTGTCGGGCCACCGGCCGGGGCCGATGGCTTTGATGGCTTTGATGGCTTTGATGGCTTGGATCAGAGGACGGCTGGCGGCGATCATCTGGTCAATGGTTTCGGCGTTTTTCGCCCCCTGGGCGGCCTCGCGCAGGAGGCGGGTGGTGGCGAGGCTGGCGAGCTTATCGCCGACGAAGAGATGGTGAAACGTCTGATTGTCGAGATGGTCGGCGTCATTCCAAGCCTTCAGGAGTTGGCTGAACGCCTTGGCTTCCTGGTCGCCGGGCAGAGCAAACTTTGGATAAAGCCCGACGATGCCGTGCCCAAGCAGGGTTCGGGCACGCCCCACGGGGCCCGGATTGGGCAAGGGCCAGTCCCGCGACCGCGAACTCTGGATGGATGTGCTCCTGCCCGACGAGCCGTCGGTATCCGTTGCTATAGTTATTTTAGTTGGTCATTATTGTGATTCGGTTTCCAATTTTTAGTAAACCAATCTATTGCACGGTCTGGTGATATATTGCTTGGAATATGCTGTATTTCTCCGTTTTGTGTTACAATATAGAAGCCAATGCCCAGAATTCCTAGGTCAACAATGCTTTGATCGATATTATGAATTCCTTTATCTATATATATTTTTGGAAATATTTCTACAACCCATCCGAATTGGTATTTTGTCGTCTTGGATTTATCAACTACCAAGTCATTGTCACCTTTTTTATTCAGTTCATCGGCAACGAGTTGTTCTGCTTCTTCGCGAGTTATATCGACCATTGCAGCCTCCATATGGGCATGTATCACGTTTGAATGAGCATAGTTATTTTGGGACAATCCCATAACTAATGCTATTATCACCGCGAGCGTTGCAGTATGCATCAGCATCCTCCGGGGAAGTGATCAGCTGTTTAGGATCTTGCGCTTCAATAATGCCAACTTGCCCCTTAAAATTGGCTATGACAACGACATGTCCTGTTCCGTTAGGGAACATTATACGAACAATAGCAATTGT
>CAIYNU010000034.1 GCA_903927615.1 uncultured Rhodospirillales bacterium | reverse complement strand
GTCAGCATCCAAGCGACCTCGTCCGGACGCCCAACCCGATAGAGGGCAGCAATGATTTGGCCCCGACCCTACCGCCAACCAGGAACCGGGCGGGGGGGGGGGGGGGCGAGGGATTTGACGTTGTCGCTGAATGAGGTCACGTCGCTGAAGAGGTCACCAAATTGGCGGGGCATTCCAGGCGTTCGCTCTCAGAGATCAACTCGGTAATTCGCAAGAAGCCGCCGCCGAAACCGGAAGCCCTGACCCCGTCGGGATCGACGGGCACGGCGCCGGACCGGGAAAACCGAAAAACCCCGATCCGGACGCGTCCGCCCTATCCGTCGCAACACAGACTCTGCTACACGACAAGGTTGGTTCCGGTCGAACCCGGGGTGGTGGTGGATGCGCTCGGGCTACCGGCGGACGGCGTCGCACCGGCGCTCCCTTGGCTGGGCGCGACACCACCGGGGTGGTGGTGGCCGCCCCGATGCCCGTGATGCACGGCGGTCTGGGCCGTCTGGCTACCGGCCGCAGAGGTTTGGGACGACACCGCCGCTTGGGTGGTCGGCGTCGACGGGATCGGCGACGTCAGGGGGGAACTGGAAATACCGCTGATGGACATGGTCTGCTCCATTCTTCTAAGAGGTTCAACGTGATTGACCGGCTTCTGCCACGGGACACCGCCATTCCTGCCGATGCCCACGTCCACGCGCACCGCCTCGTCGCTACCGGTATATTGTCCGGCATTTTACTCTTATTTGGATCCGTATCGAAGCATGATGACTGATCGCTTAGGCAGTCATGGCTCGACCGCTCTCGATCGTCCCTTCTTATATCATGGACTCGGAGCAAAAATATGTCCCCGTATTGCAAAATATTGTAACAGAAAATAACAGTCCTTTTCCCTTCGGTTCGGGTGCCATGTTACCAGATCAGTCCGCTTGTGCCGTCCTCGGAACCTCACCATTGCTGGGTCCGACCGACCCGCCGGCGGTTCAACGATTCAATATCGATGGCGACCGGGTCGATGGCGGCCGGCCGCTCCTGCTGGTGTGCGACCATGCTGCCCGAACGTTTCCGACGGCCCTGGGGTTTCTGGATGTTCCGGCCGCTGCCCGCACCACCCACATTGCCTATGATATCGGCGCCGCCGAGGTGACACGACGGTTGGCCCTGCTGTTGGATGCCCCGGCGTTGCTGGGTGGCTATTCCCGGCTGGTGATCGACCTGAATCGCGGTGTGGACTGTCCGACGCTGATTCCCGAGGTCAGTGACGGCGTGACGATTCCAGGCAACTGGAATTTGAACCCCACCGCGCGCCAGCAGCGGATCGAGGCCTTCCATCGGCCCTGGCATCAGGCGGTGGCGTCGGAACTGTGCCGGCTGCGGGCGCGCTATGGCGTGCCGCCGATCCTGGTGGGCATCCACAGCTTCACGCCGGTCCTGGCCGGTCAGGCCCGGCCCTGGCATGTGGGAGTCCTATGGGACGATGATGGTGGTCTGGCCCTGCCGCTGATGGCGGCACTGGCGGCACCGGGCGACCTGCTGGTCGGCGACAACCAGCCCTATTCAGCGCGCAACCCCGAAGGCGGGACTCTTGAAACCCATGCCATCGAGGCTGGGCTGCCCGGGGTTGCGGTGGAAATCCGTCAGGATTTGGTGGGATGCGACGTCGGGTCGGCGGCCTGGGCCGAGCGGCTGGCGGCGGCTCTGGCGCCCCTAACCGTGGGACCTTTTGGCGGCGGCGGCATGTGTTCGGCCAGTAACCGCAGATAAGGACGGGCCTCCTGGATCAACAGCACGACCTGATAAATGAGCTGTTCGGCGGTAACGGAGCCCGCATGGTGGAAGTCGGCGACCAGCAGGATTTTCTGTCCGTTTTCCACCGCGAAGCGTGCCCTGGGTAGCCCCTGGGCGGCGCGCAGGATGGCCGTCACCCGGCTGCGGCGCTCCGGCGATTCGACGGTGTAGGGAACGAATCCAACGTCGGCCCAAATCTGACACAGCGAACCATCGGCGTCGGCGCTGACCGCGACGTTAAAGTATAGCTCTTCGGCAAAGAACTTGAGTTTGGACGGCCGGGGCGGTCGCGAGACGGCCAGGATACCATCCTCGTCCACAAAGATCGCGTTGACTCCGAGCGGCAGGGCCGTGCGCGCGACCTCTGCCAGCGACTGGATGGCGTCCAGCTTGAGCGTCATGCTTCCTGTCCCCGATTTCGCTCGCGGTGTCCTGGCCGCCGGCTTGGTTGACGGCAGTGGTAGCGAAAATTTACGCAAAAAGAAAGGCACAACGGGGATCCCGGAATGCCGTAACGGTTTCGTCGCGGCCCGGTCCGAGAGTATCTTCCGTCTACTGGCTGGCCTCTGGGAGACTGACGCAAAATGGCTTTGCATCCTGAAGCGGGCGGACCGGTGGACGATCCGCGACCCGGCTTACGCGCGGCGGTTGTTCGCTCTGGCCTGGAAGACGAGCAGACTGCGGTGGAGCGTCTGGTGACCGAGGCTCGGATGGCGCCGGATCTGCGCCGGCGTGTGGAAGCGCGAGCGTCGCGCCTGGTGGTCGAACTGCGCCGGGAGCAGATGGCGTCCCAAAGCCCCCTTGACGAGTTTCTCAAGGAGTTCGGCCTGTCGGACCGCGAGGGCATCGCCTTGATGAGTCTGGCCGAGGCGTTGTTGCGGATACCCGACGCCGAAACCGCCAACCGGCTGATTCGCGATAAAATCGGCGGCGCCGACTGGCTGCGTCACCTGGGCCACGGAACCGGCTCGCTGGTCACCGCTTCCATCCGGGCGCTGGCGCTGACCGGGCGGGTGATCGGCGACAGTGACGACAGCCGCCGGGATCACCCCTGGTACGATCGGGTCATTACCCGACTGGGTGAACCGGTGGCCCGTCAGGCGATGATCCAGGCCATGCGCATGCTCGGCGGCCAGTTCGTGCTGGGCCGGACCATGACCGAAGCCCTGGAGCGGGGTCGGGAGTTGGAGCAGCTCGGGTATGCCCTGTCCTACGACCTGTTGGGCGAGGCGGCGCGCAACATGGTTGACGCCCATCGCCACCTGGAACGGAACATGGCGGCGCTCGAGGCGATGGGGACCGCCAAGGGCGATCGCACCGCCGGATTCGCCTGTCCCGGCCTGTCGGTTAAGCTGTCGGCCTTGCACCCGCGGCTGGAGTGGAGTCAGCGCGAGCGGGTCATGCGGGAACTGCTGCCGAGGATGCGGTCTCTCGCGCTGAAGGCCAAGCTGCACGGCCTGGCCCTGATCATCGATGCCGAAGAAGCCAACCGGCTGGACTTGACCTTGGATGTGGTCGAGGCGATTCAGCTTGATCCGGCCCTGGCCGGCTGGGAGGGCTTCGGCCTTGCGGTCCAGGCCTACCAGAAGCGGGCACCGGCGGTGATCGACTGGCTGGCGGCCCTGGCGCGGTTGAGCGGTCGGCGTCTGACCGTGCGGCTGGTCAAGGGGGCGTACTGGGACAGCGAGATCAAACGCGCTCAGGAACGGGGTCTTGACGGCTATCCGGTGTTCACGCGCAAGGTGGCCACCGATACCGCCTACATCGCCTGCGCCCGGCGGTTGTTGGAACGTCGGGAACTCTTTTATCCGCAGTTCGCCACCCACAATGCCCATACCATCGCGGCGGTGATGGAACTGGCCGGCGGTGCCGGCGGCTTCGAGTTCCAGCGCCTGCACGGCATGGGGGATGCTCTTTATCGCCTGTTGCTGGGACCGGGCGGGCCGCCCTGCCGGGTTTACGCGCCGGTGGGCGGCACCGAAGAGTTGCTGCCCTATCTGATGCGTCGGCTGCTGGAAAACGGCGCCGGCAATGCCTTCGTCAACCGGGTCTTTGATCCCGCCGTATCGGTGGCAACCCTGATTGCCGACCCCGTGGAACGGTTGGCGAGTCTTCCCGCCAAGCCGCACCCGCGGATTCCGTTGCCGGTGGATTTGTACCAGCCGGAACGTCGCAACGCGGCGGGACTGGACCTCTCGGATCCCGCCACCACCCGGTCCCTGTTGGAACGGCTGGAAACGGCGTCCCAGCGACAGCACCATGCCGCACCGATCATCGCCGGCCGGGCACCGTTGGGCGCGGATCATGGCCGTGCTCATCCGGTTTACGATCCGGCGGATCATCGGCGTCGGGTCGGGACGCTGATCGAGGCGACCGTGGCCGAGATTGAACCGGCTCTGGCCGCCGCGGCGCGCGCCGCCGCCGATTGGGCATCGGTGCCGGCGGAACGGCGGGCCGGAATGCTGGACCGGGCCGCCGGGCTGCTGGTGCGCGACCGGATCGCGCTGATGGCGTTGCTGGTGCATGAGGGCGGCAAGACCATTGCCGACGCTTTGGCCGAGGTGCGCGAAGCCGAGGATTATTGCCGCTACTATGCCGCACGGGCACGCGCGGACCTGGCCGTGCCGGTGACGCTGCGGGGGCCAACCGGCGAAACGAACCGGTTGTCGCTGCACGGTCGTGGCGTGTTCGTTTGCATCAGCCCGTGGAATTTTCCGCTGGCCATTTTCCTGGGGCAAGTTACCGCGGCGCTGGTGGCGGGCAACCCGGTGGTGGCCAAACCCGCCGAGCAGACGCCGCTGATCGCGGCGCGGGCGGTTCAGATCTTGCTTGAAGCCGGCGTGCCGCCCGACGTGATTCACCTGCTGCCGGGACCCGGAGCCTCGGTAGGGGCGCGGTTGGTGACGGACCCCCGAGTCGCCGGCGTCGCCTTCACCGGCTCGTTCGAGGTGGCGCGGACGATCAACCGGGCTCTCGCGGCGCGGCCGGGGCCGATCGCGCCGCTGATTGCCGAGACCGGCGGCCTGAACGCCATGATCGTCGATTCGTCGGCGCTGCCCGAACAAGTGGTGGACGATGTCATCGCCAGTGCTTTCGGGTCGGCCGGTCAACGGTGCTCGGCGCTCAGGGTGCTGTTCCTGCAAGAGGAGATTTCCGATCGGGTGATCGACATGCTGGCTGGCGCCGCCGAGGAACTGGTGGTGGGCGACCCCAGCCGGTTGGAGACCGATATCGGCCCGGTGATCGATGCCGCCGCCCGGGCCAATCTGACCCTTCACATCCGGCGCCTGCGCGACTTCGGACCACCGCTGTTTCAAGCGCCGTTGGGGTCGGGTTGTGAGCATGGCAGCTTCATGGCGCCGCTGGCGTTCGCCCTTGATCGCGTGGACCGGTTGGAACAGGAAGTGTTCGGTCCGGTGCTCCATGTGGTCCGCTATCAAGCCGACCGCCTGGATGCCGTGCTGGACACGATTCGCGCGACCGGCTATGGATTGACGCTCGGTGTGCATAGCCGGATCGAGCATGCCCAGACTCATATTTGCGAACGGGTGCCGGCGGGCAACCGGTACGTCAATCGCAGCATGGTCGGGGCCGTGGTCGGGGTACAGCCGTTCGGGGGCGAAGGGCGATCGGGGACCGGTCCCAAGGCCGGCGGACCTCATACGCTGCTTCGTTACGTCACCGAACGAACCCTGTCGGTCAACACCGCCGCGGCAGGCGGGAACCTTGCCCTGATCGGCCTGGATGACGAAGGATAAGCGAAAGCCGCGGTGGTGGCCAACACGGTCGCGGGGAGGACTTGACGGTATGGAACGGCCGGCGCTATAAGCTTACCCCACTTCCGAAGAGGGACTCTTCAAAAAGAGCAGGGACGACCCGTGGCCAATCATAAATCAGCCGAAAAGCGTTTTCGTCAGACCGAACGGCGTACCGCCGTCAACCGTGCCCGGGTAAGCCGGATTCGGACCTTTACCAAGAAGGTCGAATCGGCCATTGCCGCGGGCGATAAGACCGCCGCCGCCGAGGCCTTCAAAGAGGCTCAGCCCGAATTGATGCGGGGTGTAACAAAAGGCGTATTACCAAGCAATGCCGTGTCGCGCAAGTTGTCGCGGATGTCGGCGCGGATCAAGGCGTTGTAAAATCGTCCGTAATTGGACGCCTGCGCGCTGTCGATCAAGGGCTTTTTGATCAAGAACTCGACGGGTCGCTGCCAGATGCCGCGGGGCGGTATCTGGTTGTACCCTTTTTGCGTTTCAGCCGCAGAAACGACCGGATGCGTCGGGGGTCGCCGGATGCCATGGTCGGTGGTCAAGAGGCAGCGGGTTCGTGTTCCCGCTCTGTCCTATTGCATTAAAAGGATTCAGCGGCTATCTTGAATCATCAATCGTGGCGCGTTGCCGGCTTTCCTGGTGATTGCCTGCTGGTCACGCCTGGTAACTTGTCTATATTATCGCTGAATTCTGTACCGGAAAGCATGACGGCTGGAGATTACTAAGGTCTGGCCCGATGATGCTGCAAAAAAGGTATGAAATCTGCGAGTTCATTGACTCTAAGAGTCAGTGGTTACTTTTAAAATCGAGGCGGATAGGCCTGGGCACCAATCCCGGGGACCGCGGGCGCGGCTGTTGTGGGCATGACCTAGCTTGAAAAAACGGGCGTCACATGCAGGCGGATCGAGCGAGTCCGGCCAGGGTCGAGACCACGCCTCTGCGGACCAGGGCGATTCGCCGCAGACAACGGCGGCTCCGGCTCGGCGGTCGGGCAGTCGCGGCGAGGGCAAGTCGATTCGGCCCTCGGAGACCGTTCGCGAGGCCGCCGGGATGGCTAACCAGATCGGGGTGTTGGACGATCAATGGGCGCGGGTCCGCAGCCGGCTTAAGGACGAAGTCGGTGAAACCGCCTTTCGGAGTTGGCTAAAGCCGCTGACCTTCCTGGGTCTGAACGGCAGTGAGGCCTCCATCAGTGTGCCGACACGGTTCATGCGCGATTGGGTGCTGACTCATTACGCCGATCGGATCCGTGCTTTGTGGGTCGCCGAAAACAATCAGGTGCAATCGGTGGACATCGTGGTGACGCCCTCGAAGCTGGCTGGTGGGCTGTCGGCTGGTGACGGCGGCGGGACGCCGGCCTCGGAGCCATCCCGGGTCGCCCCCCCGCGATTTGAAGCGCCCCGTGCGGAAACGACCCGTCTTGAGCCATCGCGGTTTGAATCCCCCCGCGTCGAATATCCCCGCGTCGAATACCCCCGCTACGAGGTTCCGGCCGGTCCGGTTGCCCGAGCCAGTGATCCCCCGGCGGCGGCACGGGAGCCGTTCGAGTCCACAAGCGGGCGGGGCCAGGACGAGGCGGGCGAGGAAATCTCGGCGTCGCTCGACCAGCGTTTCACCTTTGATAATTTTGTGGTCGGCAAGCCCAATGAACTGGCGCATGCCGCGGCCCGGCGAGTCGCCGAGGCGGGAACGGCGACCTTCAATCCGCTGTTCCTTTACGGGGGCGTCGGGCTTGGCAAGACCCATCTGATGCATGCCATCGCCTGGTCCATTCGCTCCCGTCAGCCGCAACGGCGTGTGATTTACCTTTCCGCCGAAAAGTTTATGTACCAGTTCATCCGGGCGCTGCGTTTCAAGGACACCATGGCCTTCAAGCAGCTCTTTCGCTCGGTGGACGTACTGATGATTGATGACGTGCAATTCATTTCCGGCAAGGACAGCACACAGGAAGAATTCTTTCACACCTTTAACGCTCTGGTGGACCAAAACCGCCAGGTCATCGTGTCGGCGGACAAGTCGCCGTCGGATCTGGAGGGGATGGAAGAGCGGCTGCGGTCCCGCTTGGGCTGGGGCTTGGTGGCCGACCTGCATCCGACCACCTACGAGCTACGGCTGGGCATTCTTTATTCGAAAGCCGAGGTGCTGGGGGCGCCGATTCCGGACAAGGTGCTGGAGTTTCTGGCCCACAAGATCACCTCGAACGTCCGGGAGCTGGAAGGGGCACTGAACCGCATCGTCGCTCATTCCGATCTGGTCGGCCGGGCCATCACCATCGAATCGACCCAAGAGGTGCTGTACGATCTGCTGCGGGCCAATGACCGGCGCGTGACCATCGACGAAATCCAGAAAAAAGTCGCCGAACACTACAACATCAAGCTTGCCGACATGCATTCGACCCGACGCGGCCGGATGGTCGCCCGGCCGCGTCAGGTGGCCATGTATTTATGCAAACAATTGACCTCGCGGTCATTACCCGAGATCGGGCGCAAGTTCGGAGGACGCGACCACACGACGGTGATGCACGCGGTACGCAAAGTGGAAGAATTGCGGGCGAGTGATGCCAGCTTTGATGAAGACATACAGCTTTTGTGCCGTACCCTGGCCAACTGAGGGATCGGCCGGTCGGGGACAACGGCGGTGATGGGCCGGGAAATCGATGCGCTGGTTCATGTGTTGGCACGGCTGCCGGGGCTGGGGCCGCGGTCGGCCCGCCGGGCCGTCCTCCAGCTGCTCAAGCGGCGGGACACGCTGCTGGCTCCGCTGATCGAGGCCTTGGCGGCGGTGGAACGGACGGTTCGCCGTTGCTCGGTCTGTGGGACGCTCGACACCAGCGATCCTTGCGCCCTCTGTACCGACGGCGGGCGCGATCATTCGGTGATCTGCGTGGTCGAAGAGGTTGCGGACCAGTGGGCGTTGGAACGAACCGGGGCTTTTCGCGGCGTCTACCATGTGTTGGGAGGAACGTTGTCGGCCCTGGACGGCGTCGGTCCCGAAGACCTGGCCATTGGGAGCCTGGTGGCCCGGGCGTGCCGACCGGATGTGACCGAGGTGATTTTGGCGCTCAACGCCACCGTCGATGGTCAGACCACGGCCTATGTCCTGACGGACCGCCTGTCGGGGGCCGGGGTCACGGTGTCGCGCCTGGCTCAGGGGGTACCGCTGGGCGGCGAGTTGGACTATCTGGATGATGGAACTCTGACCGCGGCCCTGAAGGCCCGGCGTCCGTGGTAACCGGCGGTCCCGTCTTTCGGGCGGCCTTCCCAAGGGTCTGATGGGTACGCAGTTGCGGTTGCGGTGTTTCTGTGGCACATGCACACGAGTCGCCCTTTGGTTAAGGAGTGCTGACCGTCCATGCCTCCGGGACTCACGACCGGTAGTGCCCCGGCTCAGGCGGCGGCGCTGATCGCGGCCCGACGACCGGGTTGGGCGCCCCGGGCCGGGATGATCCTGGGTTCGGGCCTGGGCGGCGTCACCGCGGCCCTGGCCGACGCGACCGTCATTCCCTATGGCGATCTGCCGGGTTTTCCGGTGCCTTCGGTTTCGGGCCATGCGGGTCGGTTGGTGCTGGGCCGACTGGGCGGCGTTCCGGTGGCCTGTCTCGCCGGGCGTCAGCATTGGTATGAAGGCGCCGGTCTGGATGGCATGACCGTGGCCGTCCGCTGCTTGCGCCGGCTCGGCTGCGAGATGCTGGTGCTGACCTGCGCCGCCGGCTCGCTTCGGCCCGAGGTCGGGGCCGGACGGCTGATGATGGTGGTGGATCACATCAACTTGCTGGGCGCCAATCCGTTGACCGGCCCCAATGACAATGCCTTCGGGCCGCGCTTTCCCGCGATGGCCGGGGCCTGGGATGCCGGGCTGTCGGCGCGGCTGCGGCGAGTCGCGGCGCGCCAGGGCGTGCCGCTGGCCGAGGGCGTCTACGCCGCGATGCCGGGGCCGTCGTTCGAGACTCCGGCCGAAATCCGCATGTTGGCGCGACTGGGGGCCGACGCGGTGGGCATGTCGATGGTGCCCGAATGCTTGATTGCGCGCCATTGCGGGATGGCGGTGGTCGGTTGTGCGGTCATTACCAACCTTGCGCAAGGGGAACCGGGGCTCGAAACGGCCGAGCGTGAACCGGTGGATCATGAGCGGACGCTGGCTGCCGCAGGGGCCGCTACGGCACAAGTGGCGCGCCTGGTGGCGGGCTTTTTGGAGGATTGGGGCGATGATCGAACTGGGCGCGAATCTGTCGGCACTGGTTGAGCGGTTCGAAGGCATCGGGCCGATCTCGGGGCCGGCGTTGGCGCGACGCGCGGTGGCGTTGCTCGATCTCACGCGACTCGACGAAGACTGCGACGAAGCCGCCGTGACCACCCTGTGCCGTCGGGCCGAGACGCGAATCGGGCCGGTTGCAGCGGTGTGTGTGCGCCCCCGGTTCATCGCGGTGGCGCGAAACTGCCTGGATCGCGCCGGTAGCGGGGTCCGTGTCGCGACGGTGGTCAACTATCCGGCCGGCGACGATGATATCGCCCGGATCGGGTCCGAAACGGCTCAGGTGGTGGCGGCTGGCGTTGATGAAATCGAACTGGTGTTGCCCTACCGGCGCTATCTGGCCGGGGACCATGAGGCGGCGCTGGCCGCGGTGACCGCGTGCCGGGCCGTGGCTGGTCCGGACGTGACGCTGAAGGTGATTCTTGAAACCGGGTGCTTTCGGGATGGCCGACTGTTGGGCCGGCTGGCCCGCGAGGTGGCGGCGAGCGGCGCCGATTTCCTCAAGACCTCCTCCGGCCTGGTGGTTCCGGGAGCGACCCTGTCGGCGGTGGCGGTGCTGCTGGGCGCCATTCATGATCGCGGCGGCCGGGTTGGCCTCAAGGTTTCGGGCGGCATTCGCGACGTTGCCGCCGCCGCCCGCTATCTCGCGCTGGCCGATGCCATTATGGGACCGGAATGGGCCGGTCCCCCGACCTTCCGGATCGGCGCCAGCGCCCTGCTGGAAACCCTGCTGGCGGTGAGTTGAGCCGGACCGACGCTTTTCCGTCACCGTCTTCGTGTTGAAACATTTACAGGGCCATGAGCCCCTGATATGGTCCGGCCCGTTTTCCGGGTTGCGGCAGGCCGGCCCCGTCCCGGGGTGCCCGACCGGCGGGAGGCCGCCGGTTGGGAAAATCCGGGACAGATCAAGGGAGAGCAGACGCGCATGAAGCTGATCGCTGGCAACAGCAACCGACCGCTGGCGGAAGCGATTTCGGCTTGCATGGCGACACCGTTGACCAAGGCCAATATCCGACGGTTCGCCGATCTGGAGGTCTTCGTCGAAATCCTCGAAAACGTGCGGGGCGAAGACTGTTTCGTCATCCAGTCCACCTGCTATCCGGCCAATGACCATGTGATGGAATTGCTGGTCATCATGGACGCCCTGCGGCGTGCCTCGGCCCGACGCATCACCGCGGTGGTTCCCTATTACGGTTATGCCCGGCAGGACCGCAAGGCCGGCCCGCGCACGCCGATCTCGGCCAAGCTGGTGGCGAACCTGATCACGGTGGCGGGCGCCGACCGGGTGTTGACGCTGGACCTACACGCCGGCCAGATTCAGGGCTTTTTCGATATTCCGCTGGACAATCTGATGGCCGGGCCGGTGTTCGAGAAGGATATTCGCGAAACCACCACGGTCAGCGGTGGCGAACTGGTGATCGTGTCGCCGGATGTCGGTGGTGTGGTGCGGGCGCGCGGCCTGGCCAAGCGTATGGGAGCCGACCTTGCGATCATCGACAAACGGCGGGAACGGGCCGGTGAGTCAGAGGTGATGCACATCATCGGCAATGTTCAGGACCGGGTATGCGTCCTGATTGACGATATCGTCGACAGTGGCGGCACGCTTTGCAACGCTGCCCGAGCCCTTAAGGAGGCCGGGGCGGTGTCGGTGAGTGCCTACACCACCCACGGTGTGCTGTCCGGCGGGGCGGTGGCGCTGATCGGCGCTTCACCCATCGACATGCTGGTCACCACCGACAGTATTCCCGCGACCCAGGCGATGCGGGTGGCCCGCAACGTCCGCCAGCTGACCATCGCACCACTGATGGCTGAGGCGATCATGCGCATCAGCGAGGAGCGATCGGTTTCGAGCCTGTTCGTCTAGCGTTTGGGGTTGGACTTTTGGAATGATCGTCGCCCGTGGTTGCGGTGCGGCGGTTGTGGCGGCGGCACCCCTGGAGGCCGACGTCCCACTACGACGGGCCCGTGAGGCCCGTCTTGACCGTGAGGAGCGTATCGTATGACTGAAATCGTATCGCTGGCCGCCGAGCTGCGTCAGCGGGCCGGCAAGGGGACCGCCCGCCAGACCCGCCGGGCAGGCCGGATTCCGGCCGTGATTTATGGCAATAAAGAAAAGCCGTTGATGATTTCCCTGGACCTCAACGCCTTTTTCAAGCTGATCAAGAAACCCGGGTTCTTTACCCACCTGTTCGATCTGACCTTGGACGGGGCCAGCCATCGGGTCTTGCCGCGGGACGTGGCGTTTGACCCGGTCACCGACGTGCCGATCCACGTGGACTTCATGCGGGTTTCCGCCAACACCAAGATCACCGTGGCGGTGCCGGTGCTGTTTATCAACCAGGACAAGTCTCCGGGGCTCAAACGGGGTGGCGCGTTGAACATCGTGCGTCACGAGATCGAGTTGTTGTGCGACGCCAATGCGATTCCCGAGCATGTGGTGGTCGATCTCGACGGCCTTGACCTTGGCGCCTCGGTTCACTTCCATTCCATCCAGTTGCCCGAAGGCGTGGCGACCACCATCGCCGAACGCGACTTTACGGTGGCCACCATTGCCACGCCGTCCGGCCTTCGGTCCGAGGCTGGGGAAGGCGAAGCCGCCAAGGCCTGAGCCTGGAGTTAGAGGTCCATGCTACTGCTGGTCGGTCTCGGCAACCCCGGGGCGGAGTACGCGGGCCATCGCCACAATATCGGCTTCATGGCGGTGGACGAAATCGTCCGCCGCCATGGCTTCGGGCCGTGGCGGCGGCGGTTCCAGGCACGAGCCGCCGAAGGCATGGTCAGTCTCCCCGGCGGCGGTACCGAAAAAGTGCTGGCCGTGGAGCCACAAAATTACATGAACCTGTCCGGGCCGGCGGTGGCTGAGGCCGCCTCGTTCTTCAAACTGCCGCCGGATCGGGTGGTGGTGTTCCACGACGAACTGGACCTGCCGCCTGGCCGCGTGCGGGTCAAACGCGGCGGCGGGGCCGGCGGCCATAACGGCTTGCGGTCTCTTGATGCCCATCTTGGTCAGGATTACTGGCGGGTCCGACTCGGCATCGGTCACCCGGGCGCCCGGGAACTGGTTCACGGCTATGTTCTGCACGACTTCGCCAAGGCCGATCGCCCCTGGCTGGAGCCCCTGTTCGAGGCCTGCGCCGAGGCCTTTCCGTTGCTGGCCGACGGCGCCGCCGACAAATTCATGAACCGGGTGACGGTGCTAACCCAGCCGCAACGGGCCAAGACCGAGGGGAAGAGCACGGTCAAGGGTGACACCAGAGAGGCGAGGACGCCGGCGGCGGCGATCCCCGACAAAGTCTCTGATGGCTAAACCGCTAGCGATCCGGGCCAAGCCAAAGCCGACATCAGCACTCGGATAGGACTTGTCCCAGGAACGCGGGCAAGGATGCCCGCGGCCCAAAGAACGCCAACCGACGGCATTTCGGGCCGAACTTAGCGCCCATGCGCACCCCCGGGGGCGATCCAACCCGATCGGAAACCGTTCCAGGTTTTTCGAATTGTTCGCGGCACAGGCCTCCGGTATGATTACCCCGGCAGCGGTGAAGCGGATTTCGCCTGCCCGCGCGACTCCCCGCACCGTGGGGAGCCGGGTGACGAAGGTCGTTAAGCGCCTCTCTCCTCATATCCGGTCGGTTTCCGTCGTGATGGTGGTGAACCAAAGCGAGGTTCGGTTTCGAATTGGGCGGTCTACCGGCATTCAAATTGAATGGTATTGGTAACGCTACAATAGGGCTTGACTACAACAGGTTGCAAAGGAAGCGCCATGCCACACACAGTTTGGGTCGCCAACGGCAAAGGTGGGGTCGGGAAGTCCGTCCTGATGATGGCGTTAGCCGCAATTTATGAAGCATCGGGACGGCCATTGCGTCTGATTGACGCCGACGATAAGGCCAAACTGGCGGAATTCATTGGCTCGGATCAGGTTTTATCCCTTAAACTGGGTGCCTCCATTGATGAAATTCGCGCCAATCCGTCCCTGGCCTACAGCTATTGGGATCAGCTTGCCGAAGAAATCATCGAGCGGGATACCGGTGTCGACGTCGGCGCCAACATGGACCGCTTGATTTTGTCGTGGGCGGAAAAATCCAACCTGAACGACCTGTTCGACGACTCGGGCGTGACCATGGACGTCTACGTTCCGATCACCGCCGAGCCGCTGGCGGTGACGTCTGGACTCGAGGTGTTGGAAACCGTAGAGCGCATCTTCCCAAGCAGCCGGCGCATTCTGGTCCTCAACAAGAAAGCCGGGGCGTTTGACGCCTATGGCGGCACTCCCGAATTTCGCCGCATCGAAGCCATGCGGGACCGCGGCCTTTACATCGTCGAAATGACCGGTTGCGTCAGCGAGGCCTGGACCGATTTCGAACGGCTGAAGCTCCCCCCCGCCAAGGTCATCACCCTGGACGCCAAAACCGTAGCATCGCTTACTGGTCTTGGGATTCTGGCGGCTCGCCGGGCGGCTGGTGATTATGCGACTTGGCTAAAACAACTTACGCTAGCATTAGCCCCCATTACCCAAACCTCCGGTAACGGGCCGACCGCCTGATGTCGTGGATCGATACGCTCGATCGCCTGATCACCGACAGTTGGATGGCGAGCCGCGACGAAAGCGCGGCCATGCTCGACGGTTTGCTGGCGCTGTCCCTGGCTGAACGCTGGGGCCTGTTCCAGTCCAGAGATGCCCGTCTGATGGTGCTGGCGGACGCGGATTATCTGGTGCTGTTCCACAGCCTGAACGCCCATGTCCTCATGGCCGATGCCGCCGACCGTAGCGGCGGCATGGGTCCGGTGACGGAGGAGGCGACGGCGGTTCTGCCCACCGAGGCGCCGTCGGACGAGCGACACGCCGATGCTGACGGGCATCATGCCCTGGCCGACCATAGCCATGACCACGATCAGCAGCACGACGGCCCTCAAGAGTTCGCGGAACCCGACCCCTATCCACAACATCCCGAAGCCGGGACCGCCCCGCTCTCCCCGTCCCGATGGCGGACACGCTCGGGTATCCGCTGGTTGACCCTGGCCACCGCCGCCGCCACCGCGCTGGTTCTGGCGGGCGCGGCCGTTGCCGCGGTCGTGCTGACGGTGTTGCCCGCCCGTTCGCCGGGAGACGCCGGCGCCGAGACGCTGACTGCCCGACTTGACGAGGTTGAGCACGACCAGACCCGATTCGCCAAACGGCTGGTCCAGATCGATACCCAGCTTGGCGACCTGACCGCCACCGTGGACAACCGGTTCGGCGCCACCATGCAGGCGATCCGGCTGGCGGCGGCCATGAACCAATTGCAAAGCGCGGTAGACCGGGGCTCACCATTTGCAATCGAATTGGATCGGGTGGCGCCTGCGGCCAGCGGCAATCCCGCGCTCACGGTGCTGATGACCCGTCTGGCGGGTTATGCCGCAGCCGGCATCCCAACCCTGTCCGCGCTGCGCGATCGTTACGACCAGATGGTGCCGCGGCTCACCGGGTCGGACAAGGGACCGGTGGGCCGGGTGTTTGCCTGGCTCGGTTCGGGCTTCGGATTGATTGAAAGCACCGAGACCCGACACTTTCACGGTGTCCTGGCCAGCATTGGTGCGAGCCTTCGCCTCGGTGACCTTTCGGCGGCGATGCGCCAACTGGAGGACCTCCGCCCTTATCCCACGGAGGCTGTCGATCAATGGCTGGCTGCGGCCAGGGTTCGGCTCGAGACCGAGGCCGCCCTGAACGCCGTGCGGCAGGCCATTCTTTCGAACCCGACGGTCGCCCCGGAAAAATAGAGGTGCCCGGCCCATGTCGCGACTCCACGTCACCCTGCCTGCCCTCAAATCCCCCCTGGCCTCCGGTCGCTTCGTGACCCTGGACTCGCTGACGGCGGCCGCCCATCCCGACGCCGTGGTCAGCGGTGTCCTGCTGGCAACGATCGGCATTTTGGTGACGGTCGGCCTGACGGGTCTGATTGGTCCGGTGGTTTCCCTGGATCTGTTCGGCCCGGACCTGAGCTTCGGCGAACTGGTGCGCTCCCTGATTCAGATCGTGGTGTCGGCGGCGACGCTGATCACCGCCGGTCTGGGACTTGCCAGGCACCCCCGCTTTCCTGCCGCCTTCATGGCGGTGGCGGCCAGCCTGATGGTCCTGATTTCCTTCGTCCTGTCGGAACGACTGCTGACCGGCACCCTGTCCGCCGGCCTGCCCCTGTTCACCATCCTCAGCATCCCGGTCATCCTGGCCGTACCTTATGTCGTGTTCTCCAGGCGGTGCCGCCTGATCTTTTACCGCCGGCTCAACATCAACGACCTCAAAACCCTGACCAGTCAGGAAACCTGGCCTCAGCCGGCGTCGAACCCGATGGCGGCGGGACCGATGCTGCCGGCCGCCCATGACGGCAAAGCCGCCGGCACCCCACGCCGCACCCGGGCGCCACGCGCCGCACCGGCGGCAACCGAAACCAGCGGTCGGAGGGCTCCGGCGCCCCCGCCCCCGGCCCCCAATGACGCTTTGCGCACGGCCCTTTTCGGCGCCTCTCTGAATCCGAACAACAACCCGGCCGATGAATCGGCCGACGCCGGCGGAACCACCCAAGGTGGCGCCGGCAAACGGGTCGGCCTCGAGGCTTTAATCAATCTCCGGCCGCCGGGCACCTGACCCGGCGGAGCGGTCAGCAACGGACCAACATCATGGCCCACCGGCCCCGTATCATCACCGTCGCCAGCCAAAAAGGCGGTGTCGGCAAGACCACGACCGCCGTCAATCTGGCGACGGCCCTGGCCGCGGCCGGACGGGCGGTGTTGCTGATCGACTGCGACCCCCTGGGCACGGCGAGCGCCACCGTCGGCTTCGGAACCGCCGACTTCAGCGAACGCGGCGCATACCAGCTCTTGCTGAACGGTGCGGTCAGCGAAGGCGCCTTGTGGCAGACCCGCATTCCCGATCTGGTCCTCGCGCCGGCCAGCATGAGTCTGATCAGGCTGGAAGCCGAACTTGCCACCCACCCCAGCAGCCATACGCTGTTATCCGACGCGCTCCAGACCCTGCCGGCTCCGGTCGATTATGTGGTCGTCGACTGCCCGTCTTCCCTCAATCTGCTCACCATCAACGCCCTGATGGCGGCGGACCGGGTACTGGTGCCGCTCCCCTACGATCTTCATGCCGTCCAGAGCCTGCACCAGTTGGATCACAGCCTGACCACCCTGGCGGCGGGTGCCCGCCGCACCAAGCCGCCCATCGACATTTTGCTGACCCGGCAGCGCCGAGAGGGCGACACCCACGGCAGCCAGACCCTGGCGGCGACGGTGCGGCGCAGTTTCGGTGATCAGGTTTTCACCACCGAGATCCCCTTGAGCCATGACCTGGCCGCGGCCGCGGCGCTCGGCAAGCCGGTGCTGCTGCACCGGCCGCGCTCCGAGGCCGCCAGCGGCCTCATTGCCCTGACCGTCGAGTTGGTCCAACGGTTTCAGGATCAGGAGTCCCGAGCCGCCGGGCGAGTCAAAGGCCGTTCGCTTGGCGCGGCGATCGGCGACGGCTGGGACCCGGTGGCGTCGCAGGCGGCCATCGCTGCCCGACTGCTGGGTTGGGTCACCGATCCGACCTCGCCCTTTTACGATGCCGAGGCAACCACCGAGCACCAGGCGGCACTCCGCGCCAGCACCCTGGCCGAAGCCGCCGAACGCTCCTTCGGCCTGCGCCGTCCGGTCTGGATCGGCATCGCGTTGGTACTGGCGTCGCTGATGCTGGGGCCGATCCTGTTCTTTACCCTGGCCCGCCTGGCCCCCATGGACTGGCGGCTAAAGGCGGTGACCAGCATCATCGGCACCCGCTCTCCGTGGGATGCCGGCACCATCATCCTGGGCCAGGCCGACCCGCGGGCACAAAAGCTGCTGCTGCTGGCCGCCACCCTGCTGGCCAATCCCAGTCCCGAACTGACCGATTGCCTGGATCACACCGACTTCACCCATGGCCCGGTCCTGCCCCGGCAAATGCCGTGCCTGATCGGACTGACCGTCACCCCGGGGTTATCGCCGGGGAAGTGAGCCGTGTAAGCCGTGGTAACCGGCGGACCGCCCCCACCGTCAGCCCATCAGGCTATAAAACATATGGGCGGAGGTCAGGACCAGAAAGACGGCAAAGGCCCGCTTCAGCACTCTGGGATTGACGGAATGGGCCAGACGGGCGCCGATCGGGGCCGTGATCATGGCGGTCGGTACAATCAAGACCAGGCCGAGCAGGCTGACATAGCCGAGCGAGAATGGCGGCAGCCCGGGCATGCCGGCGCCCGCGACCATGAAGCCGATGGCGCCGGGCACCGCGATGATCATGCCGACCGCCGAGGAGGTGGCGACCGCGCGCCGAATCGGGTAGTCGCATAACACCAGGGACGGCACGGTCAGGGTGCCGCCACCGATCCCCATCATCGCAGAAAAAGCACCGATCACCGCCGCCATCACCGACTGCACCGCGGGCCCCGGCAACGAGTCGCGCAATCGCACCCGGTCGGGGACGAAGGTCATGTAAAGCGCCACCATTAGCGCGACGGTGCCAAAAAGCGCGGTCAGCACCGCGCCCTGCACCGCACTTGCCACCGCCGCACCGCAGACCACCCCCACCACCACCGCCGGCGCCCAGCGGCGCAGCAGCACCACGTCCACGGCATCGCGGAGCAAATGGGAGCGAACCGCTGAAATCGAGGTCGGCACAATGGATGCAAGCGAGGTGCCAACCGCCAGATGCATGGTTATGGCGGGATCAAAGCCCAACAGGGTAAATAAATGAAACAGCACCGGCACAATAACAATGCCGCCGCCCACCCCCAACAATCCGGCAATCAGGCCGGCCGTGAGGCCGGCACCCAATAGGGCCAGCGCGAGGACGAATAAAAAAGTCATATCCGGCATGGCGGGCAGGCTCTCAAACCAGCAATAAAACAGAAAGGGATCGGGGAGCCCCCCCGATCCCGGCATCATCACAACACCGAATCCGGCGTTATTTGGTCACACTGGCCGGTGCCGCAGGCACCATCACCTTGCCCTGGCACCACGGGCACTGATTGGCCGCGCAGATCGCCGCAGTCACTGCCAGAAAAACCACCAGAAACAGGGCTGCCAGATGGATCACCCCGTTCTTCAGCCCTTTGCATGGGCAGCCATTTTCAGCCATTATCGATCTCCTGAATCCGTCATGAGGTTGGTATTGCGGACGTTACCCGCAACCCTATGGCCTGAGACCTTATGCCACAGGACATTCTACGGCAAGGGCCGTCACACCGTTAACAGGGGAGCGGAACCCCAGTTTGCTGTTAACCTCCCGTAAGTTTTGCGATAATATCATTGATCATTGGGTGGATTGTCCGAAGGGTTGGGCGCCCCCCACAAACCCCGGTGGGAAGGCGCCGCGCCGTGTCGACCGTATCCTCGTCCCTGCCAGCCCAGCCCTATCTGGCGCTTCCCTCGCCCGCGAGTTTTCGCCCGGGCGGTGCCCGGCCGACAGCGGGCAAACCGTCCTCCAGTTCGGCTTCCGCTTCAGGTTCAGCCCTGGAGACCAACAGCGAAGACTATGTCGAATTGGCGCCGGTGGCTCCGGTTTCGCCGGTCACACGGCAACCCCAACAGCCCGAAGCCGAAAGCGACCAAGCCAATAAGGGCGGAACCGGTAGCGGCTCCACCCGTACCGACGCCGGAACGACCCCGGTCGGCCAGCGTACCGCAGCCTTTGCGTCGACCACCGGCACCGGTCAGGGGCCATCGAACCAGCCCCGGGTCACCGTCGGCAGCGCCACCGGCCAAGCCAACACCGGCTTCATCACCCAAAGCCTGTCCCAGGAGACCATCGGCGCCGGCCTGCACATCGAGCCTTGGCGGGCGGCCATCAGTTCCTATTTAAGCGCAGCCGCTCTGCCCACGTCCGCTTGGTCAAGCAGCCTGGTCAGCATGACGGTCTGATCGTCAACGCAAGCCGTCATCCGGGCGCCTCAGGACTTCAAGGCCCCAGGCCGGCTTGGTTACGGCACCGTGGCGGTCAGCGCCAGGGCGCGAAACAGGGGCTCCGGAGAGCTGGCATTAATCGCCATGCCGACCATGGCACCGCCAAAAACGCAGCCCAATCCGATCAAGGCCGTCGTTAGACTGTCGGACCTAACGCGCTCCCGCACCTCCGGTGATTCCCAGTCCACCGTAGCATGTGTATCGCCAGCGCACCAGTCGCCGACCTTCTGCCGCGGCAGACGGGAACCGGTTCCGCTTATTCGGCATGAGCCGTTCACGTTCCCGGTGCGGTATATGCTGCACTGCAATATCGACTCCCCATGGAGAAACCGTCATGTCGTCTTTGATCACGCTCGAGGGCAAAAGGGGGCTGGTGGTGGGCATCGCCAACCGCCAAAGCATCGCCTACGGCTGCGCCGCCGCTTTCAAGGCCTTGGGGGCGGAACTGGCCATCACCTACCTCAACGCCAAGGCCGAATCCCACGTCCTGCCGCTGGCTGACGCGCTGGGAGCCTCCATCGTCCTGCCGTGCGACGTGCGCGAGCCCGGTCAATTGGAAGCCGTGTTCGACGCCATCAAAACCAGTTGGGGCAGACTCGACTTCCTGCTTCATTCCATCGCCTTCGCACCGAAAGAAGACTTGCACGCCCGAGTCGTCGATTGTTCCCGGGATGGCTTTATGCTGGCCATGGACGTGTCCTGTCACTCCTTCATCCGCATGGCCCGCCTTGCCGAACCCTTGATGACCCACGGCGGCTGCCTGCAAACCGTGTCCTTCTACGGCTCGGATAAGGTGGTCGAACATTACAACCTGATGGGACCGGTCAAGGCCGCTCTGGAAAGCGCGACCCGTTATCTGGCCGCCGAATTGGGCCCCAAGGGCATTCGCGTTCACGCCCTATCGCCCGGCCCCCTGAAGACCCGCGCGGGTTCCGGCATCGACCGTTTCGACGAATTGCTGCAACGGGCCGCGGACCGGGCGCCGTCGGACAAGCTGGTGACGATCGAGGACGTGGGCGCCTGCTCCGCCTTCCTCGCATCCGATGCCGCCAAGGCCCTGAACGGCTCCATCGCCTTCATCGACGGCGGCTATCACATCCTCGCCTGACCGCCCGCCCGAGGCGCGCCAAGGCCTCCTTCCGCCACCGCACCGCTTCGGCTTGGGGGCCGTCGCCAAAACTTCATGATTCCGTCATCGGTTAACAGTCCAGGTCCCCATAAACTCCGCCGGTCGGAACAGGGTAACAGGTCAGACGCAACCGCTGATCGGGTCGGACGGCGTGGACGAAAACATGAGGCCCGTGGACATGGCGACGGCAGGTGGCGAGGCGTCACCGACCGCCTCCAGCCTGCAACGTCATGCACTGTGTGTTCCGCCAACCACCACCGGATCGGAATTGGCTCAGTTGTTCCGAGACCAGCCAACGGCCCCGGCCTTCGCCGTGGTTGACGGCGATCAACCGGTGGGACTGGTGGACCGTATGGGGTTTCTGGCGCGCTTCGCCACCCTTTACGGACGCGACCTCTATGGGAACAGGCCGGTGTGCGCGATCATGGATCCCGCCCCCCTGGTGGTTGACTGTGACATGACGGTGGAAGCCGTTTGCCGGCAACTTCACGCGGTCAAGCCCCAGGCCCTCCAGACCGGGTTCATCGTGGTCCGAAACGGGCGCTATGCCGGTGTCGCGGCGGGCATTGATCTGCTGCATGCCATGCTAGAGCATGTCACAGGCATCAACGAGTCCCTGCGCAACGCCCAGGCGACCTTGGTTCAGGCGGAAAAAATGGCGGCGTTGGGGGGACTGGTCGCCGGCATCGCCCACGAAATCAATACACCCATCGGCTCGGCCCTGACCGCGGCCACCGCCTTTTGCGAAAAAGTCCAGATATTTTCCCGCTTGGCGGCCGGGGCCCTGATGCGTCGCTCGGACCTGGAACGTTTCGTCGCGGCCGCGATTCAAGCCGGTGATCACATTTCAGTCAATATCGGGCGGGCCCGGGAACTGATCACCAGCTTCAAACAAGTCGCCGTCGATCAGACCTCCGACGTCCGCCGAACCTTCAACCTGCGCCAGTGCCTGGACGACACCCTGACCAGCCTGCATCCCCGGCTGCGCCGGGCCGGCGTCATCGCCCCCCTGTCCTGCCCGGCCACGGTGGACCTGGACAGCTATCCGGGCGCCCTCGTCCAAATCATTACCAATCTGGTGATGAATGCCCTGCAACACGGCCTGGACGGCCAAGCGGCCGGAACCATCACCCTGACGGCCAACCCTGCCGTCGATTCGGTGACGATCATCGTGCGCGATGATGGCAAGGGAATCTCCCCGGAAATTCTGCCGCGTATTTTCGATCCGTTTTTCACGACCCGACGGGGCGGCGGCGGCACCGGGCTCGGGCTCAACATCGTCTACAACCTTGTGACCTACCGGCTGGGTGGGACGATCACCGTTGACGGCAACCCCGGGGCCGGGGCCGCCTTCCATCTGAGCCTGCCGCGCAAGGCCCCCGACCCCGCCCAAACCTAATCCCGCCCAAACCTGATCTCACTCGGAGCCGGGAAACGCTTGGGCGATCAGGCGTTCGGCCTGGGCCGCGGGAACGGGGCGGCTGAAATAATAGCCCTGGCAGCACTGGCACCCCAAGTCCCGAAGCGCGACCGCCTCGGCCGCGGTTTCCACACCTTCGGCAACGATATCGAGTCCCAGGCGATGGGCCAACTGACAGATCACCTGGACGATTTCCATGGAGTCCTGGCGCGTCAACATGGCGCTGACGAACGAGCGGTCGATCTTCAGCGTGTCGAAGGGAAAGCGGTCAAGATAGCTCAGGGACGAATAGCCGGTGCCGAAATCGTCAAGGGACAACAAGACGCCCAGAGTCTTGAGCCGGGCCAGTTCCGCCGCCGCGTGATCGGGTTCGGTCATGATCAGGCTTTCGGTGATTTCCAGCTTCAGCCGTTTCGGGTCCAACCCGTGGGCCGCAATAATTCCGGCAACCTGACCCGACAAGTCGTGGTTAAAGAATTGGCGGGCAGAGACATTGACACTCATATGCAGGCACGACGACCCAGGATAATCCCGGCGCCAGGCGGCGGACTGGCGCGCCGCCTCTTCCAGCACCCAGGTGCCGATGGGCAGGATCAGACCGGTGGTTTCCACCACCGCGATGAAGGCGCCGGGGGCCAGCAAGCCGCGTTCGGGGTGCCGCCACCGGATCAGCGCCTCGAATCCGGCAAGCCGGCCGTCCACACTGTGGACGATCGGCTGGTAATGGAGTTCAAATTCCTCGCGCCGAATGGCATGGATCAGTTGGGTGATCAAAAGCAGGCGAGCCTCGCCATCGACGCGCACGCCTTCAACAAAGATTTCATGACGCCCGCCACCCAGCCGCTTGGCCCCCCGCAACGCCCGGTCGGCCTTGGCGATCAGGTCCTCGGCACGCCGGGACGGCGGTCCCTCGCTGCTCGGCGCCAGTCCGATGGCCAGGGTCGGGACGATTTCCCGGCCGGCGACCACCAGAGACTCTGTCACGGCCGCCATCACCCGATCTGCGAACGACGCCGCCCCGCCCCGGGTTCCGGCCCCGAGGTGGGCGATGGCGAATTCGTCACCACCAAAGCGCGCGACCACATCCTCGGGTCGGGCCAAAGCGGTCAGGCGCCGACCGATTTCCTGAAGGAAGACGTCCCCCGCCTCATGACCCAAGTAATCATTCACGTCCCGAAAGCGGTCGAGATTGATCAGCGCCACCACCAAATCAGCCTCGGGCACCGCGAGCGCGGCATCCAGTCGTTCGACGAAAGCCACCCGGTTCAGCAAACCGGTCAGCCGGTCGTGGCTGGCGTCGTGGCGAATCTGTTCCAGCAGATGAACATTGTCGAAGCCGATGGCAATTTTGGAGCAGAACACCTCCAGCAATCGGCGGTCAAGTTCGGTCAAGGTATGGTGGCCGCACAGATAGGCGACGCTGGCCACATGATCGCGCGTCTTAAAGAAGATCACGCAACGGTCTTCACCATAGATACTCTTGCCCTCTTCGAACGCCTTGGCGATTTCTCCGCAAATCGCCGGCGGCAGGGCGCGGCTGATGGGCGCTCCCAGTTCCAAGGGAAAACGGGCGTCGCCCGCGACGATCCGTACATCCTCAATCCGGCCGGAAAAGTGGCGCTCGCCGACGGCGCACAGCAGCGCCCCCTGGGCGTCGCTGATCAAGGAGCGGATTTGCAGCACCACCCCGTCCATGAATTCGGTAATGGAGCGCCGCTCGAACAAAGACGTCGATGCGGTCAGGATTTTCTCCAGCCCCAGCCGGTTCATCTCCAGGGCCGTTAATTGGGTATAGGCGCGCACGGCACCCAGCACCGCGGAAAACAGCTTCTGCGCCGTCAGCTCGCTTTTATCCTTGTAATCATTGATGTCGAAATGAACCAGAACGTCCCGTTCCGGGGCCTGCCCCGGCTGACCGGTGCGCAAGATGATGCGGATAAACGGGTTGGCCAGCTCGCGGCGAATGGTGCGGGCCAGGTCAAGCCCGGCCTGGTCGGTTTCCATCACCACATCAAGCAAAACCACGGCGATATCCGGGGTTCGGACCAGAATGTCCCGGGCCTCGGCCGCGCTGTAGGCGCTGATGAAGCGCAGTCCACAGCCATCAAAAGTGAAGTCATCAAGAGCAAAACGAGTCGTCGCATGCACTTCGTGGTCATCGTCGACAATCAACAGCGACCAGCGCCTGATTTGGTCGGCGCTGGCGGGTTCCAGTTCGTCATCGTCACCGATGACGATGAAATCTTCCTCGGCTTCATCAGCATCGCCGACTCTGACCTCAAGATCGCGCCCGACGAGCTTGTCATCCATGGCAGAGTCGTTCATTGATCCGCTCGCTATCATCGTTCAGTCAATACCATCGTCGCCGAGTCACCTACCCGACGCCGTCTGGGGAAATCTCGGTAAATGGAGATTTCCGCAAACCCAGGGTCCGATCAGAAGTACCAGAGGAGTATTCAATATTTATGACGACCCCAAGGCGAACATGCGTCATCGGCGCTCCCACTGGGCCTTGGGCCTCGGTCAACCGTACCGACACCGCGGTCCGACCCGACTGCGTCCTGATCCCCCGCTCGCCGTCCGGTCCGGCCATAAGAAACATTCATTGATTTGAAACGTCTTTGTCATCACCGATAACGCATAAAGCATCGAAGTTTTACCTCAAAATCGGCTGAGGACTGTCGGTTAGTGTCAGAACTCCGGCAGTCCTGATGGCAAGACCCCAACTTCTGCGATCCAATTCGGTATCGGGTGGTATTCAAGAGATGGTTTTATTGCGAAATGATATAACGAAGGAACCATCAACACCAATCTCTGTCGATTATTTTAAGACCAGGGGTTTATTGGCCACTCTGCTGTCGACTACCTATCAAGACATCCCACTGCGATGGAGCTGATCATGTGCTGGTACCGCCTCGCTCTGCCCATTCTATTCATCCTGTCGGCACTGACGCCCGGTTTGGCCCGGGGTGAGACGCTGACCATCGGTGTCGAAGACGAACCATACTATCCGATTTATCAACCGGAGGGCGATAATTATACCGGTGCCGGTCCCGAAATCCTGAATACGTTTGCCAAGGCGGCCGGCCACACCATCGTCTACCAGCGCTATCCGGTGTCCCGGTTGTACCGCAGTCTGATCACCGGTGAGGTTGACTATAAATTCCCGGACAATCAAAAATGGGCTCAGGAAACCAAGGCCGGAGTCACCGTCGTTTATAGCGATCCGATCATTACTTATATCGACGGCTCCAATATGATCCCGGCACGGCAACGCGATGACCTAGTCAACCTTCATATCTTAGGCCTGCCTTTGGGTTTTACGCCCTGGGAATACAAAGATCTGATTGCCCAAAAGAAAGTTTCGGTCGCGGAAAACCCCAGTTTTGACGGATTGATCCAACAGGCCCTCGCCGGTCGGATCGATGCGATCTATGCCAGCGTCTCGGTGGTCGCCTATCATGTGAAGCAGTTGCACCTGCCGGGTGCCCTGGTATTCAATGCACACCTTCCTTACACCAAGGACTCCTATCGCCTATCTTCGATCAAGCACCCCGAGGTCATTGCTCAGTTCAATAAATGGCTGAGCGAAAACGCCGGGACAGTCGCCGAGATCAAGACCAGATATGGCGCCGAAGACGGTTTTTAGAAAAAGTCGTCATGAAAGAGTCATTGTGCCGGGCTAATATGACGGCTGGTCTGGATCAGGCCTGGAGCAGATCATAAACCGGGACAGACGCTCCGGTCCATCGGCCTGCTCTAAAATCAGTTCCCTAAGGTGATTCCCGATCTGATGTGGTGGGAAGGCGCTTTAGGGAGCGCGGGTACGGTCCTGATATGATATCGGCTCGGGACGGAGGCAGGCGTTATGTCGTTTATCGCCGAAGTTGAACACGGCCTTACGGACACCCGATCCGATGGCGACATCCTTGATGTCATCGAGGATGATGGGATCGCCGGGGCCGATGCCGAACGGTCGGCGCCGATGGCGCCCCCTGACCGGTTCTGGCACTTGTTGGTGGTGGACGATGATATTGAAGTCCATGCTACCACAACTTTTGCGCTAGGAGGCGTCGAGATACTCGGGCGACGCCTGGAGTTGCTCCACGCCCATTCCGGCGCCGAGGCGTTGGAGATCTTGCGCCAGCGCGGCGGGGACATCGCCGTGGTCCTGCTTGATGTGGTGATGGAGACCGATGACGCCGGCCTCAAAACCGCCCGCGCGATCCGCGAGGAGCTGGGGCTCACCACCGTGCGTCTGATCTTGCGCACGGGGCAACCCGGCTATGCACCGGAACTGGCGGTCATCCGGGATTACGATATCAACGACTACCGCACCAAATCGGAATTGACCCGCACCCGTTTGCTCAGTTCGCTGTTTGTTGCACTCCGGGCCTATGTGCATCTCCAATCCCTGGAAACCAGCCGCCACGGACTCGAAAAAATCATTGCCGCCTCGGCTGATTTGTTCAGCCGCCGGTCGCTGACCGGCTTTTGCGAGGGCATCCTGATCCAACTCGGCGGCCTGCTGGGGATGGAAACCAACGGCATCGTTCTGGTCCGCCTCCACGGCGCCCGGGACCAGACGCCGGAGACCGGGCCGGTGATCCTGGCCGCCGCCGGGCCGTTCCGTCACCTGGCCGGCGCCCCGCTGAAAAACATTCCTGACGAATCGCTGAAGGCATTGCTGGCCCGATCCCTCGAACTTCGCCAGAGCCTGTTCGAAACCGGAAACACGGTCCTGCACATTGCAGGTCCGTCCGGAGACGATGTGGCGATTTTCCTGGCCACGCACCAGGACATCAGCCCGCTCAACCGCAAGCTGCTCGAGGTGTTTTGTTCCAATATCGGTGTCGGCTTCGACAATATCGGCCTGCTGGAGCATGTCCGTAACTTGGCCTTTTTCGATCCGCTGACCCGACTGCCCAACCGCACCCAGTTCCAGGTCGAGATCAACCGGCGACTGGAAGAGATGCGGACCACCGGCACACAAAAAAAATTGGCCGTTATCCTGCTCGATCTCGATCATTTCCAAATGATCAATGACGGACTGGGACACAGTGCCGGCGATGCCGTGTTAACCAAGGTCGCCCGGGAGCTATGCTTGGCGTTCGATCAGCCCAATGCGGTCAGCCGCCTAAGCGGTGACCTCTTTGGTATTCTGGCCGAGGTGTACGGATTCGAAGAGGAAGCCAGCCTGTTGGACCTGATCGGGATTTGCTTCGCCGATTCGTTCCTGATCCGCGACAATGCGTTGAACGTGACCGCCTCGGGCGGCTACACGGTGGTTGATCCCGCCGACAGTGATGTCCCCGCCGCGATCCGGAGTGCCGGCATGGCGCTCAAGCGCGCCAAACGTCAGGGCCGGGGTCAGATCGTCCGCTATACCGCGACCATGGCCGAAGACCTCAAGACCCGTCTGACTTTGGTTAACCAGTTGGCCGAAGCGAAGGCCGACAATCAGTTGATGCTCTATTACCAGCCGCAGTTGCGCCTCTCGGACGGGGCGGTGTTGGGGGCCGAGGCGCTGTTGCGCTGGCGCCGACCCGACGGCACCTTCATCCGACCCGACTCGTTCATCCCCGCGGCCGAGGATTCCGGCCACATCATCGGCCTTGGCGAATGGGTGCTGCGACAGGCCTGCATGCGACAGGTCGCCTGGCGGCAGGGTAGCGTCGGGCGGCTGCGCATTGCCGTCAACGTCTCGGTCCGGCAGTTGCGCGAACGCGGATTCGCCCGGGTGGTGGAACGCATTCTGGTCGCCTGCAACGCCGACCCCACCGACATCGAACTGGAAATCACCGAAAGCACCGCCATGGACGGCGATCGCATCGTGTCCACGGTTCAGGCTCTGTGCGACCTTGGCTTCCGCATTGCCATCGATGACTTCGGCACCGGACATTCCTCGCTGTCGCGATTGCGCCAATTGCCGGTGGCGATGCTCAAGATCGACCGCTCGTTCGTGGACGGCATTGAATCCCGTGCCGATAGCCGCTCCATTGCTTCGATGATCGTCAAGATGGGCCACGAACTGGGTTTTTCGGTCCTGGCCGAGGGTGTGGAAACCATCGCCCAGGAATCGGTGCTTCGGGACCTGGGGTGCGACAGCGTCCAGGGCTACCTCTACGCTCGCCCGATTCCGCCCGAGGAGTTGGCCCCGTGGCTGAAGGGGCGGGTGTTTGCCACCACGTGACCCGCCTCACCAGCCCACGACGCCCGGTCACGCCGGGGTGACCGCCTGGTGATCCGGAGCGTTGCGCGGTAATCGGAGCGTAAAGGTGGTGCCGGCTCCGGGTTGGCTGTCCACCGAGATGCGCCCTCCCAAAATCCGCGTCACCGTCACGTACACGATATGGAGCCCCAGGCCGCTGCCCCCGGTTCCGAGCTTGGTGGTGAAGAACGGGTCAAAAATCCGGGGCAGAACATCGGCGGCAATGCCAGCGCCGTCGTCGGCAATGGTCAGGGTGACGACGGAGTCCGCGTCGGGGCTTGCCGCCACCCGGACGACGCCACCCTCGCGGCCATCGAAGGCATGAAGCACCGCGTTCGCGACCAGATTGGTCACGACTTGGCTGAACGCGCCGGGATAACTGTCCATGACCATGCCAGCAGCAATGTCGATCTCGATACGATGGCCGGTCTGTTTGTAGGTCGGCCGCAACATCGTGATGATTTCGGTGGCGGTGGTCGCCAGATCGAAGGTTCGGCGCCGCTCGCTGGTCTGATCCACGGCGACCCGTTTGAAACTGCCGATCAGGTCCGCGGCCCGGGTCAGATTGGCGATCAGCAGGTAATTGCCGGCACTAAACTTTTCCGCGAACTCGCGCAACACCGAACGGCGCAGTTCGGTGCCGGCCAGCATTTTGCTGAACTCCGCAACCTTCTCTTCCAAGGTCGACGCCACGGTCAGGCTGTTGCCCAGTGGGGTATTGATCTCGTGGGCGATGGCCGCCACCATGCTGCCGAGCGCCGCCATTTTCTCGGACCGCAGCAACTCATCCTGGGCACGGCGCAGGGTGTCCAGGGCTTCGCTCAACTCCCGGGTCCGCTCGGTGACGGCCCGCTCGATGTCTTCCATATGCCGGGCCTGGCGGGTGATGAACTCCAACCGCTCGATGGCGTGGGACTTCAACGTCGTCAGAGCCATGGCCATACGCCCGACCTCGTCGGTAAAGCGCACGTTCGGAACCGGGACCTCGACCCGCCCGTCGGCCAGGTCGATGATCACTCTGGTCATGCCGAGAATCGGGCGGGTGACGCCCCGAATGAGCCAGGCCAGCGCCCCGCACACCACCACCAGCAGGATTGCTCCCGCGCCCGCGATCGCCCAACCCCGACGCGCACTTTGGGCGTCGGCGCGGGTGGTGCTCAACGTCACCTCAAGAATGCCGATCGCGCGGCTATCGCTATCGCCGACACTCTTATTCAACTCGACCCGCGCCACAATCAAACCGTCGCCATGGTCACCGGCTTGCCCATGTCGGACAAAGAGTCGACCGGTCTCGTCAAGAATCTGGCTGCCGACATAGTCCAGATCACGGCTCAGGCTGCCCAGCACGGCATCGGCGGCGGTTTCATCAAGATTCCATAGGGCCGCACTGGCGCCACCGGCCAGGATTTGCACCGTCAGTTGTGCCCGTTCCTCGACGGCCCGATGCGCATCGTGGGTGCTGACGTGGACCGCCCCGATCACCGCCAGCACGATGGTCAAAGACAACAGCGCGCAGATTGACGCCACCGTCCGGACGGTCAGGTTTCCAGTCACAACGGCAACTGCGCGGTTCCAGGCAGCAACCATCACCGGCGATCAGGCGGCAGTCAGTTTGCCGAGGAAACGATCGACCTCGTTGCGAAGCTCCCCACACCTCCGGCCCAAACTGTCAACAGCCCCCAGCAGAACCCCGGCGGCTTCGCCGTTGCGCTCGGCGGCGCTGGCCACACCTTTGACCGTCTGTCCCAGTTGGCTTGACCCCTGGGCCGCTTGGGACAGGGCGCGGGCGATTTCGTTGGTGGAGGCATTCTGCTGTTCGACCGCGACCGCGATTGCCGTGCTGATTTCGCTGATGGTACCGATCACCCCGGTGACATGATTGATCTCCGCGGCGGCGGCCTGGGTCGAGGCCTGGATCGCCTGCACCTGATTGGAGATTTCCTCGGTGGCCTTGGCCGTTTGATTGGCAAGGCTTTTGACCTCGTTGGCAACCACGGCAAACCCCTTCCCGGCTTCTCCGGCCCGTGCCGCTTCGATGGTGGCATTGAGCGCCAACAGGTTGGTCTGCGACGCGATGCTGGTAATCAACGTGACAACGTCGCCGATCCGGGCCGCGGCGGCGACCAGGCCGGAAACCAGCGCCACGGTTTGGCTGGTTCGGGTCTTGGCGGCATCGGCGACCTGATTGGAGGTCTGAGCCTGACGGCTGATCTCGCGAATCGAGGCCGCAAGTTCCTCCACCGCGGTGGCGACGGTTTGAACATTGGCGCTGACCTGATCAGCAATGGTGGTGGCGGCGGAACTCAGGCGCGTGTTGTCCTCGGCGGTATTGGCGACGATCTGGGACGACGAATTCATTTCCTCGGCGGTGTGAGACACCGCCGCCAACACGGTCTTGACTTCGGCGTCAAAAGTAGCGGCCACCTGACGCAGCGAACGCTTGCGCTCGACCTCGGCCTGTCGTTTCATCTCTTCCTGTTGGGCTTCCAGGCTGGCCTTGGCGATCGCGTTGGCTTTGAACACCTCCACCGTCGCCGCCATCCGCCCCACCTCGTCGGTACGGTCGAGAGCCGGCACCGGGACATCATGAGCCCCGTTGGCGAGCGCCACCATGGCGCGATTCAGCTCAAGAATCGGTCCGGTGACGCCGCGAATGATCATGGCCAGGGCGCCGCAAACCAGAACCAGCACCCCGGCCCCGATGGCCACGATCATCCAGGCCCGTTGCGTGACCTCGGCATCCGCCCGCGATGACGTCATATCCAGTTCCAGGGTCCCGATCTGCCTGGCGTCCTGGCCCCCCGGCGCCGCGACGGATCGGCAGGCGTTCCACGATCAGGTTAGCTGTTGGGTCTGATATTGCCCCATCACGCGCGAATATCTTGCCATCCTGCCCAATCAGCACGCTACCGACGTAATCGGGGTCTTGCCCCAAGGGCGCCAGCAGGACCTTTGCCGCGTTCTCGTCCATATTCCAGAGCGCCTCGCCGGCGCCGCCCGACAACATGGCGACCGACAGATGGGCGCGGGCCTCCAGGGCATGACGAGCATCGTGGGTTGTCACATAGACCGCCCCAACCACCGCGAGCATAATTGTCGCAAAGAGCAGCAGGCAGATTGGCACCACCGCTCGCACCATGAGACTGCCGGTCAGAACACGAATCATGGCGAATTCCCCATCCACCGGTGGTTTTTAAGAGACCTAAACCACAACACCATCCGGACACAATACGTGGGCAGTCAAAACAGTTTTATGACATTCGGCTGACAAGTTCGTTGCCGATCCCCGGTTCCGGCTATCGCCGCTCCGACCGATTGGTCTGGCGCAACGCATCGGTCATGATGGCCTGGATGTCGATCTTGCCGAGCCCCTCGTCGAAGTCTCGCTTTGCGGCCATTCCCGTGGAATCCTTACGAAAGCAGATATATAGCTTCTTGATTTCCAAAGGATGGGCGTTAAACTGCACCTTGCTTCGGATATCGGCCAATGAAGGATCTGTCATCAGCAGATATTCAAACACATTGCGATCGATGACCGCCAGGCGGACCCGCTCGTTGGCAACCTTGCGAATGTTGGTGATATCATCCACCACCGGTTCGACCTGAAGCCGACCATCCCCCGCACGTTTGTCAAAGTCGTCGGTATTGACATAGCCGTTGACGGTTCCGATGGCCAGTGAGGCCAGATCGTCAAGGCTGTTCCAAACCACCGGCGCATCCTTGCGCTCGACAAATCCCAACGGACTTTCGCCGGCGGGTTTAGAGAACAGACACTTATTGGTCAGTTCTTCACTATAATACTCGGGGAAGTAACCCGCATAGCCGGATGTCTCCAGCCCCGTCTTGACCGCCCGCTGCCAGGGATAAAACTCGGTCTCCAGCGCGGTCCCAACCGCCCCAAAAGCCGCCCGGGCAACCGCAACACTGGCCCCAAGGCCCGGCAACTGAACACCCGAGAAGGGCGGCCATTCCAAAGACGTCAGTTTGATGGGTTGTTCGGCGGCATGGAGCTTGGGCGTGATCGCCAGCACCGCGAAGGTCAAAGCAACGCCAACAAACCGCAAAGTCCACAGCATCATGACGTGCTCCCGATGAGACCGAAACTTCTGATAAGAACGAATCAGTGGCGAGATCCGGTGAGCCCCATTATGACTATGGCGCATGACGCTATGATGACCGAAATCTTGCAATACCCCGTTGGCGCGTGATCGCGAAGCACCAAGCGGCGCCGCTCCGAGGGCCACAAGTGATGCGGTCTTGGCGTTCCCGCACGGCGGACGCCGCCGGGCACGAGGCCGATACTTTGCGCTTGACATCGGTGCGGGAAAGCGGGCACCTGGAAAACGCTCGTGACCGGGGGTGTCGGCCTCGCCTCGATCTTTCACCCTGATCTTCCACCCTGGATCCGGGGTTTGTTCCGTTGACTTACGATCCCGCCTACACTCAAACCCAGGAAATCGGCCTCGTCGAACGACTCGGTGGCGCGTTGATCGGGATTCCGCTGGGAATCCTGCTGATTTTCTTCCCGGTCGCCCTGCTGTGGTGGAACGAGCATCGGGACGTCGAGATTCAACAGGCGATCGAAAAGGCCATCCAATCGGTGGTGACGGTTCCCGCAACCACCCTGGCCACCACCCATGACGGCCATCTGGTCCATGTGGTCGGCCCCGCCACGGCCACCGCGGTTAAGGATCTGGCGTTCGGGGTGACCCTGCCCGCCATGATCGCCGCCCAGCGTCGCGTCGAGATGTACCAGTGGCGGGAGCAGCGCAGCGAAAAGACCACCACCAATTGGGGCGGCAGCCAAAGCACCGTCACCACCGCCCGATATGACCACGTTTGGTCCACCGACTGGCAGGATTCCGGAACGTTTCTGGTTCCGCAAGGCCACCTGAATCCGCCGATGCCCGCGCCGTCGGCCATCCTCGCCGCCGACGATGCCAAACTCGGGGCTTTTCGGTTGGGAACCACCACGCTGGCGGCCCTGGCCCAAACCCCGCCCAGCCCGGGCGAGAAATCGGACTTCCCCCCCGGATTCCAGGAGATCCGGCCAGAAAAGGCTCCGACCGGCTTCGCCTTTGACCGGACCGGCGCGCTTTATCAGGGCCAGGATCCCGTGGCGCCCGCCGTCGGTGACGTTCGCCTCCGCTATGCCGGGGTGGCGGCGGGACAGACCCTGACCGTGGTCGCGCGCCAGAGTGGGGATGGCTTCACTGATTTTCCCCTCGCCCGCAATGTCAACCTCCTGCTCGCCGCGGTGGGCGAGTATAGCGCCGAGACCTTGCTCGACCGCGAGGCGAATGCCCAGGCCACACTGACGTGGTTGTTGCGGCTGGCCGGGGTGGTCGTCATGTGGATCGGGTTTATGCTGCTGCTGGGGCCGCTCGCGACCCTGGTCAGCATCGTCCCCTTCCTCGGCACTCTCGCCGAAGGTCTGACCGCCGACATCGCCTTTGTGCTTGCCTTGAGTCTCGGCAGTGTGGCCATTGCCGTGGCGTGGTTGTTCGTCCACCCGCTGGTTTCCATCGCCCTGATCCTCGCCACGCTCGCGGTGGGCGGCGGCTATATCTATCTGCGTCGCGGCTGAAAGACGGACATGGACGCACCCCCGACCGGCACACCATCACCTTATCGGCCAAACCGGAGGCCCGGTGGCCTGACGCTCGCTCACACGATACCGGCGGGCATAAAGACGGACACCCCAAGGGGGCAGCGCCCCCCCGTACCGGCCGATGGGATATTCTTAACGCTCGCTGTCAGGAGTCGTACCCTTGGCCGGTTGGGGCTGGTGCTAGCCCTGATGGCGACTCTGGCGTTGCCCCCCCTTCCTGCGACGGCAGAACCCACAATGGCGACAACGCCGCCGCCGCTCATCGATCACAGCTACATGGTGGTCGGCTGCATGGGTGGGCTGGCGCTGGGCGCCCTATCGGTGGTTTTTATGCCGGTCGCCGGGATGTGGATGGGCGGCCTCGGCGTCATGATGGTTCGGGCCGGCCTTGGTTGCGCGTATGGCGGGCTGGCTGGCGCCGTTGCGTCGGCTGCCCGCGCCACCGTCCAATGGAGCGACGGCGAGTGGCGGGCCTGGACCGGAAAGCCGGCACCGGCCCTGGCGATCGAACACGCCGCAGGCACCTGAGTCTTCAACCAAGCCATTGAGCCAACCAGCGAAGAATCCGCTGCCGATGGAGGCTGTGTTCCAGCTCCGCTTCGGCTAGGGACTCCAACCGAACCAGAACATGGCCCAAACGCTCGCCGCTCAGTCGCTGTATGGCAAGAGCCCTGGCAAGTTGTGCGTCGGTAATGAGGTTCCGGCGCAACAGAGACTGACCGAGCGTCGGCGCTTCAACGGCATTGTGCAATCGACGCCGCCAACCGCTCACCGTCACCGCGACGTCAAGGTAACCCGTCTGCCCTGTCATGGCTGCCTCCCCCGCCTGTCCCTGGCTGGAGAAAGACTCCCCTTCCCGCCCCGGGGCACCATAGCGCCCGCACGACCCTGTCGACAGGAGCCTGAACCCGTCGATGGGGATGATATCACCGAGGCGATATCACCAGGGTATCCAGAATGTTCAGTCAAGAATAAGCCTGATGGCCGGCCTTTCCTAACGGAAACCCACACCGGCCACAAAAATCCAAGGGTCATCGGGACCGGTCGGCAAAAAAAGGGTGGCAGCCAACCCCAATGGCTTTGGCTGCCACCTTTTCTCGAGGTTTCTCGTTTTGTTGCTTCACCCCCGGTCGGGTGTCATCAACGCCACCGGTGCCGGTCCCGATCATTGATGATTTCTACCGCTGCCCGTTCGGCCTGACCAACCTGCTTGAACACCCGGCGGTCCAGTGCCCGAAACGCACCGTCCGCTGCAAAAAACATGAACCCGCCGTGATCGGCCACCACGATGCCCGCGGATTTCCCGTGAACTTCAATGGCAAAGGCCTGTGACGAAGACATGGTCAATTTCCCCCTTTTCCGCCGGACTGCCGCCAGCGCACCGCCCGGAATGTGGTTATGACCCGCTGTTTTGTCAATTTCAGGGCGCTGATTCAAGGTGCGACTTACCGTCGCCATGTCCAGCCGCGGGCTTGTCTGCCGCCCGCGTTCTCCCCGTCACAGCACCAGATGTCGCCGGCTGACACCCCGACCCCGGTGACCGAAACCTCAGATCGCCACCATAAAGTCACGAATAACGGCCAACAGGTGCTCGTTAAGCCCGCGATGCACCGCGCCCTCGTCGCTCTGGCTGATCGCCTCCCGCCGGGATGTCCGATCCAGCGGGCTGCCTTTTGCCTTCTTTCTTTGGGCATCGATCAACCGAATCATCCCGACCAGAGCGGTTGGACTGGTCCGACACCAGAATTCCCCGGCGCCGACGGTATCCGGCGGTTGCTCCAACTCCTTAATCTCGTCGAAACGGGCGGCAACGCTACGGCCGTCGTCATCTCGGACAACAAAACAAATTTCGGCATGATCAAAAGAATTAACCAGGGCTGGCGCCTGGGACGTTAACAGGACTTGAGCCGGAGCGGCTTTCAGCACCCGGTGAATCAGCTCGGACAAAATATGTGGCGCAATACCGTTCTCGATTTCGTCCAACAAGATCAAACTAACCTCGCCGCTGAATTCGGGGATTGCGGCAATACCGAGCAATCGCAAGAATCCATCACTCATATGGCTGCCGTTGACGTTACCGAATGATCTGTAGCGTTCTTGGATTCGCAGATCGATCCAGCCCGCGACCTTTTTGACCGTGGCGTAATCCAGCAGCGGAAAATATTGGCCCAGCCGCTCGACCAATCGCTTTTTCTGATCGGGCTTGAGCGCCGACAGAAATCCCGCCAGTCGCTCGCCCTGGGTGCCGATACTGCCCGACGGCCCCCGGATTCCCCGGCGCATGGCGCCGGGACAAAGCAATTCCAGCGGTTGAATGCCTTCGGCCCAGCGACGAATCGCACGAAAGTGGCTGGATTGTCCGACCGGCAACGATTCAAAATCGACAATCGATAAATAAGAGCCGACTGGCTTGATGTTGGCCGGCACCGCAAAGGCCTCCTGGGCTTTGGACAGGCCGCGTCCACCGCCATAGCCTAACAGCACCTCGATTTTTTCCGATATTTTTGAACTTCGCGTGATGATCTCGGAAACGAGACTCCCGGTCTGAACATCCCAGGAAAAATGCCAGAAATAGCGGCATTCGGCATCCCCTTCCAAGGCAATATCGACTCTGACCATCGCGTTCCCACGGCCGGATCGGCTGCGAATATCCCGGGCGCACCAATGACGGTCGTCGAAAAAGCTGGCCGGCCGACCCTTGACGAAGTCGGGGATGAAAGCCAGACACTGCAATAGGGTTGATTTACCGGCCCCGTTGGCGCCGACAAGAATCGTGGTGTCTCGGGGCAGGCGAAGGTCGAAGCCATCCAGCGACTTGAATCCATGCACCCGCAAGCGCCGCAACTTCAACTGGGCTTCGGCCATGATCACATATCAAACCGGAACAACTCAACCCGTTCGCCGTGGTCATTCCGGCACAAAATCGACCAACGGCGGAAGCCTACGGCCGTTGTGGACCGAACGACCGGATACCCCTCGATCAACTGAAACAAAAGAAAGTCGTAGTCGTCCTTGTTACGATTACGATACGCTTTAATGCACAGAACACCGCCGCCATCCGCCAGAACAGCCGCCTTGACGAAGTTGACATCGGATTCCCAAACCACATTATCGATGCAACTCTCGATTTCGACAAAGAAATCCAGCAGCGCAAGCACCGGTTTGTCCGGTGACAGGCACGGCGTGACGGACGGCATCTGGTGGCCGGCTTCCACCAGCGCCCGGTCAAAAATACGAATGCAATTGTACCGTTGTTCGGGGTCGGCAACTTTGAGCAGGATTGCGGTCTCGGCCGTCATGCCCGACGACTGGTCCAGGAACAAGGTCCCCGGCGAAATTTCGCCAAAGGGTAGAAACGAACCAAAGCCGTCAACATACATGGCTGGACGCCCCCCGATGAACCGCCGACGCGGTAGTGCTAGAGCGGTTTCCCATTGATGTCCATACCGAATTCAACGCCGCGCGCCCTGCGCGGCGGCGAGTTGTTGCTGATGCTGCACCAGAGCCTCATCATCAAACGTCACTTCTGGTCCCCACTCCTCGATCAACGCCACCTTCTTGTCCCTCAGCGATTCGATTCGGGACTGCCAGCGCAAAACCTCGAAGTTGGTCACCATCGGCGGAATCATGTAATAGAAAATCCACCCCATCGCCGCCGCCCCGTACATCACCAACCACGTAAAGGGATCGGTCAGCAGGTGCATCGCAACCGGCAGGGTATGACCATGTCGCCACATCTCCATGGTGAATGGCAGGACACCGCAAACATTGAGCGGACCAACCGTCAACGGCGCGCTTTTTTCGGGATCACGGTCGATGATCGCAGCAACCACGGTCGGAATCAGACCGACCACGAACATCAGCGCCGTCGGCGCCGCGAACACGGAAGCGGGAACCACCACAAAGAGAAAGATAACCATGGCACCGCCACCGCCACCGCCACTGTCGGACCGCTTGCGCGAACGGGCATCAGCACTCGCCATCGGCACCGCTCCATATCCTTGTGATACCGACGTGGGCGCAAAGCCAGGGGAGCCGACGCTCCCGCCCGGCGTTTGACGGGAGCTTTGATAAGATATCATCAAAAAAGCTCGATGGTATGAACCCCTGCATCCCCATCATCATCGGTCGTCTCACCCGCCCCCCCGGCCCCGGAAACCCAACCTACCGTAACAACAACATCAGCGACAGCACGGTGCCGACTAAGATCGCCACCACACTGGACACGACCGCTGCAATCTGCCGGCCGGTGGTTTCCGTTGCTTCGTCCGGTTTAGCGATCAACCCTCGCAGCTTCTCCATTTCGAGGGTGATCGCCCGGTGGTTACGCCTGGCACCGGCAAACCCCCTGGTATCCTTACTGATCGCCTCCGGATCGTCAATGCAGCGCAGCAGATCGACCAACCGGCCGTCCCCCGCGGCCTTTTCGACCCGCTTGCGCGCCACCTCCCGATACGGGCGGTTATAAAACCGGGCAAAGGCCGGCTCGATCAGCGTACACAGCCACTGGCACAGCCCCGGCAGCGGTCCCACCGAGAATCGGACCTGGATGTCCCCCAGGATCGTCAGCATCGCCGAGACCGACCGTACCGGATCGCTGGAAACGGTCAACTGGGCGAAGACGGCATCTTCCAGGCGGCGATGACGGGTGGCCAGGAACGCGACGATATGGCGGTCGAACGGGTCGCGCGGCCGGTCCCGGCGTCCTGCCGCAATCTCCAACGCCGTCAGCAAATCCACCGGCGTGACGGCGCGGTACTCGATCACCACGGGACTCAGGCAGTGCAGGTACGGGTTCATCTCATACAGGACCCGCTCAAGACCGAACCCCGGTCCGGCTTTTTCCAACAGCGCCCGCATGGCGTCGGCCGTCTGGATCACCGGCACCAGATCGGCGCGGAATTCCGCCTGAGCGTGGATCCAGAAGGTCGGCAATTGCCAGGCCAGGATTTCGGCCAGCGACTGGGCGCTATCCCGGCGCAAACAGGCATCCGCCAGCGCCACGGCGATGCCATCGGGCATCACCGACTTGTCGCGGTAGCGAATCGGCGCCCCGGGGTCCAGTGCGATGCCGACTCTGGCCACCACCCGGTCGATGGCGGTCCGACTCCCCCCCGCCACCGCCCCTTCCGCCGCCGATGCCACCGATTCGGCCAGCACATCGTCCAGCATGCCGCGGCGCAGCCACCGGTCCAGTTCCCCGCCGTCAATCAGGAGCGCCGCGGCACCGGCATTGCGACCCAGGACGCGCGCCAGACCACGACAATGCCAAACCTCCAGCCCCGCGAACTCCACCGGCCGCGCCGCCCGTTTGAGCAGCAGCGCCTGCTTGGGGCTGAGGCGTCGTCCCGACAGCCATAACTCAAGCTGGTTCATGCCCCAGCGTTGCTTGGGATCGTCGATCATCAGACCGCGCAACGGTTCCACCAACAGGGCGGGAACACGCGCGGTCCCGACCAGCGCGGCGTAGCTGCCGCGCTCGATCCTGGCCGTCAGCAGGCTCTCGTCATCAAGGTCCTGGGTCGGATTGCGGCCCAGGGCCAGAAACAGCAAGGTTACGGCGAAAGCGAACAGATCGTCGGCCGGAGACCCGAAACCGCGGCCCGCAGGGTCGGCCATCGCCCGTTCGATGGTCTCGAACGCCATCGGCTGACCAATCCCCGGCGGCGTCGACGCGCATTCACCCAGCACCAGACCCGCGGCGCCCCCGGCGTCGCGCAAAAACAAATTGGTCGGCCGGATGTTCCCATGGGTAACGCCGCGCCCGGCCAAATCCTTGAGCACCGGCACCAGGGATTGCATCACGACCCGCTGAATCTGATCTTCGGGTATCGGTTCAAGCACCGTCTCGAGATTGGCGCGCAACCGGCGACCCAACGGCCGTTCAAACACCATCGCCAGCCGTCGCGCCCCGCCCTGGCCCCAGGGAACCAACCCCTGATCCAGGAACCGGACCAATCCCGGATTGTCGATGGCCGACAGGGTTGTCGGAACATCCGTGCGCGGAGGAATTTCTCCACTACAAATAATAGCAAAACATTCGACCTTCCGCCCCCGAACCGAGCGTGCCCCGAAGGCCGGACCGGAGACGCCATCCAGTGCCGGAAGCGGCTGCAACGGCAGTATTTCGAAACGGTCACCCAGCCGCAACGGCTCAAGAGTTCCGTCAACGCTGGCATCGGCGCCTTGCGAATCACTGGGCATGGTTTTCCTGGCGGCTATCGCTTCCGACACGGCGCCCCCTACGGGGGTGGCATCCGCGCACCATAGCGCACGCCTCCTGCATGCAGAACCGTCAAACGCAGGCCCCAGACCCCGCAATCGCCCCAAAACCGTCCCGCCGGGTAAACCGGCCCCAAAAACGAAGCCGTGAGCAACTGAAACGCAAATCCTGCTTGGCAGCGCGGCGGTCGTAACCGTATGGTCACTCGTGGTTGCTCACCATACCCCCCAACCAAAAGGTCCTGCCCGAATTATCTGTCGGAAGTACCCGCAAGAGTACCTTGTCTACCGGTCGCGCCTGTCGCCCCTCCCCTCGCGGAGATGATCTGCCGGCCGGTTGTTCCCAGACATTTCCAGGACGGAGAAGCCTATGCGCAAACTGTTGATCACCGCTATCGTCGCCCTCATCGGCGTGATGCCCATGACCGGCTATGCCCAGACTCAGGCGCAACTGCCGACCCCAGCCAAGCCTGTGTCGGAAACCCCGTACCCGTATGTGGTCGGCCTCGGCGCCATCGCCGGTATCGTGGGCGCCCAGTACATTCTGTTCGGCGCGGCCGGGTTCCCCTTCTTCGCCAGCACCGTCACCCCGGGCGTCGCAATCGCACCGGAAATTTCGGTCGGCGTCAGCCGCATGTTCGCCATCACCAGCTCGGTGACGGGCGCGTTGGTCGCCAACTGGCTCTACGACCACTAGGCTTAACCCCGCAGCCTGACCATGCCCGCGGCGCTTCGCGTCGAACTCCCTTAGCCCTTTGACGACCCTCCGAGGAGGAACCATGCGCAGATATCTGCTCGTTGCCCTGATCGCCCTGATCGGCATCCTGCCGCTCACGCTTCCGGTCAACGCCCTCGCCCAGGCTCAAGCTCAACAGCCGACCGCGGCCGCCGACACCACCGACCATCGCCTGCTCGCGGCCGGCGCTGGCGCCATCATCGGCATCGTCGTGTTCAACATGCTGACGTACCCCTTCGGCTCCGTGCCGTTCGTGGCCGGTCCGCTCGCGCCGACGCCGGTCAACATCGCGCTGGGCAGCCGGATTCTCGCCACTCTGACCGGCGGTGCCGGTGGTCTGGCCGCCCATTACCTCTATACCGCGTTCGCCAACTGATAACGGGCCGTAACAGCAACCAGAGCCGCTTCCCGTCTCGCACCCCCGTCGGTCTTGCGCCCCCGGCTGCAACAGCCCCGGGGCCGATGGACTGCCGGGCCCGTTCCGGGTGGCTGCCTTTGCCGTTTCGCGTCGCCGACATTCTTTATCCAAGGAGCCCCCTCATGCGCAGATTGGCCCTCGCTGCCTTGATCGCCCTGATCGGCCTGGTGCCGTTCACCGCTTCTGCCCAGACCAAAGCCCAGGCCCCGGCCCCGGCGCAAACCGACTATGTCTATCCGGTGGTGCTGGCAGCCGGCGCGCTTGCCGGTGTCGCCGCCGTCAATGTGCTCACCTACAGCGTCGGAACCCTCCCGCTGTCGGTCGGCATGGTCAGCACGGCCCCGATCGCTTCGCCGGCCGCCGCCGCTGCCAGCCGCATCTTCGTCATCACCTCGGGTGTCATCGGCGCCTGGATCGCCAGCGCGCTTTACGGTAAGTGAACATGGGGTCTGTCCTGGCACCGCCGACCGACCACGCGCATGGCGATTCGGTTGACGGTGTCCCAGGCTCCCCGCTTAAGACGCCGCCGTCGGCCAGTGGCCGGCGGCGGTCATTGTGCCCCGGGGTGGGCAACGGCAGGACTGGACCTGCCGAATGCAGTGTGCGGCATCTTAAGACCGGGGCGGTCAATTGGTAGGAAAGAAGTCGCCATGCCGATCAGCCGACCGTCGGGAGTGACCCGATCATGAGCGGTTCACGCAATGCCTGGAGTTGGCTGAAGGATAGCGCGGACGCGCTGACATTCGGCAATCCGCTCTACAACATCATGCTGGGGGGGCGGACCGTTACGGCTCTGACCACGGTTCCGCTGGACCCCTGGCCTGGCAACGCCGGCAACGGCAATGCGATTCTCGACGGCGAATTCCATTTTGCCGAACAAACCCTGGTCCTGGACGGCTCGCCCATGACCGAGGCGTTCTGGCAACCGAACGGCGCCACCGACGCCTGGTATGCCGGGCTGCACAGTTTTCATTGGCTGCGCGATCTGCGCGCCCTGGGGGGCGACGAGGCCCGGCGGCAGGCCCGGGCGCTGGTGTTCGGCTGGCTTTATTGCCACGCCTTGTGGAACGGCGATTCCTGGGCGCCGGCCGTGGCCGGGGCGCGCATTGCCAATTGGATCGGTTTGCACGACTTCTTCTTCGCCAGCGCCGACGAAGGCTTCCGATTCTGCATTTTCGACAGTCTCGGCCGCCAAACCCGGCACCTGCGCCGGGTGTTGCCGGGTCGCAAGCGCGGCGCGGCGCTGGTTACGGCCATCAAAGGGCTGGCCTATGGCAGTCTGTGTCTGCCCCACAGCCAGAACTGCCTGATCCAGGTCAAACGCCTGCTTGACCGCACCCTGACCGCCGAAATTCTGGGCGACGGCGGCCACATCGAACGCAATCCGTCGATTCACCTGGCGGTGCTGCGCGACCTGATCGACATCCGTTCGGCGTTCCGGGCCGCCCGGGCCGAGGTCCCACCAAAGCTGGCCAATGCCATTGACCGCATGACCCCGGCGCTTCGCTTTTTGCGGTATGGCGATGGTGGCCTGGCCCTGTTCAACGGCAGTCGCGAGGAAGACCCGGCGCTGATCGAGACGGTGCTGACCCACGCCGACTCCCGCGCCCGCCCCTTGCGCACCGCCCCTGACCTTCGGTTCGAGCGGTTGCACGGCGGCCGGGCGCTGGTTATGCTGGATGCCGGTCCCCCGCCGCCACCGGGCTATGACCGCCGGGCCCATGCCGGCACCCTGAGTTTCGAATTCAGCATCGGTCGGGAGCGATTGGTGGTCAATTGCGGTTCCCACCCGGAATTCGACAATCCCTGGCACACGGCGCTTGCCGGCACCGCCGCCCATTCCACCCTGACTCTGGCCGAAACCAACTCGTCCGAGGTCGCGCATCGGGGTGGCCTGATCCGCCCGCCCGGCCAGGTGACCAGCACCCGCCGGGAAACCGCCGACGAAATCACCATCGTCGCGACTCATAACGGCTATGTTCCCAAATTCGGCTTGCTCCATCGCCGGACCCTGCACCTGGACCAACACGGCGATGCCCTGCACGGGGAGGACGGCCTGGAACCGGTGACGGGCACCGCCCCCGCCATGCAGGTATTCACCATCCGGTTTCACCTGCACCCCGCCGTCCAGGCCCAAATGGTCAAAGGCGTCGACGGACCGGCGGTGATCATGCGGTCTGCGAGCGGCACCACTTGGCGATTCACCGCCGAAGGCGGTACCATCGAACTGACCGACAGCATCTATCGCGGCACCGGCAGCACACCGCGCCCAACGCTCCAGGTGGTGATCCACGGCGAGGCGGGTCCGGCGGCCGCATCGGTGAGTTGGGCCTTCCACCGGGAGCGGCCCTCCAACTAAACCCGCGACCCTACCCGCCCACCCGCCGAAACCTCCCTGCCCTGTTCCTCCGTCGTCTTCAGAGATCATGCCATGTCCCCCTTATCCCTCCGCGTCACCCGGGCTCTGATCAGCGTTTCCGACAAGACCGGCCTCGTCGCCCTTGGCCAGGCGCTGGCGGCCCGGGGGGTTGAAATCCTGTCTACCGGGGGCTCGGCCCAGCGCCTGCGCGACAGCGCGGTTCCAGTCATCGAGGTCGCCGACTTCACCGGCCATCCGGAAATCCTCGACGGCCGGGTCAAGACTTTGCATCCCCGGCTCCATGGCGGCATCCTGGGCCGGCGCGATCTCGCCAGCCACCAGGAGGCGATGGCCGCCCACGATATCCCGCCCATAGATCTGGTGGTGGTCAACCTCTACCCGTTCGAAGAAACGGTGGCCCGCGGGGCCGTCTTCGAAGACTGCGTCGAAAACATCGACATCGGCGGTCCGGCCCTGATCCGGGCCGCCGCCAAGAACCACGACTTCGTGGCGGTGGTGACCGCTCCGGCCGACTACGACGCCCTGATCGCCGAACTGGCCGCCCATGATGGCGGCACGACGGCGGCATTGCGACGCCGGCTTGCCGGCTTGGCCTACGCCCGAACCGCGGCCTATGACGCCGCGATCTCCCGCTGGTTCGCCCAACAGGCCCAAGACCCCTTCCCGCCCCTGCTGACCTTTGGCGGCCGGTTGGCCCAGGAACTCCGGTACGGCGAGAACCCGCACCAGCGGGCGGCGTTGTATCTGGGCGGCCCGGCCCGGCCCGGAGTCGGGTACGCCGTTCAGGTTCAAGGAAAGGAACTGTCCTACAACAACCTCAACGACACCGACGCCGCCTACGAGTTGGTGGCGGAGTTCGAGCGGCCGGCCGTGGCCATCATCAAACACGCCAATCCTTGCGGCGTGGCCGAGGCCGACCGCCAGGTCGACGCCTATCGGGCCGCCCTGCTGTGCGACCCGGTGAGCGCGTTCGGCGGCATCATCGCACTGAATCGCCCGCTGGACGGCGCCACCGCCACCGAAATCGCCAAACTGTTCGTTGAAGTGATCATCGCCCCCGACGCCGACGCCGACGCCCGGGCCGTGCTTGGAACCAAGAAGAACCTGCGCCTGCTGCTCACCCGCACCATGCCCGACGCCGGCGGCCCGGGACTGACGGTGCGGTCCATTGCCGGCGGCTTTCTGGTCCAGAACCGTGACGCGGCCCGGGTCCTGCCGGACGATCTCAAGGTGGTGACGCGCCGCGCGCCCTCGGCGCAGGAACTCGCCGATCTGCTGTTCGCCTTCCGGGTGGCCAAGCACACCAAATCCAACGCCATCGTTTACGCCCGGGACGGCGCCACCGTCGGGATCGGGGCCGGGCAAATGAGCCGGGTGGATTCCTCCCGCGTTGCCGCCCTCAAGGCTGCCGACGCCGCCCGGTTGGCTGGCCGCGCCCAACCGCTGACCCAGGGCTCGGTGGTGGCATCCGACGCCTTTTTCCCATTTGCCGACGGGCTGATCACCGCGGCCGAAGCCGGGGCCAGCGCGGTGATTCAACCGGGTGGCTCGGTCCGTGATGCCGAGGTGATTGCCGCGGCGGACGAGCGGAACCTGGCCATGGTCTTCACCGGCATCCGCCATTTCCGGCACTGACAGGCACCGCCTCCGGGGCTTCAGGCCCCGGGGTCATTCCGCCCCAGGGATCATTCGGACGACAGGTGAGCATCCAACCGGCAATCCGCCGCCTGGTCGTTAAATCGTTGCAAAAGCCCCGGATGCTCTGCAAGGTAACGGTTGCGGAAATAAATGCCGAGCCCGACCTCGCTGACCGTTGACGACCTAAAAGCCGCCGGGGGAATCCCGGCAACCGCCGTACTCCAGTCGAAGACCAACTGATTGGCGAGCGCCGCATCGATGGTGTTGTTCTCGAGACTGTGGATCAGGTCGTCGGTGGTCAGCATCGACCGGACATTGGTGTAGCCGCCGGCGATCAACCATTCGTGCATGACCGTACCGCCCTGGGCCGCCACCGAAATGGTTTTGTCGCTCACGTCGACGTTACGGTCGTGGCGCCAATACCAACGCCGGGTTTCCGGAACGATCGGCGCCGACAGGGTGGCATAGGAATTCCGCTCGGCATTCTCGGTGGCCACGAAGAAGCCGTCGGCCCGGCCTTCCCGAACCTCCTGTTGCGCCCGAAGCCAGGGAGCCATGGTGATTTGCGGCTCAACCCCCAACCGGCCGAACACGCACCGCAGCACCCGAACAGCCACACCGTCGATCCGGTCACCCGCAAGCATCTGGTAGGGCGGCCAATCTTGGGTGGTCAGATGCACCACCTCGCTGGCCGCCGTCAAACCGGCAGTCAACCCCACGGCGGCCATCACTGCCACGACAACGAGACAACGCAGCATCAGGTCTCTCCCGACCCGCACCGAAGGGTCAGTGATAACATTTTTTTAAGACTTGTGCCAACGGTGACAACCCAATCGCCCAAAACTTTGCAGGGTTGGGTTCCCCGCGTTCAGGACGCCTTGCGACTCACCCGGCTGCGGGCATCATTGGCCTCGGCAACAGCGTGGACCGAAACCCCCACGGCCCCCACCCGGCTACTGCCGTAGGCGGTCTGCTGCTGCTCCCGCTGCCGGGCTTCATCCGGAGTCTCGAGGGCCGCCAGCGCCAGCACCGTCGCGTTGGACAGCGGGGAATTGGTCAGCCCCGAGATCAGGCTCGCGCCGTTCGCGACACTGTTAATGATCTGATGGAGTCCGGCGGTACGACTGCTTGCTGATTCGCCGTTAACGACATCGACGGCGGCATCGCCGAACTTTTTGGCAAAGCGATCGTAAACCTGGGCCAGGGTGGTCGGTTGCCCGCTCTGGCGGTTATAGAAGATCGGCGTGTTGCTGGACGCGGCATCGGGGCAAACATCCCGGGCGGCTTGGTTGGGATTTTGCCGCATGGCCGCCAGGAAACGGGTCGCCCCCGCCGCACCCAGGAAATGCGCCAGATAGAGTTCCGTCGAGCCGACCTGGCCGCCAAGCTTCGACTCGAGATAGGCCTTATTGTCCTTGGTCAACTCGGCCGCGAGTTCGGCAGAGATTTTCGGGTCCTTGCGCAGGTCCAGAATCTGGCGACGCATCTGCGGATCCGCGATGGAATACCCCCCGTCGCCACGACGTTGGATGGCATCGGCATACTGGCCCAAGCCATGCTCGGCGCCATGGGCCTTCATGGCCGACAGCCACGTGCTGTCGATAAACTGATAAAGACCGGTGGCACTGCTGGTGGTCGCCTTGAGGTTCGGCTGAAACCCGCTTTCGACGGCAGCTTTTTCCATCAGGTAGGCAAAATCGACCCCGGTTTCCCGGCTAGCCTGCGAGATCGCGGTTTCGACCCCGCGCGGAATGGCCGCACCTGCCCCCTGGGGATTCAGCAAGGCTCCGTTGGATGCCGGAATGCTCATGGTCGTCCTCTCAACGCTCGAATACCCAGGAATCCCCTAGAACCCCCGGCAGTCCATATGCAAGGATGATGCCAACCCTGCCGGGATACTCGGGCCAGAACCGAAAAGCGTCGAGGGTCAAAAATACGTGGGCTTTTCGCAACAATTTGATTAAGGTGGCCAAGAGCTGCGGGTCGAAAATCTACACTGTGCTTCCACACCGGCAGTATAATATGGCCTTTTCGCATGTTGCCAAGCAATAAATACAAATCTGTGAACACATCGGTCGGTCGTAACCAGCCTCGCACCGAGCAGTTGGGCCGGGGGGAGGACCGGAAATAATGACCAAACCGGCGCTTTTTCCCACGGTTGATGGCTTTGCCGGCCGTTATCGCGATGACGCGATTGTGGCGGCCGTGGTGCCACTGGACGCGCTTGATGGGACCGGCAACGCTTTCCTGGTGCTGGCTGCCGGCGACGACATCCGGACCATCAACGACGCCGCGGCACGGATGTTCGGCTACGGCGTCGACGACTTGCGGGAACAGCCGGTCGAGTTGTTGCTGCCCGACTGGTCGGGCGGACCTGCCCGCGGTCGCATCGACCCCCGTCACGTTTTTCCCGTCACCGGCCGGCACCGGACCGGAGAAAGCTTCCCGCTGGGCATCGCGGTGAGCCGGCTGAATGTTGCCGACTCCGCCGCCCGGGTGCTGATCCTGCGTGACCTGACCGGGCGCGACGCCCTGGAACGGCGCAGCGAACGACTGCTGACCATCATTGAGGAAAGCAACGACGAAATCTTCGTGGTGATCCCCGGCAGTTGGTGTTTCCAAATGGTCAATCGGCGGGCCCGGGACAATCTGGGCTACACCACCGGCGAGTTGGACCGGTTGACTCTGCTTGATCTCAACCCCGGCCTGGCCCCCGACCGGCTGGCCGCGCTGTACGACACCTTGCGCAGCAGACCCACCGCCGAGCTTACCCTGCCGAGTATCCAGCAGCGGAGCAACGGTTCGACCTACGAGGTGGATCTGCGGCTGCATCTGCTGGTGTCCGATACCATGCCGTTACTGGCGGTGTTGGCGCACGACACCACCGAGGCGACGCGGGTTGAAACCATTCTCCAGCAGCATTCCTTTTATGACCCGGTCACCATGCTGCCCAACCGGGCTTTGTTCCGGGACCGCCTGAGTCGGGTGCTCAACGCCGACCCCCCGGGATCCTCAGGGGCAGTGCTGTTGATCAGCATCGACAGCATCGGCTTCGTCGGCGAGGGTCTTGGCCACACCGCCAGCGACGAGTTGGTGCAAGAAATCGCCCGGCGCCTTTCGGACGCCGTCCGCGTCCGGGATACGGTGGCGCGGCTGGGCGATACCGAGTTTGCGGTGCTATCCGACCACCTGGACGTCGACCACGATGCCGGCGCCCTGGCCGAGCGTATCCTGGCCGACCTGCGCCGTCCGGTCCACCTCTCGGGCTATCAGGTGGTGGTGCCGGCCGCCATCGGCATCGCGACCTTCCCCGACAACGGCCGCGACCCGGAGACGGTGCTCGGCAACGCCGCCGCCGCACTGTTGGGCGCCCGGGAAGACGCGGTGATCAACTACCGCTTTTTTACCGGTGCCCTGAATCAACTGGTCAAGAATCGGGTCGCCATCAACAGCGGCCTGTCCCGCGCCATGGAGCGTCACGAATTCAGTCTGGTCTATCAACCTAAGGTCGATATTATGAGCTGGAAGGTGCTGGGCGTCGAAGCCCTGCTGCGCTGGCGCAATCTCGACCTTGGCTCGGTCCCGCCCGACGACTTCGTGCCGGTGCTGGAACGCACCGGTCTGATTTCCGAAGTCGGTGGCTGGGTTTTGCAAGCCGCCTGCCGCCAGCGCCGATTGCTCAAGGAGGCGGGCTTCGAGGACGTCCGGATGGCGATCAACCTGTCGGTCCATCAGGTGCGCCGGGAATTCCTTGGCACGCTGTCGGCGGCCCTGGCCGCCAGCAATCTGGCACCCCAGGACATCGAACTGGAGATTACCGAAAGCGTGATCGTCAAGGACGGTCAGGCCGCCGTGGGCCTGCTGCGCGAGATTGCCGACATGGGCATCCTGCTCTCCATGGACGATTTCGGCTGCGGCTATTCATCGCTCAGCCATCTCCGACGTTTGCCGCTGGACACCATCAAGATCGACCGCTCGTTCATCACCGACGTGGCCACCGACCCCGACAACGCGGAAATCGTCAAGGCTATCGTCAGCATGGGCCACGCCCTGCGTCGCCGGGTGGTTGCCGAAGGCGTCGAAACCGTCCAGCAACTGGCTGCTCTCCGCCGCATCGGCTGCGACGAAATCCAAGGCTACCTCTACAGCCCACCCGTCCCCGGAGACGAACTGCTGACGCTGCTGGCCAATGCCGAGGTGGCGCGGGGGTAAAGTAAAGACTGCGGGGGGGCGACACCGGCCGAGCGGGCCGTCGAGATCCCCTGAAACAGGCACGGCGCTGAGCACATCCTCTCGAACCGCGCGCTGGCTTGGTCTATAGTCCCGGGAGCCTGCTGACCCGGTTGGGCATCTTTGATCCTCTGTCCCGTCCAGGGGACGGACGACCAAACGGCCATCCGGGGGCAAACCAGGACCATCCCGAATTTTCGATTCCCAGGGGCAGCTTAAGGAGGGCGCAGGCGGTGGATTTTGGCTGGATTGAGACTGTTGTCATTTTCGGCTGTGCCGTCGCCCTGTTTTTGTGGGGCAACGCGATCGAAAAACGACCGGTTGACCTGGAACACCCAAGGATGGTGCCACCCATCCTGGTCAAAAGCATCGCCACCGTAACGGCGATTCTGATGCTGGCGCACATGATTACGCTGGGCACCGGCGTGGCCTTCCGGGGCGGTGGGATGTGACCGCGGTCCCCGACGCGCAAAGGTGGTGAGACCCCGACGCCAACGGCCGATCGGGCCAATGGTGCTCACTTGATTGTTTCCTTGCAACCGCTTGGGAACCTATGCCATCCTGTGGTGGCGATGGTAACACAGAGTCGGGCAAGCCGATGGCCGCGGATGAAGAATACGGTGAAGCCCTGCCCATCGGGTATGATATCCAACGCTATCGTATTGCACAGGTGCTCGGCCGGGGCGGCTTTGGCATCACCTACCGGGCCGAAGATAGTAAACTGCTTCGGCAGGTGGCCATTAAAGAGTATCTCCCGACACAAGTTGCTATCCGTCGGGAAATAAGCGTCACCTTTCGTTCGTCTGGCCGTTGGGAAAAAATATTCCATTGGGGAATGGATCGGTTTCTCAAGGAAGCTCAGGCTCTTGCACGCTTCAAACATGCTTCGATCGTGCGCATTCTTGACTTTTTTCCCGGAAATGGCACGGCTTACCTTGTTATGGATTTCGAGGAAGGCCAATCCCTATCGAATACTCAGGTTAATAAGGAATTACGGGAAAATTTTGAAAATTTTGCGCGCATTGTCGATAGCCTGCTGGGGGCATTGGATGAAGTCCATCGCGGTGGCATGCTCCATCGTGACATCAAACCGGACAACATTATTTTAAGAAACAACAACACTCCAGTATTAATTGATTTTGGTGCGGCTCGGCAATGGGTCGGAACCTATCTTGAAGAACAGGCT
>CAIYNU010000033.1 GCA_903927615.1 uncultured Rhodospirillales bacterium | reverse complement strand
CACCCCGGACCGACCAAAGGCCGGGGGTCTCTGGACACCATCCTTACTCGAACCGCCGATTGCCGCTGATCAGGACCTCGCGCTTGCCGACGTGATTGGCGGTGCTGACGATTTTCTCGTTTTCCATGCGTTCGACGATGCGGGCGGCGCGGTTGTAGCCGACCTGAAGGTAACGCTGGATGAAACTGACCGAGACCTTTTGTTCGCGCGCCACCAGGGCGATGGCCTGGTCGTACAGGTCGTCGCCGGAACTGCCGGGGACCGGGCCGTCTTCGCCGCCCGCCGCTTCGGGACCGTCGCCTTCCTCGTCATCCTCGGTGATGGCGTGGATATAGCTGGGGGTGCCCTGACTGCGCACGAATTGGACCACGTCCTCGACTTCGCTGTCGGACACGAAGGGGCCATGCACGCGGGTGATGCGGCCACCGCCGGCCATGTACAGCATGTCGCCCTGGCCCAGCAACTGTTCGGCGCCGGCCTCGCCCAGGATGGTCCGGCTGTCGATCTTGGAGGTGACCTGAAAGCTGATCCGGGTCGGGAAGTTGGCCTTGATGGTGCCGGTGATGACATCCACCGACGGCCGTTGGGTGGCCATGATCAAATGGATGCCGGCGGCCCGGGCCATCTGGGCCAACCGCTGGATCACCGCCTCGATATCCTTGCCCGCCACCAGCATCAGGTCGGCCATTTCGTCGACCACGATGACGATGTAGGGCAACAGCGCCGGCTCGACGGGTTGATCCTCGAACAACGGCTGACGGGTGGTCTTGTCGAAGCCGGTCGAAACCCGGCGCGTGATCTTTTCGCCCGAGGCCAGCAGCTCCTTAACCCGATGGTTGTAGCCTTCGATGTTGCGCACCGCCAGCCGGGCCATGGCTTCGTAACGCTGTTCCATTTCCCGGACCGCCCAGCGCAACGCCACCACCGCTTTCTTGGGGTCGGTGACCACCGGGGTCAACAGGTGCGGGATGCCGTCATAGACCGAGAGTTCCAGCATCTTGGGGTCAACCATGATGAATCGGCAGCGATCCGCGGTCAGGCGGTAGAGCAGCGACAGGATCATGGTGTTGATGCCCACCGACTTGCCCGAGCCGGTGGTGCCGGCGATCAGCAAATGGGGCATGCGGGCCAGATCGGCGATCACCGGTTCGCCGCCGATATCCTTGCCCAGCACCACCGCCAGTCGGGCCGAGGTGTTCTGGAAGGCGTCGGCGACCAGCATTTCCCGCAGATACACCATCTCCCGCACGGGATTGGGCAGCTCGACGCCGATGACGCTGCGCCCGGGGACAATGGCGATCCGGCAGGCCATGGCGCTCATGGAGCGGGCGATGTCGTCGGTGAGGTTGATCACCGTCGAGGACTTAGTGCCGGGGGCCGGTTCCAGTTCGTAGAGCGTGACCACCGGGCCGGGGCGCACATCCATGATTTCGCCGCGGATGCGGAAGTTCTTCAGGACGGTCTCGAGATTGCGGGCATTGCGCGCCAGCAAGCCTTCGTCCAGGGTTTGGGTCGGGCGGGGCGGCGGCAACTGAAGCAAATCCAGCGGCGGCAACCGGGCCCCGGTGCCGGTGGCCGGTGCGGTGGCGGCGGGCTCGGCGGTGACAACCGGGATCACCGGAACGGGGTCGTCCTCGGCGTCGGTGTCCGTTGGCCCGTCTTCTCCGCCATCGTCCCCGCCCATGTCCTCGGCGGGCGCGGGGACGACGACGGTCGGAGGCGGGTTCGGGGGGGAGGGGGCCGGAAGCAGGACTTGGCCCGCGGCGGCGGCCGGCGGCCGCGAAGCCTGGGCGTCGTCGTCGTCATCGGCGAGCGCGGCCTGCGCCGCGGCGTGGCGTTCCTCGGCCCACTCGGCGCCGGCCAGGAAGGCAAAGGCGGAAATCACCGCCATGGTGCCGTTATCCTGGCCGGTCCCGTAGACGATTTCGGCATTCGGGGTGCCGGGGTGTATTTCCAGGTCCCATTCGACCATGCCGTCCGGCCAGACATGCTGGATCAGGTTGAACGGCTGATCGTTGAGCGCGCACCAGATGTTGAATTCATCAACCATGGTGATGCGCGACTTCTCGGTATAGGCCGGTCGGTAGGGAATACTCGGTTTCATCGACGATCCTGGGGCGCTCGGGACGAATCCGATCTTAGCCGCGGAAGCGGCCGGAGACAACGACCAGGCACACCGAAAAGCCTACAGCTCGTAGGCCGCGACCAGCAGCTTGTCGATGACCTCGCCGTCCGACGACAGCGGCAGCACCACCCGTTCCCAAGTCTGGCGCATGCCGTTGAAATTGGCGGTATAGATACGGTGAATGGGCGACCGTTGGCGGCAAACCAGTTCGTACTCTTCCCGCAGGATGGCGCGCACCGCTTCGGGCAGGTCGGCCAGGGTCTGGCCCAGCCGGTTTTCCCCGAAAGCCCGGGCCAGCGAGCGGCCATAATAGGAATAAAAGAAACCACCGTTGGCATGAACATGCATGATCAGCAGGTTCGGCAGCCAGCGCCGGAGATCGGCCGGTTCCATATCGGTGGCGAGCGGCAATCCGCCCTCCGGGCATTGCTTCAGCCAGAATGCGCACAAGCCGCGCAATTCCGTATGCCGCAGAGCTGTCGGTTCTTCAGCCATGTCTCGTCCGGGCGCTCGGTTCCGGGGGGGATCTTTTCTGCTTCGGGACACGCCAGCCCGAAAGGCCAGAACACCATAACGCCCATGCCGTCGACGGCGCAATCGCTATTCTGGCTGACCGGTCGGGGCGGTCCCGGGGGGCAGGACAGCCGACCCGGGCGCCTGTGGGGCAACGCGCACCAAAATTCCGGCCCCGTCATTCCGGCGGATGGGGGACGGTGATCAGGCGGTTGATCGGGGGGCTGTGGATCAGGGCGACCGAGCCGTCGGGCCAATGGACTTCGAGGCTGTCGACCCGGCGGGCGTCGCCCAGGCCGAAATGGGCCACCGGCTCCATCTGGCTGAGATAGCCGCTGCCGGCGCACAGCGCGCGGCGCTGGGGGCGGGGGCCGATGGTGCAGGTGACCACGGCGCCCCGGGCCGGTGCGCCCGCGGCGGTCAGGGGTTGGACGCGCAGCCAGCCGTTGGCGTTGGGCGGGGCCTTGAACAGCGCCAGCGGCTGGTGGTTGCCGCTGTGGTTGACCAGCAGTTCCAGCCGGCCGTCGCCGTCGATGTCGGCCACGGCGGCGCCGGTGCTCAGGCCGCGCGGCTCCAGGGCGTCGCCGGCATCGACCTCCCGCCAGCCCTCGTGGTGCAAGGCGAACAGGCGGTTGGGCTGGCCGTGGTTGATGAACAGCAACTCTTCGAAGCCGTCATTGTCGAAGTCGGCGGCGATCACCGAGGTGAGGTGGGAGGGCAGGGACAGGTCGCTGGGCGCCTCCTCGCTGAAGCCGCCGCCGGCCCGTTGCAGGAACAGGCGATGGCTTCCCTGCCAGACGCCGCACACCAGATCGAACAGGCCGTTGCCGTTGGCGTCGAGGACGGCGACGCCGCGTCCGCGCTGGCGGGGATCGGCCACGCCGCGACGCTCGGCCACGTCCTCGAAAGTGCCGTCGCCCAGGTTGCGGAACAGGGCGTTGCCGGCCGCCTCGACCTGGGCAAACAGGTCCATCCGCTCGGAAATCAAGGGCAGCGCCACCATCGCGCGGACGTTCAGGGTCAGGTCCAGCCCGGCCTCTTCGGCCACATCGACCAGCCGGCCCCGGCCGTCCAGCTCGTACAACGCCAGCGGCTCGCCGGCTTGGGCCACCACGAAGCCGTAGCGGCCCCGGCCCTGGCGGTCCAGGCAGGCCACCGCCTGGCCGTGGGCGGCATCGACGATCCCGGCGTTTTCCGGTTGAGTCAGCAGGTCGAGCCAGCGGTTGCCGAACGGCGCGAACAGCCGGTCGGCCTGGTCGGAGCCCGGCCCCGAGCCCTGATTGCAGGCGTAGAGTTCTTCCCGGCCGTCACCGTCGATGTCCGCGGCGATCAGGCAGGTGGTGTGCCCGGCGGCGTCCACCAGCACCGGGTCGGCGGCCTCCACCAACCGCTGACCGGTCCATTTGAGCACGCGATTGGCCACTCCGGTGCCGGTGACCAGGAATTCCTGAACACCGTCACCGTCAACGTCGGTGACGGTGACGCCCTGGCCGCAATGGGGCCGGTTTTCGGCGATCAGATCGGAGCAATCAATGAACATCGCGGCAGCTCCAGGCGTCCTTAAGGTCACGGGCTCCGGGGCCCCGGCCCCGGGCGGAGGGCCCCGGGGGGAACCCTCCCTGGCTATTTGAGATCACACCGCCCGCCAGCCAATATCCCGTCGGCAGAACCCTTCGGGCCAATCGATACGATCCACCGCCAGGTAGGCCCGGCCCCGGGCCTCGGCAACGGTGGCCCCGCCGGCGGTCACGCCCAGCACCCGGCCGCCCACGGCCAGCACCCGGCCCTCGCCGTCGCGCTGGGTGGCGGCATGGAACACCGTCACCCCCGGGACCGCCCCGGCCGCCTCCAGGTCGCGAATTTCGCTGCCCGTGATGATCTCGCCGGGATAACCGGCGGCGGCCAGGACCACGCAGAGGGCGGCGTCGTCGTGCCAGTCCAGGCTGATCTCGCCGAGTCGGCCTTCGTGAACCGCCTCCAGCGCGGGCAACAGGTCGGAGCGCAACCGTTTCATCAGCACCTGACATTCCGGGTCGCCGAAACGGACATTGTATTCCAACAGGTAAGGCTTGGGCAAATCAGGCTTGGGCAGCGCGGGCCCGGAATCCCCGGGGTCGGCCACGATCATCAGGCCGGCGAACAGCACGCCCTTGAACGGAGTCCCTTCGGCGGCCATGGCCCGGACCGTCGGCCGGATGATCTCGGCCATCACCCGGGCGGTCAGTTCGGGGGTCATCACCGGGGCCGGCGAGTAGGCGCCCATGCCGCCGGTGTTGGGGCCGCTATCGCCGTCGAAGGCGCGCTTGTGGTCTTGGGCCGCCACCAGGGGCAGGGCGGTTTCGCCATCGACCAGGGCGAAGAAGCTGGCCTCTTCCCCCGCCAGGAAGGCCTCGATGACCACTTCGGCGCCGGCGGCGCCGAACCGTCCGGCGACCAGCACGTCGTCCACGGCGGCCAGGGCCTCGTCCACCGTCAGGGCGACGGTCACGCCCTTGCCGGCGGCAAGGCCGTCGGCCTTGACCACGATCGGCGCGCCCTGGGTCCGGACAAAGGCCCGGGCCTGGGCGGCGTCGTGGAAACGGCCATAGGGGGCGGTGGGGATGCCGTGGCGGGCGCACAGGTCCTTCATGAAGCCCTTGGAGCCTTCGAGTCGGGCCGCGGCGGCGCTGGGGCCGAAGGCCTTGAGGCCGGCCGCCTGCAACCGGTCCACCAGCCCCGCCACCAGCGGCGCTTCGGGGCCCACCACCACCAGATCGACGGCGGTGGCCACGGCGTAATCGACCAGCGCCGGCACGTCGTCGGCCTTGATCGGCACGCAAGTGGCCAGGGTCGCGATGCCGGCGTTGCCGGGCGCGCAGAACACGGTCGGACGCACGGGCGAGGCGGCCAGCTTCCAGCACAGGGCGTGTTCGCGACCGCCCGACCCGACCACCAGAACCTTCATGTGCCATTCTCCTGCGTGTCCGGTTCAAGCGTCTCTTGTTCCGGCGCTTCAGCCTTGTATCATGCCGGAACCATGACACAAATCCCCGCCTCCAACCTGTACGAATTCACCGTCGGCGATCTGGCCCGGGCGCTGAAACGCTCGGTGGAGGATGGCTTCGGTCATGTCCGCGTCCGCGGCGAAATCTCGCAACCCAAGCGGCACGGCTCGGGCCACCTGTATCTGCGGCTCAAGGACGAGACCGCGGTGCTGGAAGCCGTGTGCTGGCGGCCGGTGGTCCAGAAGTTGGGCCTGACCCCCGAAGACGGGATGGAGGTGGTGGTCACCGGCCGGCTGACCACCTATCCGTTGCGCTCGCAGTATCAGCTTGTGATCGAGTCGATGGTGCTGGCGGGCGAAGGCGCCCTGCTGAAGATGCTGGAGGAGCGCAAGCGGCGGCTGGCCGCCGAGGGCCTGTTCGATCCCGCCCGCAAGCGGCGGCTGCCGTTCCTGCCCGAGGTCATCGGGGTGATCACCTCGCCCACCGGCGCGGTGATTCGGGACATTTTGCATCGGCTGGCCGACCGGTTTCCCCGCCGGGTGCTGCTGTGGCCGGTGGCGGTCCAGGGCGAGCAGGCCGCGGCCCAAGTGGCGGCGGCCATCGCCGGCTTCAACAGTCTGCGGCCGGGCGGTGCGGTGCCGCGCCCGGACCTGCTGATCGTGGCCCGGGGCGGCGGCTCCCTGGAAGACCTGATGCCGTTCAACGACGAGGGGGTGGTGCGGGCGGTGGCGGCCGGCGTGATCCCGCTGATCTCGGCGGTTGGTCACGAAACCGATACCACCCTGATCGACCTTGCGGCCGACCTGCGGGCGCCGACGCCCACCGCCGCCGCTGAACTGGCGGTGCCGGTGCGGGCCGAGCTGCTGGCCCAGGTGCTGGACTTGGAACGCCGGCATCTGCGCGGTTTCGATCGCTGGCTGGGCGAGCACCGGACCCGGATCGAGGGGTTGGCCCGGGGTTTGGGCGACCCGCGGCGGCTGATTGAAGAGCGCAGCCAGCGCCTGGATGAGCGTGGCGAGCGTTTGGGGCTGATCATGGCGGCGCTGCTGGAGCGCGGTCGGACCCGGCTTGGGCGACTGGCGGCGGCCATCCGCCATCCGCGCGAGCGGCTGGCCGAGGCGGCGGTGCGGCTGACCGCCGAAAGCCGGGCGCTGACCGCGGGCCTGCGGCAGGCGGTGCAGGCCGGGACCGGGCGGTTGGAGCTGGCCGGCGGGCGCCTGGCCGCGGCGCCGCTCCGGCGTCGGCTGGATGACCATCAACGGCGTCTGGAGGACCTGGATGGGCGCCTGGCCAGGGCCCAGGCCCAGGGATTGGTTCAGCGGCAGGAGCGGCTGGCGGCGCTGGGGCAGTTGCTGCTCAGCTATTCCTACAAGGGCGTGCTGGCCCGGGGGTTCGTGCTGGTGACGGCGTCCGGTCATCAGCCCCTGACCACTGTGGCGGAGGCCACGCCGGGCCGGGCGGTGATCCTGGCTTTCCACGACGGCGAAGCGTCGGCTGTGGTGGCGGGCGAAGCGTCGGCTGTGGTGGCGGGCGAAGCGTCGGCTGTGGTGGCGGGTGAAGCGTCGGCTGTGGTGGCGGGTGAAGCGCCGGCTGTTGTGGCGGGCGCCGCGCCGCGCCGCAAGCGTTCGGTCCCCAAACCGGAACAGGGCCGCCTGTTTTAAGATCGGCCCGCTGTTTTGCACAAAATCGGATTGTGTTTTACACAGAAGGAGATTTTGTTTTACACAGAAAGGGGTTGGGGGTCTCAAGGCGCCCCGGTCGCCCCAGGCCACACGAGGCACGATACGAGGCACGATTATGATCCGCGTCTTCATTGCCCTTCCTTTGCCTGCCGACATCCGTCTTCGCCTCGCGGGACTGGCCGGTGGGGTGCCCGGGGCCCGCTGGGTTGAACCCGAAGACCTGCATTTGACCTTGCGTTTCATCGGCGAGATCGACCAGGGGCGGCTGCCGGATCTGGATGCCGAACTGGGCCGGATCGACGCGCCCGATTTTTCACTGGTGCTGGACGGCTGCGGCCAATTCGGGACCGGGCGTAAGATCCACACCCTGTGGATCGGGGCCGAACGCAACGAGGCGTTGCTCCGTCTTCAGGCCAAGGTGGAATCTGCGGTGATCCGGGCCGGTTTTCCGCCTGAACCCCGGAAGTTCATGGCCCATGTTACCCTGGCGCGGTTGAAGGAGGTCAACCCCGAGCGGGTGGCGCGCTTCCTGGCCGGCCATAACCTGTTCCGGAGCGTGTCGTTTCCGGTTGCAACGTTTGCCCTGTACCACAGTCATTTGGGACAGGGCGGGGTGCGTTATCTCAAGCTTCGCGAGTATTCCCTGGGGGACGGGCCGGCGGTTGCCGACCCGGAAGCCCTGACCGAAGACAGCTAAGGACCCGATATGACCGAACCTTCGTATGTGGCCTTGCTGGCCGGGATTCGCGCCGTCGCCCTGGAGGCCGGGGCGCTGATCCTGCGTTACTACGCCGACGGGGCCGAGAGCCATCTCAAGGCCGACGGCAGCCCGGTGACCCAGGCCGACCAGGCGGCGGAAGCCCTGATTCTGCCGGCCCTGGCCCTGCTGCTGCCCGGCGTGCCGGTGGTGGCGGAGGAGGCGGTGGCGGCGGGCGTGCTGCCCGAGGTTGGCGCCGGCCGGTTCTGGCTGGTGGATCCCCTTGACGGCACCAAGGAGTTTCTGAATCGCAACGGCGAATTCACCGTCAACATCGCCCTGATCAAGGACGGCCGACCGGTGCTGGGGGTGGTGCTGGCGCCGGTGCCGGGTGACCTTTATGCGGGAGCCGAGGGTTTGGGGGCGATCGTCTCCCGGGCCGGCGGGGCGGATCAGCCGATCGCGGCGCGACCGGCCCCCACCGCGGGCTGGATTGCGGTCGGCAGCCGGAGCCACGCCGAACAGGCCGAGGACCGTTATCTGGCCGGCTTCCCCGTCACCACCCGGGAGGCGCGGGGCAGTTCGCTGAAATTCTGCCTGGTCGCCGAAGGCAAAGCCGACATTTATCCCCGTTTCGGGCCGACCCGGGAATGGGACACCGCCGCCGGCCATGCGGTCCTGGCCGCTGCCGGCGGGCGGGTCGAGGCCATCGGCGCCGGGATGCTCGGCTACGGCAAACCCGGCTTTCTCAATCCCCCCTTCGTGGCCAGGGGCCGGGGCTGACCGTCCCCGGTCCGGGCGGTCGGGCGTCAGGGGTGGCGGAGGTGAAACAGGGAAAACGTCTCAATGACCTGTTCGCGCCCTCCCCATTCGACATTGCACTTGCCATTGATCACCTTGCCGGTGTGGGTGCCGTGGTCGATCCTGCCCAACAGGCCGGAATCCTGATAGTGCGCCTGACACAGATACAGCGGCCCGCCATTTTCCTGACCCGCGACAAAGGCTCCGGTCAGACCGGTGGTTTGGGCGACCCAATCTCCCGCCGGTCCCGGTCCCGGGGCGGTCAACACCTGATACCGGGGCAACGGATAGCCCTGTCCGCCCCATCCGATATTGCAGTGACCGTCGACCACGTTTCCGGGATGAACGCCGCCGTTGAACGGTGCCCGGCAGATGTATAAATCGTGGCCGTCTTCCACGCCGCCGACCACCGCCCCGACCGGCAAGGGCTTGCCCTGCTCACCGTCGAGCCACGCCACCGGGGTTGGGGCGGCCGCGACGGTTCTGACCAACCGAAAGCCGGTGTTGCTGTTGCGGTAATTGGGGTCCATTTTGCCCCGGAACGATAGCGTCATGTGACTGGGCTTTTTATCCCAGGAACCGCCCCGGACCGTCCGTTCGTCGCAACTGCTTTGGTAGCAGTCCTGACACATTTGCCAGACATTGCCCAAAACCTCATACAGGCCGAACGCATTGGGTCGGAAACTGCCCACCGGCGCCGTCATCTTGCCGTCCCACCGGCTTCCGCAAGACTTGCAATTGGCGTTGTTGTCACCGACCTCGCTGCCCCACCAGTAGTCGTCGGCGGTGCCGCCGCCGGCGGCATATTCCCACTCGGCTTCGGTCGGCAGGCGGTAGACCTTGCCCGTCCGGTGATTGAGCCATTGCAGATAGGCTTGAACATCGTTCCAGGACACGTTGATGACCGGCTGGCGGCCCCGGCCCCAGCCCTGGTCGTCGGGTCGATAGCCGTTGCAGCCGCCATCGGCAAGGCAGGCGTCCCACTCGGCAAACGTGACCGTGTACTTGCCGATTTCGAAGGAGCGGTTGGGGATCGCGACCATCTCGGGTGCCATGAAGGCCACCGGAGCCGGAGTCTGAACCGCCGTCGGCGCGGCGTCCCCGGCGTTGTCGGCCGGTTTGGGCGCGGGGGGCTCGGGGTGGGGCTTCGGTTTGATCGACCTGTGTATGTCGCGCGCCGGCGGTGTGGGTTCCGGCGAAAGGGGTTTCTGCCCTTGCACGCCGGGAACGGAAAAGCCGCCCAATTCGTCACCGTAGCCGCGACCCTGAAGCAGGACGGTGACACCGAACACCAGGACGGCGAGGCTGATGCGTCGTTGCAGTCTCATCGCGGCATCTCCAGAATCGCCCTGGCCGCATCCGGATGGCCCAGTTGTTGGGCTTGCCGGAACAACCGGAGGGCTTCGTCCCGATTGGCGTCGAGGCCTCGGCCGTCCCGAACCATGCGGCCGAGGTTATAGGCGCCGTCGCGGTTATTCTGCTCCGCCGCCCGGCGGAACCAGATCACCGCGGCGGCATCGTCTTTAACCATCCCGACGCCGGTGGCGAACAGGACCCCCAAACTGACCTCGGACTCCGGTTGGCCGCTTTCGGCCGCCCGGCGAATCAGCAGCACCGTTTGTTCCGGGGTCAGGACGCCGCTATTGGGCGCGTTCATGGACTTCTGGAAGTCGGCTATCGCGCGCGCCGTGCCCGCGCCGCTCTGGCCGTCAATGGCACCGGCGTAATGTCCGGTTCCCTTTAAGGCCCATTGGATCATGGTGGTCGGCAGTTTGCTGGCTTTGGCCAGGGCATCCAACCGCGGCTGTTCGCTCGGGACCGGGTCCCGGAGGGGCACGGCGGGTTTGGCGGGGGCGGCGGGCGGACTGGCGACGGGCGGTTGCGGCAGCGCCGCCGGCGTCTCGGGCGGCGGGGGGGGCTGAACGTTCGAAGGAGGCCGCACCGGTCCTGGTGCCGGTCCTGGTGCCGGTTGGACCGGCGGCGGCTCGTGCTGATCGGTGGTCCACGGCGACCACACCAGCATCGCCGAGACCGCCATGACCGCGATCCCGGCGCCAAGAGCAGCCGCCAGCGCGGTCCGCCGGGGTTTGGACGCCGGTATTGGCACCGAACCACCGGGCAGCCCAGCGGGTGCGGCGGTCGGTCGGTCATCGGCCCGGGTCGTTTCCAACCGGGTGGCGGTGCGGGCGGTTCCGGACGTAGGACCCTCGCGCGTCCCGTCCGCCCCCCGGTCCAGGGTCAGCGGGTCCGGGTTCGGGATTTGGCCCGGGCTCCGGCCCGGGGCGGGCGGCTCGTGCCGACCGGTATCGGCCGGGGACCGGTCAAAGGCCGCGCGCCAGGCTGCGGCGGTTTGCGGCCGGCTTTCGGCGTAACGCTCCAAGGCCCAGTCCAGCGCGGCCAGGAACCCGTCGGAATACCGTCCCGCTCCGGCCTGTCGTGCCGGCGTGTACGGGTCGGTTCGCCCCATGGTCCGGGTCGGCGCCGAGGGCGGTTTGCCGCCGGTGACCATCCGATAGGCGACGGCGCCCAGGGCGTAAAGGTCGCTCCAGGGCCCCTGTTCGCCGTCCCGGTAATACTGTTCCGGCGGGGTGTAGCCTTCGCTGATGAACGACGTCAGCGTTTTGGTGTTGGCGTCGTAGCCGGCGGCTTGCCGGGCCGCGCCGAAATCGATCAGGACCGGAGAACCGTCGGGCCGGATCACGATGTTTTGTGGCTTGATGTCCCGGTGCAGAAAGCCCGCCGCGTGAACCTGTTCCAGGTCGTCCAGCAACGGCAGCAGTATCGCCTTGACTTCGGTCTCGGTGGGCGGTCGGCCAAGCTGTTTCAGGTGCTCGGCCAGGCTGTGGCCAGCCACGAAGTCCATCACCAGATAGGCGGTCCCATTGGCCTGAAAGAAGGCCTGAATGTGGACGATATGATCCAGGTGGCGAAAATGCAGCAGAACCGTCGCTTCATCCAGAAATTTACTGCGAAACGACTCGAAGGTGGCGGTGGTTTTCTGGGAGTTCGGCCGGATGGTGGTGCCGTCGCGATGGGCCAGTTGGTTTGGCAGGAATTCCTTCAGGGCGACAAAGCCGCCATGTTTGGTATCTTCCGCCCGATAGGTGATCCCAAAGCCGCCCTGGCCCAGGACCTTGACGATACGGTAAATCTGAAGCTGGTAGCCGGGTGGCAGCGCGTCCGATGGTTTGTCGTCGTTCCCTGCCATGCGTCACTCCGTATCCTCTGTTTTGGTCCCTCTTGTTGAAGCTCTGACCCCGCCAGAACTTCCACGCCTGCCATCACGCGGTCCGCAGGGTAACGGGTCGATACACCAGAGCGCAACAGACGCCGGGTTCGGTGAGCACCGGTTCGGAACTGGCCTCGCCAGACGCGCGCCTTGACCCTATGTGGCAACGTGCAACGGCTGCTCGGTAGCGAGCGACGGCACGCCCGCGCGGCGCTGCCGATGCCAGGTCCGGAACGCTGCCAACACCTCCTGAAAGAAGCGCGGCGGCAGGAATCCGTAATCATGGAAATCGCTGCCTGGCACCTGGCGCAGATCGTAGCCAAGCCAGACGAACCTGTCGCCCTCGCTGACCACGATCCAGGAACGCGCGTCATCAAGGCCGAGATGACGTTTGATCGCCGACGGGATCTCCACGGCTGCACCCGTCTCCGTCGGTGATCGGTGCGTTACTGGCAGAACCGTCACCAGCATGGCATACCATCGAGCCTTGATGTGGATACATCAAGGCGGCCCTCGTGACCCCACAGATAAGCGTAGGAGATACTCATTGTTTATGCTACATATGATCGCTGTGGCATAAAATGGCTGGCTTTAACCGATTAAAGTAGATATGAGTCGCACACCTAAGATGGTGAAAAGCTGTTGCGGTAGGCCAGACGGCGGAGATACAGGTCCCGGTAGTCCGGGTCGGTGGGAAAACCCAGGTCTTCCCCGCGATTCAGTTCGACGCCGAGATCGTGATAAAGGTCGAGATCGGCGAGATCGGGCCGGGGTAACGTCTCGGTCCGGTATTCGTACCACATTTTGCGGTAGAGAGCCTCGAGGCTGGCCACCAGTTCGGGTGTGTCGAACAGCGTGCAGCGATCGCGATTGGCCTTCAGGGCGGCTTTGCAGGCCTCCAGGGCGTGCCGGTCCCGGCCCAGCGTCACGGCGCGCTGCACATAATGCTCCGGTCTGGAGCAAACCAGATCGGGCGCGCCCGCGGCGCGGACCAGGCTGCCGCACACCCTCGACGCGAAGCTGCGGCCCGACAGCGTGACGATGGGCACGCCCATCCACAGCGCGTCCGAGGCGTTGGTGTGCGCGCCGTAAGGCCAGGTGTCGAGAACCACATCCGCCACCCGGTAGCGGGCCATGTGATCGACGCTCTTCATCCGTGGCGCGAAGATCAGGCGCTCCGGTGCGACGCCGCCCTCGGCGGCCAGTCGCCGGAGGCGCTGGTCGACCTCGGGGACGTCGGTCAGCAACCACAGCACCGACTCCGGGACGTCGCGCAGGATGGCCAGCCATAACCGGAACAGGGGCGGGGTGATCTTGTGCAGGCCGTTAAACGAGCAATACACCACCGCGCCCTCGGGCAATCCGGCCTCGGCCCGGCTGGGGCGGTGGGGCGACACCACCCGCTTGCGGTCGTTGGGCTGGTAGCAGGGCAGGCGCATCACCCGTTCGGAATAGAAGATTTCATACGGCTTGGGGATGATGTAGTCGTCGGCGATGATGTAGTCGTGATACGGACTGCCCATGGTCCCGGGGTAGCCCAGCCAGTTGACGATGATCGGGGCCGGGCGCATGGCCAGCAGATTGGTGCGGGCAAAGCGCGTGTAGCCGTTGATGTCGACCAGGATATCCACCTGATCGGCCAGCAGACGGCAGGCCGCGGCCTTGTCGGTCATGCCGGCAATGTCGGTCCACTGGTCGACGCCGTTCCGGATGCGCGCCTGGACCGCGTCGGGCAGATGCGGGCCACAATAATAGGCCAGCACGTCCACCTGATTACGATTGTGCAGCTCGAACAGTTCGGCCATCAAAAAGCCGATGGAATGCTCGCGCAGGTCCGAAGACAGGTAGCCGATCCGCAGCCGGTCCCGGTTCGGCTCCGCCGGCGGCGCCCACGGGCCGGCGGTGAAAATGTCGCTGGGCCATCCCACGTCCTGCCGGTTGTGAGCGGCGGCGTTGGCCAGTTGCAGCATGGCGTCATCGGACCAGGCGGCCAGGGACAGCGGCGCCATGCCCCGCAGTTGGCTGTCGGTGGTGATGCCGGGGAGCGGCTGCATCACCGGCCACTTGCACTGCCTTTGCCGCAACACCAGCCAGTATTGGATGACATCGCGCTGGCTGCCCAGCAGTTCGATGCTGTGCTGCAAGGCGTCCTCGGCGGCGGCCAGTTCCATGAAGGTCTCGCGCAACCGCCCGATCTGCTTGAGCGCGGTGGCCTTGTAGCCGATGGCTTCGGGCGTGACCGCGGCGAGTTTGCTGACGACGGTCGACCAGACCTCAATCGCCTGTCGTCCCAAACCCAGGCGTTCATAGGCCAGGCCCAGATTGATGTAGGACGGCAGGAACTCGGGATTGAGCCGGATCGCCTGTTCCAGCGCGATCCTGGCGTCCTGGACGCGGTCAGCCCCGGACAGGATCACGCTGTAATTGAAATAAGCGACGTACAGCAATGGATTGTCGGCATTATAGCCGATCCAGACATCATAGAGCGCAATCAGCCGGGAAAGATCCGCCAGCTTGCTCAGTTGATCGGCGGCCCCCAGGAATTCGATCAAGGTCATCTCGCGCCGGGTCGCCCGCCCCAGCATTTCTTCGAAAGAATCCATCGTCATGCTGGTGTCCATCTGACCACAATCCCGGATTACTGGTCCCGCGCGGTCTGCTCTTGGTCCGCTCTCGCCAGCCCCAGCGTTTCGGGTCTCAGCCGGCCGGTGGCGGCCAGGACCGAGAACGTCCCGACGGCCTCGTCATGGTGGGCGCGGATCAGATTGATGCGCGCATTGAGCAGCGCCTGTTCCGTGCCGAGAAGATCGATGATGGTCGCCGCCCCGATGGCGATCAGTTGGCGAATGCCCTTGGCAGCCAGTTCATTGGCCTTCACCGCATTTTCGTAGAACGTGATGTTCGTGCGGGCATTCATCAGGACATTCCAGGCAATGGTCGCGGACTCCCGGGCGACACGCGACGCTTGTTCTGCCGAAAGGAGAGCCGTATTGACCGACTCCCGGGCCGCCCTGACTTTGGCGGCATTGGTGCCGTTGTCCAGGGGGATGGTCAGGTTGGCGCCGATGGTGGCGTCGTTGCTGAAATCGTTGGGTACGGAACGGTCGAGATTCCGGCTGACGCTGCCGACCAGACTGAGGTTGGGCCGCAGCGCGCCGGTGGCGAGGTCGACCGCGTCCCGGGCCGACGCTTCCGCGAATTTGGCGATGATGATTTTGGGGTTGTCGGTTTCGGCCTGTCCGACCGCCTCGTCGAGAGTGGCCGGCAGCGGATAGTCGAGCAGGGGCAAGCTGAACCGGGTCGGCGGCTCGCCGACCAGTCGGGTGTAGGTGGCGGCATCGGACTCCAGGCTGCCTTTGCCCGACACCCGGGAGGCGCTGGCGCTGGCCACCTGGGCTTCCTGAAGGCTGACGTCGCTCGCCGTCACTTCGCCCGCCCGATAGCGGTCCTGCAACGCGCGAAGGTCGCGCTTCTGGAAGGTTTCAAACTCGGTGAGCAGCACCAGGACCGCCTGATCGGCGGCGACGTCGAGCCAGGAGGTGGCGGTCTGGAGCAACACCGTCTGTTCGGCGTCCAGCAGGCTGGCCTGCTGGGCCGACAGGGTATTCCGGGCCTGGCTGATGCCGGCGTCGATCTGGCCGCCCTTATAGAGGGGCTGGCTGACCGAGACGCCGACGCTGCGCGGGTGGGTGCGGACCCAATCGGCACTGGTGCCGCTGGCCACCGAACTCGGCTGGTTGGTGCCGGCGATCCCGCCCTTGCTGAGGGCGAGCCCGGTGGTGGCGGTGAGCGCGGCGTCAGGGCGTGCCTGTGCCCGGGCGCCGGTCAGGCCCTCTTCGGTCGCGCGCAGATTGGCCCGGGCTGCGCCCAGCGTCGGATTGCTGCCGACCGCTTGGGCCAACGCGGCGTCCAGGAGCAGGCGCGCCGACCGGGTTGGCGTGATCGCCGTCATCGGCGTGATCACCGGTTCGCCGTCGGCCGGGGCCACCAGCCGGGCGGCGTCACGCGGATCAACCGGGCGGTGCGCCAGCCGCTTTGCCGCCGGTCCCGCGGCCGGCGCGGGTGCCGCGTCGGCGGTCGGCGTGGCGGCCGAAGCCGGGGCCGGGTTGGCCGGTGCGGCGTCTTTCACCACATCGACCACCAACCGGGCCCGATGTCCGGTCGAGGGTGGAATCAGAAAGGCGCCTTTGATCCGAATCGGAGCGGTGGCATCCAGAATCTCCATCGATCCGGTGGGGCCGTCCGGTTCGGTCCGGTACACGCGGATCAAGCCCTGGCCGTTGTGCGCCGTACCGTCATCGGTCTGGTTCAGCTTCGGCAGATGAAGGCGCACCTGGGACGGGTTGCTCCCCGGCTCGATCCGAAACGGGACCGAACGCGACAATTCCAGCACGAACCGCGTCCAGCCGGCGTGGCCGCTGACCCGCACCGCCACCACGTCCAGCGTCGTCCGGTCGTCCGCCGGCGAGGTCGGGGTAACCGCCGGGTCCGGCAATACGGCCGGGGCCGCTGGGGCCGGTAGCGCGGCCGGGGCCGCTGGGGTCGGTAGCGCGGCCGGGGCCGCGTGGGCCGGCGGACCGCCCGAGACGGCACACCCCACAGCCACCGCCACCGCCACCAGAGCGGCCACCAGACCCGCCCGAGACGTAGCCCGTCCGGCCGCATCACACCGGCGTCCCGGACTGGCTTGGGCATCCTGCATGGCGGGCACTATGACGATTTGGGGGTTCCGGCGAAATTCGCGACGTGAAAACAGCCGTCCGACCGCATTGTCGTTAACTCCTTCACCCGATCTCGGCAGACCGGATCATCACCAACCGGATCATCACCAACCGGATCATCACCAGCGAGGCCGGAGCATCATGGCATAGGGTCTTCGGCCATTCCAGTGAGAAGCGGAGCAGAAAACCACGGTTGATGGTTGCCGACCGACGGGGGGAGGGCCGAAAAGTTCAGGGACCGGCCGCGCCGTCGCGCCCGATCACTTTTGTCACCACTGCCGCCATTTTCTCCTCGATGACGATCATCTCGGCCCGCGCGATCAGGGCTTCATTGGCCAAAAGATCAGCCTCGCCGCCAGGCCACCGGCCAAAGTGAAGGCAATCCTGATCGGCCAATGCCAGTATTTGCGCCATCGACAACCGGGTGGTGGCGAGCGAAATGCGCAGTGCCATGTCCATTCTCATCCGGGGGTCGGGTTCCGGGACCGCCGCAACGAAGGTCAGTTCGGGACGTTGTTCCACCATTTCGGCTTTGGACAGTCTCTTCCAGTCGCACTGGATGGCGCATGGATTGCGGGAGTTGGTGTCAGGGTCCAGTCCCCCCGGACCCTTTTTGCGCAGGGTGACGGTGATTTTGCCGGTCTCGATCCGTAGGGACCCGATGGTGACCCCCGCCAGCGGTGGCTCCAGGATGATGCACGCGGAGTCCAGATCCTCCAACACCAGCACGCTCCCGGCTTTCAACGACAACAGGGTTGCCAGCGACAGCACCGCGTCGCCCTGAATCATGAGGGTGACGGCGACTTGGACATCCAGCAGCAGCGGCGTGATTTCCCGTTCCCAATAGCGATCCCGACTGGTGGCCGTGCCCGGATACATCTGAAGTAACAGCGGCCGGATCGGCTCCAGGGTGAGATAAGGAATCAGGAGTTCAAACTGCCCTGAACATCGGTCGACCTCGAAGCGGAGCTTGAGGCGTACGCACGCCGCTAACGGGCGGGCGATGGTGACGAATCGGGGGTTGGTTTCAAGGTGCCTGAAGGTGAACGTTGCGGGGGAGAGCGGCGCAAATGCCTCGGAGAGCGATTGCATCGCCATCCGAAAGACGCGCTCGCCAAGCCGGCGCTCGATATCAGTATAGCTGCCGTTGGCGCGGGTGAACAGAGCCTGGCCATGGCCACCGTGACGGGCGTCGATGATCGAAAAAAACAACCCATCGTCGGCCAGCATCAACCCGTAACCATCCCATTCATCGACAATAAAGACGGCGATAATCGACGGCAGATTGATACTATTCAGATGGTCTGAAAGCCTTAGGGAGGAAATCTGTTCTACCGTTACCTTGGTGTTGATCGATAACAACTGACTGACCGAGCGGGTCATGAGGCTAGACCAGTGATCAAAAATACGTTCCAGCATCGGCAGTCGTTCATAATTTAATAATGCTGCACTACATAAAACGCGCAATCCAGGGTTACTGTCATCATCCTGGTGATGAGGTGCGGGCGAATTCATTTCATCATCAACCAATTCGTCGAACTGATTATCGTCTCTGACCGCTTCCGGCTCCTGATTTTCCAAAATATTACTGCCGGGCGGTACGCGGGTCTCGGCCAGGACCGACAGGAAGTCTATTTTACTCGGTTTTTTTTTAAAAGTCGGTTCTCCAAAGAGGTCCTGGATTTCATTAAATTTGTCGAGATCGCCCTTTTTCACCTCATTCTTGATATCACCCAAAATTCTGGCGCAGAATTCATCGGAATTTTTAACCACTCTCCGGCTGGCCGGCCACGGGAAATGTTTGCTCAGTGATTCCTTGATATCGGCCAGGGCCTGGTCAGAAATATTATCGATTGACAGCAGGCGATCGATGACCTCCTCAGCAAAGCCAGTCGGAAAACATAATATGACTTGTGAGGCCTGCTTTTTGCTAATATGCAGTAATATGAACGCTACGGTCTGTGGATGCTCATTCAAAAGATACTTTGCGAGAAAATGCGGATTAATGTTGCTGAGCTTTTTAAGCACATCATGATCATCATCGTCCGGATCTCGGCTATATTGATCTATCCAGGATTCGAATGACATAAACTCTGTCCTCAGGTCAGCAAACTGAGTACCACCTCGGCATTTCATATCATAAGTTACCACGGGTGGCAAGGCAGCCGGCGGCAGATCACCATCCGGCGCTGCTGATCCCGGGGGCCTCGGGATCATTCCGATACAGGTCTTCGTTTGCCGGAACAATCGACGAGGGTTGCGCTCTGCTTCACTGCGGTGCTGCGCCTTGATGCCGGCGAGGGCTTGGCGTAAGTTGGACGGTGTTATCGGCCCCGCACACGCGGGATCTGGATTTTGCGTCGAAGGACTCGTGACAGCTTTCCCTAACCCTCCGGCCAAAGCCGTTCTTCGTGTGGGCGGTGGCGACGCCAAGGCCGCGGGCTTGCACCCGCTGTTTCCCGCGGGACTGTGGCGGGAGCGGTGGATCGAGGCCGGGGACCGCCCGCCCGATCTGTCGTCGGTTGGGACCGGGACCGTCGATGCCGTGTATGCGGCCCACATCCTTGATCGCCGGCCCGCCGCCGAGGTCGCGGCGACGCTGGCGGAATTCCGGCGCGTGCTGACCGGGCAGGGGGTGGTGGTTCTGGCGGTGCTGGACTTGCAGGCCGTGGCCGAAGCGGTGGCGGCCGATCGATTGGACCAGGCGGTGTGCGTGGCCGCGGATGGCCCGCTGAACCCCCTGGATTTGCTGTATGGCGGCGGTTTTGCCGGACCCGGGGCGGCGGCGCCCCGCACCGGTTTCACCGCGCGCAGCTTGGGCCAGGCTTTGGACGTGGCGGGATTCGTATCGCCCCTGGTGGATCGCGACCGGGCCGGTTGCGTGCTCCGGGCGCTGGCCTTCGTGTCCGATCCCGACCCGGCCGAGATGGCGGCCTGGCGGAACCTGGCCTTTCCGGCTCCGGTTCCGGTTTCTGCTCCTGCTCCTGCTTCTGCTCCCGCGGGGCCGGAAACCGCGACCGAGGTGCTGGTCAAGGTGTTCGCCCTGGCCCGTGAGAACCGACTCGGTGTTCCCGATCTGATTGCCGTGACCGAGCGTCTGGGCGCGGTGGGGAATCACGGGCTGGTGGCCAGCCTGTATGAAGTCTGGCTGGAGCATGCCCAGTCGCCGCTGACGCATCTGGTCTGGTACAATTACGGGGTGACGCTGGGCACGTTGAAGCGCCACCAGGAAGCGGAAAAGGCGTTCCGTCAGGCATTGGCGGTGGCTCCGGCCTTCGGGCAGGCGCGCTTTGCCCTCGGCAGCGAGTTGGAGCGGCAGGGGCGGTCTGCCGAGGCGGTGGAGCAATGGTGGGAGGTTCTGGCCAGCCTGGATGGCTCGACACCCGACGGTCGCAGTCTGACGCTGACCGTGCTCAACAATCTGGGCCGACTGCTGGAAATCATGAAGCAGTTCCAGGAGTCGGAAGCGATGCTGACCCGCAGCCTCGCCCTCGACCCAACCCAGACCGACGTCATCTGGCATTGGATTCATCTGCGGCAGAAGCAATGCGCCTGGCCGATCTACAAGCCCATGGCGGGGCTGTCGCGGGAGTTCCTGGAGCGTCACATTTCGCCCCTGGCGCTGCTGAGCGCGGTGGACGATCCCACCCGTCAGCTTGCCGCAGCGCAACAATTCGTCAGCAACCGGGTGGCGCCGGCGGAACCGTTGTCGGATGGCCGCGACCGGGGACATCAGCGCCTGCGCATCGGCTACCTGTCTTCGGATTTCTGTATGCATCCGGTGGCGATGCTGGTGGTGGAACTGTTGGAACGCCACGACCGGGCGCGGGTCGAGGTCTACGGCTTTTGCTGGACCCGGGAGGATGGCTCGGACCTGCGGCGCCGGGTGATTCGCGCCATGGATCATTTCATTCCCATCGGCGAGATGGACGACGACCAGGCGGCGCGCTGCATCGCCGGCCATGAAATCGACGTGCTGGTCGACCTCCAGGGACTGACCTCGGGCTGCCGGGCCGGCATCCTGGCCCGACGGCCGGCGCCGGTCCAGGTGACCTATCTGGGGTTTCCCGGCGTCACGGCGTTGCCCGGCGTCGATTACGTGATCGCCGACCGCTTTGTGCTGCCCCCGGAATCCGCGCGCTTTTTCGCGGAAAAGCCCCTGTATCTGCCGACCGTGTTCCAGGTCAGCGATCGTCAGCGCCCGATCGGGCCGCGCCCGGCCCGCGCCGACGTGGGTCTGCCCGAGGATGCCGTGGTGTTGTGCTGTTTCAACAACAGCTATAAGTTTACCGAGGAAATCTTCACGGTTTGGCTGAATATCATGCGTCGTTGTCCTCATGCCGTGTTGTGGCTGCTGGCGGACAATGAATGGCAGCGGGACAATCTGATCCGCACCGCCGCCGAGCGGGGCATGGAGCCGTCCCGGCTGGTATTCGCCGGACGAACCTCGCCCCCCGACTATCTGGCCCGGTACCGGCTGGCCGATCTGTTTCTCGATACCTTTCCCTTCAACGCCGGTACCACCGCCAACGACGCGCTGTGGATGGGACTGCCGGTGCTGACCCGCTCGGGGCGTACTTTTGCCTCGCGGATGGCGGGCAGCCTGTTACGGGCGACCGGGCTGTCCGGACTGATCACCAACGATTTCCGGGCCTACGAAGATCGGGCGGTGGCGCTGGCGGCTGAACCCGCGGTCCTTGCCGGACTGAGGCGGAAGCTGGAACGTGACCGGGACACCTGTCCGTTGTTTGACATCCCGCGTCTGGTCCGCGAGATTGAAGATGCGTTCCTGGAGCGCGTGCGGTCCCTCCCGCGATAGCGGGAGGTGTTTTCCCGTCACCGGGGCCAAGGCCGGAGAAGGATGCCGAAGCTGCCCGACACCAACCGTTCCACCGCAACGCCGGCCGTGACCGCCGAAGGGGATGCGACGATGAAAACGGGGGCGGGGGCGCCGCGCCCGCTCCTGGAATGCCTGACCCGGGTGGCGCGGCATTACGGGCTCGATCTCAAACCCGACCGCCTGGATCACGACTATAATTTGCCGGCCCGGGACCTCGTGCCGGGCGAAGTGGTGCGCCTGGCCCGGCGGGTCGGGATGAAGGCCAAGGTGGCGCGGTTCACTTGGGAGCGGTTGATCCGGTTGGGCGCGGTGTTTCCGGTGATCGCGCCGCTCACCGCCGGCCGGGCGGTGATCGTGATCGGACTGCGCCAGAGCGACGCCGGCCCGCTGGTCGAGCTGGTGGACCCGCTGGCGGCGCGTCCGGACCCGATGTTTCTGACCCGGGAGCAGTTTGCCGACCTGTGGCAGGGCAAACTGATCCTGCTGCGCCGGATTTATGCCCTGACCACCGGGGAACGGCCGTTCGGGCTCGGCTGGTTCGTGTCCGAGGTGTGGGCCGAGCGGGCCGCCTTCCGCGATGTGGCGGTGGGCGCCCTGGTGTTGCATGTGCTGGCCCTCACGTCGCCGCTGTTCTTCCAGGTGGTCATCGACAAAGTTCTGACTCACAACAGCTTTGCCACGCTCTATGTGCTGACCGTGGGGGTGGTGGCGGCCATTCTGTTCGAGGCCGCCTTTACCTTCCTGCGCCGTCACCTGTTGTTGGCCGCCACCAGCAAGATCGATGTCCGGTTGGGCATCCGGACCTTCGCGCATCTGCTGGCGCTGCCGGTCAGCTTCTTCGAACGGGTGGCGGCGGGCATCACCGTGCGCCATATGCAGCAGGTGGAGCGCATCCGCCAGTTCCTCACCGGTCGCCTGTTTCTGACCGCCCTCGACGCCACGACCTTGCTGATCTTCCTGCCGGTCATGCTGCTGTTCAGCGTGCCTCTGACCCTGGTGGTGCTGGCGTTCAGCGGCGTGATGGTGCTGGTGATCCTGGTGATGCTGGAGCCGTTCCGCAAGCGCCTGTCGGAACTCTACAGCGCCGAAGCCGAGCGGCAGTCAATGCTGGTCGAAACCATCCATGGTATGCGCACGGTCAAGTCGTCGGCCCTGGAGCCTCTCCAACGCCGGAAGTGGGACCAGAGCATCGCCACGGCGGTGCAGATGCAATACCGCGTCGCAAAAATGTCCATTCTGGCGCAGACCTGCATTCAGGTACTGGAAAAATTGATGCCGGTTGCGGTGATCGGGATCGGGGCTAGTGCTGTGGTCGATCATACATTGTCTGTTGGGGCGCTGATCGCCTTTCAGATGCTGTCCGGCCGGGTCATGTCGCCGCTGGTCCAGATTGTTTCGCTGATTCCCGATTACCAGGAAACGGTGTTGTCGGTGCATATGCTGGGCGAGGTGATGAATCAGAAGCCCGAGCGCCCGGCCGGGGCGACCGGGTTGTGTCCGCCCATCACGGGTCACCTTGAATTCGAGCGCGTCTGCTTCCGTTACACCCCCGAAGGTCCCTTGATCCTCGACAATATCAGTGTCCGCATCCCCCCGGGGGCGGTGGTCGGCATCGTCGGTCGCAGCGGCTCGGGCAAGACCACGCTGACGCGGTTGATTCAGGGCATGAGCACCCCCCAGGACGGGGTGATCCGCTTTGACGGCATCGACAGCCGCGAGATTGATTTGGCGCATCTGCGCCGCAATATCGGGGTGGTGCTCCAGGACAATTTCCTGTTTCGCGGTTCCGTGCGCGAAAATATCGCCATCACCCGGCCCGGCGCCTCCACCGAAGAGGTGGCGGCGGTCGCCCGGCTGGCCGGGGCCAGCGAATTCATCGAACGCTTGCCCCAGGGCTTTGAAACCCGGATCGAAGAGAACGCGGCCAACCTGTCCGGCGGTCAACGGCAACGTCTGGCCATCGCCCGGGCGCTGCTGGTGCAACCGCGATTGCTGATTCTCGACGAGGCGACCAGTGCCCTGGATCCCGATAGCGAGGCGATCTTCATGGATAATCTGGAATCCATCGTCGCGGGGCGGACCGTCCTGATCGTCTCTCACCGCCTGACCACGCTGGTCCGCTGCACCGCCATCATCGTGATGGATCGCGGACGGATCGTCGATGGCGGCACTCATAACGATTTGCTTCAACGCTGCGACATCTACCGTCATTTGTGGCAACAACAAAACCGGCAGCATTGAACGTCCCCTGTTGACAGCCTGGCCCCGGTCCAGACACCCCCCTGAATCCCACCCGGACCATGATGGCCCGAGGATCGCCCTTCCTCATGAGCAAGCATTCCGCGAAATCGAATCCCAGGCCGACCGCCGACCAGGAACACTGGGCGTTCCTGCCCGATGCCGAAGTCCTGAGCCGGCAACCGATCCCGCGCTGGATCGGTGGCACTCAATATTTGCTACTGGCTTTGCTGCTGTTCGCCCTGATCTGGTCGGCGCTGGCCCAACTCGATATCTTCATCGTGGCGCCGGGCAAACTCGTCACGTCTCCCGCCACCTTCGTGGTGCAGCCCTTGGAAACCGGCGTCGTTCGGAGCATCGACGTGGTGGTGGGCGAGACTGTGCGGGCAGGGCAGACACTGGCCACCCTTGATTCCACATTCGCAGCCGCTGATCTCTCTCAAATAGAGAGTAAATATTCCAGTCTGATCTGGCAGGGCCGCCGTTTGCGGGCGCTGCTCGCCGATGCCGCAACACTGGAGCCTGGGCCGGTTGATAACGATGAAAAGCTACAGATTATGATGTTTCAGCAACAAAAGGATAGCTTCCGGGCGGAATTGGCCCAGCGCGATCAGGTGGTGTTGCGCCTTAAAGATCAGATCGTCCATGGCCGGGCGGCGGCGGACGTCCTGCGGGCGCGCCTGCAAAATCTGGAGGAGATCGTGCGCATCCAGGAAGAGTTGAAGACGTCCGAAGGTGGATCGCGCTACAAGCTGTTAAGCAGTCGGGATGCCTACCAGAGTGCGGCCATCGAGGTGCAGATGGAGGCCAACCAAATCTCTGATCTCGATCACCAGATTGCCGTTCAGCAGGCCGAGCGCGAAATTTGGATTCAGGACTGGCGTCAAAAGTTGTTGACCGAGCTGCAAGCTGTCCAACGCGAGTTGGAGGAAACCACCCAACAGCGGGAAAAAGCCCAACGTCTCGCCCGGCTGATCACCCTGACCGCGCCCGCGCCGGCCATCGTGCTGGAACTGGCGCCCCGGCCGGTGGGGTCGATCGCCAAAGAGGCGGAACCGATCGTGACGCTGGTCCCCATCGACACGCCGCTGACTGCCGAAGTGGAAATCGCCGGCAAGGACATCGGTTACGTGCATGCCGGCCAGACCGGCCAAATTAAGGTCGATGCCTTTCCCTATCAGCAGCACGGCACGCTGCCGGCCACGCTGCAAACCGTCAGTGCCGACGCCTTCACCAAGGAACGGCAGGGCGAAGCGGTCTATCGCGCCCGGTTGTCGCTTGACTCGTCCCAACTCACCGCCATGAAGCCCGGCAGCCGGCTGTTGCCCGGGGCCACGGTGCAAGCGGAAATCGTGGTGGGCCGGCGCTCGGTGCTGTCCTACACGCTCCGTCCCTTGCTCAAAAGCCTGGATGAAGGGTTGCATGAGCCATAGGTCTGCGCGCCGTGGCGTGTGGGCTATCTCCGGGTGTGCCGTGGGGCCGTCCACCCAACACACCCGCAAAGGGCCGGTCGGCCCTTTGAACCCTTGACGTTACGAGGTCCAGGAGGCAAGCCTCCTGGCGGGTGCAGGGCGGAGCCCTGCAAAATCAGACCCATCGCCCTATCCTGGCGCCTATCGGGCAAAGCCCCCCGGATCAACCGGTTGGGGCGCCGATGAAGGACGAGGTGGTGGTCGGTGGCGCCAGCAGCGTGGTGCTGACGCTGGTGGCGACCTGACTGCTGGAACTGCTGGCGGCCGGGGCGCTGGTCAGGCTGGTATTGCTGTCGCTGGGACTGGCCGCCGGGCTTGCCGTCGGGGTGGGATTGACGACGATTTGGACGGTGTTGCTGCTGGGCGCCGTCGTCGTGGCGGGACTGGTGGTGGCGGGAGTGGTGGTGGTTGCCAATGTCCCCGCGCTGGTACTGGAATCGCTGGGGGTGCTGGCCGTTCCGGCGGTTGTCCCGGCGGTTGTCCCGGTGGTGGTGCCGGCCGCGGTGCTCGGGGTGGTTCCGCTATTGGTCGCACCGGCGGTGGTGCTCGGGCTGCTGGTGCTGGCCAGGCTGGGGGTGGCGCTGCTCGCCGTGGTGGTGGTTGTGCCGCCGGCTGCCGTTGCCACCGTCCCCGTGTTGCTGCCGGAACTGCTGGTGGTGGCGGTCGAACCGGCCACAGTGTTGGTGCTGGTGCTGGTGCTGGCTGCGCCGGTGAGCCCGGCAGCGGCGGTACTGGTGGTGCCGGCGGCGGTGCTCGCCAAGGTCCCGGTGCCGTCGGTGGTGCCGAGGGTCGTGACGGTGAGCGGTGAACTTCCACTGGGTGTAAGCGCCGTGGTCAGGCTAGTGGCGGCCGAGGCGGCGGCACTGCTGGCCCCGGTGATCAGACTGCTGCCGGTCAGGCTGGTGGAACCGGTCAGGCTGGCGCTGCCGGCGGTCGTGGTGGTCGAAGACAGGTTGGACAGGTCCAGGGTTTGACTGGTGCTGGGCGGACTGGTGGTGAACCACACGTCGGCGACCGAATGGGTCTGGCCGTCGCTGGTGAGGAAGGACGACTGCATACCGATGAAGTTGCCGTTATTGGCAACGGGCGCCACCGTGGTGGTGAGGTTGATCTGGGTGATGCCGAGAGAACTCAGGCTATGGATGTCGCTGGTCTGGGAGGCGCTGCTGCTGCTTGCGGGCGTCCACACCGCCAGGCTGCTGAACCCGGTGTCCTGGGCGTTGATCACGCCATCGCCGTTGGAATCCAGCGCCGCCAGCGCCGCAAAGCCGTTGCTGGCCGTGGCGCCCGAAGACAGCACCGTGGCGGTTCCGAACATTTGCGTGCCGCTGGTGATCGGGGCGTTGTTCGGGTCTTCGACCAGGAAGCCTTCCCCCGAGGTGATCCAGCCGGTGTCTACGGCGGTGCCGGTGCCGGCCAGGTCGAAAGTCACGCCGCCCGAGATGTTCGTGGTTTCGACCGAACCGCTGCCCAGATTGAGGACCAGCGGCGACAGGGCCATGGCGTTCAATTGATCGACGCTCAAGGCCGCGGTCTGCGGCGCCGTGAGCGCCTGGGTCTGGGTCATGGTCAGAGCCGCCGCCTGGGTGGTGGTCAATTGCCCGATATTGGCGGTGCTGATGGCGGCGATGTCGGCGGTGGTGATGGCCTGCATCTGGCCCGTGGTCAGCGCCGCCCCCTGATCCGTGGTCAGGGCGTTGGCCTGGGCCGTGGTCAGGGCGGCAATCTGCGCCGTGGTCAGCGCCGTAATCTGCGTGGTCCCAAGGACCACCACATTCCCGGTGGTGAGGGCCGCCACCGCCTGGGTGGACAGCGCCTGAACCTGGCTGGTGGCCAGGGCGACGACCTGAGAGGTGGTGAGCGCCTGGCTTTCCGCGGAGGTCAAGGCGGCGATTTGCGAGGTGGACAGGGCCCCGAGTTGGGCCGTCGACAAGGCTTGAATATTGGCGGAGCCCAGGGCCGCCACGTCCTTGCCGGTCAGGGCCGCCATCTGGGTGGTGGCAAGGACCGAGATTTGCGAGGTCGCCAGCGTCGCCGCATCGTTGCTGGTCAGGGCCGCCACCTGGGCGGTTGCCAGCGCCACCATCGAGTCGGTGCTGAGCGTGGTGATCTGGCCGGTGGTCAGCGCCGCCACCTGGGGGGCGGTGAGGGCCGAGATGTCGTCGGTGGAGAGCGTCGAGAACTGGGCGGTGGGCAGCGCCGCCACCTGGCTTGGGGTCAAGGCCGCCACCTGGGTGGTCGACAGTGCCGCGAGTTGGGTGGTGGTGAGGGTGGCGATGTCGGTCGACGTCAAGGCCGCGACCTGGGTGGTCGCCAGGGCCGCGACGGCACTGGTGGTGAGGAGCGGCGCCTGGACACTGGTCAGCACCGCCATTTGGGTGGTGCTGAACCCGGCGACCTGGCTGGCGGTGAGGATGGCCACATCATCGGTGGTGAGCGCCGCCACCGTCTGGGTGTTGAGGGCGCCGATCTGGGTGCTGGTCAGGACGCTGATGTCGCTGGAAAGTCCGGGCACTTGGGTGGCGGTGATGGCCGCCATCTGGTTGGCCGACAGCGCGGCGATCTGGGAGGTGGCCAGGATGTTCAACTGCGTGGTGGTCAGGGCCGCCACGTCCTGGCTGGACAGCGCCGCGACCTGGGTCGAAACCAGGGCCGAGAGGTCGTCGGTGGAGAGCGTCGCGGCGGCGGCGGTGGACAGCGCCTGAACCTGATTGGTCGAAAGGGCGGCGATATCGTCGGTGGACAGGCCGGGAATCTGGGTCGAGGTGAGGGCCGCGACCTGATTGGCGGTCAGCGCCACCACCTGGGTGGTCAGCAGCGTGCTCAATTGCGTGGTGGACAGGGCCGACACGACCACGGTGGACAGGGCCTGAACCTGACCGGTGGTGAGGGCGGTCAGGTCAGAGGTGGTGAAGGCGCCGATCTGAGTCGAGGTCAACGCGGCAACCTGGGTGCCGGTCAGGGCCACGATGTCATCGGTGGACAAAGCGGCGGCCGGGGTGGTGGTCAGGGCCGTGATCTGTGTGGTGGTCAGGGCGGCGACCTGAGTCTGCGTTAACGCCGCGATCTCGGTCGTGGACAGGGCCGCGAGTTGGCTCGCGCTCAGGGTGGCGATGCCGCCGGTTTGCATCGCCACCAGTTGGGTGGTCGCCAGTGCCGCAAGATCGTCGGTGGACAGCATCGCCACCTGATCCGCGGTCAACGTCGCCATCTGGGCGGTGGTGAGCGCCGTCACTTGCGGGACGGTCAGCACACCGATCTGGGCGGTGGTGAGCGTGACCACGGCGGAGGTGGACAGGGCCGCCACCTGATCGGTGGTAAGATCCAGAATGTCTTCGGTGGTGAGGGCCGGCGACTGGACCGCGGTCAACGCCGCCACCTGGCTGGTGGACAGGGCCGCGATCTGGGTGGTGGCGAGGATGGCCACATCGTCGGTGGACAGGGCCGCCACCGCCTGGGTGCTCAGGGCCGCGACCTGGCTGGTGGCGAGAGCGACCACATCATCGGTGGATAGCCCGGGCGCCTGTGCCGACGTAAGGACCGCGATCTGGCCGGTGGTCAGCGCCGAGATCTGGGCGGTGGACAGGGCCGCGACCTGGCTGGTGGTGAGCACCGCCACGTCCTTGCTGGTGATCGCGGCAATCTGGGTGGCGCCCAGGGCGGCAACGTCGGTGGTGGAGAGCGCCACAATCTGGGTGGTGCCCAGAGCCCCGATTTGGGAGGTGGTCAGGGCCGCCGCCTCAGTGGTGCCCAAGGCCACGATTTGGGTGGAGGTCAGCACCCCGACCTGGCTGGTGGCGAGGGCCGCGATCTGGCTGGTGAACAGCGCCGCCACCATCGGGGTGGTCAGGGCCTGAATCTCGGTGGTGGTCAGGGCGGCAATCTGGGTGGTGGATAGCGCCGCCGCACCGGCGGTCCCCAGGACAGCGATATCCTTGGTGGTCAGGGCCGGAATCTGGGTGGCGGAAAACGCCATCACCTGAGTCGTCGTCAGGGCCGCCACATCGGTATAGGTCAGGCCCGCCACCTGGACGGAGGTGAGGGCCGGAATTTGATCGGTGGTCAGCGCCATGGCCTGGGTCGTGGTCAGGGCCCCGATCTGAAGGCCGGTGAGCGCCGCCACCTGACTGCTGGCCAGCGCCACGATCTGGCCGGTCCCCAGTGCCGCGACGGCGCTGGTGGCGAGGGCCGCGATCTGGCTGGTGGCGAGGGCCGCGATATCATCGGTGCTCAACCCGGCCACGCCGCGGGTGGACAGGGCCGCCGCCTGGCTGGTGGCAAGGCTCGCGATGTGGGCCAGGTCCAGTGCCGCGACCTGTCCTGCGGACAACGCCGCGATATCTTGAGCGGTCAATGCCGCAAACTGGGTGGTGGTCAAGGCGCCCACCTGGGTGGTGGTCAGGGCGCCCGCCTCGGTGGCGGTGAACACGGAAAGCCGCGACGCGGACAGGGCCGCGATGTCGTCGGTGGACAGCGCCGCCACCTGATTGGTGGCCAGGGAGGCCACCTGGGACGCCGTGAGAGCCCCGATGTCGCCGGTCGACAGGGCGACAATCTGCGTGGTGCCCAAGGCCGCAACCTGGGTGGTGGTCAGGGCGCTGATCTGACTGGTCAGCAGCGCCGCCACCTGATCGGTGTTCAGAGCCGTGACGGCGGCTGGAGTCAGCGCCGCCACCTGGGTGGCGGTCAGTGCCGCCACATTGGCCGTGGAAAGCGCCAGCACTTGACCGGGGGTCAGCGCCGCCGCCTGGGTGGCGGTCAGTGCCGCCACCTGGGTGGTGGTCAGGGTCGTGATCTGGCTGGTGGCCAGGGCCGCCACCGCGCCGGCGGAGAGCGCCGCCACCTGGCTGGTGGCGAGAGCGGCGATGTCGTTGGTCGCCAGCGCCGCCATTTGGGTCGCCGCCAGCGCCTGCATCTGGCTGGTGGTGAGCGAACCGATCTGGCTGGTGGTGAGCGAACTGATCTGGCTGGTGGCCAGCGCCGCGATCGTCCGGCTCGCCAGTGCCGCGATCTGGCTGGTGCTCAACGCCGCCAGTTGCGCGGTGGTCAAGGCGGCGGTGGCCGCGGTCGAAATCACGCTCATCTGGGTGGTCGTCAGGGCGGCGATGGCGTCGGTACTGAGGGCCGCCACTTGGCTGGTCGACAGCGCCACCACGTCCTTGGTGTTGAGCGCGGCGACTTGGGTGGTGGTCAGGGCTGCCACATCGGTGGCGGACAGCGCCGCAATCTGGGTGGTTCCCAGCGCAACGATTTCGGTCAGCACCAGGGCGGCGGTGGCCGTGGTCGTCAGCGCGGCGATCTGGGTGGTGGTGAGCGATGCCACCTGGGCGGTGGTCAGGGCCGTAACCTGGGTGGTGTTGAGGGCCGCCACCTCGTCGGTCGAAAGGGCCGCCACGGCCCGGTTGGAAAGCGCCTGAATCTGGGTCGTGGACAGGGCCGCCAGCGCGTCGGTGGTGAGTCCGGCCATCTGGCCGGGTGTCAGGGTCGCCACTTGGGCCACCGTCAGCGCGGCGATGTTGCCGGTTCCAAGGGCGGCCAGTTGGGTGGTGGACAGGGCCGCCACGGCCGGCAGCGCCAGGGCCTTGACCTGGCCGGTGGACAAGGCCGCAATGGCGGCGGTGGAGAGACCGGGAATCTGAGCGGCGGTCAGCACCGCGGCTTGGGTGGTCGAAAGGGCGCCGAGTTGGGTGGTCGTGAGCGCGCCCATCTCGGTCGAGGTCAGCGCCGCCACGTCTTTGGTGGACAAGGCGCTCACTTGCGCGGTGGACAGCGTGGCAACGTTGGCGGTGGTCAGGGCCGCCACTTCGGCGGTGGTCAGGGCCGCAACCTGGGATGTGGTCAGAGCGGTGACGTTGCCGGCCGACAGCGCCTGAATCTGGGTGGTGGTGAGGGCCGCGATCTGGGTGGTGGTCAGCGCCGTAATCGGGGTGTTGGACAGGGCCGCCACATCACTGGTGGACAGGGCCGCCACGGCCCGCCCGGACAGCGCCTGAATCTGGCTGGAGCTTAGGGTGGCCACGGCGTCGGTGGTGAGCCCGGGAATCTGGGTGGAGGTCAGGGCCGCCACTTGGGTCGTGGTCAGGGCGGCGATCTGGGAGGTGGCCAGGGCCGCCATATGGCTGGACGTCAGGGCCGCCACCTGGGTTGCGGTCAGGGCCGCCACCTGGCCGGTGGTGAGCGCCGCCACGTCGTCGGTGGACAGGCCCGCCACCTGATTGGTGGTGAGGGCCATCACCTGGGTGGTGGTGAGGGCCGCCACATCATCGGTGATCAAGGCCTGAATCTGGGTGGTGGTCAGCGCGGCAACCTGAACGCCGGTCAGCGTCACCATCTGGGTGGTGGTCAGGGCCGCCAGTTGGCTGGTGGTCAGGGCCGCCACCGCCTGGGTGGTGAGGGTGGCTAATTGGGAGGTGGCGAGGGCGGCGACGGCGTCGGTGGTCAGATTGGCGACCTGTGCCGGGGTCAGCACCGCCATCTGGCTGGTGGCCAGGGCGACCACTTGGGTGGTCGACAGCGCGTTCACCTCGTCGGCGTTGAGGGCCGCCACCTCTTTGGTGGTGAGGGCCGCCACTTGGGTGGTGGACAGGGCGTTGATGCCGTCGGTGGAGAAGGCCCCGATCTGGGCGGTGGTCAGGGCGGCGATCTCGGCGGTGGTCAGTGCCGTCACTTGGGTGGCGCCGAGCGACCCGATCTGGGTGGTGGTCAGCGCCGCCGCCTGGGGGCCGGACAGCGCCGCAACCTCGGTGGTGGTGAGGGCGGCCAGGTTATAAGTCGACAGCGCCGCCACGGCCTGGGTGGACAGCGCCTGAATCTGGCCGGACAGGGCAGCCATGTCGTCGGTGTTGAGGCCGGCGATCTGACTGGAGGTCAGGGCCGCCACCTGGGTGACGTTCAAGGTCGCGATCTGGGTCGACGAGAACGCCGCCATCTCGGTCGAGGTCAGCGCCGCCATCTGGGTGGCGGCCAGGGCCGGCACCTGGGTGGCGGTGGTGAGGGCGGCGACGGCGGCGGTTGACAGGGCCGCGATCTGTTTGGAGGTCAGCGCCGTCAATTGGGCGGTGGCCAGGGTGCCCGCGCCGGTGGAGGTGAGCGCCGCGATCTGGGTGGTGGTGAGCGCCGCCACCTGAGCACTCCCCAGCGCCGTCAGGTTGGTGGAGGACAGCGAGAGCGCCGCAATGTCATTCGTGGTCAGGGCCGCCACGGCCTGAGTCGACAGATATTGGACCCCGGTGCCGAGGGCCGCGATGTCGCTGGTGCTGAGAACAGGGGTTTGCCGGGACGTCAGCGCCTGAATCTGAGAGGTGGCCAGGGTTGCTATCTGGGTGCTGGTCAGGGTCTCGATCTGCCCGGACGTCAGCGCCTGGACCTGGGTGGTGGTGAAGGCGGACAGTTGGGGGGTGGCGGAATTGAGCGCCGCCAGTTCGGTTCCGGTCAGGGCCGCCACTTGGCTGGTGCCGAGGGCCGCGAGCTGGCTGGTGGCGAGGGAGGCAACTTGAGTGGTGGTGAGCGAGGCCGCTTCGGTCGAGGTCAGCGCCGCCATCTGGGTGGTGGTCAGCGCCCCCAGTTGTGAGGTGGTGGCAGCCAGCGCGGCGATGTTTCCCCCGCCCAAGGCCGCGATCTGGCTGGTGCCGAGTGCCTTGACCTGGGTGACGGTGAGATTGGCAACCTCGGTGGTGGTCAGGGCCGCCGATTCGGCGTTCGAGAGCGCCGCGATTTGCCCGGTGGTGAGGGCTTGCAGTTGCAGCAATTCCTGGGTTTGCGCGGCGGTCAGCGCCTGCATCTGGGTGGTGGTCAGCCCTTCCAGTTGCTGAATCTGGGTGGTGGTGGCGGCCAGCGCGGCGATATTGCCGGCCCCCAGGGCCGCCACTTGGCTGGTGCCGAGCGCCTGAAGCTGGGCACTGTTGAGATAGGCGATTTGGGTGGTGGTCAACGCCGCGGCTTCGGTGGTGGTCAGGGCCGCCAGTTGGGTTGTGGTGAGGGCAAGGGCGGCAATATTATTGGTTCCGCCCAGGGCCGCGGCTTGGGCCGTGCCCAGGGCCGCGATCTGGGTGCTGTTCAGAGTGGCGACGGTCGCGATATTGGCGCCGCCCAAGGCCGCCACCTGACCGGTGCCGAGCGCCTGGACCTGAGTGACGGACAGACTGCCGGCCTGGCCGGTGGTCAGGGCTGCCACATCGGTGGTGGTCAGGGCCGCGATCTGGGAGGTGTTCAGCGTGTTGAGCGCCGTGACGCTGGTGCCCAGGGCGGCGACGCCGGCGGTGGTCAGGGCCCCGATCTGGGTGGTGGTGAGATTGGCCACCTGGGTGGTGGTCAGCGCCGCGACAGCGGTGGTCGTGAGCGCGGCCACATCCTTGCTGTTGAGCGACTGAATCTGCGCGGCACTGGTGGTCAGTGCCCCGATTTCCGCCACCGTGAGGGCGGCAGCCTCGGTGGTGGTGAGGGCCGCGATCTGACCCGCGGCGCCGGTGCTCAGGGCGCCGACATTGGCGGCGCCCAGCGCCACCATGCCGGTGGCGGACAGGGCCGCGATCTGGGTGACGGACAGTTGGGTGATCTGGGTGGTGGACAGCGCCGCCACCGCCGTCGTGGACAGGGCGCCCAGGGCTTTGGTCGACAGCGCCGCGACCTGACCGGCGGTGGCGAGGGCCGAGATGTCCGGGGCCGTCAGCGCGGCGGCCTGGTTGGTGGTGAGGGCGGCAATTTGTGTGGTGTTGAGACTGCCGGCAGCAACCAGCGGCACCACGTTGGCCGCGGCCAGGGCCGCCACCTGACTGGTTCCGAGCGCCGCCAACTGGGCGGTCGTGAAGGCGCCGGTCGCGGTGGTGGACAGTGCCGCCGCCTGGGTGGTGGAGAGTGCCGCAATCTGGGAGGTTTTCAGGGCCAGCGCCAGCGTCGAGGTCAGGGCGGCGATCTCTGTCGTCCCCAGGGCCGCGATCTGGCTGGTTCCCAGCGCCGAAATCTGGGCGGACAGGCCATTCACCACCTGCGCGGTGGTCAGGACCGCCGCGTCGACGGCGTTCAGGGCCGCGATCTGGGCGGTGCCCAGGGCGCCGAGTTCGGTGGTGGTCAGGGCCGTGATCTGGCTGGTTGCCAGGGCGGCAATCTGGCTGGTGGTGAGCTTGGCGACTTCGCCGTTCGCGGTGGTGGTGAGGTTGGCAATGTTGGCGGTGCCCAGGGCCGCCACCTGGCTGGTGGTCAGGGCCTGAATCTGGCTGGTGGCGAGGGCCGCGGTGACGGCCGTGGGCAGCGCGAGAATCTGGCTGGTGGTGAGCGCGGCGATCTGGCTGGTGGCGAGGGCCGTGGCGAGGACGGTGATGCTGGCCGTGGACAGCGCCGCCACCTGACTGGTGCGCAAGGCCGCGATCTGGGTGGTGGTCAGGGCATTGACTTCGGCCGTGGTCAAGGCGGCGGCCTGGCTGGTGGTCAGCGCCGCAATATTCGTCGACAGGGCCGCGATTTGGCCGGTGAGGGCGGCTGTGGACAGATTGGCGATGTTGGCCGCCCCCAGGGCCGCCACCTGGCTGGTCCCGAGGGCCTGAATCTGGGTGCTGGTGAGGGCATTGGTGGAGGTGGTGGTCAGCGCCGCCACGGCGGTGGTGGTCAGCGCCGCCAGTTGGGCGGTGTTGGTGGTGTTGAAAGCCGTGACGTTGGTGCCGAGGGCCGCAACTTCGGTGGTGGTGAGGGCGGCGATCTGACCGGTGGCAAGATTGGTCAGTTGGGTGGTGGTCAGGGCCGCGACGTTGGCGGCCCCGAGGGCGGCCACATCCTGGCTGGTGAGTGCCTGAATCTGGGTCGAAGCGGCCAGCGCATGGATTTCGGTGGTGGTGAGGGCCGCCGCCTCGGTGGTGGTGAGGGCCTGAAGCTGGTTGGTGGTCAGCGCGCCAAACGTGCCGACGTTGAGGGCGGCCACGCCGGTTGCCGAAAACGCCGCGATTTGGCTGGTGGAGAGATTCGGCAACTGCACCGCGGCGATGGCCGCGGCACTGGTGGTGCTGAGGGCGGCGATCTGGGTGGTGCCCAGGGCCGCGATCTGGGTGCCGGCGAAATTGGTGAGGTTGGCGCCGATCTTGGCGATTTGAGCGGTGGTCAGCGCCTTGATCTGGCTGGTGGCCAGGGCCGCAAGCTGGGTTGTGCTGAGGTTGCTGATGCTGGCGGTGCTTAAAGCCGCCACCTGGGCGGTGGCCAGCGCCCCGATTTGAGTGGTCGACAGCGCGCCGAAGGCGGTGGTGGTGAGGGCCGCCAGGGCGGTGGTGCTGAGGGCCGCAACCTGGGTGGTGGCCAGGGCCTTGATCTGGGTGCCGGTCAGTGCCGCGGCTTCCACCGAGGTCAGCGCGGCGACCTGGGTGGTGGCCAGGGCCGCGACCTGACTGGAAACCAGCGCCCCAATCTGAGTGGTGGAGAAGGCCGCCACGTCATTGGTGGTGAGGGCCGCGACCTGAGAGGTGGCGAGGGCGCCGACACTCAGCGCGGTGGCTTGGGCGGCGGTCAGCGCCCGAATCTGCGCGGTGGAAAAGGCCCCCACCTGGGTTGAGGTCAGGGCGGCGATGCTGGCGTTGCTCAGCGCCGCCACCTGACTGGTGGCGAGGGCGGCGACCTGGCCGGCGGTGAGAGCGCCCAACTGGCTGAGCGCCGGCACCTGATTCGTGCTCAGCGCCGCAATGTTGGCGGTCGGCAGGGCGGCAATCTGGGTGGCGGAGAGAACCGAAATGTTGGTGCTCAGCGCCGCCATGTCTCTGACGCTGAGCGCCGCGATCTGGGCCGGCGACAGCGCCATCAATTGGGTGGTGGTGAGCGCCCCGACTTCGGTGGTGGTCAGGGCGGCAATCTGGGAACTGGACAGTGCCGCCAGTTGAGTCGGCGTCAGGGCAACGATTTGAGCTGTCGATAACAGCGGAATCGCGGTTGTCGCGATCGCCGCAACCTGGGTTGTATTCAGTACGGCAATCTGGGTCGTGTTGAGAGTCTGGACCTGCGTGGTCAGATTGGGGTAGATCGTCGCCATTGGTCTTCTCCGTGGTCCGAACTCCACGACGGTTCTCCGCCGCGCCCCTCAGGGAACGTCCTCAACGACACATCAAACTCAACGACACATCCAACGCACCGTGTGTCGTCAGCCTCCGGGATCAGGTCTGCTTGACCGCCCGCCGCCCGGCGTTATTCGTAAAAGTTTAGATAATTGAGTCGAAAACCCGAACGCCCACCGGATCGGAAAAAACAAGACCTATACTGTCGGTCTACTAAATATGGATATTTTCTCCCAACGTCCCACTATCCCGGAAAAGAAAGTAAATGTCAAGCCGCAACAGTCAGTCGGATTCCGGATCGACGTTGGCGGTCCTGGCAGGGGGGCATCCATGGGGCGGGGAATCGGGTTAACCAAGGCCTGACCGTCGGCAATGTGCTGATCACCAGCAAATCGGGGCGTTTTGTTGAAGCCTGGATCGATCAGGACTTCCGCACCACCGCGCCAGGAGTGCCCGGCCGCGCCGGACAGGGCAGAGTCTCCGCCAGGAAGGCCCGCGTTCGTCGCCACGCCAGCGTGGTTGCCTCGCGGCGGTCATGGTCATGATGAGTAAGGCGCCCGGCCCGAGGGGGATTGCCGGTCGGATTGGCGAAACCATGACCGGCGTCATACAGATGGTGCCGGAAGTCCCGGCCGGCGGTCGCCATGTCGGCGGCAAAACGCGCCACGGCGTTGGCGGGGATAAACTCGTCGCGCAGGCCGAAATGGCCGAGGACCGGTCCCTTGAGTGCCGCCAGGCTGGCGCCACGCCCCATGACCAGGCCGGAATAGATGACCGTGGCCTCCACCGGCGTCGCCAGGGATGCGGACAGCGCCAGACTGCCGCCAAAGCACCACCCCAGCACGGCCACCCGGCCATCGCACAGGCCCTGTTCGCGCCCCCAACGAATCCAGCCCACCAGGGTTTCCCGGGCGGTGACGCCGCTGACCTTGGCGGACAGGGCGACGGCCTGGTCCGCCGTGGCGGCCACCTGGCCATACATCAGGTCGACCGCAAGCGTCAGATAGCCCAGTTCGGCGAGATGCGCGGCCATGGCCTTGATCTGATCGGTGAGGCCCCACCACTCATGAATCACAATCGCCAGGGGCGCCGGCTGGCTGCCCGGTCGGCCCAGGACCGCCGTGACCAGGCCCGCCCCCGGTAACGTCAAGGCAACCGGCGTCAGCGTGGCCGCCAGGGCGTGGCAGTGCTCGGGATTCGCCAGGACGGCGGACAGGGGCACACCATCCAGGAAGGCGTCGCCGGCGGGCACCGGCATCGTCGTTCCGGCGTCGGTCCCCCGATCCAGGGCTGGCGTTGGCCGCCAGAGTTCGGCCCAGAAAGTCGTACAGCGCATAACCAGACCTGTAGCACGAAGATCGGAACGCCGCCAACGGCGCCGAAACGGAATCAACGCCCATCTGATTATCACGAGGGGCAGAGGTGACGGAAATGCTCGACCCCGATCTTGTCGTTGCGTCGCGACAAACCCACCTAAAAAAAGTGTCTTTCTCTAACCGAGGGGGGCGGGCATGGGCACGCAACATCAAAAAGATTGGTTAAGAATCCGTAATGATGCCAGTTCGGAGGATTTGTTTCTAACCAATTGCGCGACGGCTCGAGGGGTTGGACTTTGGGCTGCGGACCTTATGGGGCTGAAAGGCGACCAGGCGACGGACTATGCGCATGCGCTGATGGTCGATTTTGTGGCGCCGGGGCCGTTTGACATGGTTCAAAGGCTCCAGACCGACTTTCGGGCGAAAGGCATCGCCGTCAGTGAGCACCGCATCGTCGCGGTGATGGAGCGCCAGCGGGAAGACGCCCGTCGGCGGATCGCGCTTCGCATCTGGTCGAAAAAGCCCGGTGATGGCGGTTGGGAACGCCGGGTCTACCCGAGAGTGATTGTTCCGCCGATGGTTGTTCCGCCGACGCTGGAACAATGGCGGGACCGGCACAAGGAGTTGACGGGGGGCGAGCGATAGCCGGGGGCCGGTGGCGGCCATGGGGAAGCGCAGGGCTCCCGGTCCCCAGTCTGGACGTTCATCCGCCCGGGGAGTCCATCCGCTTGTGAAAAAACCGGTGGTTAAGGTATGCTGAAGGCAGGAAGCGGGCGGTCTTGAGTGGGGTGGTCGATCGGGAACGTCCGTGACCGAGCGGCTGGTCTCACTCAACCGGTTGTTGTGACTTAATTAGGGCTTGGGGCTGCGGTCGATGGCGGGTAAGGCGGGGGCTCATGACGATATCGCCGACGATGGCGATGAGAACCGACCGCGTAAAAAGTTTAGCGGCAAGAAGCTGGTGCTGTTCGTCGTCTTGCCGCTGCTGCTGTTGGTGCTGGCGGCGGGCGGGGTGTACTTCAGCGGCATCCTGACGCCCAAGCCGACCGAGGCGCCGCCGGAAGAACAGAAGCCGGAAGAGAAGGAAAGCTCAGTTCCGATCTTTTACGATGTTCCCGATATGCTGATCAACCTGAATACAACGGGAAGACGGCCAACCTTTCTGAAGATCAGTATCAGTCTCCAAATCTCCCGCGAGATTGACCGGGCCGAGCTTGATCGCATTATGCCGCGGATTATCGATAACTTTCAGGTTTACCTGCGCGAGTTGCGGCTGGAGGACTTGCGGGGCTCGGCCGGAATGTATCGGTTGCGCGAAGAATTGCTGACCCGGGTGGTGGCCGCGGCGCAACCGGTGCGGGTCAAGGATGTGCTCTTTAAGGAAATGCTGATCCAGTGAGGTCGGGCCATGGCGGTTGGTAGCGAAGACGATCGGCTGGCGGCGGAATGGGCGGCGTTAGCCGAAGAGGGGACGTCCGGCGGCGAGGCCGCGGCCGGCAGCACCGGCTCGACTCGGGTCCTGAATCAGGACGAAATCGACAGCCTGCTTGGTTTCGACCAGGAGGCCGGGGGCGATGGCGAAAACTCCGGCATCATGGCGCTGGTCAACAGCGCGCTCGTCAATTACGAGCGGCTGCCGATGCTAGAGGTCGTGTTCGACCGGCTGGTGCGTATGATGTCGACCTCTTTGCGTAATTTTACCTCCGACAACGTCGAAGTCAGCCTGGACCAGATTTCCAGCGTGCGGTTCGGCGACTATCTGAACTCGATTCCGCTGCCGGCCATGCTGTCGGTGTTCAAAGCCGAGGAATGGGACAATTTCGGCCTGCTGGTGGTGGATAGCGCGCTGATCTATTCGATTGTCGACGTCTTGCTGGGCGGCCGGCGCGGCACCGCGGCGATGCGTATTGAAGGCCGTCCCTACACCACCATTGAGCGGAATCTGGTCGAGCGCATGGTTCATGTGGTGCTGAGCGATCTTTCGGCGTCGTTCGACCCCTTGTCGCCGGTGACCTTCCGGTTCGATCGCCTGGAAACCAATCCGCGTTTTGCCACCATCGCCCGCCCGGCCAACGCCGCGGTGCTGGTCAAGCTGCGCGTGGACATGGAAGATCGCGGCGGTCGTCTGGAACTGATGATTCCCTATGCCACCTTGGAACCGGTGCGCGAGTTGTTGCTCCAGATGTTCATGGGTGAGAAATTCGGCCGTGACTCCATTTGGGAAACCCATCTGGCGTCGGAGCTGATGGTAACCGATGTGGACCTGCTGGCGGTGCTTGACGAAATGACGCTGTCGCTGCACGAGGTGCTGGACTGGAAAGTCGGCAGCCGCATCCTGCTGAATGCCAGTGCCGATGGGGTGATTGAACTGCGGTGCGGCGAAGTGCCGATGTTCCAGGGCCGGATGGGGCGCAAGGGCGGCAATATCGCCGTTCGCATCGACAAAGAATTGCCGAAACAGGAGGTTGCCCACTGATGGCGCCAACCATCGCCCTGATTCTCGATCTGCTTGTCGCCGGGCTGCTGATCGCCACGATCGTGTATGCGGTCACCCTGAATCGCAGATTGATAGAGCTTCAGGAGAGCCGCAGCGAATTGGAAGGGTTGATCCGCAGTTTTGGCGAGGCGACGGCCCGGGCCGAAGCCGGGATCAAGGCGATGAAGCGGACCGCCGCCGAGACTGGCGAGGGCTTGCAGAAGAACCTCGAGCGGGGCAAGGCTCTGCGTGACGAGTTGCAGTTCATGATCGAGGCCGCCGATGCCCTGGCCCAGCGTCTGGCCGAGGCGCCGACCGTTGTTCGCGGCGGGCCCCAGGCCGGTCCGGTGCGACGCCCGATCGCTGACGCGCCGCGTTCGGACCCATCGCGTTCGGACTCGTCTCGTTCGGACTTGGCGCGACCCGAGCCATCGCGTTCGGATTTGGCGCGCTCCGAGCCGCCGCGTTCGGAACCACGGCGACCGCCGGCCGAGGCGGACAGCGGCACCGATTTGCCTCGCGGTCGGGGTGCGCTGGGTCGCCTTGATTCATTTCTGTCGGATCCGCCGCGCTCCGAGCCGGTCCGCACCGAGTCGTCCCGGATCGAGCCGCGATTGCTCCCCGAACCCGAGGGCGAACGTGATCTTCCCCGGGGGCGTGGGGCGTTGGCCCGTCTTGAGTCCTTCGTCAGCGATTCGACCCGGACCGAGCCTCCGCCGCCTCCCGAGTCGGAGGGCGAGTGGCCGGCCGGTGCGTTTGAGGTCCGCGGGCGGGGGGGGGCGTCCCGGAACGAGGCTCCACCGTCCGAAGCGGTGCGTCGGCCGGTCGGGCGGGCGGACGTGACGGAACGGCTTTTGCTTGCCGACGAATCGCGGCCGGCCCGTCGGGACGGCGGCGAGGGCCTGTCGCGGGCGGAACGCGAATTGCTGGAGGCCATGGAGAACCGGCGCTAGTGTTGTGAACGAGACGCTTCGTTCCTGACGATCGTGTCGAGGGCACAACACACCCCATTGAACAGGCTAGTGTTCCGGCCCAACGGGGTCGGAATGGGCCGTTGGAGTCGGAACACTAGTGGCCCACGAGAGCGGTTTCCGATCACGGTGGATCGCCGTTGGGAGCGCGGGCGTCTCGCCCGCCCCTTTGCGGCCGGGCCGGTCGCGGTCCAGACTTTGCGACCCATTCGGAAACCGCGCGAGCAGGACGGATCAGGGTGGTGCCGGCAACGGCAGTGTCGGATAGGGACAGGTGGAATCGGCCATGGCGGACAAATCCGTGAGACAAGGCTCGGGCGGGCAGGGCGGAGCGGCGGTGGCCGGGCGGTCCGCCGGAGGGATGGCGGCAGCGACCAAGCCTGCTCACGATGCCGCGACGCGGAGTGCGCTGGCCCACAGCTTGTTTGCCCAGCTTAAAGCGGCGGCGGCGGCTGAAGGCGCCGGGCCGCCTTCGTCGCCTTCGTCGCCGGCGGCTGCTCCGCGGCCGCCGGTTGGCCCGCCGGGTGTTCAATCCACGACGGTTGGCGGCATTCGGGTGGTTGGCCCGGCCTCCCAGGCCCGGGCCGCGGCTGCGGCGGCACAGGGGCGGCCGCCGGCCGCGGCGATGGCGTCCACGCAAATCCCCGCGTCGGCGCCGGCCTTGGCCCGGGCGCCAACCCGGCCACCGACGCCGGTTCGTCCGGCTCCGGCCGGGGCTCGGGGGGCATCGGCGTCGGGGACGCGGGGGGCATCGGCGTCGGCGACGCGGGGGGGCAGGGCGTCCGCCGGGTGGCGCCCGCGCTTCCGGCTATTGCCGATCACCATCTTTTTGCTGGTGCTGATGCTGGGGGTGCGGGTTGGCGACAGTTGGCGGGTTCTGACCCGGGGGGGGAGTTTGCCCGAGGTGGCGGCGGTCCAGGCCCAGACCCCGCCGCCGCCGGCCCCGCCGCCGGGCGGTGCCCCCGGGCAAGGCGAAAGAGCCGGCCAAACGGAGCGCGCCGCCGGCCAAGGGTGATGCCGAAGCCAAGGGCGATGCTCCGGCGGCCGAGACCGCCGAGCCGAGTCGGCCGCCCAAACCCGAGACCGTCGATCTGGAACTGGTCAGGCATTTGACCGAGCGGCGGGAAGAACTGGATGGCCGGGCGCGCCAACTGGACCAGCGCGAGGCCTTGATGGTGGCGGCGGAAAAACGGTTGGACCAGAAGCTGGCCGAACTTCAGGGTGTCCGTAATGAAATCCAGTCGTTGCTGAAGCAGATCGATGATAAACAAAAGGCGCAATTGGAGAGCCTGGTTCGGATTTACGAAACGATGAAGCCGAAGGACGCCGCGCGCATCTTCGAGGCGCTGGAAATGCCGGTGCTGTTGGAGGTGGTCGAACGGATGAAGGAGGCCAAGACCGCGCTCATCTTGGGGGCGATGGATCCCATCAAGGCCAAAGACCTGACCACCGCGCTGGCGGAGCGGCGTCGGTTGCCGACCGTGCCCCAGTAGGGCGCGGTGGCGGTCGGTCAGCGGGGCCATCCCAGGCCCCGGGCCGCGTTGCAATTTGGGGGCTATTAACTATAATTTGTCGCCGGGGGGCGTAAAGTTGCAGGCCAGTTGTGGTAGGGTCGGCGGCCGCTGAAGGCGCCGACCCTTCCCGGATCTCTCAGGACAGCCCGCCAGGAGTGCCATGTCGAACCTTGCGATCAACCCGAGCGCCGACAAGCCGTTTCGTCAGCGTCTCGATCAGGCCCGAGTCGAGGCGTTGACGCCGTTGAGTCTCGATGAGGTGAGCGGCATCGTTCACCAGATCCTGGCCAGCTTGGGTGGTGACGTGTCGGCCGGCGACATCAAGCTCTATAAGGAGCTGGAGGGCCTGGCCCGCTATATCCACCACGCCAAGGCGGAAATCGCGGCGATCCGGCCCAATGAGATTCGGGAAAACCACATTCCCGCGGCCACCGACGAGTTGGACGCGGTGGTCGGGGCGACCGAGGCTGCCACCAACACGATTATGGATGCCTGTGACGCCATCGGCGCGCTGGCGGCCACCCTGGAGCCGGACAAGGGGGCGTTGTTGATCGACGCCGTCACCCGGGTGTTCGAGGCGTGCAATTTCCAGGATGTCACCGGTCAGCGCATCACCAAAGTGGTCCGGACGCTGAAGACCATCGAGGCCAGGGTCGATGCTCTGATCATCGCCTTCGGCGAACACGCGGCCGGCTTCGAAGCCATGGCGGCTCAGGCCGGCGCCGGCGCACTTCCGGTGGCGACCACCGGGACGACCACGGCCTTTGATCCCGACGCCGCGTTGCTTCATGGGCCGTCGCTGCCCGGCGCGGCCATTGACCAGGATGAAATCGACCGGTTGCTGGCGTCCTTCGATTAGGTGGTGGTCCGTGATACCCTTGCGCATCCCGGGGTTGCGGGCGTCGCGCCGGCCTGCGGTCGGCAGACCGCCGGGGGCACCGTCCGAGGCCGGGACGGTGACCGTGACCGGGGCCGGGACGCGGGCCAGTTCGGCAAACGCGACGATTCTGATTTATCTGTCTCTGTTTCTGCTGCTGTTGGTGTTCTTTATCGTGTTGAACGCGCACTCGACGCCGCGCGATTACCGGGTTCGGGCGGTTCTGGGCAGTGTCGGACGGACGTTTGCGGCCCAGTCCGGGACCGCCGGCCTGACTGGGCTGCCGCCGGGTCAGGGCAGCGCCGCGGCTCTGGCCCTGGCCGGCCTGAAGCGGCTCGGCGACTTGTTCGAGACGGACCTGGCCATCGCGAAAGTCAATCATGTGACGCACGGACGTCTGATGGTGGTCAGTATGACCACGGAAGACCTGTTTGACGGCGACAGCGCCTTCGTTCGTCCCGAGCGTCTGGGGTTGCTCGATCGCCTCGCGCGCGAGATCGGGGAGCACGACGGTGTGCGCTTTGATATGGATTTTTTGATCGCCGTGGGCGGTGAACCGGTGGGGCGGCGTTTGACCGGGGATCCGGTGGCCCGGGCGGCGGCGATGGCTCGGGCGCTGATCATCGATCGGGCGCCGGCCGATGCGATCTCGGTGGGGATTGAGCCCGGCCAGGGGGGAACCGCCCGGTTCCTGTTTTCGGTCCGCTTTCCAGGCGAGCCGCGGGACGGCAGGGTGGGAGGGCCGGGTGCGACGCCGTGACCGGTCGCCGTGCCGCGGCGCCGGGCGACCCCGGCGGATCGGACCCCGGCACAGTCCCGACGGGGGGCGGGGGTCCGGTGCGCGCAGCATCTGGCTGATCAGCTTCACCGACCTGATGTGTTTGATGCTGGCGTTTTTTGTGCTGGCCTTCTCCATGTCGGAGCCGGTGGAACAGCGCTGGCAGGCGTTGGCATCGTCGCTGGCGGCGCGCCAGATCGGCGGGCACATGGGTGCCGTGTTCAACGTGTCCCTGCTCGACCCCAAGTCGCCGATCAACCTTGATTATCTGGGCATTCTGCTCAAGAGTCAGTTTGCCGGCAATCCCGATCTTGCCGGGCTGGTGCCGGTGCGCCAGGATGATCGGGTGATCATCGGTTTGCCCGATCATTTGCTGTTTGCGGCGGATCAGGCGAATTTTACCGAGGGTGGCCGGCAGGTTCTGTTCGTGTTGGGCGGCGTGTTGGGCCGGATCGGCAACCGCATCGAGATCGTGGGGCATGTGGATGCCGAATCGCTGCCGGCCGAAAGCGAGCGGGATCCGTGGGAATTATCTTTGGCCAGGGCGGTGGCGGTGGGGACGGCGCTTCATCAGGCCGGCTACCAGCGCCATCTGGTGGTGCGGAGTTTGATCGGGAATGCCGGGCCGGCCACGACCGGTCGGGGGCATCTGATCGATATCGTCGTGCGCGACCTCGAGGAGGGAAGCTGAAATGGCACGGCGCGGACGGCGGGCGGTCCTGCTGGGCGCGGCGGCGATGGTGGTGTTCGGTCCCGTCGCCGCCGACGCCCATGCTGTGCCGGTGCGGGGCGCCGATCGCGGCACTTTTGCCCGGATCGTCTTCGATTGGCCGGTGGCCGGGGTGAACGTCAACGCCTCGGTGGTCGGCAACCACCTGTTGGTCACGTTCGACGCGCCGGTGGAAGCCTCGTTTCAGCCGGCGTTGCAACGGCTGTCGGCATGGTTCGGGCCGGCTGCGGTGGAACCCGACGGGCACACGGTCAGCTTTGTGATCAAGCATCCCGCCAAGCTGCTGGGCAATGGCCGCAACGGCAACTCGGTTTATCTGGATGTGACCGAGGACAAGGCGGCGCCGCCGCCGGGGCCTGCTCCGCTCCCATCGGCCGCGACGCCGGTGGCTCCGGTCAAGCCGCCGGCCCGGTCGCCTGCGGCTCCGCCGCCGCCTGCTCCGGCCT
>CAIYNU010000032.1 GCA_903927615.1 uncultured Rhodospirillales bacterium | reverse complement strand
GTAGGGGCAAAGCCCCTACAAAATGCCTTCGGCGACCAGGGCGTTGCCCTGGACCCACCAAAGGCCGACGGCCTTTGGAAACTACGACTTTTACCGTGCAATTTAGCGGACGTGGCCCGCTAGAGCGGGTTTGAATCAGGGCGAATTGTCTGTCCCCTCGGGCGTTTCGCCCGCGGGGACAGACATCCGTGACGGAGTCGGTGCCGTGTTGGGATTGGCTCAGGTGCGAATGGATTTGACGAAATGGTCGGCGTCTGCCCGGATATGGTGAAAGTCGTCGGACAGGTGCTGGGCCAGGGTGGACATGTCGGTGGCCAATTTGCCGGTGTTGGCGGCAGCGATCGCCATGGTGCCGACGCTTTCGGAGACGATGGAGGAGTTCTTCGAGGCGATCTCGACGGCGTTTCCGATGGTTCCGGTTTGGTCGAGCTGGTTGGCCATGGCGTCCGAGACCTGATTTGACAGGGTCTGGATTTCCGCAATGGTCGATCGAATGGCCCCAATGGCCCCAACCACGTCGGCCGTCGCCTTCTGTATCCCTCCCACCTGATTGCCGATTTCCTCGGTGGCACGGGCGGTCTGAGCCGCCAGCGACTTGACCTCGCCCGCGACCACGGCGAACCCTTTGCCGGCCTCGCCGGCGCGGGCGGCTTCGATGGTGGCGTTTAACGCCAGAAGATTGGTTTGCCCGGCAATGGCACTGATCAGTTTGACGATCTCGCCGATCCGACGCGAGCCGTCAGTCAGCGCGTTCACCGCCGCGTCGCTCTGGCGTGTGCATTCGACGGCGCGTTGTACCGCGTTGGTGGTCACCTCGACCCGCTGGCCGACATCGCTGATCGATGCGGTCAGGGTCTGGGAGGCCGCGTTGACCACCCCGACCACCTCGGCCGTATGCCGGGTCTGAGCGACTGCGTCGAGCGCCTGGTGGTGCATGGCGTTCGCCGTATCACGCAAGTTGAACGTGCCCTTGTGAATCCCTGCCAAAGCATCAGCGACGGTGGTCAGAATCTTGCTCAAGGCGGCGTCGAAATTTCTCGCCAGTTCAGCCATCGCGTGATGCTTGTCGGTGGTGGCGCGCTGCTTGATCAGGTCTTGTTCTGCGACCATCTGGTCAGCGCGCACCAGACTGTCATTCAGGATTCGGACATTCCGGGTGATTGCACCGATTTCATCGCGGTGGCCGTGATCTTCCAGGGACAGGTCGCGCGCCCCGTCGGCAATCCGGGCAATCGCGTGACTGATCTGTTCGAGCGGACGGACCACCCGACGCAAAAACAGCCACGAGGCGCCGGCGAAAACCAGTAAGGCCAGACCAACGCCGGTCACAATAACCAGAAACCGGTTGGCGGCATTAGAGACTAATCGGTCGGCGGTGGCGATTGCTTCAGTGATTGCGGCGGTACGAATAACCACAATGGCCTGGAGAAAAGCGGTTTGGCGGGTTCGGAATTCACCGATCTGCACCCCAGAGGTGCCGGTCGCAGCAAAACTATCAAAAATGTCATCATATACTTTGTCGCTGGTATTGACATATTTTGATTTAACCTCATCCAGCGCCTCACTAATACGTAAGTTGTTCCCATTTTGGGAATTCATCACAGCGAGATACCGCCATATTTCTTTGACCTGTCCGCTCAAGTTGGCAAAATTAGACAGGGTTTGGGGCAGCGGCGGGATATTGGCTGCAACCATTTGAGTGACGGCCAATCCCTTGTTCCCGGCCACCGTGCGCAAATCCAACCCAAGCCGGGCGATGGCGACCAAGCTGGCGACTTCGGGCGAAGCGGCGCGGACCTTGCGTTCAACCGCGTCCATCGACTGGGACAGGCGATCGAGTAATATGACCGATTGGGCCCAATAGCCGGTGACGACGGTCTCGTCGCGAGCCGCCTTTGGTTTGGTGACATTGTCGTCGACCTGCCGGCGTTGGTCCCGGACGGTGTTTTCGACGCTGACCAGCGCATCGGTCACCGGTTGCAAGTCCGGGTCCGAGATCTGCTCGATGGAGTCCCTACTTTCGGCCAGCGCCTTGGACAGGTTTTGGCGAAAGGTGCCCAGCTTGGTCTGTGTTGCCGGCTCAATCGCCATCGGTGCGATCAGCACCGCATTGGTAGCACCCCGTTCGATCGCTAGCGACTCGGCAACCTCCGCGACAGTGCCCACGGCCTCCGCCAGAATTCGGGCCTGACGGTTCGTTTGGTATTGTTCCCAATTGTCGATCAGGGAAAGAGAGCAGGACAGCAGGGCGACGCCGCCGAACACTGCAAGACAGGTGTTAAAAATCCCTTTTATTTTCACGGCGTTAACTCTCCTAATGGGCTTTCCATGACAGTGGCGACGATGCCCTTACAGTGGACCGGTTGGCGGTGAGGACAGGGTGTTGATCGTGTGGCGTTGGCATCAATTTAATTGGTGGTTGCAGGATGAACAGCTTCAGGTAAAGGCATTTTGGGCGTTTTTCCGTTCATTCCCCGCTCCCGGTGGGTTGGTCCGCGATCACCTGTCCTACCAGGGGGCGGGCGGGCTTGGACGTCAACGTGCTGTGGCGTTGGGTATGGCGGGGCTTGTCAAGGGATGCGGTGTTCGGATCGCAGAGCTCATCGAGTCGACCTGGCGGTCATCATCCGATCGCGATTGAGCAGGTCGCGTGTTGGACGATGAGTTCGACCAACAGCCCCGGGGCGGCATCCGGGTTGCCGGGGTGGAGCACCACGATCTGGTGCTGGTCTTTGCCTGCGGCCACGAGACCGCGATCCGTTCCGGTCCCGGCGCGTTGTGGTTTCCGGGTGGGCGCCAATGGCATGGTCAGGCTTTCGTGGCGCTGCCCGCCTTCAACAAACGGGTCAATTCGCGGTCGAGGGCGTCGGCGAATCGCTGGCGGTCTTTGGCGTTGAAGGGAGCAGGGCCGCCGGTGGTAAGGCCGGCGCCACGGAGGTCTTCCATGAAGTTGCGGACCGAGAGGCGCTCGCGCACTGAATTCGCGGTGTGGAGATCGCCCCGGGGATCGATGGCTGGAATGCCCTTGGCCACCAGCAAGGCGGCGAGCGGGATGTCTTGGGTCACAGCCAGGTCGCCGGGTTCGGCGACGGCGACGATGTGCTGGTCGGCGGCATCGGGACCGCGCTCCACCGGGACATAGGTCAGCAGCGGTGAGTGGGGCAGGGGAACGTACTTATCCGACACGAAGCTGGTCTGTATACCTCTTTTGGTCGCAGCCCGGATGATCAGCTCCTTGACCGGGGCGGGAACGGCGTCGGCGTCAATCCAAAGTTTCATCGGTTTATGGCCTTGATGACCGGGGGCTTGGTCCCATGACTGTCAAACATCCGTCGTTAGGGTTACGCGGGCCAGGGTGCGCTTCCGGGCGGTCGCGGGATCGGGCTGCCGTCGGCCGGGAAGCGGCAGCGGATGCGTTCGGCCAGTCGGTCCCGGACTTGCCGATAGCCGTCTAACCGCGCCTCGCGGCTGCCTTCCAGAATGGTCGGATCGAAAGTCTGCCAGTATTCCACATCGCAGGCCATGGTTCGGACCATTTCGACGGCGCGGTGATGGGCTTCGGGCGACAGCGAAATCACCAGATCGAACGAACTGTCCTCCAACTCGTCGAAGCACTTGGTGCGATGACGGCCAAGATTGATGCCTAATTCCGCCATCACCGCCACCATGAATGGGTCGGTTTCGCCGTCCCGAACCCCCGCCGAATCGACGTAAAGGCGTCGGCCCAGATGGCGTTTCAGCAGTCCTTCCGCCATCGGTGAACGCACCGCATTGAACGTGCAGGCAAACAGCACGCTGGTGATGGCCGGAAAGGGGGGGGCGTCCATGCGCGACCCGGCGTGGTGACAGCGGGGGGGGGGGGCGGTCAGCCCCGAATGTGCAAGACGCACACCAGGGTGAACAGGCGCCGGGCGGTCGGGTGGTCGATGGCGATCTTTCCGGCCAGGCGCTCGCACAACAGGTCAGAGCCTTCGTTGTGCAATCCACGCCGGCCGATGTCGAAGGCCTCGATCTGGGACGGCGTCGCCTTCTTGATGGCGTTGTAGTAACTTTCACATACCATGAAATAGTCCCGGACGATTTTGCGAAATGGACTGAGCGGCAGTGCCACCCGGGTCAGTTCGAGCCCTTCGCTGGTGCGGATGTCGAAGTTGAGCCGTCCCTCTTCGGCGCTGAGGTGCAGGTTGAACGGCCCCTGACCCTCGAAGCCATCCGGCTCGAAGACATTGTCTTCCAGCAGGTCAAAAATGGCCACTGCCCGTTCGTGCTCCACCTCGGGCTTGCGTCGGACCACGGTGCGCTCGTCAAGCTTGACGTGGATGATGCGGTTCCGTCTATCGGTCATGGCAACGTTCCGGTGGCGGGATCAGGGTCGGGGTGGGCTTCAGGTTCGGTTCCCGCCTTCGTCCCGGTCAGCCGCAGCGCGACCGAACGGGCGTGTCCGTCCAGACCTTCGGCGCAGGCCAGCGTCACCGCGGCGGGGCCAATGGCGGCGAGGCCGGCGGGGCTTGCCGAAATGAAGGTGGTGCGCTTGAGGAAGTCGAGAACGCTGAGCCCCGACGAAAAGCGGGCGCTGCGGGAGGTCGGCAAGACATGGTTGGGGCCGGCGACATAATCGCCCAGGGCCTCGGGCGTGTGCCGCCCCAGGAAGACCGAACCGGCGTGACGGATCTCCGCGAACAGTCGTTCGGGTTCGGCCACGGCCAGTTCCAGATGTTCGGGCGCCACCCGGTTGACCAACGCCGGCGCCTGATCGAGGCTGTTCACCACGATGACCAGACCATGGTCGCGCCAGCTTGGGCCGGCGTACTTTTCGGCACGCGGCAGCGTCGCCAACTGGGCTTCGACCGCGGCCATGACCCGGTCGGCGAACCCGTCGTCGTCGGTGATCAGGATGGCGCTGGCGGCGGGGTCGTGTTCGGCTTGGGACAGCAGATCGGCGGCGATCCACTCGGGCGAATTGGCGCCATCGGCGACCACCAGGATTTCCGAGGGGCCGGCGATCATGTCGATGCCCACGGTGCCGAACACCTGCCGTTTGGCCTCGGCGACATAGGCGTTGCCGGGGCCGACGATCTTGTCCACCGGTGCGATGGTGGCGGTGCCATAGGCCAGCGCGCCCACCGCTTGGGCGCCGCCAATCCGGTAGATTTCGTCGATGCCGGCCAGCCGCGCCGCCGCCAGCACCAGGGCGTTGATCCGGCCGATGGGCGTCGGCACCACCATGACGATACGGCCGACGCCCGCGACTTTGGCTGGAAGGGCGTTCATCAGCACGGAACTGGGATAGGACGCGGTGCCGCCCGGGACATAGAGTCCGACCGCATCCACCGGCGTCCACCGCGCGCCCAGGCGCAGGCCTTCGTCGTCCCGATAGTCGAGGGCCTCGGGACGCTGGCGGGCGTGGAAGGCGGTGATTCGCCGCGCCGCCATCTCCAGGGCTGTCCATTGTTCCGGGGTGCAGGCGGCGACCGCGGAATCGATTTCGGCTTCGCGGATGCGCAGCGTGCTGGGGCTCAGTTCCAGATGGTCAAATTGTTTGGTGTGTGCGATCACCGCGGCGTCGCCGCGGCACCGGACGTCGGCCAGAATCGTCGCCACCGACTGGCGGACGTCGTCTTCTCCAGCACGCGGGGCTTCGATCAGTGCGGCAAAGCGCGCTTCGAAGCCGGCATTGGCTTGGTATAGCTTATGGGGCATGGGTGGCCTCGCGGAAGCACTCGATCCAACCGTGCAACTCCTCCGGCCGGGTCTTGAGGGCGGCACGATTGACGATCAGTCGGGAGGAGATATCGGCGATGGTTTCGACCTCGGCCAGTCCGTTGGCCCGCAAGGTCGCCCCCGACGACACCAGATCGACGATCCGCCGGCACAGGCCCAGGGCCGGAGCCAGTTCCATGGCGCCGTTGAGCTTGATGCATTCAGCCTGCACGCCCCGGGCGGCGAAGTGGCGGCGGGTGATCTCGGGGTATTTGGTGGCCACGCGAACGTGGCTCCAGCGCGCCGGATCGTCGGTCTCGGACAACGCCACGGGCTCGGCAACGCTGAGCCGGCAACGGCCGATCCCCAAATCCAGCGGCGCATAGAGTTCGGAATAATCGAACTCCATGATCACATCGTTGCCGGCGACCCCCAAATGCGCGGCGCCGAACGCCACGAAGGTCGCGACATCAAAGGATCGGACCCGGATCAGGCTAAGATGGGGATGGTTGGTGCGGAATCTGAGATGCCGGCTGTTGTCGTTGTCGAATTCCGGCTCGGGAACGATGCCGACCCGGCCCAACAGCGGACGAAGCTCGTCCAGAATCCGGCCCTTGGGCAGGGCCAGTACCAAGTCTTCCTGAACAGGTTCGGACTTTGCCGTCACCGCGCGCTCCCTGACACGTCATCCATCCCCCGATAGATACCACACTGGAGCGCCGCGTCACCGCTTTCCATGACGCGGTGCGTCGGCGGGGTTTCCATGACGCGGTGCGAGACCGTCATGGTTTTCAAAGACCGTCGCATCCGTTGGGCAAGCTTTGGTGGGATCAAAGAGGTCAAGGCCCTGGCAGCATAACACCGAACGTGCATAATATCAGCCGGGATCACCCACAACCAAGAGGAGCCGGCGGCGTCCGTATCAGCGGGCCGGCCGGCGGTGCGGCATGACCGAGCTTGCAGACTTCATCAAGTCCCATCGCATTACCGAGGTGGAGTGCCTGGTTCCGGACCTCTCGGGCATCGCGCGCGGCAAGATTGTGCCCGCCGAGAAATTCCTGCGCATCCTGCGCGACCGCGGTTTGCGTTTGCCCGAGGCGATCTTCGTTCAGACCGTCACCGGCGATTTCCCCGAAGACGAAGATGTCACCAGCGATGAGAACGCAGACATCTACATGGTGCCGGACTCCTCCACCATTCGCCTGGTGCCCTGGTATACCGAGCCCACGGCGCAGGTGATCAGCGACTGCTTCTACGCCGACGGCAGCCCGGTCAACATTTCGCCGCGCTGGGTGCTGCGGCGGGTGCTGGAGCTTTATGCCGAACGCGGCTGGCGCCCGATCGTGGCCCCGGAGCTGGAGTTCTTCCTGGTTCAGATCAATAAGGATCCGGATTACCCGTTGCTGCCGCCGGTCGGCCGGTCGGGGCGAACCGAGAGCGGGCGTCAGGCCTATGGGATTGACGCGGTCAACGAATTCGACCCGATTTTCGAGGACGTTTATGATTTCTGTGAGGCGCAGGATATTGACATCGATACCCTGACTCACGAGGCCGGGGTGGCGCAGATTGAAATCAATTTCAATCACGGCGAAGCTCTGGACCTTGCCGACCAGACCTTTTTGTTCAAGCGCACGGTCCGCGAGACCGCCATCCGTCATCAGGTTTATGCCACCTTCATGGCCAAGCCCATGCAGGATCAACCGGGCAGTGCGCTCCACATCCACCAGAGCGTGGTGGATGTGAAAACCGGCCTCAATCTGTTTGCCGATGAATTCGGCAAAGACACGCCGCTGTTTCACGGCTTCATTGCCGGGCTTCAGAAATTTCTGCCCTCGGCGATGCCGCTGCTGGCGCCCAACGTCAATTCCTACCGGCGACTGTTGCCGGGGTCGGATGCGCCGATCAACGTCCATTGGGGGCGCGATAATCGCACCGTCGGCTTCCGGGTTCCGGTGTCGTCCCGGGAAGGACGTCGGGTCGAGAACCGGGTGGCCGGCGCCGATGCCAACCCGTATCTGGCACTCGCGGCATCGCTGGCCTGTGGCTATATCGGTATGGTCAATGGCCTGGAGCCCACCGATCCGATTAAAGGCACCGCTCACCGGTTGGCCTTCACGCTGCCCCGGCACTTGATGGATGCGCTGAACAAGTTCAACGCGTGCAAGCCGTTGCGGGAAATTATCGGCGAGGATTTCGTGCGTGCGGTCACGTCGGTCAAGACCGCCGAGTATGAAGCCTATCAGCGCGTGATCAGTTCATGGGAACGCGAGAATCTGTTGTTGAACGTATGACCCCTGGAGGGGCGAGGACGGCGATGAAGAGCGTTGCCAGTGTGTCGGTTCTGGTGTCGGTTCTGATCCTGGCCGGGATTGGCCCGGCTCAGGCGATTACCGACGAGTGTAATACCGAAGACAAGATGTCCCAATGCTGTGTTTTGTACGAGAAGTCGCTGCATGAACGTATCTATCAGGCCGAACAAGACCTTGCTGACCAGTGCCGGAATGAAATCGACGGCACCCGGGACCAACTGAGCGAGAATGCGCACTTTAACACCTGCATTCCCGAGGACGTTGCCGATGAAGAGCTGTCGAAGTACTTTCGTGGCTACGTGGCAAATCACCGGGATTTTTGGGATCGCCCGGCGCGCTTCGGCATGATCGAGGATTGGTCACTGCATTGGCCTTGCGACAAGTAAGACCGGCGCACCGAATCGTTGTCACCTCGCGTGCCGCGGTCCTTCTGTCGCGACTGCTGTCGCTCTCGCTCGGTCGCGCTTTCGGGATCAGTGATGGCCGAACCGGGCGACGAACTGGGCTTTGTGGTCGTCGCTCCAGAGGGCTGGATTGGCAGGAATGGCGTTGGCTACCAGCCATTCCACCACCTGATCGCCGATGGCGTGGCCATGTATGTACCACTCGGTTCGGGTGAGGGTGCCGGCCTGATCCCATGACTGGTAGGACGGGCCGTCGGCCCGGTGGCGGATGCCATGTTTGAACCAGATTTCCACCCGGGGGCGGCCATTATCCCACCACGAGACGATGGCAGGACCATCCAGGCGGTGCAAGTCCCCCTTGAAATGCCATGACTCGGCAGATTTTTCCCCGGTTTGGTGCCAGTCGACCACGGCCGGCCCTTCCTCTCGGTGCCAGAAACCGTTATCGAACCAGAATTCCTTGCGAATGCCGGTGGCGTGATCAATGACCTCGACATAATGGCATTTTTTCCGGTGATGGATCCAGTTTCGCTCGACCAGCAGGGTCACCTGACCGTTCTTGATTTGGTCCCGGAGGATGGCGTAGGCTTTCTTGGCTTTGGTCATGGCGCCTCGGTCTTTGGTGCGGTGGTCCCGGTCACGGGATAGCATACTGCGTTGTTGAATGTCTGGTCCGTCATCGCGGACGATCCGCCGACGGTGTTTCGACAGTCTGGGGCCCGTTGGTCGCGGTTGGCGAAGCCTCGATAATCCCGGGCGAGGACCAGACATCGTGTTCGACCTGACGGGCCCGTTTCTGCGGGCCAAAACGGGCCCGCCGGCTGACGGCGCCCGGTCGGACTCGAGGATAGGATGCAATAAAATCTTGTGAAACAGGGCCTCTGGAAATAGCGACTATGTTGTATCCTTTCGCCCGGGCTTTTCTCGATGAAGGCGGACCGGGATGACCGATTCGGATTCTCTGTATCACCGGTTGTTCT
>CAIYNU010000031.1 GCA_903927615.1 uncultured Rhodospirillales bacterium | reverse complement strand
GTGGCACCGCCACCCCCGCCCCCGACCCGATTCGCCCCGGGTGGCGTTCAGGCTAAAACCGATGCCGCCCGCGTGGCACCGTCACCCCCGCCCCCGACCCGATTCGCCCCGGGTGGCGTTCAGGCTAAAACCGATGCCGCCCGCGTGGCGCCGCCACCCCCGCCCTCGACCCGATTCGCCCCGGCCATCGTTCAGGGGAAAGCGGCGGTCGGGACCGGGCATCCGTCCGGACCACCGGTTCCCGCCAACCATCGGCAAGGGATGGCTGGACTCACACGCTCGCCGGTGGTGCAACAGCGAACTGGGGTCGGGTTGGTCCAGAGAATGGAAGGCCCGTTGGTGACGACATCTGGTGGTAGATATAAGAAAAAAGAAAAGGAGCGCCGCGTAGCAAAACGAATTGAGAAAACACTCGACCAACAAATTCGCGATTGGATTCAGGCCGGGCATGCTGAAGAACGTCATGTAGGAATGAGTACTGAAGACCTTGATGGTCGTGGCATTGAAGTGGCAACAACATTTGAAACAAATGACGATCTTGTTACGGCGGCTAAACACATTATTTCAATAAACGAAGAGACGTTGAATGCCTGGTACCGGTCCGGAGAAAGCGACAGGAAGGTAATTTGGGCATATATGCCAGAGACCTGTCACGTGCGTGGACGCAGGAGGATAAAAAGGCCGGCGTGGCATGGAAAGGTGGCGGTTCTTCCACCCCATCCCGGTTATATAGACATAAACCCAGTTGATCTGTGTTATATCATCGCGGTTTTTGATCGGGATGCATGGACCAAAGCGCCCAAAGGGCTGGTCACCTGCTTTCCGTCATTGACCAAATCATAAAGCATCGCCAGGACCGCGGGCATTTTGCCCGCCAACGGCCGTGTGTGCCCCTTGATCGGAAAATGCTCCAGCGGGCATCGCAATGCCCGACCGGGGGGGGTGCCGTTTCAGGTTCCAGCGACCGAGATTAGGTCGGGTCCGACGTTCGCCCTCTTCGAGGGCAGTGTTGCGCTTGCGCTCGCCGACAGCGGTATGGCAGGGTGTCGCAGGCGGCTCCCCGAACCGGGAGCGGGCATGGCACGGCAGGAGAGGAAAAGGCATGCGGCGGAGTCTGTTGGGCTTGGGACTTGCCCTGTCGCTGATCTATGCGGTGCCGGCACGGGCGGGCGGCCCCGAGGAGGCGCTGCCGGTTGGCGAGATTCTTCACCTGGAAACCGATCACCTGCTGGCGTTGGGCGCGGGTGTGCTGGTGGGGGCGACGGTGATCAGCCCCTATCTGGAAATCAGCGAGTTGACCGGGGTGGTGATCGGCCTGATTGCCGGAGACCTGCTCTACCGTTCGGGTTTGTGGCCGTTCGAGCAACATCATGGCTGGTTTCAGTAACGGGCCGCTGCCGGTCGGATGGAAACCCAACAGGGAGTTGTGTGGCGCATCGTCGCCCGGGGACATCTCGACAGCGGCACCGCCGGGACCAAAGTCCCTCCTCGCCCCAAAGTCCCTCCTCGCCAAGTCTTCGTCGATTAGCGCGGGCGGGGCGGGGGTTGGTCGCCGGCCTGAATGATGCTGTGGGCCAGGAACAGGACGTTTCTAAAAAGTTCGGCTGCGGCATTGGCGGCATCGGCCCGTGGCCCGGTGCCGGCGGCGATGCGCGCCAACGTCTCCTGTAGGGTCTGGATGGTCATCGGGGCTTCGGCGGCGGCCGGTGCCGGCGGGCGGGCGGTGTTTAACAGGGCGGCCTGCACCCCTTCGCTCACGTCATCGATCTGCCCTTCACTCCAGGCGGCCAGCACCGAGGCGACGAGGGCCATGGCCGGTTGATAGCGTTCATGCCGGCGCACGGTAAAAAAGGCGTCAATTCCGTCGGAATAGGGTGAGGGGGGCTCGTGAACCCAGGCCGCGTAGCCGCCACGCTGTTCCGTACCGGCGAATTTACCGATCACCACCTCGCCGATTGGCTTGGTCTCGGTGCTGCTCTCCCGGGTCACCGTCACGCGCAACACCGCGTTCCCTCCTCTATGGGCTGTCGCCCGGGTCACCATGGGCTGTCGCCCGCGCGCGGAATGGCCTCCAGAAGCGGGATCGGCGGGCGTTCTACCTCCCGCTTTGGCCGAAAGGCATCGAAAGCCTGGTCAGAAATGTGGTGGGCCCGGCAGGATTCGAACCTGCGACAACACCGTTATGAGCGGCGGGTTCTAACCACTGAACTACAGGCCCAAGCGGTCGCGCGGTCAGTTTGCCCAAAGCGGCGCGGTGGGGCAAGCAGAATCGCGTACCGGTGCCGGAGGGGGGCCGGCACCGACGGAAATGGGAACCCCGGTTCCCGCGCTGTCGGGCTTCGGCCCGGTTGCCCCGGTCCGCCGCATGCGGTATGAGGCTGTTCCCGCAGCAGGCGGCGAAACCCAGTGTCCGCAGCATCAGGAATCGCGTTCCCATGTCCGCACCGTTGCCCCGCCCGGGGATTCTCGATATTGCGCCGTATGTCGGTGGCGAAGCCCAGGCCGAGGGGGTCAGCCGGTTGATTCGGCTTGCCTCCAATGAAGGCGCGCTTGGCCCGAGTCCGCGCGCGGCTGCCGCCTATGGCGCGCTGGCCGACCAGTTGCACCGCTATCCCGACGGCGGTTCGACCGCATTGACCGCGGCGTTGGCCCGGCGCTTGGCGGTTGACCCCGGGCAGATCGTTTGCGGTGCCGGCTCCGACGAGTTGCTGGCGCTGATCGCCCGCAGCTACGCCGGCCCGGGTGACGAGGTGTTGTACTCGGCCCATGGCTTTCTGATGTACCCCATCGCGGCCCGGGCGGTGGGGGCGACCCCGGTGACGGCGCCCGAAACCAACCTGACCGCCGATGTGGATGCGTTGCTGGCGGCGGTGACGCCGCGGACCCGTATTCTGTTCCTGGCCAATCCCAACAACCCCACCGGCAGTTATCTGCCGGCGGCCGAATTGCGTCGTCTGCATGCCGGGTTGCCTGGCCATGTGCTGCTGGTGATCGACGCCGCCTATGCCGAGTTCGTCACGGCCGAGGATTACACCGCCGGCGCGGATCTGGTTCAGGCCGCCGGGAACGTGGTGATGACCCGGACCTTCTCCAAGATTTATGCGCTGGCGGCGCTTCGACTCGGCTGGTGTCTGGCGCCCCCGGCGGTGGCCGACGTGCTTCACCGGGTTCGGGGACCGTTCAACGTCAGTACCGCCGCCCAGGCCGCCGGCCTGGCCGCGTTGGCGGATGAGGCGTTCATGGAGTCCGCCCGGCGTCACAATCAGGAGTGTCGGGAGTGGTTCGTCGGTCGCCTCCAGGACCTTGGCCTGTCGGTGTTCCCCAGCGTCGGCAACTTCGTGCTGGTGGACTTCTCACCCTGGGGCGAAGCCGAGGCCACTCGTCTCGCGCTTAAGGCGCAAGGGATTCTGGTTCGCCAGATGGGCGTCTACCGGTTGCCTCATTGCCTGCGTATTACCATCGGGCGGCGGGATGAGATGGAAGACGTGGTCGCGGCGCTGGCCGGGATTCGGCGATAACACGCCGACGGCCAACACCGCTCCGGCGTCAGGTGGTTTTCAGGCTTTTGGTGACGATCTCGGAGACATCCCGGGACAGCGTTCGCTCCGACGCCAGGCGTTCCAACTGCCGTTGCATCAACTGGCGGCGGTTCGAGTCGAACCGCCGCCAGCGCGCGAACGGCGCGGTCAGGCGGGCGGCCACTTGCGGGTTCATGGCGTCAAGCCGCAACACCTGATCCGCCAGAACGGCATAGCCGCTGCCGTCGGCCTGGTGGAAGCGCAGTTGGTTGCCACTGCCGAAGGCGCCGATCAGGGCATAGACTTTGTTGGGGTTGCGCAGATCGAAGCCGGGATGGTCAAGCAGCGCCGCAACCCGCTGCGGCGTATCCGGCCGTGTCGAACCCGCCTGGATGGCCAACCACTTATTGACCACCAGGGGATCGTGGCACCAGCGATCATAGAAATCGGCCAGCGCCGCTTCGCGGGCCGGGGCGTCGGTATCGGCCAGCACCGAGAGCGCCGCGACCGCGTCGGTCATGGTGGTGGCGTCCCGGTATTGGGTGGCGGCCAGGGCGTGAACCTCCGGGCTGTCGAGGGTCATCAGCATGGCCAGGCACAGAGTCTTGAGGGCGCGCCGCCCCATGGCCGCGGCATCCACCGAAAACGGCTCGTTGGTGGCGTTGGCGTGGTAGGTCGCGGTCCAGGCGGGCCGGAGCTGCTCGGCCAGTCGGCGGCGGACGAATTCCCGCACCAGATGGATGGTATCCACCGCGATCTCGTCCATCTGCTGGGCCAACACGTTTTCGCTGGGCAGGGCCAGCGCACGGGCGGCAAAGGCGCGGTCGCGGCCGGCGTCGTCGAGTAACCGGGCCATGGCGTCGATGAAGGCCTGAGCCAGATGCAGCGGCCGGCCACCGTGGTAGTCGGCGATCAGTTGGAGCATCAATCGGGTGGCCAGGGTCTGGCCGGCTTCCCACCGGTTGAACGGATCGCTGTCGTTGGCGAGCAGGAAGGCCAGGTCGGCGTCGGGAAGCGGGGTCTTGAGCCGGATCGGGGCTGAAAAGCCGCGGAACAGCGACGGGACCGGCGCGACCGGCACATCCACGAAGTCGAACACCTGTTCGCCGGCGCGGAGGTCGAGGACCCGGGTGGTGCCGTGGGCGACAGCCTCGCCGGCCAGCCGCAACGGCAGGTCCCGGCCATCGGGGCCGATCAGCCCCAGGGCCAGCGGGATGTGCATCGGTCGCTTGATGGGTTGTCCCGGCGTCGGCGGGCAATACTGGCGCACGGTCAGGCGATAGCGGCGGTGTTCGGCATCGAATCGGCCCGACGCCTCCACTTCGGGGGTGCCGGCCTGACTGTACCACAGCGCAAACTGACCCAGGTCGGCGCCGGTGGCGTCGGCCATGGCGCGGACAAAGTCGTCGCAGGTCACCGCCTGCCCGTCATGGCGCTGAAGGTATAAATCCATGCCCTCGCGGAAGCCGGTGGCGCCGAGCAGGGTGTGGATCATGCGCACCACCTCGGCGCCCTTATCGTAGACCGTCGCGGTGTAAAAGTTGTTGATCTGGAAATAGGAGTCGGGGCGGACGGAATGGGCCAGGGCACCGGCGTCTTCGGCGAACTGGGCGCCGCGCAATCTCTGGACATCCGCAATCCGCTTGACCGCCCGCGAGTTCAGGTCCGCCGAGAATTCCTGGTCGCGGAACACGGTCAGGCCTTCCTTGAGGCTGAGCTGGAACCAGTCCCGGCAGGTGACGCGGTTGCCAGTCCAGTTATGGAAGTATTCGTGGGCGATAATGCTTTCGATGGCGGCGAAATCGGCGTCAGTGGCGGTTTCCGGGCGGGCCAGGACGAACTTTGTGTTGAAAACGTTCAGCCCCTTATTTTCCATCGCGCCCATGTTGAAGTCGCCGACGGCGACGATCATGAAAATATCCAGGTCATATTCCAGGCCGAAGACCTCTTCATCCCAGGCCATGGCCTTTTTCAGGGAGCGCAGGGCGTGTTCGCAGCGATCCTGATTGCCCGGTTCCACGTAGAGCCGAAGCGCCACCGTGCGGCCGGAGCCGGTGACGAAGGAGTCTTCCACCAGCGTCAGGTTGCCCGCCACCAATGCGAATAAATAGCAGGGTTTGGGAAACGGATCCTCCCAGCGCATCCAGTGGCGGCCGTCGGGCAAAGAGCCGCCGCCCACCGGGTTGCCGTTGGATAGCAGCACCGGATAAAGGATCGCGTCGGCCTCGATGGTGGTGGTGTAGCGGGCCATCACGTCGGGGCGGTCGAGGAAATAGGTGATCTTGCGGAAGCCCTCGGCTTCGCACTGGGTGCAGAAATTGCCTCCGGACTTGTAGAGGCCTTCCAGCGCCAGATTCTCATGGGGTTTGAGCGCGGTGACCACGTCGAGGGTGAAGGCCGCGGGAACCCGGGGAATGGTCAGGGCGGTCGCCGAAACCGTGTATGCGGCGGTGTCCAGACTCCGACCATCGAGCGCGAGCGCACGCAACTCCAACCGTTCGCCGTTCAAGACCAGGGGAGCATCGGGCTCAGCTGCCGCGGGGTTGACCCGCACCGCCAGTTGGGTGCGTACCACGGCGCCATCCTCGCGCAGGTCCACATGCAGCGCAACGGTATCGATCAAAAAGGCGGGGGGCCGGTAATCCTTGAGGAAAACGGGCCGGGCCGGGGGGTGGTCCATGGCATGTCTTTCGGGCGAAGGGTGGGCGTTCAGTACGCCACAACACCCGTCTGGCTGATGATGGGATCAGGATAGCAGACGGTGGTGGCCAGGGTGTCGGTTCTTCGAAAGCCCCGAATAAGAGCCGGCGACGAGGGGGTGGCCAGAACCGTCGTCACTTTTTGAAAGCGGGGAAAATATCTTTACGCATAGTGTTCTGCGATAAACAGTTTCAACAAAAGTGTGGTTATTAATGTCGGCTGTTGTTGCACCGCGATCAAGGTACCTTTGACATCAGCCGCTTTGTGATAAATATTGATATTTTCCTTAATTATCGGGCAATGTTACTAACTCTCCTAACGCCAATCAATATGAGGTTGTCTTTGTCGCCGGTAGCGACCTCAGCAATTTCGCTGTCTAGCATCACTACGTCGGCCCCATCTTCCGGCTCTGCACTAACCCGGACGATGCCAACGTCGGCGCCCGATTTTAGCCCGCGGTCCGCAGTTCTGGCGAAGTTGCTTGACCCGCCGGCGGTGTCCGTCGTTAACGGACCACGGACCGTTGCCCCCGGTGTCGGGCATCATAGAGCGGCAGGGCATTGATCGGTTCCCGCGGTGGAGCGACCGCCAAGGTCTCCTGGACTCCGGACGCCAGCAGCGCGGGGTCGTTATGACGGCGGTGGCGACCGAACAGGAAACCAAGCGGGAACATCAGAAGACCGACGCCGATCCCCGTGACCACCGAGGTGGTGGTGCCGGCCGCGGCGGTCTTTTCGCTGGCCACCCGGACGCCTTGGGCGATTTCCGCCGACATCCGCGCGGCGGTCTGGTCGGCGATCAGCAGGGTGTCGCGCAGCCGCGATTCGAGACCCTGGGTCTTGGTCTGGGCTTCGGCCAACTGCTGGCCGGTTTGGTTTAGGGCCGCCGTGCATTGACTGAGTTGCTGGTCCCTGACAATCTGCTGGGGGCTGATCGGGCTTTCGACTTTGACCTGGAAACCAAACGCCAGCAGCGCCGCAATCATCGCGGCGATGGTCGAAAAGCCAAAGGCCAGAGTGCCCAGGAACTTCATGCGGAGACTCCACCACAGCGTCTAAGCGTCTTAATCCCTAACCGCAATCGCGAGGTTGGCGGCCACCACCCGCCGCAAGGGGGGCAACCGCACCACCGCGCCAACGCCCTGGGGCTTGTGAGCCGTAAGCCCACGGCAACAGCCTCGGGACATCCGGTCCGCGGGTGGCCAAAACCTATGTCATCGCGGGTCCCCGAGTCCAGATCAATTTCCATCCCGGTGCTGACCGATCAGGGGAATCGGAGGTCAAATCGCCGGTCGTCCGCGGCGGCGGCGAGCGGACGATCCCCAAGAGCGCCTTGTCCGGGCCCGGGTGTCGCCGTTCGCCCTGGATATTCGGTTGCAACGTTGGCGGCGGTCGCTATAGTCCCGCCAACCTTGCCCCAGGGGGCACGATCGTTACGAGGAATTGAGGGATGTTGGTATCCACGGCTTTCGCCCAGGCAGCAACCGGTTCGGCGGCCTCCCCCGGTCTTGACCTGATGTCGTTTTTGCCGCTGATATTGATCTTCGTGGTGTTCTATTTTCTGCTGATCCGGCCACAGCAGAAAAAGCTGAAGGAGCACAAGTCGATGATCGATGGTCTGCGGCGCGGCGACCGGGTCGTTACCGCCGGCGGCATCATTGGTACCGTGACGCGGGTTGGCGACAATGACGAAGCCATCGTCGAAATCGCCGAGGGCGTGCGGGTGCGGGTGTTGCGCTCGACCGTGACGACGGTGCTCGCCAAGACCGAACCGGCGGGGCGGGCCGCCAAAGTCGACGATGTCGGCGACGACGCCAAGAAATAGACCTGAAATACAGGCTCTGAATAACAGGCGTAATCAACCCGATCCCCGCTCCAACCGCGGTCCCCGCGGCCGGGGCGGTGCATCGCTCAGGACGTTCGGATTATGCTCTACTTCTCCCGCTGGAAGATCTACACCATTATTGGCATCTGCGTGGCTGGGCTGGTGTTCACCCTGCCCAATTTCTTCAGCCGCGATCTGATGGGCAGCCTGCCCAACTGGCTGCCTCACCGGCAGATCCATCTTGGCCTCGACCTGCGCGGCGGCTCCTACCTGCTGCTGGAAGTGGACATGTCGGCGGTGGTCAAGGAGCGGTTGGGGAACCTTCAGGATGCCGTCCGCACCCAGTTCCGGACCGCCGACATCGGCTACGTCAATCTGACCAACGATGACCACGCCGTGACCTTCACGCTCCGCGATCTGAAGGATCGTGACGCGGCGTTGCACCTGTTGGGGACCTTGTCGACCAACACCGTGGCCAACGGCCAGCCCGAGTTGCAAATCGATATCGGTAATGATCTCAACGGCAGCATTTCGGTGACGGACGTTGCGATTCACGACAAGGCGGCTAAGGCGGTGGAGCAGTCCATCGAGATCATCCGCCGCCGGATCGATGAAACCGGGGTTAACGAGCCGACCATTGCCCGTCAGGGCGAACAACGCATTCTGGTCCAACTGCCTGGCGTCGAAGACCCCGATCGGATCAAGCGTCTGTTGGGCCAGACCGCGAAGTTGACGTTCCGCCTGCTGGCGCCCGAAACCGATGCGGCCAGCGGCCGGGCGCCGCCCGGCTTCGAATTGCTGCCCAGCGCCGATGTTGACCGTCGGGGGCCTGTGGGTCCGGCCCGGTATCTGGTGCGCAAGCGGATCGAGGTCGATGGCGGCAATCTGGTGGATGCCCGATCCGGTCCCAATTCCCAGAACGGCGAATGGGTGGTGAATTTCGAGTTCGATTCCGTGGGCGCCCGACGCTTTGGCGACGTGACCAAGAACAATGTCGGTCGGCCGTTTGCCATCGTGCTCGACAACAAGGTGATCAGCGCGCCGGTGATTCGGGAACCGATTCTCGGCGGTCGCGGTCAGATCAGCGGTCACTTCACCGCCCAAAGCGCCAACGACCTGGCGGTTCTGCTGCGGGCGGGCGCGTTGCCGGCGCCGCTGACCGTCATCGAAGAGCGGACGGTCGGTCCGGACCTGGGGGCCGACGCCATTCATGCGGGCATTTACTCGATCATCATCGGCTTTATCCTGGTGGTCAGCTACATGACGCTGGCTTACGGGTTGTTCGGCCTGATGGCCAATGTTGCCCTGGTGTTCAACCTGATTCTGACCCTGGGGGTGCTTTCGCTGTTGCAGGCGACGCTGACCCTGCCGGGTCTGGCCGGCATTCTGCTGACCCTGGGCATGTCGGTGGATGCCAACATCCTGATTAACGAGCGTATCCGCGAGGAGACGCGCAAAGGTAAGTCGCCGTTCGCGGCGATGGAGGCGGGGTTCCGGCGGGCCTTCGCGACCATCGTGGACGCCAATGTGACCACCCTGATCAAGATGATGCTGCTGTTTGCGCTGGGTTCCGGGCCGGTCAAGGGCTTTGCCGT
>CAIYNU010000030.1 GCA_903927615.1 uncultured Rhodospirillales bacterium | reverse complement strand
GTGCTTGGCATCGGTGGAGGGAGCTGTTGTGGACGTTATCAAACGGGTAAGGTACTGGGCGATAAAAAATTTTTCAGGGACCTTATCGGATGCGAAGCTGTCCGCTTACGAGGCTGAATCCGAAGATGGATTTTATCGTCAACTGACCAGGATCCATAAAAATATCGTCGAAAAACCAGAGATTGTTGAGAAGAAGTAAGCATGCCATTAAATGCAGATTGGGCAAGGATACGACGTGACAGACTTTCTTTTGTTACTCGCCTGGCCACGCGTTTTATCTTACGAGCTAAAAGTTGCGGTATCAATCTTGAGCCCGATCACATTGATCAAAAGCACCTTGCCAGATCGATAGAAGAGATCGTCGATGAGTACCTGGAGTGCCTAATTGATTATAAGACCCAGAACGGGTATGAACAGACGGAACGAATCCAGCCTTCTAAAGTGGCTGCCTTATTAGCGTTCATCGTTGCTTACCGTGCCCCCATCCGAACAGGTACCGAGAAGACCCTTTCTTGGGAGGCTTCGATAGCCAATGCGTACTTCGCTTGGAGGATAATTCAAGTTTTATTACGTATAGATGGCGAGCGGATTTCCGATGAATTCCTCGAGTATCTTATTCGGTCACTCCACAATATCGATAAGCAAGGTAATAGTCAACAGCGGTTCCGAGAGGATTGGGCGATACCGCTGACCGAGGCGATGCAAGACGCTTACGGACTTCGGGCGCGACTGGAAGACATCGGATAACTCAAGGTCATCGCGTGCGCCTGGTCAACGTCACACCATCCGCGACTCCGACCTGACCACCACCCGCCCCTCCTCCCCGTACTCGAACACCACCCGGCGACTGGCGAAGACTTCCCGTACCGCCCAGGCGATGAACCAGCCGACGGCGCTGCCGCCGATCACGTCGCCCAAGTAATGGGCATCGATGATCACCCGGCTGGCGGCGATGATCAGGACGAAGGCTACCAGCACCCCGCGCAGGCGCGGCACCAGCGAGCCGACCGCCAGCGCCAGCGCCGCGGCGGTGGTGGCGTGACCCGAGGGAAACGACTGGTACGAGGCGCCGCCGAAGGACAGGGGCTTAAAGCCATAGAAGCCGCTTTCGGCCAGCAGCTTCGGCCGCCCCCGGCCAACCAGCACTTTGATCAGATCCGCCGTCAGCCCCGACAGCGCCACCGCCGCGAACACGAAGGCCAAGGCCCAGGCCAACCGGCGATAGCAGGCTGCCCGCCCGGGATCGCGGGTACGGACCGCCGCCACCGCCAGTCCCAGCGCCCCCAGCCCCGACGGCCACAGGTACCATTGCCCCAACCCGGCCACCGTCACCGCCCGGAACCAGGCCTGCACCGACTCCGGCAGGCCGCGCACCGCGCCAGCCAGCCCGGCATCGAAGGCGTGCATGGACAGCAGGCAGCACAACAGCGCCCACACCAGCCACAGCCCGGCCAACAGCCACCGCGGACCCGCCGCACCCTCCGGCAGCCCGGCCATGATCAGGGCTCGGCCCGGTACAGGGTCAGCGTCTGCCGCCGGCCCCGGGAGTAATTGAAGCCGGTCAGGGTCGCCACCGGCCGCACCGCCAACCCGTTCAACGAGTGCCGGAACAGCGGTTCGGCCCGCGCCTCGACCAGGGCCAGCCCGCAGGCCGGATCGGCCCGCAGATGATCGGCCGCGATGTCGCCGCCCGCCGTCCGGGTGTCGGTGCCCAGCAGAAAAACCAGACTCGGCTCCGAATAGTCGGCCGTCACCACCGTGGTGGTGGCACAGGGCCGCAGCGCCGTAACCTGGAGCGCCGCCTGCCGGCTCAGCCACAGGCCGTCCAGCTGCGGCAACACCCCTTGAAAGGTCGCGGCGGACCACAGCACCAGGGCCGCCAGGGCCAGCGCCAACGCCGGCCGTTCCCGCCGTTGCCAGCACCACAGTCCGGCCACCGCCAGCATCACCGGCACCGCCACCGCCGCGACCAGCCCGGCCGTCAGCAACCGGTGATCAATCAGCCAAGGCAGCGTCGCCACTCCGCCGGTCAACACCAGGGCCGCCGCCCCCGCCGCCAGCGCCGCCGCGCCGAACAGCCGCCACCGGGGCGCGGCCTCGCTCCGACCGAAATGATCCTGAGCGGCACGAACGGTCAACAGGGCGATGGCCGGGAAGGTGGGCAGGGTGTAGTGCAACAGTTTGGTCGGCACCGCTTCGAACAGCAGCCAGGTTGGGATCAACCAAGCCAGGCAGAACATCACCCCGGGCTCGCGCCGGTTTGCCCACACCCAGGGCACCGCCAGCGCCGCCGGCAGTGCGAACGGCGCGAACGTGATCCAGAAGGTGCCGAGGAAATAGCCCGGCGGCAGGCCTTTGGCCTCCTGACCCGAGGCCACTTTGCCCAGCAGGTCATGCCCCAACGATTCGGCAAAGAACTGACCATGTGTCGCAATCGAAATGGCGATCAGCCAGGGCGCGGCCACCACCACCACCACCGCCAGCCCCAGCCCCGGCCGCAAGCGCCCGAGCCAGCCGAAGCGGCGTTCGCTCACCCCCAAGGTCAGGATCGTCAGGGCACTGACCATCGGCCCGATCGGCCCCTTGATCAGAAGACTGACTCCCAAGGCCGCCCAGAACAGCAGCGGCAGCCCCCATCCCGGCGGCTCTTTCGACGCGCGGTCCAGCCACAGCCGGGCCAACGCCCCCTGGGCCAGCACCACGGTGGCCAGCAACACCGCGTCGGTCTTGGCCATGCGCGCCTCGACCCCCAGCACCACGCACCCGGCCAGCACCAGCGCGGCGCCGAAGCCGACGCCGGGACCGAACAGCCGCGTTCCGGCCCAGGCGGTGGCCAGAACCGCCAGCATCGCCCCCAACAACGACGGCACCCGGTAAGGCCAGATTTCAGAGCCGTCGGCGGGTCCCAACAGCTGGACACTGGCGGCCTGCAACCAGTAAATGCCCACCGGCTTCTTGAGCCGGGCTTCGTCCTGAAAGCGAATGGTGACGTAATCGCCACTCGCCACCATCTGGCGGGTGGCCTGAGCAAACCGCGCCTCGTCGCGATCGAACGGCGGCAGCGTAAAGAAACCCGGCAGATACAACGCCAGGCACAACACCAGCAACGCGCCCCACTGCCAGGGGCGCAAGCGACCGGCTGCCGGTGCCGCGCCCGGGGCGACCGCCGCTGCGGATGCGGTCACGACGACGCCGCGCCGGTCACCGCCCCACCCGTCACCGCCTCAGCCTGGCGACGCTTTTCATTCAAGATCAACCAGATGTTGCGACCATAAATCAACAGGCCGCTGGCCTGACCGATGATGAACACGGGATCGTGCTTATGGACCGCATAGGCCAGCAGCGTCACGCCGCCTAAGAAGCTGAAATACCAGAAAGCCTCGGGGACGACGCTTCGTTTGACCTGTTCGCTTTTGAACCACTGATACAGGAAGCGCATCGAGAACAGGAACTGTCCACCAAAACCGACCCCGATCCAAATCGCGTCGGTCACAGATATGTCAGGAAACCAACTCATCGAACCTCGCCGCCTCTGTCGCCACCGGAAATGTCACGAGACCCAGGACACCATGGCAACCGCCTACTCCGCAACCTTGTTCTGTCCGGCCGGTTGCTGCCGGTCACAGTTCGGCCCAAGGGGCCGGCATCGGCGTCCGGCATTTCAGCCAGAACACCCCCAACAGATCCACCAGCCCGATCAGCGCCCGGCGCAGATTGCCATACTTGGAGACACCCTGGCGGCGGGGTCGATGATTGACCGGAACATAGGTCACCCGATGGCCATGCATCAGAAACAAAGCCGGGAGAAACCGATGCATGGCGCCAAAAAACGGCAATTCCAGAAAAGCATCGCGCCGGAACAGCTTTAATCCGCAGCCGGTGTCGACCGCACCATCCCGCAGCAACGCCTGTCGCAGGCGGTTGGCACACCGTGACGCCAGTCTTTTCGACAGGGTGTCCCGCCGCCGGGCGCGCACGCCACCCACCAACGCCGGCCCGACCCCGGGCTGGTCTTTGGCGCAACCGCTGTCGACCACCGACAACAGGCTTGGAATGTCGGCGGGATCGTTCTGGCCGTCACCGTCAAGAGTCGCAATCCATGGCCCCAGCGCCGCCTTGACGCCGGTCCGCACCGCCGCACTTTGCCCCGACCGCCGAAGATGCCGGACCACGCGCAATCGAAGTCCATCACCCGGTTCCGCCGGCGGCTTGAAAGCCCCCCCGTTCAGCCGCGATTGCAACCGCTCGACGGTGGCGTCGTCACTGCCGTCATCGACAAACACCACCTCGGCAGGCCCGAGCCCAGCCACCGCCGCCGCCACCTCGTCAAGCAGCGGCAACACGTTATCGGCCTCGTTAAAGACCGGGATGACGATGGACAATCGCACCGCTTCCCGATGCGCCGCAGGTTTGGTCACGAAGCTCCGGCTCCCTGTCTTGACTCGGATGACAAATCCCGGTCCGTGGCACCAGCTCCATTGATCCTGTCGGTGCCACGATTCCTGACCGCACCGGCGTCATCCGGTTTGAGGGCGACCCTAACCCCAAGGCCCATCCGAACGGTAGCCGAAAAAATAGACAAAAAAGCCTGTCGCCAAGGCCCGACACACCGCCGCCGTTTTCATGGGTCACTCTGGACTCCCGGCCGCGTTTCCACCGTGCTTCCACCCTTTTTCAGACCCTGGGTCCAAATTCTGGTCTAAACTGCGAATCGAGAATTGCTCTTGCCACCACACCAGGGACGTTAGCGGCGTTAACCCGCTCGCTTCGGTTACAACCTACTCGGATCTACAAGGCTTCGCCGGCTGATCCTGTTTTAAAATCGGCGATGGCTATCTCCCGCCGACCGCAGGCCTCGCTGGCAGATGCGAAATCCGCTATTTTTTTAGGGCCTCGGTTAACAATGGGCTGGCAATTTGTCGAGCGCATGGTATTACTGATTTCAACAGCAATACTTAGCTGGCAAGTCCCACACCCCTCCTCGACTGACGCCATCAGCATGGCGGCTATGGCTTTGTGCGCGAGGGTGGATAACTAAGCAAATTCGATATGACACGGTCAACACTCTGGCAACCGAGCGACATCATGAACGCTGAAACCGGCAACGAGTCGGACTCGCCGGAATCACCGAAAAGGCATCGCGGACGAATTCCACAGTCCGCATGGCCGCAGATTCTTCAACGACATCGGGCGGGAGCGACTTTGTCGGCCATTGCCCGTGAGTTTGACTGCACGCCGAGCGCGATTTCTTACATCGTCCGCAAAGCTGAAGCCGTCGGCGTCGAGCCGACCGATTCTATTGCCGAACCGACTCCCGAGCCGGTCGCGGCGCCGTTGCTGAACACACCGATCATGAACACACCCGTCATCAACACACTGTCGCTTTCCAATCGTTTGGGCAACACGCCCCGGCCGGCCCTTGCGCTGCCGGACACGAATCCAACCGGAAACGGCGCGGTGGGCGGCAGCCCGCCGACTGCGAGTCAACCGGCCCCGGCGGTGTCCCCGGTGCCGGCCGCAGCCGCCGCAAGCGGTGGCTCCGAAACGCCCCGTTCGCAGGGGGCAGATGCTCCCCCGGCCCGGCCAAACCAGCCGCCACCGGTTGACGCCACCGAAGCCCGGTTGCGGGAAACCGCACGGGCGTGTCTGGTGGCCTATCGCGGCTGGCGGCAGGGACCAGGGGAGGTTTCGGTCCAGACTTTGAATGACGCCGTCCACGATTTGCGCAAAGTGCTGGCCCGGATTGAAATCGATCTGTCCACCAGCCGGCGCGAAGAACAGGGGATGCGCCCGATTCCGGTTCCGGCTCACCGCGCCGCACGCCAACGCTGACCCTGGGAGAGTGTTTTTTTTGGGAGATTGGTTTGCTGGGGGACCGGTTTTTGTCGCCCCCGCCAATCCATCCATCGCATTCCCGGCAGGATCTGTTAAGACTGGTGATACGCGGACAGCATTGAAGCGTGCCGCGGACCGGCTTTTCAGCGGATACCGGCGGGCTATCATGACCAAGTTGTTTCGTTATCTCGCGTGCGCGAGTCTCGTCGGATGTCTTGCATTGACGGCGGCGACGGCTCGGGCCGCCGGGCCGGGTGCTGTTGACCCCATCAAAGTTGGCGAAATCAACAGCTACACCGGTCTGCCGGCCTTCACCCTGCCCTATCGCCAGGGCTGGGAACTGGCCGTCGCCGAAATCAATGCCGCCGGTGGCCTGTTGGGCGGCCGACCGCTGGAGGTGGTTTCCCGCGACGATGGCGGTCGCCCGGACGACGCCGTCCGCGTCGCCGGCGAACTGGTCGCCAGTGAACGGGTGGCGCTATTGGCCGGCACCTACTTCTCCCATGTCGGGCTGGCGGTGGCGGACTTCGCCCGGCACAATCGGATTCCCTTTTTGGCGGCGGAGCCCCTGTCCGATGCGCTGACCTGGAGTCAGGGCAACCGCTACACCTTCCGCCTGCGTCCCAGCACCTATATGCAAGCCGCCATGCTGGTGGAACAGGCGGCGGCGCTGCCGGCTAAACGCTGGGTCACGGTGGCGCCCAATTACGAGTACGGACAATCGGCGGTGGCATGGTTCAAGCGCCTGTTGACCGAGAAACGGCCGGACGTGACCTTCGTCGGCGAACAATGGCCCGCGCTGGGCCGAATCGAGGCCGGAACCACCGTACAGGCACTGGCCGTGGCCGAACCGGATGCCGTGTTCAACGTCACGTTCGGCGCCGACCTGGCCAAGCTGGTGCGCGAAGGCACCCAGCGGGGACTTTTTGCCGGCCGCAGCGTGGTCAGTCTGCTCACCGGCGAGCCCGAATACCTGGAACCGCTGAAGGACGAAGCCCCCGCCGGTTGGATCGTCACCGGCTATCCGGGCGCCCAATTGACCACCCCCGAGCATCAGGCCTTCCGCGAAGCCTACCGCGCCCGCTTCCACGAAGAGCCGCGGCTGGGGTCGGTGGTCGGTTATACCACCTTTAAAGCGATCGCTGCCGCCATCACCAAGGCCGGTTCCACCGAATCCGAAGCCGTGGTGGATGCGCTGGCCGGACTCACCCTGACCTCCCCCTTCGGCCCGGTCAGCTTCCGGGCGCTGGATCATCAGGCGACCATGGGCGCTTTCGTCGGCCGGGTGGCGGTGACCGACGGCCACGGTACGATGGCCGACTGGCATTACGCCGACGGTGCCGCCTACCTGCCCACCGATGAACAGGTGCGGACGCTGCGACCCGCGGCGGCACAACACTAAGCGGGGGCAAGGCAGGGTCACCGGGCGCGCGCGGGCCATGGCTTTTCTCCTCGTCCAATTTCTGGGCGGCCTTGCCGCCGGATCGGTGCTGTTTCTGGTGGCCAGCGGCCTGTCGCTGATCTTCGGCGTCACCCGCATCGTCAATTTCGCCCACGGCTCGTTCACCATGCTCGGCGCCTACCTCGCCTGGTCGCTGACCCAGCGGCTCGGCGCGGTCGGCTGGCCCGGCGGCGGGGCCGGTTTCGGGCTGGCGGTCTTGACCGCCGCCGCCACGGTCGGTCTGGTCGGCGCGGTGATGGAACGGTTGCTGTTGCGCCGGCTTTACCGCTCGCCCGAATTGTTTTCCCTGCTCGCAACCTTCGGCGTGGTTCTGGTCCTTCAGGACACGACGCTGGCGCTGTGGGGTCCCGAAGACCTGCTTGGCCCCCGGGTTCCCGGCTTTTCGGGACTCGTCACCATCCTTGATCGGCCGTTCCCGGTTTATGATCTCGTGCTGATCGCCCTCGGCCCGCTGGTGCTGGGGTTGCTGTGGCTCCTGCTCTACCGCAGCCGCTGGGGCACCCAGGTCCGGGCCGCCACCGAAGACCGCGAAATGATGTCGGTGCTGGGCATCGACCAGGGCCGGCTGTTTTCCGGGGTGGTGATGCTGGGCTCGGCCCTCGCCGGCCTTGGCGGCGCCTTGGAAGTCCCGCGCGAGGCCCTGACCCTGCATATGGGCCTGACCACCATCGTCGAGGCGTTCGTGGTGGTGGTGATCGGGGGCATGGGCAGCATTCCCGGGGCGTTCCTGGCCGCGCTGTTGATCGGAGAATTGCAGGCGTTCGGCATTCTGCTGTTTCCCAAAATCACGCTGGTGCTGGTGTTCCTGGTGATGGCGGTGGTGCTGGTGGTCCGGCCCCATGGTCTGCTTGGCCGGGCGCACCGGACCGGGCATCCGGGCGACGGCGGCCAGATGCCCGAACCGCTGCCGGCGGCGGGACGGTGGGGCCGGGTGCTGGGTCTGACGCTGCTGGCCGCCCTGGCGACGGCGCCATGGTGGACCGGAGACTATGGCCTGATCGTGCTGACCGACCTTGCCATCCTTGGCTTGTTTGCCGCGAGCCTGCACTTCCTGATCGGGATTGCCGGTCTGGTGTCTTTTGGCCATGCCGCCTATTTCGGCCTGGGGGCCTACGGCGCCGCCCTGGCGACACGGCATTTCGCGCTGCCCATGATCCCGGCGCTGGCGGCGGCGGTGCTGGCGGCGGCCTTGGGCGCGGCGCTGTTCGGCTGGTTTTGCGTCCGCCGGAGCGGCGTCTACCTGGCCATGCTGTCTCTGGCCTGCGCCGAGATTCTCTGGTCGGTGGCCATGCAGTGGACCGACGTGACCGGCGGCGACAACGGCATCCTGGGCGTCTGGCCGGCCGACTGGGCCGCCAGCCGGGCCGGATTCTACTGGTTGACCCTGGCGCTGGCGACAACCACGATCCTGACGCTCCGGCGTCTGGCCTTCGCGCCGTTCGGCGCGGCCCTGCGTGCCGGCCGCGACTCTGAACGGCGCGCCGCCAGCATCGGAATTCCGGTCCGCCGCCATCAATGGCTGGGCTTCGTGGTGGCGGGCACCGCCGCCGGTCTGGCCGGCGGGCTCCAGGCCTTCGCCAAGGGTAGCGTGTTCCCGGCGGTGCTGGGCGTCACCACCTCGGTGGACGGACTGGTGATGGTGCTCCTGGGTGGCCTCGGGTCCCTGGCCGGGCCGCTGGTGGGCGCGGGGGCCTTCCAGGGCCTCAAGGGCGAGATCATGCGCCACAGCGATCTGTGGCAGCTCTGGTTGGGGCTGATCATCATCGGACTGGTGCTGGCCTGTCCGCGCGGCTTGACCGGCCTTCGGCGGCCGGGGTCGCCGCCGCCGGTTCCCGTCCCGCCCGCCGCTGCCCAACGCCCGAACGGATTCCAAGACGTCCCCCCCTGGTGGGGTCCGGGGGTCACGTCCCTGGTCGCCGACGGCCCCTTGCTGCAAGTGGCGGCCCTGACCAAGTCCTTCGGCGGCCTGCGCGCCGTGGCGGGCGTCACCTTTCACGTCCGGACCGGCCGGATGACCGCACTCATCGGCCCCAATGGCGCCGGCAAGAGCACATGCTTCAATCTCCTGGGCGGCCAACTGCGCGCCGATGGCGGCAGCGCCCGGCTTGACGGTGTCGAACTGTTGGGTCGGACGCCCCAACAGGTGTGGCGGCAAGGCGTCGGCCGTACCTTCCAAATCGCCGCGGCCTTCAGCTCCCTCTCGGTGGTGGAGAATGTTCAACTGGTGCTGCTGTCCTCCCGACGGCGGCTGCTTCATCTCTGGCACCCTGCCCCCAGGCTTTACCGCCATCAGGCGCTCTCCCTGCTCGCCGCGGTTGGCCTCGCCGAACAGGCCGACCGGCCGTGTGCGGCCCTCACCTACGGCGACCTCAAGCGACTGGAGCTGGCCCAGGCCCTGGCCCATCGGCCGCGCCTGCTGCTGCTGGACGAACCCACCGCGGGCATGGCCCCCGACGAGCGTCAGGCGTTGATGGCCCTGGTCCGGACTCTGGTGGACCGGCTCAATCTGGCCGTGCTGTTTACCGAGCATGACATGGATGTGGTTTTTGGCCATGCCGATCAGGTGGTGGTGCTGAACCACGGGCAGGTGGTCGCCGACGGCACGCCCGCAGCGGTGCGCGCCTCGACGCGCGTCCAGGCGATTTATCTGGGCCCCCCGCCATGACCGGCGCCCTGCCGCCCTCCCCCCTCCCGCTCCCGCTGCTGGCGGTTGAGTCGTTGGACGCCTGGTACGGCGGTGCCCGCATCCTGTCGGGTGTCACCATCCAGGTTGGGGCTGGTGAAGTTGTGGCACTGCTGGGGCGCAATGGGGCGGGCAAAACCACCACACTGCGCGCGGTGTTCGGGCTTGGGCCGCGCCGACGGGGCCAAATTCGTTTCCTGGACCACCCCCTGATCCCCGAGTCGCCCCACCGCATCGCCCGCTACGGCCTTGGCTACGTCCCGGAAGATCGCCGACTGTTCGGCGAGCTTACCGTCCTGGAAAATCTGGAGATGGGCCGCCAGCCGCCACGCCCGGGCCGGCCGCCCTGGACGCCCGAGCGGCTGTTCGCGCTGTTTCCGAACCTGGGCGCCAGTCGCCGGAGCGAGGCCGGTCGGCTGAGCGGCGGCGAACAACAGATGCTGGCGCTCGCCCGCGCCCTGATGGGGAACCCGTTGGTGTTGATGCTGGACGAGCCGTCCGAAGGACTGGCGCCGCGCCTGATTCAGACCGTCGGTGAGACGCTCCAGGGATTGCGAAGCGAGGGCGTCGGCATCCTGCTCGCGGAACAAAGTCTGACGCTGGCCGGTGCCGTCGCCGACCGCGCCTACATCATGGAAAAAGGCGAAATCCGCCACCATGCGCCGATGACGGCGCTGCTTGCCGATCCCACCACCCGCCAAAGCTGGCTCGCGGTTTAAAGCCGACACCCATCAGGACTCGGACCAGGAGCCACAAAATCCATGAGTGGCTGAATGAACGACAAGTAAATACTTAATTATCTTTCCAGAATTTCGGGCCACGACCCAACCCATCAGCCCCACATTGACAGAAATTTGCCGCCGTGGTTCAAGATGTCAAGTTGGTCAAATATCATTTGAAGGGTTAAACATCATGGGGATTCTTCTCCGGTTCGGGTCTGGCTTGGCAGCTTTGGCCTTTTTTTTCGCCGTTTGGCTGAGTGGCGACCTCCATCTTGGATGGTTTTCCGTAGCGATTGGCACAGTCACGAGCGTGTTGGGTCTGGCCCCAATGCTGATCCGGTTGTTTCAGGTCGGCTTGAATGGTCTCGCTGACCGTAGTTTTCGCGATCAGGTTTTAAACGCGACCTTCGACACATCTGTCGACGGGCAATTCATCTTCGACCAAAACGGCATCCTGTTCTGTAACGACGTAGCCCTGCGGATGCTGGGCGCAACCCGCCGGGAACAGATCGAAGGCATTCACCCGGCCAAGTTTTCCCCTGAATACCAACCCAATGGCCGGCGTTCCCGGGACATGGCCAATGAAATGGTCGGAATGGCGATCAAGAACGGTCATCACCGCTTCGAATGGGCCCATTGCCAACTTGACGGCACGGTTTTCAATGTCCTGGTGACCCTGGTCGCCTTCAAGGTCGATGACCGGCCGCTCGTGTGCTGCTTCTGGCATGATCTTGGCGACCGGCTCAAGATTCGGGAGGCTGAGGAGAGCAAACGCAGCGCGCTGAAACAGTTGGCGGACTCCTTCGAGGCCAACGTCAAACATGTGGTCTCGGCGGTGGCCGCTGCGGCGCGGCAGTTACAGCACAATGCGGAATCCATGACCGTCACAGCCGACCAGACCAACCGCCAAAGCACCGCCATGGCCGCCGCCGCAGCCCAGGCCTCGGCCAACGTCCAGACCGTGGCCTCCGCCACCGACGAGTTGAACAGCTCGATCACCGAAATTTCCCGTCAGGTCGCAGAATCCACAAGAATCGGAATCCTGGCGGTGGACGAAGCCAACCGGGCCAACGCGACCATCAACGGTCTGGCCGAAGCCGCCCAGAAAATCGGCGACGTCGTCCAACTGATCAATAACATCGCCAGCCAGACCAACCTGCTCGCGCTCAACGCCACCATCGAAGCCGCGCGTGCCGGTGAAGCCGGCAAAGGCTTTGCGGTGGTCGCCAGCGAGGTCAAAAATCTTGCCAATCAGACCGCCAAAGCCACCGACGACATCCAGGCGCAGGTCGGGCAGATGCAGAGCGTGACCGGGACCAGCGTCGAGGCCATCAAGAGCATCACGGGAACGATTCGGCGCATGAGTGAGATTTCAACCGCCGTCGCGTCCGCCGTGGAGGAACAAGGCGCGGCGACACGCGAGATCGCTCGCAATGTCAACGAGGCCTCGCACGGAACACAGGAGGTTTCGGCGAATATCGCCGATGTCTCCAAAGCCGCCCAAGAGGTCGGTCGGGGCGCCAGAGAAACGCTTTCGGCCGCCAACACCCTCGGAACCCAATCGGAAAAACTCGCCCACGAGGTGGACCAGTTCATTGCCACCGTTCGGCAAGCCTGATTTTCCATCGCCGTGTTGAAGTCCTGGCCCGCCGGGACTTCAACACCATCGGTGCCAGCCAGGATCACTGGCCAGCGTCGGACAACCGATGAATGCCGGTTTATGCAAAAGACAGGGGTGGGACTTGCCTTACTAAGCCGTCCGATCCCCAATCTGTGCCCACTGAGCAACAGCGACCACAAATAGAGAGCATTTTTTGGGCCGACGGCGCGCTTCACTCTTGCAACAGCGGATGCCCTATGCCAATGTTGCGTTGCAGCAAGCGATTGTTGCTTCGCCCTTCTTGGGCGTTTCCTCCCTAAACTCAGGCCGCTGGCAACAGCGGCCTCTTTTTTTTGCCCGCCGCATTCTGCCCGCCTCAAGATCGGCCCCGACCTCTTCGCCGACCTCTTCGCCGCTTCTTTTCGGTCGAATGACGGAGGCTCGGCGACATTTTTGTGCCACATTTGCCTTCAGGACGACAATCACTAACATCGGGTCACCACCGACCCGAACCGGAACCTCCTGGAACGTCACATGATTTGGCACGGCCGGATCCGCCCCGGGCCGGCCCCGCGATGGGCTCAAGCCCGACGGTGACCCGACTCGACACCCTGGACGGCCGTTTTCCAGTTCCCTATACCCCCGACTCGACAATCGCCCAACCCCGACTCCGGAGTCCCCCAATGGACGCCTTCACCAACGCCATCCTCCATACCGGCGACGAGGTCAGACGGGATGCCGCCGTGCTGGTCGAGCATGGCTTGGTGATGGACGTTGTCCAGGCTTCCGCGATCCCCCAACGGGCCAGGCGCCGGGACCTGGACGGCGCCATTCTCGCCCCGGGCTTCATCGACCTCCAGGTCAATGGCGGCGGCGGCGTACTGTTCAACGATGACCCCAGCCCGACCGCGCTGGCCACCATCGCCGCGGCCCATCGCCGATTCGGCACCACCGGCCTGTTGCCGACCCTGATCAGCGACAGCCGCGACAAGCGCCGGCAGGCCCGCGATGCCGTCGCCGCCGCCCTGGCCTCCGGTCTGCCCGGCATCCTGGGCCTGCATCTGGAAGGTCCGCACCTCAACCCGGAACGCCGGGGAGTCCATGACGCGCGCTGGCTGGCGCCGCCCGAGGCCTGTGACGCGGCGTTGATGGCTCCCCTGCCGGGCGGCTGCATGATGGTCACGCTGGCACCCGAAACCGTTCCGCATGATCTGATCCGGCGGTTGACCGACGCCGGAGTCCGTGTTTCGGCCGGTCACAGCGCCGCCGGCTACCGGGACACCCAGGCCGCGCTGGCTGCCGGCGTCACGGGATTTACCCACCTGTTCAACGCAATGCCGCCGATCACGAGTCGGGAACCGGGGATTGCCGGGGCCGCCCTGGAGGACACCGAAAGCTGGTGCGGCATCATCGCCGACGGCCACCACCTCCACGACGCCACGATCCGGTTGGCCTGGCGCAGCAAAAGACGGGGCCGGCTGTTTCTGGTCACCGACGCCATGCCGCCGGTCGGTTCGGCGTTGTCGACCTTTACCCTGGGCAGCCAGAGCATCGCCGTCACCCAGGGGCGGTGCGTCACCGCCGACGGACGGCTGGCCGGTTCGGCCCTGGACATGGCAACGGCGGTACGCCACTGCATCGACCGAATCGGCATCGCCGTCGATGAAGCCTTGCGCATGGCCAGCCTCTATCCTGCGGCGTTCCTGGGATTGGACCGGCGTTACGGCCGCATCGCCGCAGGCTACGTGGCCGACTTCGTGACGCTCGACCCGTTACATCAGGTACAACAAACCTTTATCGCGGGGCGTCCCTGAACATCGGGCCCCGGTCCCCCAGGTCTGGCCAAACAAACAGGCGACGGAACCACCTAGGTTTGGTCCCGCCGCCCTTCAGCCGGATGGGCATAAAGTGCGTTTTACACCGTCCTTAAAGGACGGGCGCTTTGCCAGCTCATGATCCGACTGCATAAGCAACCAGCCATTGGGTCTGGTCACTATCCATAAGGTCCCGATACTGTGGGTTCGTCCTTACATAGCCAAAGGTAATCTTGCCAGCCGCCGTCGTCAAGAGCCAACCCAGTCACAAAATGGTCTTGCCGCCCCCGAATGAAGACTTGGTTCTCCCGGCACCTCAAAAACCAACACCCGGAGGGCGCTGGGAAACGGCGCCATCCCCAGACCAGCCGTCAACCGTCCGCGTACCGGTGGCGGCGTGCCGGTGGTCAATGCAGCCGCGACCCGTCGCCCCCCCCACCAAAGCGCGTGCCCCAATTCAGGTTAACCGCAGCCTGGTAGAGTCGGCGCACCCCCAAGTCAAATCGACACTCGGGATTGGCCTCAAGATCGAAACTTGTCGGCGCGACCACCGACTGACCGCCCTCTGTAACCAGGATCATCCTGCTCTTGCCACTCTCCGGCATCATGGTAACTCTCCCCCCTTGCCGGCGGTCCAGGCTCCAAAGCCCACGGCCGTCGTTTTTTTTGGCTCATGCAACAGCCCTATTCCGCTATCAAGACCTTAAGGTACTCTTGCTCCAAGCACCCCGTTCATCAAAAAGGACACTTTGTCGCACCTATCGTCGGCGTATACGGTCCTGATCTCTCGCCTTTTTGACCCGTTAACACGCTCTATCCCAATTGTCCGGCCGAACCTTTACCATTGGGGTGGTAGAATCTTAAGCCGAGAGCGGGGACGACCATGGTGGATGTGATGGCGGTCATCGGCCAGGCGCGGCAGGCTCTGGCCCAACGGCGGACCGGTGCCTTGCTGACCCTCAGTCGCACCCTACTGGCCAGCGCCCCCGAGCGGCTGGAGGGTTGGTTGCTTCAGGCGCTGGCGCTGTTTCTTGACGATCAGGCCGATATCGTCTACCGCCGGGTTTTGCCGCTCCGCCGCCGTCGGTTCGGCGACGACGGCATCGTCTTTCTCAAGGACGTCTTCCTGATCCTGGCCCGGATCAAAGCCCACGACACCATTCTGGCCGCGGCCGCCAAGGCCCCCGGCGCCGCATTGTTCAGCATCGTCCCCGGCTACTTCGCGGCCTGCGTTTTGTTGGAGCGGCGACGGTTCGACGAAGGATTTGCCCTGCTGGCGACGGTCCGGGGCCGGGGCCTTGCCAATCTGGACGCACTGCCCACCACCGACAGCGACGGCTTCATGGTTCTGTTCCGGCACGCCTTGCTGGTCAATGACGCAAGCTACCTCCAGCAGCCCTATTACCGGGACAATCTGGCCCTCAATCAGGCCCGACTGGGGCCGTTACAGTGGGCCGAAGCGCAGCCCCCCGACCCTGACCCCCAGAAATCCGTGGTGATGGTGTCCTGTGACCGCCACTACGCCGACCTGTTTTTGGCGCCTTTTCTCGCTGCGGTCGATCACGGCTGTTGTCATCGACTGGTTCACCTGCATTTTCTTGACCCCGAGCCCGAACCGCCGGCCTTGGGCCGACTGCCGCCGCTCCAACACAACCGCCTGGCGGTAACCTGGGAACGAAGCGGTGACTTGAAGTGCGCGGCGTATTATGCATCGGCGCGGTTCGTCCGCATGCCGGCGTTACTGCGACACTACCAGCGGCCCATTCTGCTGTTCGACGTGGATATGGAACTGCGCCACCCGCTGGAGCGGCTGGAACAGGCGATGGCCGATGCCGACTTCGGCAGCTTCCGGCGCGATCGACTGGATCCCGGCTCGGTCTACCCGGCCGCGGCCGTCGGATTCCGGCCCAACCCGGCCGGCCTGGAACTGGCGGATCTGCTTGGAAACCTGATCCTCTCGAAGATGTCGCTCAAGCGGCCTTTGTTGTGGCTGATTGATCAGGCCTCGCTTTATTCCGCGGTCACCATGCTGGCGGACCAGGCCGGGCGGTTGCGGGTCGCCGACTTCAGCCACCGGCTGGGCATGACCATTGAAGACTACGTGACCCTGTGCGGTCGCAACGAGGACAAGCTCCGGCTCATGACGGCCGCCTCCGGTCTGTTCGAACCCGACGAACCGGCGGATTAACACCGGGCAAAGCGGCCAGGCCGAACCTTACGGGTTCCACCGCATGGCATTCTTCAACGCCCCGGGATGGAGCGACACAAAGACATCCTCCTGGCTCAACCCGGTCAGCGTCCGCAAGTTACCGATGGTGATCGCCGGTTCTGCCTGCCGGCAATGGCAGATGACCGAATAGAGCGCGGCCTGATCAAGCATCCAGTTCACCTGTATCGGCAATCGCAGCCGTGGCCGCATGAACCGATCCATCAGCGCGAGAAAGCGGCGGGCCCCGGGGCTGGTGTTCAGAAACACCGTGGCGGCGCAGTAGCGCGAGGCCGGCTCATGGCGACCGGTATCAAAACCGGCCACGTCCGGGCATTGGCCTTTAATCATGGATTGCACCATAATAGCGAGGTTAGGTGTCAACTCCAGATCGATGTCAAACAGCCACAGGGGCGCCCCATACGCCTGGAGCAAAGCCGGAGCCACCAGAAACCGGCTGCACGCAAACCATGTCGCACCAGCCCCCGGCGGAAGGACCGCCGTGGAGCAGTCGATCACCACCGCCCCCTGCCCTGCCCCCAGCGCGGTCATCAGCTGGCGGCTGGCGTCATCAGGGTTGATCACGTGGAAGTGCAGCACCACCGGCAGCCCCAGAGCGACCACCGATTGGGCGAATCCTGGGGCGAACTGGTTGAAATAAAGGTTGTTGGCGGCGCAGACCAGCACCGGTCGGCCCTGGGGCACCGTTGGTGGCGCCAGCCAGATCGGCGCTTCGCCGGGGTCGGCGGACAGGCCCGGATCGGCGTCGGGCGCAAAGGCCGTGCTGCCCGCCACCAGTGTCCCCTGCCGGTAAATGACGTTGAAAAACGGCGTGGTCAAAAACGGGATGATCCCGGTAAACCGATCGGCCTGGTCCCGAAAACGGGCGAACAACGCCAAGGCCGCCTGGTCGTCCCCGGCTTGCATACGGGCGCACCCGCGGTAATAAAGCCCAAGCACATGCCCCGCATGGCTTTCGGGAAACGCGCCGGCCAACGCCTCCACCGCTGCCAGCCGGTCTTCCCGCATCAATGCGTTCATCACCTCCTTGATGAGAACCGGACCACGGCCGCACAGTTGCTGATAGCGATCGACCATCGCCGGGACCTCGGCGGCGCCGTCCTGACGGCACCAAGCCGCCGCTGCGAAAATCCACGCCGGCTCGTGATGGGGATCGGCCGCAATGACCCGAAACGCGGCGTCAATGGCCGCCGGCCCCCGCCCCGTGCGTTCCAGTTCGCGCGCCCGAACCAAATGACGGTCCCATCGGGCGGTGACCATCAGACCGCCAGCTCCACAATCACCGGAACATGATCAGACGGCTTCGGCTCCCAACCACGAGCATCTTTTAAATGAAAACCGCTTATCAGGGCTCCCACAAGCGCCGGTGTCACCCAAATATGATCAAGCCGTCGGCCACGATCCGATGCTGCCCAGTTCTGGGCGCGATAACTCCACCAGCTATACAGTTTGCGTTCGGCCGGGACAAAGGTCCGAACGGCGTCGACCCACCCCAACGAGCGTCGCAAAGCTTCCAGTTTTGCGACCTCCACCGGCGTATGAGAAACCACGTCGCGCATCTGTGCATGCGACCACACGTCATTTTCAAGCGGCGCAATGTTGAGATCACCCACCATCACCATCGGCCGCGACCCTGATCGCTGAGATGGCCACCACTCGATCATTTCGTCGAGGAACCGGAGCTTGTGGTCGAATTTTTCATTCACCTTCGGATCGGGAAGATCCCCACCCGACGGCAGATAAATATTATGGATTTCGAGGCCGCCGGGCAATCCGGCATAAATATGCCGACAGTCCTGACGCCCGCACCAGTTCACCACACCGACATCGGAGAGCGGTAACCGGGACAGAATCGCCACGCCGTTATAGGACTTCATACCGGCAATATGAGTATGGGCATACCCACGCTCGATCAGTGGCTTCAGAGGAAACGCGTCGTCGACCACCTTGGTTTCCTGAAGGCAGATAACGTCCGGGCGTTGTTCGTCCATCAATCGCATCAGCAAATCAATGCGTAACCGTACCGAGTTAATATTCCACGTGGCGATTTTCAATTATTTTTCCTTTCAATACAAACGGAGGCGCCCTGCCCTCAGCGGCGCTGGCAGTTCCCCACCGGTCGTTTGACCAGAATCTTTTGCTCCGGAATCACAATCTCGTCGATGGCCACCGTGGCGCCCGGAGACTGGGGCAGGGCCACCGAAAAATTCGTCAGCCGAATCGCCTTGAGACCCTGTCGCGGGAAGGTTGCGAAGATTTCGGAATTTTCTTTCTGATCTCGCGGCGAGGCCAAAAGCACCCAGCGACCCTGGACCCAGCCGAAAAGATCAAAGCCATCAAGCCGGCGATTGACGGCATCAACCACCGTTAACCGGGAGAGCGGCACCTCCCGCGAAAATTCAAACTCGAACAGCGGATGCGGCGCGGCCTTCGCCATCCAGGCAAATTCGAGATCAGGGGTAACGCCCTGATCGAACGGTTTTATCCCTTCGCCCAATCCTTGGAATGAACTGCACTCGATCCGAACCACGTCGACTGGCGCCGCCGCGCCGACCAGGCGCGGAACCGCCACCCCACCCACATCGGCGACCCGATAGGGTGGAAAGGATAACTCTTTGATTCCTTTTCGCGTGACAAAGTGTTCCATGACGCTGTCTTGCGCCGAGACGATCAGCGTGACGGCGGATACGTTGTGTTCAGCCCATTTCGCGTCCGTCGCCCCCTGAATCGGCGCCCAATGGTTCTGTTTCACGTCTGAACCATCCAAGCGCACCGTCCGCCCGTCCACCGTCAGTTCGACGGTAAAACCACTGGTGTGAACATACGCGAAGTCCTGGAAATGAAGGGACGCCAACGGATAAGGGTGGTCAAAGGCAATCTCCATCGCCAGCGGTTGATCGGCTGCGCCGGGCCGGATGCCGTTCCGGGTAAACAGGTCCGTCGCAGCCTCCGGCGACAGCGGCATAAACGGGCCGCTTTCCCCGCTGCGGTAGGACACCCGCGCCACATGAAGGTCCGGAATGTGCGACAACAGATCGTGGCCCCCATAGATCTTGAGCGACGTGACCTCATAGCGCGCCGGACTGATCAGGCTTTCGGCATCCGTCAGCGCGCTGCGATCCAAATGCGCCCGGGTCCATAGCGGTTGGATCTCTCTCAGGAGCGCGCCGCCGGGACTCTCATCGCCAATTTGACTGGCCCCCGACAGGTTCGCCCCGTCGAACAGGACGAAGCTCTCCGGTTCAAGGCGGGTGATATCGGACCACGAGTGGAGCAAATCGCCGCCCCGAAAGCTTGATCCTTGCGCCCAATAGACCGGGCGGGCCGGTGCTGCTGCCCGGGTCTGCTGATCATCAAGCCAGCGCAAGGCCTGAGTCGTTGCGGCGTGGCCACCAAAGATCTCCGCGGTGGTCGCGATTTGATGGCTGCCGGCCCACAGCATCAAACCCAGGCCGGCCGCGACCTGGATAAAAATCGGCTTGACCCGCGACGCTACCGCCCAAATGACCACCGCCGCGAACAAACAGTAGAACGGTTGAAAGCCAACGGTTTGACGCAAGAAGATGAGACTTGAAGACGCCAGAAAAAAGAGCGGCCCTCCGACCACAGCCGCCACCACCAGACTTTGCCGCTTCCAGCACGGACCGGTCTTGATCCGGTCACGGCCGACGAGCATCAGCGCGGCGCCCGATAGGGCGAAACAGACCAGAACAGCGCCCCCGCTGTTCAGCACCATGCTTTGCCAGGACAGCAGCCGTTGGTAAACCATGTCCACCGACAACGGCCCGTGGTTCTGGTGCCGACTGAACTGGCTGATGTAAGAGTCGAGCGGCAGCACCACGTTCGGGTCGGTTTGATGGAGAACAACCCCGATGGCCTGAACCACCCCTAAGGGTATGCCCAAACCCAGCGCCAGCACCAAACCCGACGCCACGATCCGTGGCCAGTGGCGCGGCGCCGCCATCAACCAGGCGACAAAGAAAATGGGGAGAAAAATAACCGTAAAATAGGTTGCGGAATATTGCTCAATAAATGAGCATCCCAACAAAACTCCGGCCCATAAACTCCGTGCCATCGACACCTTGCGACACCACGAGCCAAACAAAACGTGTAAGCCCATAAAAAAGGGGATTAAACAAATGATTCTAGAATCCAATCGGGGGGCCCAGATCGCCACATCCGGAGAGGTCGCAAAAAAACATACCGCTATCAAACTGATCCATAGATGATGGGTGATCCGATAGAATAGCCAGCCGCACGTGAAAATCACAATTCCGGCATAGACAATTGCCAGATACTTCATTGCCAAAAAATTTTCATAAATATTATGAAGAATAATTCCGGCTGCATCTGAAATCGGTATTTTTATTTGCAGCCAATATATCGGATAAAACAAAAGCGCCTGCACTCGGGGGGAATAATCGACCCCAGTCCGAAATAAATTTTCGATCCTAAGATCAAAAGCTCTTAAATATCCATAATTCCAGAAAAACTCATCGTCCATTTTAAATAATGGCCCGACCATCACCCACAGAACGACATACAAAATACTAATCGTTACAATGGCGCTATAAAATAGAACTTTACTATTCGGTCGGAACAAGCCGGCAAACAGGCCTTTGAAAAGAGTTTTTACTGCGCCTGGACAAAACCTCAATCTCAGATACCCATCCCCTCCATTTGTTGTCTCATGAACCGCCATCACCCCTCGCTCCTCAATTCGTCCGGCAAGGCGCCGGACCTGGGCGACCTTACCCCCTCAGCACCGCACCGGTTGCCTTGGCGACCGCGGCGACGATCTTTGCCGCCACGGATTCGATTTCGGCGTCGGTCAGGGTCCGCTCTTGAGGCTGAAGCGTGACGGCAAGCGCCAACGACTTGCGGCCGGCCTCGACCCCCGGCCCCTGATAGCGGTCGAACACCGCCACGTCACGAACCAGGGCCTTGTCGGCGCCCCGGACGGCGCGGACCAGACGATCGGCCTCGACGCCCTGATCAACCACAAAGGCGAAGTCGCGCCGAATCGGCTGGAGCGGCGACAGCTTGAGATACGGCCGTGCGGTCCCGGCCTTTTTCTTGGGCAGCGCCACGGCATCAAGAACCAGTTCGAAGCCGACCACCGGCCCCTTGACCCCCAACCGGTCGAGCACCCCCGGATGCAACTCGCCGAAGCGACCAAGGGCGATAGCCCCCAGCCGCAGCACGCCGGAGCGCCCGGGATGGTACCAGACCGGAGCGTCGGTGGTCACCTGGAGGCTGCCGACCGGGGCTCCCGCCGCTTCCAAGGCAGCCAGCGCGTCGGCCTTGGCGTCGAACACATCCACCGGCCGGGTGGCCGCCGCCCAATGGCGCGGCACCATGGCACCGGCGCGAATCCCGGCGGCAACCAAGTCCTGGCCGTCGGGCGTTGCATCCCGGTAAGCCGGTCCGACTTCGAACAGCCCGACATCGGGCCAACCGCGGTCGGCGTTGCGGCCGGCCGCCTGAATCAAGTTGGGCAACAGCGACGGCCGCATCACGTCCAGGTCGGTGCTGATGGGGTTGACCAGACGCAAGGCGGACGACGGCTCGCCGAACAAACCCGCCACCGCCGAGGACAGAAACGACCACGTCACCGCCTCATCGAGACCGCGCCCCGCCAACACCCGGCGAACCTGACCGGCCCGGCGTTGGCGGGGCGACAACGCCGGCCGCGTCACCGCGTGGGGCCGGGCGATCGGCACCGCCGGAATGTTGTCGTAACCGTGGACGCGCAGAACCTCTTCGACCAGATCCGCTTCGCCCTCGACGTCGCCCCGCCAACTCGGCACGCCCACCGACAGCAGCCCGTCGACCCCCAAACCGGGGGCAAATCCCAAAGCGGTCAAAATCCGTTCCTGCTCCGCCACCGGCACATCAACGCCGCCCAGGTGATGGACACGGGCCGGCCTGAGCGTCAGGGTGCGCCGCCAATCGGGCTCGGCACCGGCCACCACCCGTTCGGACGGCGTCCCACCGCACATCTCGAGAATCAGCCTGGTCACGCGCTCCAGACCCGCAAACACCGCGCCGGGATCGACCCCCCGCTCGAATCGATAGCGGGCATCCGAGTCGATGCCCAGCTTGCGGCCGGTGGCGGCGGTCCGCACCGGGTCGAACAGCGCACACTCGATAAAGACGTTCACCGTCTCCTCGGTACACCCCGAAGCCTCACCGCCGATGACGCCGGCCAGGCCCAGCACGCCGTCGTGGTCGGCGATCACGGTCATGGCCTCGTCGAGTCGATACTCTTTGCCGTTCAGGGCCTTGAGGGTCTCGTCGGCCTGGGCCAGGCGCACCACGATGCCACCCGCCAGAGTGTCGGCGTCGAATACATGAAGGGGCCGGGCCACATCCAGCGTCAGGTAATTGGTCACGTCCACCAGTGCCGAAATCGGTCGCAGGCCCACCGCCCGCAGCTTATCCTGGAGCCAACGCGGACTTTCGCCGTTCCGCACCCCCCTGATGGTGCGGCCGACGAACAGCGGGCAAGCCCCGGCCGGGGCGACGATGTCCACGCCGATCGGGCTGGGACCGTAGCCGGTGACGGGCGCCTGGTCCAAATGGCCGCCGGTCAGCGGCTTCAACCGGCCAAGCCCGGCGGCCGCCAGGTCACGGGCGATACCGCGCACGCCGGCGCAATCGGCCCGGTCCGGGGTCAGACCAATCTCGATCACCGGATCATCCAGACCGCGCAGGCGGGCAAAGGACGCCCCCACCGGGGCGTCGTCGGGCAATTCGATGATTCCGGTATGTTCGTCCGACAGGCCCAACTCGCGTTCCGACACCAGCATGCCATCGGAGTCGACGCCTCGAATCACCCCCTTCTTCAGCACCAGATCGCTGCCCGGAATGTGGGTCCCCACCGGCGCGAACACCACCTTGAGACCGGTCCGGGCATTGGGTGCGCCGCACACCACCTGAACCGGACCATGTCCAGTGTCGACGGTGCAGACCTGGAGCTTGTCGGCGTTCGGGTGCCGCTCGGCCTTGAGCACATGGGCCACGGTGAATGGCGCCAGCGCCTTGGCGCGGTCGGTGATTCGCTCGACCTCAAGCCCAAGCGCGGTCAGACTCGCCGTAAGGCGGTCGACACCGGCGTCGGTCTCCAGATGATCTTTGAGCCAGGACAGGGTGAATTTCATTCTCGAAGGTCCTCGACACGACACGACGGCCTTGTGTTACCGGGAAAGTCCCACCGCCAGCGACGGCTGGTCCAGCGGCACGAAGCCGTAATGCTTCAGCCAGCGCAGATCGGCCTCGAAGAAGGTCCGCAAATCGGGGATGCCGTATTTCAACATGGCGATCCGCTCGATCCCCATGCCGAAGGCAAAGCCCTGGTAACGGGACGGATCGATCCCGCAATTGTCCAGCACTTTAGGGTGGACCATGCCACAACCCATGATTTCCAGCCAGTCGCCATAGGCGCCGATCTTGAGTTCACCGCCCGAGCGCATACAGCCGATGTCCACCTCCGCCGACGGCTCGGTAAACGGGAAAAAGCTGGGGCGGAAGCGCACCGGCAAATCGTCAATGTCGAAGAACGCCCGGCAGAACTCGATGATGCAGCCCTTGAGATGCCCCATGTGAGTCGCTTCGTCCACCACCAGCGCCTCGACCTGATGGAACATCGGCGTGTGGGTCATGTCGTAGTCCGAGCGGTAGGTCCGGCCCGGCGCGATGATGCGAATCGGCGGCTTGACCGAGCGCATGGTCCGAATTTGCACCGGCGACGTGTGAGTCCGCAGCACCCGTCGGCCGCCGTCGGGCGCATCCGGGAGGTAAAAGGTATCGTGCATCTGCCGCGCCGGGTGCTCGGGCGGGATGTTCAGGGCGGTAAAATTATAAAAGTCGCTTTCAATGTCCGGCCCTTCGGCCACAACGAAGCCCATATCGGCGAAAATCGCAGTGATTTCATCGATGGTCTGGCTGATCGGATGAATTCGCCCCTCGGAGGCCGGCCGGACCGGCAGGGTCACATCAAGCCGCTCGCTTTCCAGCCGGGCGGCCAACGCACCGCCCTGCAACTCCGCCTTACGGGCGTCCAGCGCCGCGGTGATCTCTTCCTTCAACCGATTGAGCGCCGCCCCGCGGGCCTTGCGTTCCTCAGGATCGAGACCGCCGAGGTCCTTCATCAGGCCGGTGACCCGGCCTTTCTTGCCGAGGACCGCAACCCTCACCTCTTCGAGGCCGGCCGGGTCGGCGGCAGCCTCGATCGCCTGCAACGTTTCGGCTTTCAGGGTATCAACCATGGATCCCGTCCCGGGAAAGACCGGGGCCATCCGGCCCCGGCAACAGGTCAGGGGGCCAACGCGCCCTGACCGGTCTTTAGCCGTTCAGGCGAGCGCCGCCTGACTCTGTTTGACCAACTCGGCAAACGCCAGCGGGTCCCGCGCAGCAATATCCGCAAGCACTTTGCGGTCCAGGTCGATCCCGGCCCGCTTCAGACCGTGGATAAACTTGGAATAAGTGACGCCATGCAGGCGGGCGCCGGCATTGATGCGTTGAATCCACAAGCCGCGGAAATCACGCTTGCGATTGCGACGGTCACGATAGGCGTAACGAAGCGCCTTTTCGACCTTCTCGATGGCAATGCGGAAGTTGGTGCTGTTACGACCGCGAAAACCCTTGGCAAGCTTAAGAATTTTACGGTGGCGGGCGTGGGTGGTAACACCCCGTTTGACACGTGCCATTGTGCGCTCTCCCGATTATGCGTTGCGCAGGAAGTTTTTAAGGACGATCCGCGCGTCGGAATCGCACAGCACCATATTACCGCGGGCATTCCGCTTCATCTTTTGGGTGCGCTTGACCATGCCGTGGCGCTTGCCGGCGGCCTGGGCTTTGACGTGTCCGCTGGCAGTCACTTTGAAGCGCTTTTTAGCGCCGCTTTTGGTTTTCAGCTTGGGCATTTTCGGTTCCTTGGGCTGAGGGTTGCCGATCCGAGCGGTTGGGCATGCCCTAGGGGTCCACCGACCCGGCCTCGCCGCTCGTGAAGAGGGCGTCTTATACGCAGAGCCTGGCGTCGACGCAAGCGTCAACGATACCTCGCGCCCGAGTCTACCGCCGTTTCACCGTCTTCTGCGCCAGTCTGCGTTGGGCCAGAAATTCCATCAGCTTTTTGTCGAAGACCGGCTGCGGCGGTGCGAACTGGGCAACCAAACCCCGCTTATCGGACAGCTCCCGCACCACTCCAAAGCCCGCACCGGTATGCTCTTCTTTATCGACCGTAATAACCAGATTGAAAGAAAAGTTCTGCTTCCAGATCAACTCGCCGCTATAGGGGTGAATGCGGAACGTCCTGACTCCCAACTCGGCAAGCCCATATTCCTGCCGGCCGATGATCAGCTTTGCCCCGGCCACGAGGCTACCGCCCCGGCCAACCTCCGTTGCCGCCGCCCCATTGCCCCCGATCATCTTTCCCAACCACGACATCGTGTTCCTGACCCCCTAGGAAAGCCGCCCCTTCGGAACGCCCCATATCGTGGCCCCATCGCTGGCCACCACTCTGCACAGCCGAGCGCCGTACCCCTTTGCACTATAGTGCATCCTGATCGTACCGCAAACGCCCCCGGCGTTATCCGGCATAAACACCGGCCGACTTGCCGCCCCGCGCTCAATTTGCCTATGGCGGGACCGACTGCAACCCTGTACTGAAGACGGCATAAATCGTCTGCTTGGCTGCTGCCCTGTTCCATGTCCCTGATCGCCCTGCCTCACATCATTGGCCATCGTTGCGCCCGGGCTTCAGCCCCAGAAAACACCCTGGCCGGGTTGAAACTGGCCGCGGCGGCGCGCGCGCCCTGTGAAACCGGGTTATCCGGCGACCCATGGACGACCGGAGCGTCATCCGTGCGGGCCTGGGTGGAAGTGGATGTCAGACTGACCGCGGACGGGGTGCCGGTGCTGCTACACGACTCGACCTTGGAGCGAACCACCAACGGCCGCGGATCGATTGCCGCAGCACTGTGGGCGGACGTGCGCCGACTCGATGCCGGCGAGACGTTCGACCCCGCCTTCGCAGGCGAACCGGTTCCAGCCCTGGCCGACTTCCTGGAAGCCGCGCTGGAGTACGATGTCGGGGTTAACCTTGAACTGAAGGGCACACCCGAAGACGCCGCGACCGTGGCCGAGGTCGCACTGACGGTGGCCCGGGCCCTGTGGCAACCCGGCGGCCCAGGCGCCAACCACCCCCCCCCGTTGATCTCCAGTTTTGCCCCAAGCGCGCTTGAAGCCGCGGCCCGAATCGCGCCGGATTGGCCGCGGGGCCTGCTGCTGGACCAGATTCGCCCGGAATGGCAGGCAGACGCCAGCCGGGTCGATGCCGCCGCCGTTATCGTCGACCACCGCTTGGTGCTCTCCCCCGAGACCGTGACCGCGTTGGCCACCGACGATCGGCCGGTACTGGCCTACACCGTCAATGATCCGGACCGGGCGGCACAATTGTGCCGTTGGGGCGTGTCGGCCGTCATAACCGACCGCCCCGATGCCGAAATGGCAAAGGCGATGGGTATGGCCACTAAGATTCGTCTTGGGGAAAATAACTTCATATATGGTTCGATGGTGACATCGTGCGGCGGCCACGGCCATAACACACAGCCATAACACACAGCATGAAGCAGCCGGCCCCGCAACGTCGGAGGCTGGCTCAATGATCGGGAGGGTTCCTTGAAGGCGCTGAGGCCGTTGCTGATTTCCGGTCGGGAGGTGCTGCCGCTGGTCGAAGGCGGCAAGGGGATTTCGGTGTCGAACGGCGAAAGCTCCGGGGCTTGGGCCGCCGCGGGCGCGGTCGGTACCTTTTCTGGAGTGAATGCCGACAGTTACGACGACCAGGGTCGGCTGATCGCCCAACGCTACTATGGCAAGACCCGCCGCGAGCGCCACGAAGAGTTGATCGCCCATTCCATTCGGGGCGGCATTCATCAGGCGCGGATTGCCCACGAGCAATCCAACGGCCAGGGTCGCATCCATATGAACGTCCTGTGGGAAATGGGCGGATGTGAACACATCCTGCACGGTATCCTGGAGGGCGCCAAGGGACTGATCCACGGCGTAACCTGCGGTGCCGGCATGCCCTACCGGGTTGCCGAGATTACCGCCCGCTACGGCTGCCATTACTACCCCATTGTGTCATCGGCGCGGGCATTCCGCGCGCTGTGGCTGCGGGCCTTCAGTAAATTCCACACCAATCTTGGTGGTGTGGTCTACGAGGACCCGTGGCTGGCCGGCGGCCACAACGGCCTGTCCAACAGCGAGGACCCAAACCAGCCGGAAAACCCGATGCCGCGGGTCAAGGCGTTGCGCGCCATGCTGAATAGCTTTGGCCTGCACACCACTCCGATCATCATGGCCGGCGGCGTCTGGTATCTGCGCGACTGGGCCGAATGGATTGACAACCCGGAGCTTGGCCCGGTGGCGTTCCAGTTCGGCAGCCGCCCGTTGCTGACCCAGGAAAGCCCGGTGCTGGAGTCCTGGAAGCGCAAGTTGCTGACCCTCAAAGAGGGCGATGTCTTCCTGAATCGTTTTTCGCCGACCGGCTTTTATTCGTCGGCGGTCAATAACGGCTTCATCCAGGAGTTGCGCGCCCGCTCCGAGCGGCAAATTGCCTACATGAGCAAGCCGGTGGGTGAGCACCACGCCGAATTCCCGGTGGGACCACGGGGCCGGCCGGTGTACCTGTCCGATACCGACAAGATCCGTGCCCAAGCCTGGACGGCCGAGGGTTTCACCACCGCGCTCAAGACCCCGGATAATACCCTGATTTTCGTCACGCCCGACGACGCCGACCAGATTCATCAGGATCAGGTCAATTGCATGGGCTGCCTCAGCGCATGCCTCTTCTCGAACTGGGCACAGAACGAACACGGGACGACCGGTAAAAAAGCCGATGCCCGATCGTACTGTATCCAGAAAACGCTCCAGGCGGTGGCTCACACCGACGACTGTGAACAGCAGCTCATGTTCGCGGGTCATAACGCGTTTAAGTTTGCCAGCGATCCGTTCTACGCCAACGGTCATATCCCCACCGTCCGTGAATTGGTGGAGCGCCTGTGTACGGGGGACTGACGTCGGAACGGCGGTTCGAAAAAGGCGTACCCCGATTGGTGACAAAACCAGTCGGGTAATGATGCGGTAAGGTCCAGGCCGGATAAGGGGCGGGTCTTCACCCCTTTACGGCCCGGAGCCCATCATATGCCCCTAGAGCTTCTTCACCCGATGATCATCCACTTTCCCATCGTTCTGCTGATTCAGGCGGCGTTGATTGATGTCCTGGTCACCGCCCGCGGCGACAGTCTCAGCGGCGCCGGGGTGCTGCCGTTGGTCGGGCGGTTTTCGTTGTTGGCTGGCGCCGCCGCCGCGGTCACGGCCGTCGGATTTGGTTACCTGGCCCACGACATCGCTGTGGACAAAGGGTTTTCTGACAGCCTGATCGAGCAACATGAAGGGCTCGGCGTCACCACCGCCAGCGTTTTCGCCGTGCTGGCGCTCCTGCGTTTCGCGGCACCGCGTTTTGGTCTGGTGCTTGATGGTCCGCGCGGACTCGGGGCCGCGGCCTTGACGGTGGCGGGAGTCGGGCTGCTCCTCACCACCGCCTATTTCGGCGGCGCGCTGGTCTACGATCACGGCGTCAATGTCAGCTTGGTCAAACCCTGATTCCAGGCGGTTCCAGGGGTCTTGCCCCTGGAACGCCGTCTCGTCAACGACCGTCGTTACTTTAAGGGCATGGCCTCGTCCACGAGACGTGCGGTCTCCTCGGGATCATGCATGATCAGGGTCAGCAACACGCGCTCGGTGCGTGACGGCCGGCCTCCCGCTTCCCACCGCACCACATCGTCGGTATCCAGGCCGAAGCAGCGGGCAAACTCCGCCTGGGTCATGCCCAAGCGGCGTCGCGCCCGCGCCAGTTGCTTGGGCCGGAACGAGCCCCGGGCGGCGTGACCGGGTTCTTCGTCCCCGTCGTCCTCCATGTCGATCGCCCGCTGGCGCCCCGGCCCTTTGGCCGGGGCATCAGCCCGGCCGACCGGCGACGGTTCGGACTCCCGACCGATCCGAGCAGCAAGCGCGGTCTTGATTCGGCGCACCCGCTGGGTCACCCGACCGTCGCCCCGGGCGGCCCCAGCCGATTCCTCGTCTTCGTCCTCGTCGCGCCAGGGGGCCGACTCGACGCGCCCCCCCCCACCACTGCGGCGTTGACCGGAGTCGGCATACACCGGTGCCGGATCCGGCCGAATCGCGGCCGGAGCGGGGGCCGGTGCCGAGGCCAGAGTCGGTGCGGGGGCCGGTGCCGGCACCGGCTCGGCCTTCGCCGCCTCGGCGCGACGCCTCAAGTATTGGCTTGCGCTCAGTGCCTCAAGGTCTTCTGGCGAGTAGAAAATATCATCATCATCTTTCGCCTCGGCGCGGGAACGCCCGGACGGTTGGCTCGGACCCGGACCGTTGCGCTGCGGCGACGCGCTTTTGACTTTCGCCAGTCTGGTCAGGGCTCCGGATACGCCTTTCACCATCTTTTTTCGCCTTCCGTCTTCCGAATTGCACGCGACATGAGGTGCCCTGAACCAGGACGCCGTGGAGCTGGACTGCGGCGACCTGTCGCGGAGTGCGTGACATGCGCCGGTGGTGCAGCGACATATGCCACGGAACCGGCCCGCGAAGAACCGCGACTGGCCGGGAGTATACTCAAAACCCGCGGGGTCGCAATCTCGACCGGCAGCAGGGGCATGATAATCGGGCGGAAACCGGGACAACCGGGTCAAACCGGCCGGTCCACGGCCCCCTCAATGCCGTCCAGCCGACGCCTGGACGCCCGCGCCACCCCGGGGTTGGTGCGCTGCGGCAGGATCGTTGCACCGACCTTGTTCCGGGAGCGCAAAGGGGATAAGAAACCCGCCATGGCTATCGACGCCACCGGCCCCAAGCGCCGCCGGTGGCGGGCGACGGAGTCGGGCGGGTCGGATCCAGCCGAACCGATACGCGAGGTACCAACGCGATGTCCCCTTTTTCCCTGTTGTCGCGTTACTTCGGGCGCCAGTTCATCACTTGGTTCGTCATGTTGCTTGGCATGCTGCTGGCGGTGATCCTGGTCATCGATACCATAGAGCTGCTGCGCCGCGCCGCCGGCAAGCCCGATGTCACCATCGGCCTGGTGATGCGCATGGCGTTGTTCAAACTGCCCGAAGTCGGGCAACAGGTAATTCCGTTCGTGGTGTTGTTCAGCGCAATGTTCGCGTTCTGGCGACTGACCCGCAATAATGAACTCGTGGTGGCCCGGGCCGCCGGGGTCTCGGTCTGGCAGTTCATGACGCCCATGATCCTGGGCGCGTTCCTGATCGGGGTGGTCAAAGTGGCGGCGATCAACCCGTTAAGTGCCAGCCTGATCGCCGAGTACAATCGGCTGGAGGATTATTATCTCAAGCGTCACGGCAGCATCTTCGACGTCACTCACACCGGGCTGTGGGTCCGGCAGGGCACCGACGAGGACAAATACCTGATCCACGCCGATTCGGTGGTTCCCGGCACCGGCCTCCTGAACCGGGTGGTGGTTTACCGGCTCGGCGAAAACGATCGCTACGTGTCCCGGTTGGATGCCGCCAAAGCCCAATTGGTTCCCGGTGCCTGGAAAATCCCGAACGGCATTCTGCGCCAGCCCAATCGCCCGCCCCAACCGATGCCATATCTGGAGATTCCGACCGAGCTGACGCTTGACCGGATCGAAGAAAATTTTGCCCCGCCGGAAACCATTTCGTTCTGGGACTTGAGCCGCTTTATCCAGACCATGGAAAGCACTGGGTTTTCGGCGATCCGACATCGTCTTCATTACCAGTCGCTGCTGTCCCAGCCGTTCCTCTACTGCGCGATGGTGTTGATGGCGGCGGCCTTTTCCCTGCGCCAGACCCGCCGCGGCGGGACCATGATGATGGTCACGGGCGGTATTCTCACCGGCTTCTTCGTCTTCATCACCACCGATATCGTCCTCACCCTCGGCGTCTCCGAAACCATTCCGGTGCTGATGGCGGCCTGGACCACAGCCGCGGTGACGCTGTTGCTCGGTATTTCGGCGTTGCTGCACCTGGAAGACGGCTGACCGGGCAGCCGGCGAACCGGACGGTCGGACGAAACTGACGCAAACGGCTGCGGGAACGTCTCGATTACACCCGCAAAATCGGTATACTTGACGCGGTGACGTCCTTTGGCCGTCCGCTGGCAACGGGTTTGGAGTAAACAAGGCAATGATCGTGACCAAGGCCCTTCGGTCCCTGCTGATCGGTGCAGGCGCCTTCGCCGTCCTCACCGCAACTTCTCAGACATTCGCCCAGGACCGAAAGGCGCCCGCCCCGTCCGACGCACCGCCCCGGGCGACGGAGCGGATTGCCGCCGTGGTCAACGAAGACGCCATCTCGGTGCTGGACCTGGAAGCACGGTTACGGCTTGCACAATTGACGTCGGGTCTGCCGGACTCGGCGGAAACCCGGCAACGGCTCGCGCCACAGGTGCTGCGCGCCCTCATCGACGAAAAGCTTGAGCTTCAGGAAGCCGGTCGCATGGGCGTCTCGGCCAGCAATCAGGAACTGGAAACCGCGCTGTCCCGCATCGCCGAGCAGAATCATCTGCCGCGCGCCGAACTGGACCGCTTTTTGACCCAGCGCGGGGTGCCGGTCAACGCGCTGACGTTCCAGATCAAGGCCAATATCGCCTGGACCAAACTGATCCAGCGCAAACTACGGCCCACCATCCAGATTGGCGAAGAAGAAGTCGATGGAACTCTGGAACGCCTGCGCGCCAACGCCGGCAAACCCGAATACCTGACCGCCGAGATCTTCCTGGCGGTCGACCAAGCCTCTCAGGACGACGAGGTGAAACGGTTCGCCGATCATCTGGTCGACGAGATTCGTCACGGCACGCCGTTCCCCGCCGTGGCCCGGCAATTCTCACAGGCGGCCGGGGCCGGCAATGGCGGCGACCTCGGCTGGGTCGAACCCGGCCAATTGTCCGACGAACTGGACCACGCGCTGTCCGGAATGCGGCCGGGACAACTGAGCACGCCGATCCGCGACCCCGGCGGCTACCATATTTTGCTGGTGCGCGATCAACGCACCATCAACGGGGGCGATCCGCGGGAAACTCAGGTCCACCTGAAGCAGATGGTGTTCCCGATCACCTCCGGGGCCGACCGCAAGACCCAGGTCGCCCACGCGACCGAATTCGGCCACCGGGTGCAGGGCTGCGCCGCCTTCGACGCCGAGTTGCGGGCCGCCGGCCAGGACAAGAAGGGCGACGTCGGAACCTTGCGCGCCGGCGACATGCCTCCCGAATTGTCTCGCCTGGTGGTCGATCTGCCCATCGGACAGGTCAGCCCGCCGTTCGGAAACGACAAGCAGGTGGTGGTGGTGGTGGTGTGCAGCCGTGAGGCCCCGGCCGGCAGCCTGCCCAATCGGGATGCCATCACCGTCAGCCTGATCAACGAGCGCCTCGACATGCTGCAACGGCGTTATCTGATCGACCTGAAGCGCGCCGCCTACGTGGACGTTCGGATGTGACAAACCCCAGCCCGATCCTTGCCGTCACCATGGGTGAACCGGCGGGGATCGGTGGTGAGTTGAGCCTCAAGGCTTGGGCGGCACGGCACACCTGGAGCTTGCCACCCTTCGTTGTTCTGGACGACCCCGAGCGACTCGAGGGGCTGGCCGCGCGTTTGGGGCTGGCGGTGCCGGTCCGGCGGGTGACCACCCCCCAAGCCGCGGCAGCCGTCTTCGACTCGGCATTGCCGGTGTTGCCGGTCCCCCTGGTCGTGCCGGTCGCGCCAGCCCGGCCCGATGCCGCCAACGGCCGTTCGGTGCTGGCCAGCATCGGGCAGGCGGTGGCCATGGCCATGGCCGGGTCCGCCGCCGCAGTCGTGACCAATCCCATCCACAAGGGCATCCTGTATCAGGCCGGGTTCCGCCATCCCGGCCACACCGAGTACCTTGGCGCTTTGGTTGGCGCCCACTCGCCCGATACCGCCCCGGTGATGATGCTGGAAGGCGGCGGCTTGCGGGTGGTGCCGGTCACCTGCCATCTGTCGGTGCGTCGGGCGTTGGACGCGTTGTCCACCGACGTCATCATCCAGTGTGGCCGCGTCACCGCAGCCGCCCTGGTTCGCGATTTCGGGATCGCCCGGCCACGGCTGGCGATTGCCGCCCTGAACCCCCATGCCGGAGAAGGGGGCGCCATGGGCGACGAGGAGGCGCGGATCATTGCGCCGGCCATCGCGCGGCTGTGCGCCGAGGGCATTGACGCCAGCGGTCCCCACGCCGCCGATACTTTGTTCCATGCCGCGGCCCGCACCGGCTATGACGCCGTGCTGTGCATGCTGCACGACCAGGCCCTGATCCCCCTGAAAACGCTGGCCTTCGACACCGGGGTGAACATTACGCTGGGATTGCCCTTCATCCGCACCTCTCCCGACCACGGCACCGCCTTCGACATTGCCGGAACCGGGCGGGCCAGCGAAGCCAGTCTGGCCACGGCGATCCTGACGGCCGCCCGACTGGCCAGACATCGGAACGCGACAGTTTCATGAACGGCACACCGTTACGGGACATCATTGCGCGGCACGGCCTTTCGGCGCGCAAGGGATTGGGCCAGCACTTCCTGCTGGACCTCAATCTGACCGCGCGCATTGCCCGCGCCGCCGGTGACCTGGCCGGGGTCATGGTGATCGAGGTCGGCCCGGGACCGGGCGGGCTTACCCGGGCCTTGCTGGACACCGACGCCCGCGGCGTGGTGGCGGTGGAGCGTGACGAGCGGTGCGTGGCGGCGCTCGCCGAGTTGGAAGAAGCCGCCGCGGGCCGGTTGCGGGTGGTGGCCGGCGATGCCCTGGCCGTCGACCTTGTGGCCCTGGCCGATGCCCCCCGGGCCATCGTCGCCAATCTGCCCTACAACATCGCGACGCCGTTGCTGTTGGGCTGGCTGCGCCAGCTCGACCGCTTCGAAAGCCTGACCCTGATGTTCCAGAAGGAAGTCGCCGAGCGCCTGACCGCCGCCCCGGGCAGCAAGAGCTACGGCCGGCTGACCGTGATCACCCGCTGGCGCGCCGAGACCAAGACCCTGTTCACCCTGCCCGCCCGCGCCTTCACGCCACCGCCCAAGGTCGACTCGGCCGTGGTCCGGCTGACCCCCCGGCTTCGGCCCGAGCCTGCCGCCTGGGCAACCCTGGAGCGCGTCACCGCCGCCGCCTTTGGCCAGCGCCGCAAAATGCTGCGCGCCAGCCTGCGCGTGCTCGGCAACCCCGAAGACCTCCTGGCCCAAGCCGGCCTCGCCCCGACCCTGCGCGCCGAGGAGGTGGACGTGGCCGGCTTTGCAGCTTTGGCCCGGGCCCTGGCCGCCCGGGACGGCGAGGCACCGACGCCAACGGCCTGAGACCGGCGTGGCCCGATACCGACAATGTGTCATTGTCGTGACTGGCCAGTATCACACCTATCGATCGTCTGTTATCTGCTCCCGTTACGCAATACAAGCAAGCCATCTGGTTTTGCGGCTTTGGTCCGAACCCCCTCATCCCAGGACCGAGAGGCCGGGTCAACGGATTCGCACGGCTATCATACAAATGTATGCAATTTATACGATGGTTATTATACCATTATTACACGTATAACATTTAATATGTATTGATTTCACCAAAATATCCATATATTTTAATGATATTAACTTAATTCCATGGGGGCGTCATGACAATCGACGAAACCGCTTCGGGATCGCGGTGCTGGAAGCGGCAGCAACTCATTTGCAGGAATGCCTGCAAATCATATCACTGTCGATTAAGTGCCCTTGCACAAATAGCTATTAAATTGATTGTGTACATTGGCCGTCATGCCACGCTATACATTCCGCTTCAGCTTATTTTAAACGAATGGCTGCTTAG